>CAYZFQ010000008.1:0-168986 GCA_964477895.1 uncultured Bacteriovoracaceae bacterium | reverse complement strand
TCAAGGCAGGTGAATTAATGAGGCTTCCTTGGTCCACTTCCCGGCGCACAGTTAAAATTTAAATCCCCGCCAAAGCTTTAGAAATGCTGCGCCCTTCCGGGCTTTGAACATTCGCGGAAGCTCGGAGTTCTCGAGCCTTATTCAGCACGTCGGGATCTTCCAGTTTTTTTGCAGCCCCAGCCGCGGCGGCCAACACTTCTTCTAGGTCTTTAGTGGACGAAGGTGACCAATCTCGCAAATTTTTTAAATTAAAAATTTCCATGAGTACGGGTTTTGCGGCAAGGTCTTTAACCGAGCCTAAAGCCACGGCAGTATTCCAACGCAACTGGCGTTCCTTGCTATTCAACAAGGGGTAAATATCTTTACGGTAGGGCATTCCTTCGGGGTGTTGAACTAAAAAACTTGTCGCGATGCTTTGCAGGCTGGGGTCTTTGTCGCTAAGCCATTTCGCCACACGAGCGCTTCGCTCAGCAGTGATTTCTTTCGGGTGGCGCCCTAAAATTTCCAGGTAGCCCCAGGCGGAGAAAAATCGAATCTCGGGGTCTTGGTCATCGAGGCCCGATTCCAGAGAGGGAAGGGCGCGCTGCTCTCCCATTTGACCTAAGGTGAGGAGCAGATAGCGCTTGAGTCGGGCATCTTCCTTGTGCAATTGCAAAAAACTATCCAGCTTCGTGTAGAGCTCCTCTTTTTTAAGGGGGTTCATGCTTTCAAGTTTTTTTTCCCGGATCAACTTTTGAAGTTCTTGCGATACGTTGTAGGCGGCTTTCCATCGATCGCCCGGGCTTTTGGCTTTCTGAATATCATCGAGTCGAGAGAAAACATCTCGCTCGGGCTTAGCTTTGAAGGCTTCATTTACCAGGCGAAAAGACGCCCAAAACAAAAAGACTAAACAGGGAATGACAAAAAACCAGAGCATGTGCGAGGCGGCTTGAGGCTTCTGATTCGGCGCCGCATTTAACGGGCGAATATTTTTTGGAGGCTTTGACATGCCTTTCTTAGAAGTTTAGAAAAAAGCTCTGTCAATCTAAAAACTTAGGGTCGCGATAATCTCCAGACTTCTATCAACCCGGGACTTATCCACAATTCTGTGGATAAGTGGCCGTGCTTTTGTGGATAACTTTCCTTTCATGTCTAAAATTTAACCTAAACGATATACTCGTGCGTCTAAAGTAGTGCCGGGGAGGGTATTTCGATGGGGCTGCGGGGATATGGGTGGGGCTGTTTTTTTCTATTATTTGGAGTGTTTAGCCTTGGTATATCGAGCTCTTTTGGGGCCACTTATTTGGTGCGGCTTAAAGGAGATCGAAAGTCAGAAAAAATCCAAAATTTTGACGCTGATTCTTTACATCTTAAACGCTTTCAGCAAGAGGCCTTGCGGGAGCTTCGCCGAGCAAAAAAAGTTCAACTATTTGAGCGCACTCAAACCCTGGTTTTGGAGTCCGATTCCGAAGCGGAAATACTAAATTTTGTTAAAAACCATCCTGAGGTTCAGCATTACGAAAAAAACGTGCAATGGAGGCCTTTTTCGACCCCCTCGTCTTTGCCTTCTTCGCAGAACCAATCTCCTTGGTTAAAAGATGTTTTGGGGTTGGAAGTCGATGTGCCCAACTATCAAGAGGCCTACAGTGGGTCATCTCCGATCATTGTGGCCGTGGTGGATACAGGGCTTAATGTTCAGCATCCCTTTATCCAGTCCGGACTGGCGCGCAATTATCAGGAGTCTGCAGCTAACCCGGGGGTGGACAATGATGGAAACGGCTACACGAATGATATCTACGGCGCCAATGTCTACACGAAAAACGGAGACGTTTCAGAGAACGGCAGTGATCATGGCACCCATGTGGTCGGATTGGTAAAAAGCATTCGCGATCAGGCCATCCCGCAAAATTCCGAAGCTCGTGCTGTGCAAATTATGCCGGTTAAATTTATTGACGACAGTGGCTTTGGTTCCACTGCAGGCGCAGTGGCCGCTCTCGATTATGCCGCTTCGAGAGGGGCTCGGGTGGTGAATGCCAGCTGGGGAGCGGTGGGAGCCAGTGCTTATTCCCAAGCCCTCTTTGATGCCATGGCCTCCCTTTATTCGCAGAATGTTTTTGTTGCCGTAGCGGCCGGCAATGCTGAAGGGGGTGTGGCTAATAACAATGATTCCATCCCAGTTTATCCGGCCTCGTTTAAGATTCCCGGCATGATGAGTGTGGCCTCTGTCACCCCCTCCTATCAAAACGAGGGAGGGGGGAATATTCTTTTCCAATTAAGTCTTTCGGACTTTTCTAACTACGGACAAAGCGTGGACGTGGCCTCAGTGGGGGACTACCGTGATAGCAACGGTGAATTGGGAGTGCTCAGCATGAATGCTTTTTATGGTTCGCCGGGCGAAAGTGCTTTTATTAAAATGCGGGGAACCTCGATGGCTGCCCCAGTGCTTGCGGGAGTCGCGGCTGTAGTGCGCGCGATCAATCCCTCGCTGACCGCATTTGAGGTCAAGCAACTCCTTTTAGAGACGGCGCAGAAAAGCAGTGCCTTAAATCGGATTGGTTCCTCCTCTGTTATTAATGCCAAGTTGGCCTTTGCGTCGGCCCGTTTAAAACAGAGCCAAGGACTTCAGCCCTCCATCCCTGATCAAGGTCGAAAGGCGAGTGCTTCGGTGCCCGCCTCGCGTCGTTCATCGGGTTGCGGAACAATTGAAAAAGAGGAGCCTTGGACGGGCGGCAATTCACTGGGGTTATTTACGGGAATCTATGTTCTTTATTGCCTGCTGAGGCCCGGTAAGAAGTCGCTCTTCTCTAACAAAAAGCAGACTACGTAAAACAGGACTGAATCGTGTATAAGCTTGGAAGTGTTTGACCAACTTTTAACAATATTTGGCGATTCAGCATGGGCCCAGTGGGGTCTTTTCGGGGTTTTGATACTTTGTGGTTTTGGGCTCCCTATACCCGAAGACATTATATTAGTTACGGCGGGATTTTTAGGTGCTGAAAATGGCAAGAACCTCTTGGGGACCTGCGTTTTAATGTATTTTGGGATCATGATCGGGGATGGTCTGATATTTGTCGGTGGACGGCTCTTTGGATTTCGTTTGGTGAATGTTTTTGTAAGGCCAGAAAAACGCGATCGTATCCAAGGCCTCTTTAAGAAATATGGCTCGGGAGTTATTTTTGTGGGTCGGTTTTTGCCGGGACTTCGCACTCCCATTTTTTTTACCGCGGGCACGCTACATTTTTCTTCATGGAAATTTTTCTTTATGGACGGAACCGCAGCGCTCCTGAGTGCGCCGGTTTTTGTTTGGCTGGGCCACAAAGCCCAGGAGCTTTATGCTGATGATCTTCATCAATTGGAAAAGCAATTGGGTAAAACTCAGCTCTACGTGGTGGGCGGCGCCATTGTTTTAGCGCTTATAATTTTTTACCAACTTTGGTCGCGCCACAAAAAACAAAAAAAAGAGAACCCTACCCATGATGAAAGTATGCCGAGGCCTTAGTGCCCTCAGCCTATTGAGTGCAGCCACCCTTTCGGCGGCGCCCCTGCGCGTTTTGGTTTACAGCTCTTTTGTGGGTCGGGAGTCCATGGGGGAATATTTAGAGGCCGCCTATTCCCAAGAATGTGCCGAATGCAAAGTTCTTTTTGTGCCCGCCCCTGAAAACATCAATCTTCTGGCTTGGGCAAAAAAGAGCTCGCAAAGCCCGCGCCCTGCTGACTTCGTTTTGGGCTTAGAGCGGCAAAATTTTGCCGCGGCCGAGGAACAGAAACTATTAGGAGCCTCCTTTTTATTTGATCAAAGTCCCTTTGTAATTTTGCTCAATAAAAAACTTTGGGGTGACCGACCCCTGCCGAATTCTTGGAAAGATTTACCGCAGTCTCTGGGGCGAGAGCTTTTTGTACAGGATCCTCGTTTTAGTCAGGTGGGCGTGGGGTGGCTGCGGGCCATCTTTGAAAACTCACTTCTAAGTCTCGGTGAAGCCAAAAAACTCCAGAAGCGAGTTTTTCCTTCGTGGTCTTCGGCCTATTCAGCCTTCACCAGGGGCGGGGCTTTGGCTATTTGGACTTTTCAAACAAGCGAGGCTTATCATCGTTGCACCGGCAAAAATTCTGCAGAGAAAGAGGCGTATATTTCGCTCCCCCTGAAGGAAGGCTATCCGGTGCATGAGGAATGGGTGGCCGAGTTAAAAAAGTCCCAGGCGGCTCCCAGGGATCGCCAACGCTTCTCCAAATTTCTTCGCTCGGCTCAAGTTCAGCAGAGTCTTTATCTTAAAAATTGGATGTTTCCGGGACAAGCTCAGATTAAAGCACCCCCTTGTTATTCAGAGATGAACTCTGGTGTTCGAGGTCTTCCCACTCAAAACTTGATTCTTAAAGATCTCCAAAAATGGATTGATGAGTGGAGCCTTTAAAAAACCGATTGTACCTTCCTTGGGTGGAGGGGCTGGGTTTGGGCTTTGTAGGGGTTGGGGTTCTATTTCCTTTTGCCTTAGGACTTTTGCGGCAGGGGATCGCCTTTCATCCCTCTGACCTGAGCGCTCTTTTTTTTAAATTACTTTTTCGCAGTGCTTATGTCGCGCTTGCCCAGTCTTTTCTGAGTGCCGCTCTTGTTTGCGTGGGGGCTTTTCTTTTGGCTCTCTTTTTTTTTAAAATAGAAAAGACAGGTGGAAATTGGATTCGAGGTTTGTTGCGGGCTTATGCGGTCCTGGGGAACTTTTGCTTTGCGATGCCGAGTCTTTTGATGGTCTTAGTTTTTGTTCAGCTGGGCCAAAACTTAAAATTTATCCCGGTGCAGGGACTCTGGGCGATTGTTTTTTCCCATGTGCTCCTTAACTTACTTTTTGTATCTTTTGCTTTAAAAAGAAAAATGCAGAGCTGGTGGTTGGCGGGAGGGCAAGAGCAATGCGAAAGCGCGGCTCTCTTTGGTATGCCGAAGGCCCTCATTTGTTTGAACTTATGGCCACGAGTTTTTGCGGCCGAATTGGTGTCTTGGTTTTTCTATGTCTTCTTTTTGTGTTTGGGGGCTTTTTCTACGGTGTTGCTTCTGGGGGCCTCTCCTCGGTTTTCGACTCCCGAAGTTTTACTTTTTTATTCTTTGGTCAACGAGCCGGAAAGCTCTCGCGTGCTGTTGTTGATCTTAACCCAAGTTTTTCTGGTGATGCTAAGTCTGCTTGCGTATCGAAGGGCCCAAGAACACTGGAAGCGAGAGGGGGCCGATGTGGGAGAGCTCTTGGCTCTTCCTAAGGTCGAAGGTTCGTGGCGAGTCCTTCACTTACCTTTTTATGCGGCCACCCTCATTCTTTTGGGAGTTTTTATTTATGGGCTTCAAATCTTAGGACCCCTACCTTTGAAGAATTGGAAAGATCCGGATCTGCTGGCCGCAATGAGTGGCACCCTTTTTTTCGCGGGCAGCACGGGACTTGCTACGGTTTTTTTCTTTACCCTAGCTTTTTTTGGTGGAAAGCGTTTTCGACGCACAGGCCTTTTGCTCTGGGGTCTTTCCTCCACGCTGCTCATGGCTTGTTGGATGGGGGCCGGACTGAATCCCGGAGCTTGGAATACTTTGAATGCCAAGATTTTTGCCGCCGCCTTCACTTTGGCATTTTTACGGTTGCCTTGGCTTTGTCAGTGGATTGAGGAGAAATTTTCTGCTCAGCCTACCGAAGAAATTGAGGCCGCCTTGCTTTTAGGAGCAAGTGAGAAAAGTGTATTAGTGGATGTTCTGTGGAAACAGTCTTGGCATCTGTTGTTTCGAGCCGTGGCTCTCTCCTTGCTGCTTTCAATAGGTGAGATCGCTTTAATCACGTTATTTTGCCCGGAACTCCCCACGCTTGCCACTTTGGTCCAACGGAAAATGCAGCGCTATGACTTTAGCTTTTTGCCACTTCTCGCGTTGGTCCTTTTGTTATTCTCGGCTAGCTTTTATGCTGTGGAGCGAGTTTTTTGTAGTGCGACACGGAGACAAAGAAAATGAGTGCTTGGCGCTTTGATGCCGTAGAATTTCTGGTCCCAGGTAAAGAGCGAGTCGTTTTGAGTGGAAAGCTAGAGCCCCTCGACCGTATATTGCTTTGGGGTCCTTCAGGCTGTGGGAAAACAACTCTTCTGCGCGCGCTGTGCGGCCTTCATCCATTACTTAGTGGACAAATTTTTCGAGGTGAAGAAGACGTCACGCAGTTCCCCCCTCAGAAAAGAAAGGTCGCTTTTGCTTTTCAAGGAGGAGCTCTTTTCCCACACTTGGATGTTTTAGGAAATCTCACATTTGCCTTGAAGTACGATTCTAAATTTTCCCTGTGGTCGCGGGAACTCAAGGAAGCGCGGGGCATGGAATTTTTGATGCGTGGAGGTTTGGAAGGCTTGGAGCACCGCCAGGTCCAGGGTTTAAGTGGGGGTGAGAAGCAACGGGTGGCACTCTTGCGCTCATTGATGTTGGAACCCGAATTGTTGCTTTTAGATGAGGCCTTTTCTGCTTTAGACGAGGAGCGAAAGAGGGATTTACAGCTTTTTATCTCGCGGCAGTTGGAGTTGCGGCCCCTTCCCTTGCTAATGGTAAGTCACCAAAAGGCCGATGCTGAGGTTTTAAACGCGCGAAGGCTCGACTGGTCTCAGGGCTCTATTAAAGAGTTGGGAGGAGGGCAAAATTGTCGCCTTTTAAATTTTTAGTTTTCGCCTTGGTTTTGGGAGCCTGCAGCCCAAAAAAATCTGAAAACGCCCCAACTCAGACACCCTATAAAAACTTGCCGCAGCTTTATTTTATTTGGGATGCCACTCGCCAATCTGTCGATTCTTTTAAAAGGCCCCGTCCCCAACAAATTCAAAGTGGCTTTGGAGCACGGGTGGAAGAAGTGTCTGTGGGAACTTTAGCCGAAGCTGTGGAAACGCTACAGCAGTGGAATGGGCGGCCCATTGATATTTTATTTTTAGGAGAAGGCCTGCCTTCAGAGGCCTTTCTTCGTTTGACTCTCTCTAAGCACGCCGCTCGGCGCTATGTATTCTGGGATGGACCGCCTCTTCCGGCCCTAGTATTAAAAGAGCACCTTCAGTTGCGCTTGGATTGGGAAAGTGTGCGCGCTTTAGTGAAAAACCTTTGTGTGGCTAAATTTAGTTTTGGCCAAGGCTGTAAGATTTATCCACAAACATTGAGTAAAAAATGGAAAGAAATCCCCGAAGGACCCACGTCCATTTACTTTGGCAACGAGCCCGCCCCTGATGGGGCCTCGGCTGAGCACCAGCTTAGACTTTCCATAAAGTGGGATCAGTTGTTGGGAGAGCTCTTTAAAAAGCGACTGACCGGTCAGTTCAATATCGATTTCAAAAGTGCTTTGATGGAGTGGCCCCCTAGTTCGGAATCCAAAGAATCAGATAAACTAAAGTACCAAGAAATTTTTAAGGCGTGGGCGCTTCAAAGCTTATGAAAGTGGTGTTGGTTCATGGGCTCTTGGGCTCTTCTCTTAACTGGGGACCTGTTTTAGGAAGGTTGCGGGCTCTTCCGGAATTTAAAGGGGTCTTCGATTTTTGTGCCGTTGATCTTTTAGGCCATGCCTACCGGCCCCTCCCTGCTGGAGTCTCTGGCCTTAGTCTTCGACTTATCGCCGATGATCTTTTGGCACAGGTCCCTGATTCGGAGTTTGTTGCCCTTGGCCATTCGTTTGGACTCCGTCCACTTTTGGACATCGTAGGCCGCTTCCCTAAGCGTATCCCAGCTCTTATTGTGGAAGACAGTTCGCCAGCAATGCGTATTGAAAGTTTTCAGTTTTTAAAAAAAGTTTTTGATGAATGCCCAGTGCCCTTCCCCAGTCGGGAAGCCGCCCGTTCCTTTTTTGACTCTGAGTTTGGGCCTGGCTCAGCCCTAAGTCGCTTTCTATTTTCAAACATCCGAGCAACTTCTACTGACCCCTCCTCTCCAGGTTTTGGCTGGCGTTTTAATGCACCTGAGCTACGCCAAGTTTTGCTCAATTTACGTCACCAAGATCAGTGGTTGGAGTGGGAAAACTATAAGGGTCTGATGTGCATTATCTATGGAGAAAAGTCTGACTTTCAAAGTGCAGCAATGATTGAAGAGGGTCGGAGTCGCCGAGGGAATCTGCCAACCCAGATCTACCAAGTTAGCCAAGCTGGTCACTGGGTACACTCAGAGAATTTAGATGGATTTATGGATAAGCTTGTAGAGGCGCTAAATTTGATTAAGCAAACTCTTCAGCTGTCTTAGTGTGGAGCTTTGTTTGAGAAGGGGTTCAAAGAATCATTAGACCCTGCTTTAGATTTTTTGCGTCGAAGGGCCATATAGCAAAGTCCTACGATTAAGAAGAAGCCTGCTACTATCATAGCCTTATCAGGGATAGCGCTTAAGTAGGAGATGGCCTTATCTAAGGGCTTTTGCTTAAGTTGAATAACCGGTGCGGTCTTCTCAGCTTCTGCAAATTCTTCGTCAATACTTTCAACTGTGCCGGCCGCAGCGCCCACAACCTTATGTTGGTTACTTTGACCATCAACAGCCTCGTCAATATGGGCAACTTCGCCAGAGTCGGCAACTTGGCCGCCACTAGAGGCCTTTGCCTCTGCAATTAATTTATCGAGAAAGGATTGAGTATCTAATTTGCTAGGCAAGATGTTCAGCTCCCAGCCAATTTCGATAAGGTCTGGACTTTGAATTTGTGAGTTCATGGCCACAAGCTCTTGCCAGGCTTTGAGATTGCCGAAGTGCTCACGAGCTAAGCCAGAAAGAGTGTCACCCTTTTTAACGACAATTTTATGGCTACGAAGTTCGAAGTCTTCACCAAATAGTTTGAGATGAGTGGCGTCATCAGGGCGAGAAGGCGAATTATAAAAGAGGGCCTCACCTGCTGCTAAATTGAGGTTGGGGTTCCAAGACTTTAAAAGTTCTGCTCGATCGCTCCGACCATAAAAGAGCTGTGATAGTGAGTCCCAAGTCTCGCCGCCCCGCACAAAATAAACCCCATTCATCCAAAAATTATTTTTTTGGAAGGGGCTGGCGGGCAAGCGTAGGGCCCGAGAATGGCCGCTCCAAGTTCCGGTACCCGAAGATCCGGAAGTCGACACTTTAGCAAAAACTTTTTTTTCTAAGTCTGCTTTGCTAGCCTGACCTAAATCTTCGGGAGAAAAATTAACTTCGTCCGTGGAAGAGCCATCTTGCGAGGGAGTATCTACCACAGCGAGGGAGCCAAGGTCCGTTTCTGCAGGACGACTTGAGCACGCGCCGAGACCTGAAATCAAAGCAACTGTTGCCAGCCACTGACTCAAGCCTAGAAAGGTTGTTGCGCGCAAAAGGTCCTCCAGTTCTTATTCTATGAAATTCCTAGGGACCTGCAAGCAAAGTCTAGTCAAAGGTTTGCCTCTCAGTTCCTTAGGGACTAATATTTTTTCCACATATGACATTTCAACTGGGGGTTGATCGGCTCATCCGGGAAAAAACTTTAGCCGCAGCACTCAAGGGAAAGCGAGTGGCTCTCCTGGGGCATCCGGCCTCTACAACTTCAGATCTTTGTCATAGTCTGGATGCCCTTTCAAGGCTGCAAGGTCTTAAAATTACAGCGGCTTTTGGACCCCAACACGGGATGCGCGGTGAAAAGCAAGACAATATGATTGAGTCAGAGGATTTCTTGGATCCTCTTTTAGGCATCCCGGTTTTTAGCTTGTACGGTGAAGTTCGGCGTCCCACCGCCAAAATGATGGCAACTTTTGATGTCATCTTGATCGATTTGCAGGATGTGGGCACTCGCATTTACACCTACGTCACTACCCTCCTTTATATAATGGAAGCAGCGGCGCAGTATCAAAAATCCGTTTGGGTCTTGGATCGACCGAATCCGGTGGGGCGCCCGATTGAAGGCTCCATTTTAAAAAAGGGTTTTGAAAGTTTTGTGGGCGCCTCTCCCATTCCCATGCGCCACGGACTGACGATGGGAGAACTGGCCCTTTTCTTTAAGTCTAAACACAAGCTTGATGTGGATCTTAAAGTCATCGCAATGAAAAATTACATAATGGCGAAGGCCCCCGGTTATGGATGGCCCGTGGGGTCACTCAGTTGGGTGAATCCGAGTCCTAATATTCCCACCCTCTGCACGGCCCGCGTTTTTCCGGGCACTGTAATGTTAGAGGGGACCAATTTATCGGAGGGTCGGGGCAGCACCCGTCCCTTGCAGCTCTTTGGCGCGCCTCAAATAGATTCTTTAAAAATTCTGAAAGAAATGCGCAAACGTCAGTCCGCCTGGATGAAGGGTTGTCGAATTCGCCCCGCTTTTTATGAGCCCACCTTTCATAAATTCAAAGGTGAGCTTTGCTCGGGTTTTCAAATTCACGTTGACGACGAAGCTTACGACCATGAAAAGTTTAAACCATATCGACTTATGGCTCTTTTTTTTAAAGTGCTGCATGAAAGCCAGCCCGGAATTTTCTCTTGGCGCCAGCCGCCCTACGAATATGAACACGAAAGGTTGCCCATAGACTTGCTCAACGGCGGCCCTGAAATTCGTCATTGGGTCGACGACAGGGCTGCTCAGCCCGGAGACTTAGAAAAACTTTTACGCAAAGAAGAAAAGGCATGGAGCGAAGAGCGCAAAGACTTCCTCCTCTATAAATAAATGGGACAGGCGTTGGTTTTAAAGTTTGGGGGCTCCAGTCTTGCAAATCCGGAACGCATTCGTGCGGCGGCTAAAATTATTGGGGGCTATAAAAAAATTCGTCCTCAAATTGTGGTGGTTGTGAGTGCCATGGGCGATACCACTGATGAGCTCATTTCGCTTGCGCAAAAAACTTCGCCTCATGCTCTAAGCCCAAAAAATCGCCGCGAAATGGACATGCTTTTGAGCTCGGGTGAGCGAGTAAGCATGGCACTGCTTTCGTTGGTTTTATCGGACATGGGAATTGAGGCTGTTTCCTTTACCGGTTCTCAAAGTGGAATTGTCACAGATACCTTGCACGGTGAGGCTCGTATTGCAGAGATCAAACCTTTTCGCATCGAGGAATCCTTGAAGGCGGGAAAAGTGGTGATTGTGGCCGGCTTTCAAGGAGTGAGCCCTGAAAAAGAAATTACCACCTTGGGTCGAGGCGGCAGCGACACTTCGGCAGTGGCTCTGGGTGTTGCCTTGCAGGCCGCAGAGGTGAATATTTATACCGACGTGGAAGGCGTTTACACGGCTGATCCGCGCCTGATTCCCAGTGCCAAGCGACTCGCGCATATTCCCTGGGACCTCGCCATAGTGGCGGCCCAGATGGGAGCGCAAGTTTTGCATCCGCGCTGTATAGAGTTGGCTTGGAAAAATGAAATGCCCTTGCGCGTGCTCTCGTCGTTTAACGCCGAGAGCTCAGGAACTTTGGTCAAAGGAGTGTCTACAATGTCGGTTGATTTAAAAAATATTGAAGCCCCGCGAGTTTTCACCATTGCCGTGCAAAAGGCTTTGATGTTGGTGGAAAAACGTGGGCTGGCTCCTTTAGATTTGGCCAAAACTCATAGGGCGTTGGTTTCGTCAGGAATGAAAATTATGCATTGGCAGCAAAGCTCGTCCCAGCTGAGCTTTGTTTTTGAGTCTTCGCTTCTGCCCATCTTAGAGAAAACCTTAGTTTCCGATACGAAGCGCGATGGCCTCGCTCAACTTACGATTGTGGGCATCGGCCTTTCGCAGGCCCCCGAAATATATTCCGAAACTATGGAGATTTTTTCAAAGCTAGGTGTAGAAATTGTGCGCTCAAGTCTCTCCACAAATACGGTTACCATTCTAGGCAAGGACTCCACCGCTTTCGATGCCGTAGCCCAAGAAGTCCATGCCCGATTTATCAGGTAGGTACCTCAAGGCTGGGTTGGAAATTTAGGGAACATATTTTTGCAGTAGTGATTGAAGTCCAGCATCCAAACTCTTTCGTCTTGTAGGTGGTACCTATCTTCTTTGGGAATATGTAGGACATTTGGCGGGTCTTGGTAAATGTCGAGTTCCCTAATTTTATCCCACGCCTTTCGGTGGTAGTCGCTTTTTGAAATGACGTGAATTCGATAAGGAGCACTATCGTAAATGCGTAGTTGTATTGTTTCGACTAAATTAATATTTAAGTCATCGGAGTGGGTGTCTTCAGAAGGTTGATCGCTAAAAATGGCCGTACCTTCCACCTCAGTGTAGGAACCCAAGATATCGTCGACCCCCAAATCTAGCACCGAACGTAGAAGTCTAAACTGATTGGTGGCTTGAGCGTAGTCTACGTTACCAGAACCAAAAAATGTGCGGCCCTTAATTTCGTAGAGGCCCTTGAGGCCAAAGCTTGAAACGGGCTTTTTGGAGCGGCGCCCGTTGCCATAAATTTGAAAAATCTGGAGAGCATTTTCATCGTACAACATTTCATAGGTGCCATGCTGGCCTATCCATCGCCCACGAAAACTGTCGACGTAGTTGCGAAAGTTTTCACTACCAGCTTTTGTAATTCTGTCTAGAATGAAAGCGGGAGACCCATCGCGCTCTGTCCACTCTCCTTCGAGCATCACATCATGAGAGTCGAGTTGCAAAAGGTTGTTGCGAACCTCAGCGTCGGCCTTTTCCAGGATGATGGGTGTAAACATGTTTTCTGAAGGAAGGAGTATATAAGGGCGGGGAGTGGGGAGTTTCCAGCTTGATTGAAAAGGAGGAAGTGAAGTCCACTTTAGGTGGCCTTTAATTTTGTCACCTTTTGCATGTCCTGTGCGAGGAAGAAAATTACTAAGTATTAGGCAGGCAATAAAAAGGGGGATTTTGTGCACCGAAGAGAGGTATCAGGCCGAGCGAAAAAGGGTCAAGCTTAAGGCGCAAAACTAAGGAGAATTAAGGCTCAGTCCTGGGCTTATGGCTACTTCGCTAGTTCCCGCTCAATTGCTGCTTGCAAAACTTCCGGATAACTCAGCCCTTCAAAACGGCGTCCATTTAAAAATCCGGTGGGAGTTCCTTGGACCTTTACGCGGTTTGCGTCGTTGATGTCGTCTAAAATAAATTGGTGTGTTGCCATGTCATTGACGCAGCTGCTGAGTTCAGGCTCAGAAAGGCCGCTCATGAGGGCCTTATTTTTTATCAACTCGGGGCTGAGCTTTTCTTGGTTAAGAAAGTACTGTTCTTTAACTTCGAAAAATCTGTCATTACCCTTAAGTTTAAAAACACAGTAAGCGCTTTTTGCAGCCAGGCAGGCCAGGGGATGCGGGCCTCCGTTTTCTATGAGTGGATTGCAAGATGAATCGAGAGGGAAATTTTTGAAAATCAACTTCACCGACTTTTCATACTGTTTTAGCACTTGCGGAGTGGTCAGGGCCTCGCGCCCACAAAAGGGACACTGAAAATCACTGAAGACCACCAACGTGACTTTGGCATCGGCCGATCCTTTGAAGGGTCGCCCCTCAGTCACCGGATTGAGGGCTGGCCCCTGTGCATACTGGCTTAAGTAAGCCTTTATTTTTACTTCGCTAAGGGCTTCACCGCTATGCAAGCTGTTACTTAAGACAGCGGGCAAAAATAAATGGAGAGCTATGCTGGCTATAAAAATCCAAACAAGCGAAGTGGGAATTGAAAAAGTTTTTAAGGCGCCCATCGGGGCTTTTTGGCTACGAAAATACAAATAAGAAATCACAAATAAAACTAAATTAATGGAGTAGGTGAGCAGACACATCAAACAAAAGGTTTTCAGCTGTGTGGCCGAAATAAAAGCCAGAAGAAAAGTTGGGAACAAAGTCAGGCCAGAGACAATTAAAAATAACGGCGATAAAATTTCTGTGCCCGCTTCTTTGTGGTCAAGCAGGCGCACCATCCCCCAAAGGGAGAGAAAAATAAAAAAAGAGTAAAAAACGAGGCCTAAGGCTGAGGTGGGCATGCCCGCAAAGGAGCTCCACGTGGAGAGAGCCACGGCGTCGCAGTTGAGGCTAGCTCCCATGTTGCAGAAGGAGGGTCGAGTAAGGCCCTGCGCGTAAAGCGACTGACGATGATAGAGCGTATAGAGGGCGTTCGCCCATCCCAACACCGAGGCGCCAAAAATAATCTTTAAGTATTTGTTCATCGCCAATGTATTCACAAACATTCTTATAGATCTCTCGCCCTTCCTTGTCGAAGGTCGTTGACCTCTCCCTCCCTCTTGGGATTTTTGTACAAACTGTTAGACTTAAACAATGAGCACGGTTCCGGAACGAGTCTGGGTTCTTATGGGCGGCGTCTCTTCGGAGCGTGAGGTGAGTTTAAGAACGGGGCGTGGGGTCGCAGAAGCGCTTAGGAAAAAATCCTATAAGGTAGAGAGCTTTGATGTGCGTCCCGGGTCAGATCTTCTCAATCTCGACTGGACCCATCCGCCGGACATTGTTTTTATTGCTCTGCACGGACCCTTTGGTGAAGACGGTACGCTGCAGGGCTTCTTAGAGGCACTCCAAATCCCTTATGTCGGCAGTGGGGTCGGAAGTTCTTCTCTTTGCATGCATAAGGGGCTCAGCCGTAAACAATTTGCGCAGTTTGGTATTCCTCACCCCAAGGGTTTTGAATTTGAAGGGGAAGTGGGGCTTGAAGACTTTTTAGAGTCGTCCACAGACGAGGCCTTTTTTAAACGGAAATATTTTATCAAAGCTGCTCGCGAAGGGTCGACCATAGGAATTGAGCGCTTTAACCCCGCACAATCCCCCCACGGAAGGGCTGACTTTGTGTCCCTCTGTAAAAAATCTTTAAAATTTGATTCCTATTTAGTGGTCGAAGAATGGATAGAAGGACCCGAAGTTACGGTGCCGGTCCTTTTTGGCAAGGCGATGCCGGTTGTAGAAATCCGACCCCTCAGCCAGTTCTACGATTTTCAAAGCAAATATACGGCGGGAAAAACTGAATATATTTGTCCTGCGGAGATTTCGGATGACTTGACTCGCGAGTGCCAAAGACTGGCCGAAAAAGTTTTCAAAGTTCTCGAGTGCGAAGACTACGGTCGAGTCGACATTATGCTAGCCAAAGAGGGCCCGAAGGTTCTCGAAATGAACACGCTACCCGGAATGACCGAGACCTCGCTTGTACCGAAGTCCGCTAGGGCCGCCGGTCTTAGCTATGAAGATTTTTGTGATCAACTCATAAAGGGTTCCTATGCCGAACAAAACGGTACGAAGCGCGCTTAAGGGCAAGAGCCGCTCCGACCCCAGTCGAAGAATTTATGCCTTTCTGGCCGTTGTTGGGGTCGGTGTCTTTGCTTCAGCATTGGCTGGCTTTCTTTATTCGCGAAATTCCATATTCATGCTTTCGGACATTCAAGTCCTCAATGCTTCGGATGATCTCAATCAAGAAGTGCATCGCAAACTTCTCACTCACTTAGGCAAGCGTCTTACACATCTCTCACTTTCAGAAATTGAAGCCAGTGTCCAAGGTGTCGCTCGAGTGAAAACGGTTTTAATCCACAAAAAGTGGCCCTCTTCGTTGCAGGTGCTCCTGGAGGAACGGCGAGCTGTGGCCTTGGCCTTTAACCAGCGCAAACTGTGGCGCGTAGATGCAGAGGCTCGGTGGATTGATCCTCTCCTTCAGCCCGAGGCCCTTCCCCTTATACGAAATTTCCGGCCGGGTGATACGGCCATGACGGCGCTTTGCCAATGGTTGGGTGCTGGGGCTTCGGCACGAAGCGAGATTGAAAGCGTGGAGTGGAAGGTGGATCGTGGCCTCGTCGTGCAAAACGAGAGTCAAAATATTGTCGTTGAGTTGGGATTTGCTCATTTTGCTGAGGCGTGGCAAAGGTTTGAAGCCACTCGAGCTTACCTAGAGTCAAAGAATATTCGACCGCTGTTTTTTGACGCTGCTTACGATCGGCGAGTTGTGGTTCGTCTTAGTGCAAGGTTGCAGAATTTTGACAATGAGTTAAATTTAAAAGAGTTAGTGCGGCGCGCGGAGCCTTTTCCGGCGGCTGCGCGTTAACTTTGGGGGGGCTTGATGAAAGCCGATGAGTTTGTTGTTGGTCTGGATTTTGGCACAACAAAAATTTGTGCGGTCGTGGGTCAACGAATAGAAGCGCCGGGTCCTGAGGGTGGGGCGGGCATCAAAATTTTGGGTGTCGGAAAAGCCACGTCCACCGGAATAAAAAAAGGCGTAGTCGTAAATATTGATGACACCGTGGAAGCCATTCGTAAGGCGGTTGTGGAAGCCGAGCTCATGGCCGGCGTCGATATCCAAAAAGTTGTGGTGGGTGTGGCCGGTGCGCACATACGAGGATTTAATTCTTCGGGTGTGGTGGGCATAAAAGGAAAAGAAATTGAAAAGGGTGACGTTGAGCGTGTGATCGATGCGGCGCGAGCCGTAGCGATTCCTACGGATCGTCGGGCCCTGCATGTTCTCCCTCAAGAGTTTAAAGTCGACGACCAAGAGGGAATTCGCGATCCTTTGGGCATGATGGGCACTCGCCTCGAGGCCAAGGTTCATATTGTCACCGCCGCCCAATCCGCGATGCAAAATATTATTCGATGTTGCAACAAGGCCGGCCTTCAAGTGGCCAGCTTGGTGCTTCAGCCATTGGCTTCGGCTCGAGCGGTGCTCTCCAAAGATGAAATGGAATTGGGAGTCGCTTTGGTGGATATTGGAGGCGGGACCACGGATATCGCCTTGCTCCAAGGGGGCAGCATTGTTCACACGGCAGTTCTGCCGATTGGCGGAGTGCATCTCACTCAAGATTTGGCGATCGGACTCAGAACGCCTCAGTCGGAAGCCGAAAGAATAAAAATTAATTCCGGTTGTGCCATGAAAAGTATGATCGAGAATATGGAAACCGTAGAGGTTCCTAGTGTGGGGGGGCGTCCCGCCCGCGTGGTGGATCGTAAAATTTTAGGCGAGATCATTGAGCCTCGACTCGAAGAAATTTTTCAACTTGTGAATCGGGAGTTGATTTCGAGTGGCGCGGCGGAAACTTTGGGTGGTGGGGTGGTTCTTACGGGCGGCACCACTTTGATGCCAGGAATTATTGAACTGGCCGAATTTATTTTTGACCTTCCTGTAAAAAGAGCGGCCCCCGAGAATCTTTCAGGTTTTTCCGAGCTGGTTAGCTCGCCCATTTATTCTACGGCTGTAGGTTTGGTCATTTGGGGTGCCCAAGACAAATCTGCCGTGAGCCGCAAATCGATTGTGGGCTCCAATGCTATCGAGAAAATGAAGGGACAGCTGAAAGGCTGGCTAGAAGAAATTTTTTAACTGGGAGGAAAAATGTCTTTCGAACCTATTGAGGAAAATAATGTGGAAGAAGAAATAGCCGCGGTGGCTGCGTCGGTCGAAGAACAGCGTGCGCCTGCGGAACAAACGGAATATCTAGCAGAAGGGGCGGTGGAAGCCCTGGTGGCAGAAGCGCCAGCGAGTTTTGCGGCTGTGGAAATGTCGGATGAGTCGGCGGAGCCTTTGACCACGCCGATTGCCGACCAAGAAATTGGATTAAACGCGGAAGCGGCAGTAGTTCCCGAAACCACGTTGGTGGCGCAAGCCCCGGTGGCCGAAGGGCACTCGACCGCAGAAGCGCAACTAACGAAAACTGAAGAGTCGGCCATTAATGTGGGGGAGAGCGACGATACCATGATGATTTCAATTGATGATACAGAAGTTTTAGGAGCACGTATAAAAGTAGTGGGTGTGGGTGGCGGCGGTTGCAATGCCATTAACGCCATGGTGCGCGCGGGACTTAGCGGCGTCGAGTTTTTTGCCGCGAATACAGATCGCCAGGCCCTAGCAAAAAGTTTGGCGACAAAGAGAATTCAAATTGGGACCGCGCTTACCAAGGGCTTGGGGGCCGGAGCCAATCCTACCGTCGGAAAAAATGCTGCCGAGGAAAGTCGTGAAGAACTGATTGCGGCACTCACCGGTGCCGACATGGTTTTTGTGACCGCCGGCATGGGCGGTGGCACGGGAACTGGCGCGGCTCCTGTGATTGCACAAATTGCAAGAGAACTGGGCGCCCTGACTGTAGCCGTAGTGACCAAACCCTTTATCTTTGAAGCTCCTAAGCGTACGAAACTGGCCGAACAAGGTTTGGCGGCACTGCGTGAGAGCGTGGACACGCTGATTCAAATTCCAAATCAGCGTCTTTTGTCGATTGTGGATAAAAAAACTACGGTGCTTGAAGCTTTTTCACGTGCCGATGAAGTTTTACTGAATGCCGTCCAAGGTATTTCAGATTTGATCAATATTTCTGGCCATATCAATTTGGACTTTGCCGATGTGCGGACTGTGATGATGGGTCGGGGACTCGCTTTGATGGGAACGGGCTATGCTGAAGGTGAGAACCGCGCGGTTGCTGCTGCTCATATGGCCATTTCCTCTCCGCTTTTGGAAGATGTCTCGATTCGTGGCGCTACGGGAATCATCATCAATATCACGGGACCAGAAACTTTAACCTTGCACGAGATCAACGAGGCCGTTTCCTTGGTGACCGAAGAAGCTGATAAGGACGCGGAAGTCATTTTTGGTAGCGTCTTCAACAATAAGAATGGGGATTTTGTAAAAGTTACCGTTATCGCGACGGGCTTTCCAACCCCTGGAGCCAAAGATGCTGTAACAGTTGCTGTGGCGAACCCAGAGATACAACATACGCAGGCTCCACAAATTCAAATGGCGGCACCGGTTGAGAGTCCTTGGGTGAGCGCTCAACGTGCCAGCGTGAGTACTCCCGTTTACACGCCTCAGGCCCCGCAAGTCGCCACTTCACAACATGTGACCCAGCCCGCGTACAATCCCAGCTTGAGTCCGGCGATGCCCCAAGTTCCCCAAATGGCCGTGGCCCCTCAGCCACAGATTTTATCTACGGTTGCACCTCAGGCGCCAGCCTATGTGAACCAAGCGCAGAATCTGCAGCCTCAGCACCAACAAATGGTGCATCAGCAGATTTCGCAACAGCAAGTGGTAGCGCCCGTAGTTTTGCAGAGCGCAACCCAGGCTGTGGAAATATTTGATGCCGAAGAGCGCGCTGAAACGGCACCCGAAGCAGAAAATCAACTGAGTCTTTCTTTGCTCCAGGCTAAGAAAATTGCCCAAGAGTTGGGACTGAAGCCTGCGGGTTCGGAAGATCTGGAAATTCCGGCTTTTTTGCGAAAGGGTTTGTCGGACGGTCCTAAGCCTCTCTAAAGCTAGGATAGATTGCGATTTAAAGATGCGGGAGTTCCGGCAACGGAGCTCCCGTTTTTTTTGGTTCGCTCCGTTTCTATTTTTTGTTTAATTGGAGAGGCTTCGCTTAATCATAAAGCTCACGCTATCGTTGGCATTAATATAAGTGATGTCGATGTCGGGATGCGTATTTTTAAAAATACGAAAAACTTCATCCACAAATCCTTGGCCTACGCTATTTACGCGTTTGAAATTCAGTACGATGAATTTAAATTTTTCCAATCCAGACAAAATCCGCTTCGCCTGTGATCGCGAAACGTAGGTCTCGCCTGCATTTATACCAAGTTCAACTGCCACGTGAGTTTTAGAAAAGGAAAAGTCTTCGGGGGTGGTAAATTTCCTGAAGACCTCTTCTCGAGTGCGTGCGGAATCTAAGGCTATTTCCATGGTGACGATGGTTCCATCGGTTGAGGTTTTTGCCTCTCCGGAGAGCCAGTCTTCGTCGGCTGCGGTATTGATGCGCCCGTATAGCAGTTCGTTGGCATAGATAAAAAACTTATCGAAAACTCGGGACGAAAAAAAAATTCCTTCACCGGTGTGACGAGTATGGTCCGTGGTGAGTTTACCTTTGCTAAGGTGAAGAATAGCTTCCCGCAACGTTTCCAGTGATAGTGCGTCTTTTAATTTTCGAAAAATTCCTACGCCATTATCTTGAATGGTGATGAGGAGAGCGTTCTCGATAATTTTATAATTGATGCGCACTTCGGTAGCCATGGCATGGTCTTTTACATTGTTGACCATTTCGGTGAATCCGTATTCTACAATTTCGCGAATATTCTCTGGGAATTGTGCAAGTCGCTCTTTGAGCGCTGAATCCCAAACATCTTGTTCGCTAAGAGTTGCCGCAACCGGAAAAGCCCAGTGGGCTTCTGTAGCGTTGCGTTGCGGCGGGGGCGTTGCGATTGCTGCGGACGCGAGTAAATAGATCGAGCTTCGAGTTTTGCCCTCTTTTTTAAGTTCACCCCGTTTGATGAGCTGGGTGATATGTTTTTGGACAGCCTGCACCGTTACTTTAAAATGTTCGGCCGTAAATCTCACCAAATCAGAGGGATGTTTTGAAACTTGGGCGAGAATGAATTGTTGAATGAGGGGAAGATTTTTACTCATTTACAACCAGACTAGCATATTTACAACCAATTTGCTGGCAAGAGGGGTTATTTACAACGGTTCAAGGGTAGATTTTTGCCCGAAAACTGCTTATTTACAACCAACCATGGGTTGTAAATAAAATAGAAGTTTAATTTACAACTTAATATACACCCACTGCGCGTCGTAAAAGTGTTGCTTTAGTAGATTGATTTCAGCCAAGCGCCTTCTCCTAAGCCGCGCGGCGGAGTTTGTTTTCTAGGAAGTAGCTGATGGGGACGAGGGTGGGCAGTGAGCCCTTTATCTCGTGATGGAGGTTTTGGAATCTTTTAGCTTCGATTTCGGTGAGTTCTTGGGAAAGGCTTAAGAGTTTGCCCTCCAGGGTACCCAAATCAAATAAATTTGTGATGGCACTTTTGAAGCTCGGTTCGAGGTGGCGGGCTGGACTTTGGATCCAGCAGAGTAAAGAGAAATCGCAGAGACTGAGTTTTGTTTCTTGGGGATTTTGCACGACACCCAGGTAGCAAAGCGTGGCGCGAATTTGTTCTTGGTTCCAGCGATTTTCTAAGTCCGCTTCGATTTGCGCGAGAGCTGAGTTGTCGGAACTCAGCACGCTAAAAAATGAGCAAAGTTCTTGCCACTCGCCCGCCAGGGTTTCTTGGGCATAGGCGCGCAGGAATTTTTTCAAATCCCAGAGGGCTTCAAACGGGTTAAAGGTCTGAGTAGGGGCTTTCATTTAATGAGCCTCGCCTTTGGATGGGGAACTCTTCCAGCTGGGTTCTCGGAGGGATTTTATGAAGTCACAAAATTCTTCGCGAAAATGATTGTCAAACATCAACACGTGCGACCATTCCTGCAAGAGTGCCGGATCAAGTCCGCCTTCCAACCACTGGGCCAAAAAGTCGTCCCACTCCGAGGAGGAAAACTTGGCATTGAAAAGCTTGTTCATTATAAATTTCCTTTTTTAAGGTCAAAGTTAAGTTCGCCCTTTGCCGCTGAAATGGCTGCCACTACTTCTTTTTCTTCACATTGCAAAACGGCAGCGATTTCTCCATTGAGTAGGCCTTCCAAATGAAGTTGGTAAATTAAACGAATTTCAGGTGCGAGACGGGAAGTCAGAGAAGCAAAGGCGTCCAGGATCGGCGAGCTGATCCATTTTGTGTTTTCACTAAAGGTTTCGCGATGAAAATGCGGGTCGGGAAGCTCTAGAAGTTGGCGTTGGCCGGAGGCCGAAGCTTGGTTTTTCCAGTCTGGATAGGCCGCGGCTTTAAACCGAAGGTAGGCCCGCGCCATAAAAAAAGGTATGGAAAAGTGTCCTTCTGTCCTATGGGCCCAACGATGCTTGAGCTCTCCCCAAGCCTTAACTTCTTCAAGCCAGGCTAAAAACTCAAAAGCCAAAATTTTGATGTCTTTCGTGCTGGTTTGTAAACCCCAGCTGAGCTGGCTCCCAAAATGCAAAGAAGATACGATAGAATGCAACCAGGGGGAGAAAACTTTCCATGTATAAGGACCCGACCATTTGTGTTCTTCGAGATCTACGAGGCATTGGCGATCGTCGCGATCTAGCCAGTCCTTCCAAAGGTCCCGATTTTTCTTCCATTTCGCACCCATATGAGGCTTATCGGTGCGGCGCGTCAAAAATAAAGTTTAAGTTTGTGTTCGGAAGCATAATTCTAGGAATTTCGAGCGTTTATGCCTCAGCATCCCTATTAAAGATAGGGCAGGCCTTTCGTTTAAAGGGCCCCCCCGCTTTGCGCCCGGAGTTCAGCCTCAGCCAGACCCCTCGGCAGGGTGGAAAGTGTGGGAATCAACGCACTTTAGATCTTGTGCTTTTATTGCCCAGATCGGAGTCGGAAGCCTGGATGGCCAACGGTAACCTCGCCACCGCGGAGGGTCCCTGCCAGGTACTGGCTCGTCCTACCGAAAACGGAAAAATGGAAATTCGTCTGTCTTATAAAAGTCCGGGAGTCCAATATGAGATGAGGACTGTCGAGTTAAGCACTTCGGAAAACTGGATACTCGATCATTGGATCGATAAAAAACTTACAAAGAAAGCTCCCCTCCAATCCAAAAATTCACCGCGAAAAAAGCAGGACTCTCTAGATAAAAATGCACCACCAAAAACAATCCTACCGGGTAAGGAACCGCAAGATCTTGGGGCTTTGGCTAAGGCTTTTGAGGATCCGGCCTCATGGGAAAAAATTTTGGGAGCTTCCGTTTTTACCAAAGACTTATCAAGCGGTGAGCTGGACCGCTTTCGGGCGCGGGTGATTGAGCGGGCCTACGTGCCCCTTCGCGAAACAATAGAGCGCCTGCCCCTCAAACTTCCCGCATTGGAAATTCCCGGAATGAGTCGCAGCCTAAGTTTTCCGGAAGAGACGTTTGATTTTCCAGAGTTCTCTCTGGGCGAAGGAAGAGAATTTCAAGGAGCTGCTCAGGGACTGAATTTTATTTCGGCCCTCACGCAAAAGGGTGAATATCTCAAAGCAATCCGGGCCTGGGAAATCTTGGAGAAAAGTCAGTTTAAAAAAGCCTTGCCCCTTCAGGATCCGCGCTATCTGGCCTTGCGAGGATATTTGAATTTGCAGTTGGCCCAAAATCTCAACGATGAGGGATTTAAACGGCGGGGCCTGCGCATATGGGAAGACGCCTTGCGCGGTCTTGCCGGTTCGGGGGGACTGGCCCAGGAATACTTGGAATATATGATGCTCGAGAGCGTACGTCGTCTCTTTGAGAGTCGCCAAGCTTACGGAGCACTCGCTCTTTTAACTTGGGGACAGCGCTTCACTTGGTCAGCGCGCGCAGAGGAGAGGTTTTCTTTCCTTAAGGGGGAAGCCTTGATGCAGTTGAGTTTGCTCGACGAAGCCGAACGAGCTTTTTCCGAATATTTCCAAGAGAGGTCGTTAATTCCTCTCAGTAGTGCCATTGACCGACGGTTGGTTCCGGCGGCGGGATTTCGGGTAGGCGACGTGCTTTTTATGAAAAAAGATTTTCAGCGCTCGGCCAATGAATATTCTCGGGCAATGGGAGCGATGCCGATTAGCAATCGATTTACTTTTGAGGCCAACTGGTACCCCGATACCATTCGCCAATTTCCTCATGTGCTTTACAATCGTGCGGAAGCTCTCACTCGCCTTGGCAATGAGCAGGCAGCTCTAAAAGATTTGCGCGCCTTTATTTTTGTGGCGGCCAACCATCCCCAAATAGGCTTAGTCTTTTACCGAGTGGGCGATTTACTCAATCAAATGGGTGCTGAAAGTGAGCAAGTCTTAGGTGCCTGGCGAGAATGCGTGTTTCGAGTGCCAGAAACCATTGGCGCTCGCCTTTGCCAGGCCCGAAAGTCTGCTGAAGAAATGGTGCGAAGCAAAGAAGACCTTTGGCCCCGCTTCATTGGTGATATCGAAAATGCTCGTCCGCGCCCTGAAGATACGGCCACCAAAGACTTTCATCGCGATGACCTCTATACCTACACCGAACTTATTCTCTCTGATGCGTTTATTCGCCTGGGGCGGGGTGCGCAGGCGATGCTTCGTTTGGACCCTCTCGAGAAACTTGAGCAAACCCCCTATATGCGAGATTGGTTAGATGAATATCGGATCACCGCACTTTCTGGTTTGATGTTTCAAAAGCGAAAGACCGGAAATTATAAGGAAGTGATTTCCCTATACGACAAGCGTAAGCGCAATCTTTTTTTCCGTCAGACTCGTCCTGAAATTCTTTTTCATGTGGCCAAAGCTTATGAGGGTTTGGGCCTTTGGAAAATGGCTTTTGATACGATGCAAGAGGCTCTGCGTGTTCGGGCTGTGATTCGTAGAAGCTTTCCGCGGCCTTTTGATCCTGCCGAAGAGGAGTGGAATTCCCTGAAGGCGAATCTTGGACTCCGGCTCTATGCCGATCATAAAGTAAGTGATGCCGAAATCGAGGCCGCGCTGGCGACCCTCAACCCCATCGTCCGGAATTATCAGAGATTATGGATTGAATGGGCTCAGCTAAAAAACAATCACGCACTTGAGAAGAAGTGGTGGGAGCAAATGGAGCGGACTCATGCTTTGGATTGGCATGAGCTGAGTGAGTACACCAAATTACTGAAGGAACTTAAAGAACCTAACGAGCGTTTGCGAGTCCTTAACTACCATGTGGGCGCTCTACTGGCCGATATTGAAAAAGGAAAGAGCAGCGTCAAAATTCCCACGGCGAGCGTCTTTGAACTTTTTGAAGCCCGCCTCGAAAATAAAGCCCCGGAGGCCGCGCTTTCCGTGATGGACTATCTTTTAACTCTGAGTGACCAACAGTTGGGTCCAGATTTTTCGCGCAGTATGTTGGCCTATCGTAAGGGTGAAGTTTTGCGGGACCTCGGTCGTTTGACAGAGGCTCGTCAAAGCTTTGAGCGCGCCAAGGTCCTGTCGCCTCAAGGTTTATGGGGAAAAATGGCCACAACGGCAGTAAAAGACCTCGACAGCCAAAGACCATCGTCAGAAAAACTTTAAAAAGCTCTGGCATAGTTTCTGCTCCATATCCCTTAGGGAAGGGAGTGTGTGCGATGGTTGACGCTACCATGTTGACGCTAGAGAAAGTTTTAGACCTCAGATCTAAAGCGCATTCTTTGCATACTTCTAATCTTGCCAATTCAAATGTGCCTGAATTCAAGGCCCGCAAGATCGACTTCGAAGCCCGAATGAAAGTGGCTCTGGACTCGATGGATGGAGATAATAATCCGCTTTTACAAAGAGAGGGTGTCACCGCGCAAAGAGTTGATGCCGTGGAAGCGGATGTTTACCAGGACCCTCTCGCAAAGCCTAGTGGCGATGGGAATACCGTGAACGTCGACAAAGAGCAGGCGGAGATCGCCAAGAATATGATCGGGTATCAAGGGGCTATCCAGCTTCTGAACAAAAAACTAGCCCTGCAAAAATATGTATTAACTGAGGGAGCTCGTTAATGGACGTATTTAAGAACATGGATGTCATTTCTTCGGCGTTAACCGCTGAGCGCACGCGGTTGAATGCGATTTCCAGCAACGTGGCCAATGCCAACTCTACAAAATCTGCCGATGGCACAGGGCCCTACCGTCGCAAAGACGTGGTCTTGGAGTCGGTGCCCTTGAAATCAGAATTTGGTGAAGTTTTGGATGATGTTAATCATCCTTACACTGAAGTGCGAGTGGCCGAAATTCGAGAAGACCAAAGTGAGGCCCGTCGCGTTTATGAGCCCAATCATCCGGAAGCGGATGCCGAAGGTTATGTGCGTATGCCGAACGTGAATCCCATTGAAGAGACCGCAAATATGATTTCAGCGGATCGCGCCTATCAGGCTGATGTGAATATATTTCAAACAACCAAGCAGATGGCCCTTAAAGCGCTTGAGATTGGAAATAGATAATGGCTGAATTTGGAATCGGTTCCTTTGCACCCATGGTCCCGCAAAAAATTTCTCCCAACCTTGCGACCAAGGCACCTCAAATGGAGCCGAAGTCGCCACAAGCCACATCCGGCGCCTCATTTATGGAGATGCTTCAGTCCGCCATTGGCAATGTGAATGAATCGTTGGCAACGGCCGACAAATCCGCTCAAAATTTTGCCAAGGGCGACGCACAAAATCTGCACGATGTGATGATCTCCATGGAAAAAGCAGACATATCACTGAGAACATTGACCGCAGTTCGCGGAAAAATTCTCGAGGCCTACCAAGAAGTTATGAAAATGCCGGTTTAGGGGAGTTGATAGATAATGTGGGAGTCCATAGTCGCGACGCTTAAAGAATTCACTGAGCAGTGGGGCCGTTTGAGCTTCGCCCGCAAAGTGGCCTTCTCGGTAATGATGACCATACTTATTGGTTGTATGGTGGCGCTCGGTGTCTGGGTGGGAGAAAAGTCTTATTCGCCCCTCTACACCAATCTGGCTCCCGAAAATTCCATAGCCCTGGTTAAAATACTCCAAGAAGAGAAAATTCCCTATCTCATGGCCGACGAAGGTCGAACCATCTCCATTCCTCCTGAATTTGTTCAGCCGACACTCATGAAACTGGCCGTGAAAGGTATGCCGGGAGGGCAAAAGCCGGGCCTCGAACTTTTCGATAAGGAAAGTTTTGGCACTTCCAACTACGTGCAGCGGATCAATTATGTGCGGGCTCTCCAGGGGGAACTGACTCGCACTATCAATACGTTAAAGTCGGTGAACAAAAGCTCAATTCATATTTCGATGCCTCCTAAGTCCAGCTTCTTAGAGCAAAGCGAAGATCCGAAAGCCAGCGTGGTGATTGAGCTTCACCCCGGTTCCGGGCTCACCAAGCAAGAAGTAAAGGGAATTCAGAACCTCATTGCGTCCTCTATTGAAGGATTGCGCCCGGAAAGGGTCACGGTAGTGGATTCTTCAGGTCGGGCCATGAGTTCAGTGGGAGACGCCATGTCAGCGCTCTCGAGTACTATGGTGGAACGCCAACACCAAGTCGAAGGGGACCTTGAGAAACGTGTGGAAGATATTATTTCGCGCATCGTAGGCCAGGGTAATGTGATTGCTCGGATCAATGCCGATCTAGATTTTGATCCGATGAAAGAACAAGAAACTCTGTACGATCCGGAGCAAACCGCGTTGAAGAGCCAACAAAAGCAAGAAAATATCGCCGACATGCAGCAGAGCACTCCGGCTCCCACTGCAGCAGGAGCGCAAGCCGCTCTCCCCGGACCGGCTAGTGCCAGTCCCGAGACACGGCAGAACATTTCGAAAACGGGCGATAAACAAGATTTTGAAGTTTCCAGCAAACTGCGCCAACGTGAAAAAGCCTTGGGTGGGATCAAGCGAATATCGGTGGCTGTGCTCGTAAATGGCAACGAAGTTGTCGTGGATAAAGATGGCAAAAAAACGATCACGCCTATGCCGGAAGAAAAACGGCAGACAATAGAAAAATTAGTTAAAGACGCGGTGGGTTTTGTGAAGGATCGAGATAGTGTCACCATCGAAAGCTCAGTTTTTGCTTCGGAAGATCTGGAGAAAGCCGACCAGATGCTTGTGCAGCGCGAGCGACGAGATCTTTTATTCTCTCTTGTACGGTACGGATCCGTGGCCTTTTTGGTCTTTCTCTTCTTCATGATCGTGGTGCGACCTTTTGTTCGCTGGGTCACCGGGCTCTCGGCAAATAAAGTTGAGACCATCTTGCCAAAAACTGTTGAAGAGCTGGAGCAAATGCAAGACCCGCAGACCAAGGCCTTGCCTGGGCTCGCAAATCTTCCCTTGCTCGAAGAAACTGTAGACATCGAGAAAGCCGAAAACGAACTTCTTAAGGAAAAAATTATCTCGCTGATTAATCTCTCCCCTGGCAAGGCGGCCCAAGTCATTAACGACTGGATGGCCCAAGAACTTATCGTCCAACAAAAGAAAGGACGTCGCTAATGGCTCCTCCACGCAAAGGTGCGGCTGAAGAAAAAAGTTCGCTCACAGGGCCGGAGAAGGTAGCCCTTCTTCTCAATTCGTTGGGAGAAGAAACGACTAATGTGGTTTTGGGTCAGCTCAAAGATAACGATATTCGTCGGATCGTGACCATGATGAGCAAAACTAAAAAGGCCCCGGTACCGGTGATAAAAAACGTAATGGCCGAGTTCTTCAAAATTCTATCTGAAGAAAATGAAGTTATCTTCGGCAATGAAATGACCAAAGATCAAATCATTAAGAGTTTGGGTGAAGAAAGAGCCCGCCTGATATTTGGAGCGGGTGGCGCTCAGGCTCAGCAAAAAACCTTGGAAGCTTTGGAAATGGTAGATACCCGAACCTTGGCCAACTACTTGGTGAACGAACACCCCCAAACGGTGTCGCTGATTGTGGCGCACTTAACTCCCGATAAAAAATCGGAAGTCCTCAAGCGTTTGCCCGATACCATGCAGGGCGAAATTGTTTTGCGTATGGCTAATTTGGATTACATCAGTCCGGAACTTTTGGAACAGGTGGATGAAGTTCTCAAGACGGGCTTGGCTACGATGGGCACGATGGAGACCACGCAGCTGGGTGGTGTGGAGCCGATCGCAGAAATGTTCAACTTAATGGACAAAAACACAGAGCAGTCCATCATGTCTCGGGTTGAGGAAAAAGACCCGCTTTTGGCTGAAGAAATTCGCAAACTCATGTTTGTGTTTGAGGACTTGGTCAAAGTTGATGAGAAAGGCATGGGACTTATTCTCAAGGAAATCAACAACGACAACTTGCTCAAAGCGCTTAAATCTGCGCCCGACAGCATCAAAGATAAGATTTTCCGCAACATGTCGAAGCGTGGTGCAGAAATGATCAAGGCGGATTTGGATGTGATGGGCCCGATTCGTGTTTCCGACGTGGAATCAGCTCAACAAGCCATGGTGGCTGTGGCGCGCCGCCTCGAGGAAGAAGGCAAAATCTTTATCGAGCGCGGTGGTGACGGAGATGGCCTTGTTTAGAGAATAAAAAAGATGGCAAACGACAAAAACAGAACAAGTTCTCGAGAACTAGCGCAGCACTTCGTGAGTTTCCAGCAAAACTCTGTTCCCCTTGTTCCGGAAGGCGCAAAAATTGAGCCGGCGGAACTCAAGGCGCTGCGTTCTAACGACATGCCTACTTATCGTCAGATCAAAGCCACCTTTAAGGCGGACTTAACCAGTCGAGATAGCCGCTTTCGTTTGTCGGACCAGGTGGCCGGACAGCTTTCAGTAGAAAAAGAAGAAGAGCTGCGATTCCAAAAACGGGTGGAAGAAGAAGTCGCCAGTCGACTGGTCATCCTAAAGGCCGAAGCCCATTCCCAAGGCTTTGCCAAGGGGAGTGAAGAAGGTGCGGCCAAAGCGTTTGAGGAAGAAAAAGTAAAGATTGCAAAAAGTATCGAGGGCATGGCGGGTGTGATTAAAACTTTGCATGATGCCAAAGAGAAACTTTCGGAAGACTATGAAGCTGAATTAATACAGCTCGCTTTTAAAATTGCCGAGGGCGTGGTGCACCAACAAATTTCAGATCGGCCGGAGATTGTGAGTGCTTCCATAAAAGCGATCCTCAATCGTATCGGCAAGGAAGATGACGTTCGCGTGCGCCTTTCAACGGAAGCTTTTGATGTTCTTGATAGAGTGAAACAAGAAATTTCTGATGTCAGCCGGCAAGGGCGTATTAGTTTTGAAGCTGACCATGCCTTAAAAGGCGGCAGTTGTGTGGTGGAAAGTCTGAGTGGGGAAATTTCCTCTGGCATTGAGGAAAGTTTAGCTAAAGTTCGAGCGGAACTTTCTAAAAATCTTCAGGCTAAAAAGAAAGCGAGTCAAGGATGAGCTTGGGGCAAATGGGAATTAATCTCAATCGCTACAGCCGTGCCTTGGATTCGATCAATCTTTTTCGTGAAACGGGCCGAGTGAAAAAAGTGGTTGGCTCGATTATTGAGGGCACCTTGCCTGGAGCTTCGGTGGGCGGTCTTTGCCGCATTTTGCATCCGAACGGAACGTTTATTCTCGCGGAGGTTGTTGGCTTTCGGGACCGCACGGCCTTGCTGATGCCCTTGGCTCCGGTCGAAGGTGTCAACATGGGAGCGCGTATCGAGCAGGCCGATGAGGCTTCCACGGTGCGTGTGGGTCCTTCGATGATTGGTCATTTGATCAATGGAAATGGAGAGCTAGCGGGTGGCGATGAAGTCACGGCGGCCTTCCCTTGGAGTCCGCAAGATGAGTCGCGACCGCTGCGGGCGCCAGCACTCTTACCAACTCAGCGTCGCAGCATTCAACAACGCTTGGAATTGGGTGTGCGTTCCCTAGATGTTTCCGTACCACTTGGCACCGGGCAGCGCATTGCCATTATGGCAGCTTCCGGAGTTGGAAAATCTGTATTGATGGGGATGATCGCTCGCCAGTCTAAGGCGGACTTGAACGTTATAGCTCTTATAGGTGAGCGAGGGCGCGAAGTAACAGAATTTATGGAACGAGATTTGGGACCCGAAGGGTTGAAGAAATCCATCGTGGTGGCTGTTACCAGCGATGAGTCGCCGGTCTTGCGTGCTCGCGGGGCTTTTGTGGCTACGGCTATTGCTGAATACTTTCGTGATCAAGGCAAGAATGTTCTGCTCATGATGGACTCGGTAACTCGCTTTGGCATGGCCCTTCGAGAAATCGGCTTGGCTTCAGGAGAGCCCCCCACCACCAAAGGATACACGCCCTCTGTTTTTGCGCAGATGCCGAAGCTTCTGGAACGAGCGGGAGCCAAAAAAAACGGGGGATCCATTACCGGATTGTATACGGTTCTGGTGGAAGGCAACGACTTTGACGATCCTATCGCGGATCACGTTCGGTCTGTGGTGGATGGGCATATTGTTTTGTCGCGAGATCTCGCGGCCAAAAATCACTATCCCGCGGTGGATGTCTTGGGATCCGTTTCACGCTTAAGTCATGCCATCTGCAGTTCTCGAGATCTAGAGCTTAACAGTTTGGTGCGCGGCGTCCTCGCGACTTATAGAAATGCCGAAGATTTGATCAACATTGGTGGCTATCGCAAGGGCACCAATCCGGAGTGGGACCGCGCGATTGCCCTTTATCCGCGCGTGATTGATTTCTTACAGCAGGGTGTCAATGAACATACCGACTTGAGCACGGCTCGTAGCCGTCTTGAGGAGGTTTTCCGTGCCTAAGTTTGTCTTTCGCCTCGATTCGGTCAAACGCTTTCGAGAAAATCGTCTCCTTATGGCGAAAAAAGAACTCATTCGCTTGGAAGGCGAGCTGATGAATTTGCATGCCGAACAACGCAGTGTTTTTGCGGAGCGTGGGGAAGACATTGAGGGATCGCAGAAAAAAATGGAAAGCTTTATTTTTGCACGCCTGCACTCAGATTTTGTGTCTTCGCACGGACATAAACTTCAAGAGCTTGAGGGATCCATCCGATTGGCTGAAGAAGAAGTTGAGCGGCAACGTCGTTGGCTCACGCATGTGGGACAAGAGCTGAAGATTATCGAAAAGCTTGAAGAAAAACAGCGCCTCGCTTTTGAGGATCAGCAACGGCTGATTGAAAAGCGTCGAGTGGATCAGTGGGTGGCAGAGCGTTGGAAGCGGGAGGCGGAATGAGAGTATTCTTAGGGCTCTTTTTTATAGGTCTGATCTCCGGAGCTCTCTTCTCAAAGTTTTTTAAAGCCAGTGAGGCCGCCTCCCCGGCACCGAAGAATCAGAAGATTGAAGATCCTTCACTGTCGGGCCTAAAAGTGAATGTGCCCAGTAGTGCAGAGGCTGAGAATGCTCTCGTAGAAAAAGAGAAGGCGCTGGCCGAACAGGAAAGAAAAATTAAAGCCAAAGAAGCTCAGATGAAGCTTGAAGAGGACCGATTGCAGGCTCGACTGGAAGAACTCACCAAACTTTACGACGAAGTCGCGAGTGTGCAAAACAAAAACAAAGAGCAAGGCGCGGCTGTCTTGGCGCGCCTGGTGAAAACCTTTGAAAGTATGCAGCCAAAAAAAGCTTCGGGCATAATTTCCGTTATGGAAGATAAGCTAGCCGTGGAGTTGCTGTTAAGCATGAAGGAAAAAAAAGTAGCTGTCGTGCTTGAGGCCATGGACCCTAACCGTGCCATGACATTGTCGTCTTTAGTGGCTCAGCGCAGACCGGCAGGCCGAGCTATAGGAGAGAAAGAGGTTCCCTAAGGAACCCCCCGAAGTTCCGGGGTCTATAGAAAGGAGGTAAATATATGAACGAAATGAATTTAAATCTTAGTCTCTTTAGTGGACTTGGCATTCCGACCGCGCCTACGGCTCAGCCGCAGTCGATTGGAGTTCCGGCTGCCGGAGGCTTTGAAAATCTTTTGGACCTTATGAGCGACATGACCGTAGCCGATGAGCAGAGTCTCAATCTCAACTCGGCCAATGAAGAAGCGCTGATGGGAGTTCAGGACGATCCGCTGGAAGCCCTCAAGGGAAATAGCCTTGCGCTCAATGGAATCCAAAAAGACGCGATACTGAATAAAGAATCTTTGCATGTTGGACAGCCGAAGCCTGCTTTGGCTGAGACTAAAGAATCTTCCGATAAATTAGTATCGCTCCAAGACATCATGTTAACCGGCGCGATGCCGGCCGCGATGTTATCCCGCGCTGAAATGGCCACACCCTTTTCTTTGCAAATGAGCTCAGGGCAGCCCTCACTTCCGCAGCAGGCCGTAACGCTGCCGGGTGTCCAAGGGCCTCAACAACTCGATCCACAGTCGGTGCAGATGTGGGCTCTGGGATTGGGTAACGGAGATATCAAGGCGGTGTCGCTGGGGCAGAGCGAAGTTGTAGCTAAACCCGAATCTGAACTCAGTTCCGACTTTTTGGGAGAAGGGAAAGCGGCACCAAAGGCGTCGTCTTTTCCTGAAAGCCTCAAGAAACCACAGAAATCCGAGGGAGCTCACGCGATTCAATTGAATCGTTTCTCTTGGTCAGAAAACTTGGCCGCTCAACCGGAAGCGAAGTCTGCGGACTTAGGGATGCAAATGCTTCGTCAAGATCTTCCTCAAGTCCTCTCTAAGGATGAGCCTAAGAAGAATGCCGTGATGCCAGGTGGGGATTTTGTTTTGGGACAACTGAACGCTCAACCCGCAAGTGGTGAAACCCCGGTTGCGCTCTTTGATGGATCCCAACTTGGAGAAGTCGGCGATCGGCGAATTTCGCCCGAGGCGATGAATTTTGTGGCCAATAAGGTGGAAAGTCTCAAGGCTAGGGGCGGAGGAACGCTGAGGGTGGAGTTGAATCCCAATGGAATGGGTAGTCTGGAAATTCGCGTATCAATGAAGAAAGGCGGACTGGACGTGCAACTCTTGGCGGAACGACCGGAAACACTTTCGATCCTGAAAGGGTCCCAAGTGCAACTCACGGAGAAACTCCAAGAAATTGCGCCCGTGAAACTGGACCTTGTGCAATTTAGTGCCAAGGAAATCCAGTCTCGTAGCAACCAGCCCTTTGTCCGAACGGAGTCCACACCCAGTTCTCAAGAGTTGATGTCGATCAAGGATCCCAGCATGAATCGGATGGCCTCGTCCGTTACGGAACCTCACTCCACAGTGAACAATAAAGTAACGGCCATGAACACCATTCAGGAAGCTGCGAGTCCGTTGGAAAGCAAAGCTTCACGCGCTGCTCAGGAGCTCAGAGTAGAGGGCCGTGAATCCGTGCCAGCCAACGGTGATTCGTGGGGTCGTGAAGAACGCCGTGAAAAGGCGCGGACACGATGGGAAGAGTTTTTTGAGGGAATGAAGAAAAGTGCATGATCTTTAACGTAAGTTATGGCGTGAGCCATAGCAAAGTCGGGGGCTGCCGGCCCCGACTGTTTTTTAACTTTTTTTATGGCGCGGGCCATAAGGGATTGAGGAGCGATGGAGATACCTAAAAATGCGATGCCTGCTTCGGCTCCCAAGACGGAGTGGAAACAGAACGTCACGCAAAAAGAAGAAGCCCCTAAGGCTCATACAGAGTCTTTTGGTGCTCAGCTCAATCGTATGGCGGGTATTGGAGCCGAAGACCGCAATGCCGGTAAGGGACAAAAGAATGAACTTAGTAAAGAATCTTACCTTAAAATGCTCATGGAACAGCTCAAGTTCCAGGATCCCTTTAACCCTGTAAAGAATGAACAGTGGTCGGCGCAAATGACGGCTCTGGGACAACTCGAGCAATCGGTTAACACCAATAAAACTTTGGAAAAGATTGCATCTCAAAACAACAATATGCAAATCGCAGCCCTGCAATTAGTAGGTAAAAATATTTTAGCTGACCGCGCAGCCATCTATCACGACCAAGACAAAGCCTCGGGCCTCAGCTTCAAATTGCCGCAGGATGCCCAGGAAGTAACCATAGAGATTCAAAATATAGCCGGTGAAAAAGTAAACAGTTTTGCCATCGGAGCCCAACAGCAGGGAGATATTAGTACCAAGTGGAATGGTGCCATGGACGACGGTTCCATCGCGCCGGGTGGAAAGTATTCCTATAAAGTCCTCGCCAAGGGGATGGATAACAAACTCATGGATGTGCCCAGTAAAATTGACGGGCGGGTGAGTGGGGTTACCAACAGCCAAGGTGTCACCTTTTTATTGGTGGGTGACCAACGCGTGGGCCTTAACGACATTCAAACGATTAAAGAAGGCGATCCGGCAGGTGCTCCCACAAATCCGAGTAGCGCCGGAATCGGCAATATTCCACCGCCCGCCGGAATTCAGTCCGGCACGATTCCTGAATCTAAATCTACAGACAACAAATCAGATGCGGGAAAACCCACACCTGATTTGGCCATTGATGATGAGGCCGCAAGTGCTCTTGCAGATTCACCGTCAAAGTCTGGTCTGATGAGTGAATTGATGCCCATATTAATGCGCTAAGAAAGCGCTAAACTAGAAAGGAGGTATAAAAATAAAATGGATCCCATTAAAACCGCGATGATTAGTCCTCATTCTCAAGGTCCCCATCGCATTCAGCCGCGTATCGATAAAGCGATCACGCCGCCGAATGTGAAGGATGCGGATCGAGCAGTCCCATTTTCGGACTTGCTTGAGAAGAGACTCGAATCGCCGGGTCAAGCACCCACAAATCTTGGTGAACTGAAATTTTCAGCTCATGCCAAAGCCCGACTTCAAAGTCGGAGCATTGAGTTGAGTCCTGATGATTTGGTGAAGATGCAGGAAGCTTTGCAAAAAGTTTCGGCCAAAGGCTCAAAAGAGAGCCTCATCCTCACGGATAAAGCCGCATTTGTGGTGAGCGTAAAAAACAATACGGTGATAACGGCCGTAGACAGGGATTCTCTACGAGACAACGTGTTTACGAATATCGATAGCACCGTCATGATCTAGTTTTTAATTTTTTTTTATTAACGAGAGTCAGGGGAAAAAGAGCTGGCCACCAAGCTGAAGTCTTGGTGAAGCTCCCCACCAGATTTACCGAATGACTGAGGTAAGTCGCTCTCACATATACAACTCTAGGGGGAGTTAACATGAGCGTACTAGCAAGTTTACACACCGGCGTTTCAGGCCTTCAAGCAGCAGGAACCGCCCTCGGCATTATCGGCGATAACATCGCCAACTCACAAACCACAGGCTACAAATCCAGTCGCGGTGAATTCCAAGACGTGGTGGCCGCCAACCTCAAAGGTATTTTAGGGGGTAACCAAATTGGTCGAGGTACTAAATTAAACGGGGTGACCTCAATGTTCACCCAAGGGAACCTGACTCCGACCGAACGAGATGCCGACATGGCGATGCGGGGAGACGGTTTCTTTGTGTTGAAGTCTCCGAGCGGCACCCAAGAAGTGTCCTACACTCGTGACGGAAGCTTTCGCTTCGATGAGCAAGGGCGCTTGCAAACCGCAGACCGCCAATTGGTTCAAGGGTACAAGATTGATCCGGAAACTGGAAAAACTGCTCCGGAACTTTCGGATGTATCTTTCTCAGGCAACACCATTCCGGCCAAAGGATCTACTAGCATTCGCATTGATGCCAATCTGGATTCTCGCGTCGCCGTCAACACGAATCCCTACACGGTAGCTGATGCCGATAAGAAATCGGATTACACCACGGCGATTCGAATCTATGACACCACAGGTACGGCTCGATCGGTGAACATGCACTTCTACAAAACTGCGCAGAGTGAGTGGACTTGGTATGCTTCCTCGGATGGATCTACCCTAACGGGTGGCGTAGATGGGGTGCCGCAGCAAATTGCTTCGGGCAAGCTGACCTATACCCAGGACGGAAAGCTTTCGAGCGATGTGCTCACGAGTTCCAACATCAACTTTAAGGGCGCTCAGAACGGTCAAAAAATCGACTTCAATTTTGGGGACGCTATTTTGACACGTAAGGGAACGGGGCTCTCGGGAAGCACTTCCTACGGGTCTAAGACTCAGGTTTACCGTCAGATCCAAGACGGTTATGCCGCCGGAACTCTGACGGGATTTTCTGTAGATGAAACGGGTCAAATTTCTGGCTCCTATAGCAACGGCACGACTCGTCCTCTCAGCCAGATGGCCGTGGCCCGCTTCGAGAACAACGAAGGCCTCTTTAAAACAGGTGGGAACCGATTTAAAGAAGCCGTACTTTCAGGCCAACCCCTTATTGGAGCTGCTGGGGAATCGGGGCGGGGGGCTATTGTTTCCAAAACTCTTGAAGGTTCTAACGTAGATTTGGCACATGAGTTTGTGAATATGATTCAAACTCAACGAAGCTTCCAAGCTAACGCCAAAACAATCTCTACAAGTGATGAGCTTCTCCAAGATGTTATTCAATTGAAGCGGTAATTTGACTCAAGCTAGTTGATTGTCAAAAAACGGGGGCGGCATAGTGCCGCTCCCGTCATTTTTCGTTCTGGCATAGGGCTTGCTCCTACTTAAGTGGGGAGGAGTGCTATGGCTGAAGAAGCAAAACCAGAGAACACTGAAGAGAACACCGAGCAGCAAGCACAGGCCGATGAGGCCGATGCCGTCAAAAAGAAACCAGAAGGTGGAGGCGGCAATTCCCTCAATCCTAAACTTGTTCTTATTGTATTAGGGGTCAATACGGTATTGGTGTTGGCGCTCGTGGCCACGCTGATGATCTTCTTCAAGAAGAAATCCGCTGAGCAACCGACCTTGGGAGATATTGCCGCGGAAAAAGATGATGCTCATGGCGGCGGCGAGCATGGCAAAAAAGATGAACATGGAAAAGAAGGCAAGAAAGAAGAAGCTGCTCCCGATAACTTTATAAAAGAAAACTTTACCGTTAACTTGGCGGATTCCCAGGGCGCCCACTTTGCACAGGTGGAAATCAACATCGAGGTTGACGAGGCCTTCGCCAAAGAAGAAGTGAATAAAATTCGCCCAAAAATAAGAGATTTTATAGTCGTGGTTCTTTCCAGCAAAACTTTTGAACAAGTCGAATCTAATGACGGTAAAGATTTCTTGCGCGAAGAAATTCGCAACAAAATTAATAGTTTTTTAACGCGGGGGCAGATAAAAAATGTCTACTTCACGCAATTTATTGTGCAGTAAGGGGGATTCGTGAGTCAGGTACTGTCGCAAAAAGAAGTCGATGCTCTTCTTAATGCGGTTACAGGAGGAGATATTCCGACGGAGTCTAAGGGCGCGGCCCCGGCTGACGAGGGAGTGGTTACCTACGACTTAACCTCGCAAGATAAAGTGATCCGCGGGCGAATGCCCACCCTCGACATTGTTTACGAACGTTTCATCCGGGCCTTTCGAATGAACCTTTCTTCGCAGTTGCGCAAACTCGCTACCCTCACCATTGCCGCTACCGATACTATGAAATTTGGTGAATTTATCAATACCCTGCCCCTCCCTTCGTGCATGAGTGTTATTCGATATGAGACTCTTCGCGGTTCGGGAATTGTCGTTTTGGAATCCAAGTTGGCTTACGCGCTCATTGATAGTTTCTTGGGCGGCACCGATCGTCCTTACACTAAAATTGAAGGCAAGGAATTCACTCCCATTGAACTCAGTATAGTCAAGCGAGTCGTGTCTTCAGCCTTAGAAGATCTAGAAAAAGCTTGGGCTCCGGTTACTCCTATGAAGATTAACTTTGTGCGTACGGAAACCAATCCACAGTTTGTGGGGATTGTGCCGCCGTCGGATATCGTCATCGTGACCACCTTCAGCGTGGAACTGGAAAATGCCTCGGGGACTTTGTCGATTGTGACTCCGTTCTCGACACTCGAACCCATACGTCAAAAGTTGATCAGTGGTTTCCAGCAAGAGGTCGTGGAAACCGACCACTACTGGGCCAATATGATGATTCGCCATCTCGAGGATATGGATTTGGATGTGGGTGTGGAACTGGGTCGAACGGAAATTTCACTGCGCCAAATCCTTAATCTTAAAGTGGGGGATGTGGTGCCTTTGCGTACCGACGCGTCCGCCGAAATTCCTATCCAGGTAGAAAGTGTGATGCGCTTTCGCGGCCTCTTCGGCGCAAGTCGTGGAAGCCGTGCGGTGCAGCTCACTGAAGTGGTCGAAAATCGCAACAAAGAATTCCTCAAAAAACGTTCCGACGAAGACAGCGGCGGCGGACAAATGGATGAACTGAGCTAAAGGAGAAATTGTGACTGAAGAAGCCAAAGAAGAAGTACTAGAGCAGGTTCAGAGTCCAGAAGAGGACTTAAATAACCGGATGAAGAAGCTCGAGCTGATCCTCGACATTCCCCTTCGGGTGAGTGTGGAGCTCGGGCGAACCAAGCTTTTGGTGAACGACCTGCTCCAACTGGGGCAGGGATCGGTTATTGAGTTGAATAAATTGGCCGGAGATCCTTTGGAAGTTTTGGTGAACGACAAACTTATTGCTCGCGGTGAAGTCGTGGTGGTCAACGAAAAGTTTGGCATTCGACTCACTGACATTATTTCGCCCATTGAGCGTATAGAAAAGTTGGGTTGATTTTTATGGATGGACTCACGATTGCTACAGCTTTCAAGATGACGGTGGCCCTCGGTGTCGTGCTCGTAACTTTTGGTGCCGCCATTTGGGTGGCTAAAAAGTTCACAGCTGGAAAGGTTTCTGGATTTCTGGCTCGTGGCAATAAACCCAACGTACGTCCGTTGGAAATTTTGGCCTTTCAAAGCTTAGGGCCTGGAAAGAACGTATATATTCTGCGTTGCTACAATAAAAAAGTTCTCGTTGGGGCAACCAGCACCAATATTCACCACATTAGCGATATTCAGGAAGATTCCGAGGAAGCGCTAGAAGAATCCGACAATAACTTTCAGGCTCGCTTGGAGGAGAACAGTTCAGACTCTGCGGAGCAAAATACCAAGCGCCGCTTTGGAAGCTTTTTAAGGGACCTCTCACGCGTATGATAAGCAAAAAAAGCGGCTTGAGCATTGTGGCTCTTTTGGCGGTAGGAGTTTTTGCTCATTCCGCAAGTGCTCAAGTGATGATGCCAAATCTGCAACTCGGCTTAAAAGCCATGCAAAAACCTCAGGAAGTGGTGGGGGTCCTCCAGGTCCTGGTTCTCCTCACAGTGCTCACTTTAGCTCCGGCCATTTTGATCATGATGACATCTTTCACACGAATCATCGTGATTCTTTCCTTTATGCGCCAGGCTCTCGGAACTACCAACATGCCGCCCAACCAACTTTTGGTGGGCTTGGCTTTGTTTCTAACCATGGCTGTCATGGGTCCCACCCTAAAAGAAGTGAACACCACAGCTCTCCAGCCCTATCTGGCCGGAACGATAACTCAGCAAGTAGGTTTAGAGAATGCAGAAAAGCCAATTCGTGCGTTTATGCTTAAGCAGACTCGGCCCAAAGACATTGAACTTTTTCTAAAAATTTCAGGGGAAAAAACCAATATTCCCACGGAGCAAGTCCCTTTTTTAAGTTTGGTTCCGGCCTTTATGATCTCGGAATTGAAGACGGCCTTTCAAATGGGCTTTATCATTTATCTGCCCTTTTTGATCCTCGACATGGTTGTGGCTTCCGTACTGATGGCCATGGGCATGATGATGTTGCCGCCTGTCATGATTTCACTGCCTTTTAAGCTGATGCTCTTTGTTTTAGTGGACGGCTGGCAATTGATTGTGGGCTCGATAGTAAAAAGTTTTTCATAGGGAGGGCTGAGACATGAACGACACGTGGGTTCTGGATCTAGCAAGAAATTCATTGCAGACGATGTTGATGATCGGCGGTCCGCTATTGGCTGTCGCTCTCGTGGTGGGTCTGCTCGTTTCGATTTTTCAGGCCCTGACTCAAATTAACGAAGCCACACTTTCCTTTATTCCGAAGCTCTTTGCCCTGTGCGGAGCCCTTCTGATTTTGGGGCCGTGGATGCTCCGAATTATGGTGACCTACACCACCAATCTTTATGAAAATTTAAATATGCATGTGAGGTAGCCGGTGGTTTCAACCGAGCTGCTCACACCTATTCTTAAGATCGCTATGATCTCGCTTAGGATGGGAGCGCTTTGGATTTTTTTCCCGATTTTTTCGCAGGCTACAATCTCGGTTCGCATTCGTATGATGGGAATGCTGGTCCTTTCCACTGCCATCTACAATCGCGTGCAGGGCACATTACCCAACTGGAGCTTAGAGCTTTTGCCCAGCAATGCCGATCTTCTGGCGTTCACCGCTCGGGAGCTATTTATCGGAGCCGGTATGGGACTCGTGGCTAAGTGGGTTTACTCCGCTGTGGTAGCGGCTGGGCATTGGGTTTCAGCCCAAATGGGTTTTGGAGTGGCTGGAATGTTTGATCCCGAAACACAAGTGAGTGAGAGCGCCTGGGCTGATTTTCATCAGTGGCTCGGGGTAATGGTGTTTTTCTCCATTGGTGGACACTACTTTTTTATTCAGGCTTTGGCGGATTCTTACGCCTTCGATATGAGTCATACTTTTGAAACCCTCTTGGATGCAAATCGTAGTGCGCAACTATGGTCAGAAGTGGGTAGTCGATTTTTCTTATGGATGTTGAAACTCTCCGCTCCTATGGCGGTAGTGCTACTTATGCTTCAGATGGCCATGGGTGTTCTCTCCAAATTTGTCCCACAAATTAACCTATGGTCGGTGTCCCTCCCCCTGACCTTAGGCGTGGGTGTTTTAGTTTTCACTTTTTTCTCGCCGATGTACGGAGATGCTTTGCATGCCTTGCTGAAGTCTAACAACGAAGTCCCCTATCTTTGGATTAAGTTTTTGGGGGCGCGTTAATGGCTGATCAAGAAGGCGCCGAGGGTTTTGAAGAGCGCACAGAGGAACCCACCCAGCACAAGCGTGACGAGCTGAAAAAAGATGGCCAGGTCAGCCAGAGTCGCGAACTCAGTGGAGCTTTGATGATTCTGTCGGCCATTGGAGCCCTTTACGCCACGGCTCGGTGGTCGGCCAAGGGGCTCTTGAATCTCTTTGAGGATTTGCTCTCCGATATGAGCCGAATGGTTCAAGCTGACTGGAGTCCTGCCTATGTTGTTGCGCTAGCCGGGCATCTGATGAAATCATTGGTTTATATTTTGGGGCCCATACTCGGAGCCACTATGTTTATGGTTTTGCTCAGTTCGGTGGCCCAAACAGGATTTGTTTGGACGACCAAACCGCTTGAGCCTGAGCTGGATCGTCTCAGTCCTTTAGCGGGTCTGAAAAAGATCATGAGCGCTGAAGCCCTTTTTGAAATGTTCAAAGCCTTTGTAAAGTTTGCGGTGATAGGCACTATCGCCTATTCTGTATTGCGCAAATCTATCGGAGAGGCGTCAACAATTTGGGGCATGGAATCGCAGGCCCTGGCCGTATTCTTTGCGCGTAATATTTTTCACATCCTCCTTGTGGTGGCCTTCTCGATGTTGCTTATGGCTATTGTGGATTACGGTTTTCAGAAGTTTCGCTTTGAGCAAAAAATTCGCATGACCAAACAAGAAGCTAAAGAAGAGCGCCGAGAGCAAGAAGGAAATCCGCAGATCAAAGCCCGCATTCGGGGGATTCAGCGCCAAATGGCCACACGAAAAATGATGGACGATGTGAAACGAGCCGACGTTGTGATCACCAATCCCACGCACATTGCGATCGCGATTATCTATGATCGCGAGAACATGTTTGCACCCAAGATCGTGGCCAAGGGGGCCGACCACATGGCCGAACGTATCAAAAAAATTGCCCGTGAGGCGGGAGTGCCTTGCGTGGAAAACGTTCCTTTGGCTCGTGCCATGTATAAGGCACTTAAAATTGGTCAGTTTATTTCGCGCGATTTGTATAACGCAGTCGCCGAAGTTCTTGCGCACGTTTATCGCTTGAAGGGTAGGAATCTATGAGTCAGATGCAATCGGGTGTAGCCCGGCTAACAAAAAATGCCGATATCTTGGTGGGTATAGCCGTCATTGGCATCATCCTCATAATGGTGCTGCGCTTGCCAACTTTTGTTCTAGACTTCTTTCTCGTGCTGTCGATCATGTCATCTCTAGGAATATTGCTTTTGGCGATTTACACTCGAAAGCCCCTTGATTTCTCCATCTTTCCCACGGTCCTGCTCATTGCCACCTTATTCCGTCTAGCACTCAACGTGGCCTCCACTCGTTTGATTCTTTCTGAGGGCCATGCCGGGAGTTCCTCGGCGGGTGCGATCATTCATTCCTTCGGGGAAGTCGTAGTCGGTGGGAACTACGTGGTGGGTTTTGTCGTCTTCGTGATTTTGATCATCATCAACTTTATCGTTATCACCAAAGGTTCCGGCCGAATTTCAGAAGTGGCGGCTCGCTTTACCTTGGACGCCTTGCCCGGAAAGCAAATGGCCATCGATGCAGATTTGAACGCAGGAATTATTAACGACAAAGAAGCCAAAGCTCGCCGTAAGGAAGTGGAGCGCGAAGCCGATTTTTATGGAGCGATGGACGGTGCCTCGAAGTTCGTCCGAGGTGACGCGATCGCAGGTATCTTGGTGACCGTGGTGAATATTGTGGGCGGCCTAATCATTGGAACCCTGCAAAAGGGTTTAGACTTGCAGACCGCGGCCCAAAATTACACCCTCTTGACTGTGGGGGATGGACTCGTGTCACAGGTGCCCGCCTTGATTGTTTCTACGGCTGCCGGTTTGGTGGTGACTCGTGCCGCCTCGGGAGCTTCGTTGGGTGAAGAAGTTTCGCGCCAATTGTTTTTTAATGAAAAAGTATTTTTTATTCTCTCAGGTGCCATGATGAGCATGGCCATTTTTTTGCCGACAGCTTTTTTCCCATTTTTCATTTTAGCCGTGTTCTCGGCGGGCACCGGTTACATGATGAAGCAACATAAAAAGCGCAAGGCCGATGATGAGGCCCGAGTGGCTTCGGCCTTGGCTCTGACATCGCAAGACAAGCAGGTGGAAGCCGCAGGAGCCGTGGAAACTTTGCAGCTTGAGGTGGGTTACGGACTGATTTCTCTCGTAGATAGTCAGCAAAAGGGAGATCTTTTGGATCGCATTCAGGCTCTACGCAAACAATTTGCCCAAGAGTTGGGAGTGGTGGTGCCGCCCATGAATATTCGCGACAACCTGCAATTAAAGCCTGGAGAATATGTGGTCTATGTGCGTGGCGTGCCTGTGGGGCGTGGCGATTTGATGATGGATCACTATTTGGCGATGGATCCTGGCACAGTGACTGACGATGTGGACGGGGTGCGCACTAAGGAACCCGTCTTTGGCTTGGATGCCTTGTGGATCCATGAGAACAATCGCGAACTGGCGCAGATTGCAGGATATACCGTGGTGGATTTGCCGACAGTTATCGCGACACATATCACGGAGCTCGTGCGCAAACATGCTCATGAACTTATTGGTCGCCAAGAGGTTCAAGGCCTTATCGAAATCGTGCAGCGAACTCATCCCAAAGTGGTAGAGGAATTGGTTCCTAAGGAGCTTTCCTTGGGCGCGGTAGTGCGAGTCCTGCAGGCGCTCTTAAAAGAGCAGGTGCCCATTCGAGATCTGGTTTCTATTTTGGAGGCTTTGGGTGATGCCGCCCAGAGCAGCAAGGAATTTGATCATTTGGTGGAAGCGGTTCGTAGTTCACTAGGTCGAGTCATCACCAATCGATTGCTCGATGAAAAGGGTGAACTTCCGTTGATCACTTTCTCACGCGCTATAGAGGAGCAACTGATTTCTTCCTTGCATCCTGGGGAGCGTGGTAATGCAGCGCAGTTCTTGGTGGACCCCTCGCTAGTGAAACAAATCATACCTTCGGCCACGCGCACGGTAGAAAAATTGACGGAACAAGGCGTGACGCCTGTTCTTTTAGTGACGCCTATGATTCGCCATCACGTCAAAAGGATGTTGGACCGATTCTTGCCTCAGATAATAGTGTTGAGTCATAGCGAGATTCACCCGCAGCTGCGAGTGAAGTCCGTCGGAAGTATCGAAGCATAGTTCTTAAGAGTGGGAGTTTAGGGGATGGATCTTATAAAGTTCGAGGCACCGACATTAGCTCAGGCCCTGCAAGTGGTTAAACGCGAGTTGGGACCGGAGGCGGTTATACTTTCTACCAAGAATAAAAAATCAGCCTTTGGATTGATGAACCGTACTTCGGTAGAGGTAACCGCGACGATCACACCAGAAGCTTTAGAGCGCAAGCGTTTGGCAGAGAACACCATGACGGACGCACAAATTGCGTCACTACAACATCAGGATGCGCGCAAAATAGCCCAAACTTATGACGTACTGTCGGGAAACCGACTCACTCGCCAAATGCAAGCGCAGGCGACCAGTCAAAATCCTTTGCCCCGCCAAGAAACGGCCCGTCCAGCTCCTCAGCCTTCTCGTCCTCTGACGCAACGGCGCTATGTAGATATTCAAGATGATGAAAGTCCGGCCGAACAGATGACCAATCGTTCTAAAGATCGAGCCAGTTTATCCGCTCAAAGCCAGGGAACATCAACTCGTACTGTGACAGCGCAAAACTGGGCCACTCCACCTAAGGCCGCAGTGGCCCCCGCAGCTCGGGCCCCTACCGCCAATAGTTCTGGAGTTCTCTCAAAAATATTAGCGCAGCTCATTGATGCTGGTGTGGAAGCCGATCTGGTGCGTGAACTCGGTGACGAATTGAAAGTGATCATGTTGAAAGACCACGTGACGCGTGAAGAAAATTTGCGCCTCCACATGGCTCGAATCATGATGGCTCGTTTGCGAGTGGCCCGGCCTCTGGGCGAGCGCTTGCGCATTCCAAACACTCCTCGAATGATTGCCTTTGTGGGGCCTACCGGAGTGGGAAAAACTACCACAGTAGCAAAAATTGCGGCGGAATTGGTGATGAGCCAGCAGCGCCCCGTAACCTTGGCCACAACCGACACTTATAAGATCGCTGCTGTGGAACAGCTACAGACCTATGCCAACATTCTACGAGTGCCGATTGAAGTTTGTCCCACAGCCGACTCTTTGGCGCATCTGAGCGCCCAACTCAGTCCCAATGACGTCGTGCTTATCGACACCGCGGGCTACGGCCCCAAGGACGAGAAAAAGCTCCACGAACTTCATGATGTTCTGAGCGGAGTACGAGTTGAAACGCATTTGTGTTTGTCTTCGACCACGCGAGATCGTGATCTCACGCAAATAGTCAGTCGCTTCGGCCTTTTTGAGCCGAACTATTTAGTCATGACCAAACTCGATGAAACCAGCTTGTTTGGAAACCTGTTTAATCTTTGTGTGCGTAGCCACCTTCCCTTGTCGTACCTAACTATGGGGCAGCGAGTGCCCGAAGACATTGAAGTGGCGACCAAAGAACGTGTGGCCGATTTACTGCTCAATATCTCGGGGGGATGAAAAAAGTGGATCAAGCGGATCATCTAAGAACGCTTTCGTTTGTGAATGCGGGTGCGAAATGTACGCGCATTATCAGTGTGACGAGTGGCAAGGGCGGCGTGGGGAAAACCAACGTGGCCGTGAATCTTGCCATTTTGATGTCGCGACGAGGGCTGAAGGTATTGCTCGTGGATGCCGACATAGGTTTGGCCAATACTCACATTCTTTTGGGTTGCCGAGTAGAGCGAAGCTTAGACGATGTGATGTTTAAAAACGTCGCCTTTAAAGACATCTTTATTCAAACAAACTTTGGCTTTGACCTTCTGCCCGGTTCTTCGGGTCTTCGCAAACTCATCGAGCTCGATCCGTTTGAGCAACGTGCTCTCTTTGATCGTTTGTACGAGGCCATGCATGGCTATGACATTGTGATTTACGATACCTCGCCGGGGCTCAGCACCCACGTTTTGGATTTTAATTCTAGCGCGCACGACATCGTGGTGGTTTCTCATCCGGAGCCCACCGCCTTGGCCGACGCTTACGCCCTAGTCAAAGTTTTGGCGACCGAGCGTCGAGAAAAGCGTTTCAAGCTTTTGATCAATCGCAGTCGCAGTGCGCAGGACGGCCTGGATGCCTTTCGCCGACTGACCATGGTGTCTGATGAATTTTTAAATGTGGGTGTGGATTACTTGGGCGCTCTGCCTGAAGACCTTTCCCTTTTGCGTGCTGTCAAAACCCAAACTCCCGTGGCGGTGGATTCTCCACGAGCCCCCTTCACTATGGCGTTAGAAAGAGTTGGCGACAAACTTCTGGCCTCGTCTATTTCCGCAACTAAGCCGAGAATACTAAGTAGGGCCCCTGAAGTGCGGGCTGTAGGGGATGGGATTTTATGAGCGAGCAGGCCTTAAAAAAATACAAAGCGAACTCTAAAAAAGTTACGAGCGCGCAGAAGAAGAAAATCATTAAGGAATACTCACCCCTGGTGAAGTTCATTGCGCAAAAGATTGCCGTGCGATTGCCTGCTAATATCGAACTCGATGATCTCCTCAGCGCCGGCATCATTGGCTTAATGGACGCCATCGATAAATACGACCCGGCCCGCGACAATAAATTTAAAACTTATGCTGAATTTCGAATCCGCGGTGCCATCCTAGATGAGCTTCGGGCCCAAGATTGGATTCCGCGTTCCATGCGTGAAAAAGCCAAAATGATTGAGCGTACTTTCGCCAAGCTGGAGCAAAAGCTAGGTCGCCAAGCCAGTGAGGAAGAAGCCGCCAAAGACCTAGGGATGAAGCTGGAAGAGTTTCAAGAAACCCTGCACCAGTGCAAGTCCATCTCCCTGCTTTCCTTGGATGAAGTGGGAACCTTCGCCAACGGAGATCGAAAAAGCTTATTGGGACTGCTGGAGTCGGGACGAAATTTCAATCCATTGGTTCAGCTCGCAGGTGCCGAGCTCAAAGACCAGCTCGCTCAGGCGATTCAAGAACTCCCTGAGAAGCAGCGCATGGTTTTATCTTTGTATTATTACGAAGACCTCAACCTCAAAGAAATTGGTGAGGTTTTGGAAGTGACCGAGAGTCGGGTCTCCCAGCTTCATACGCAGGCCGTGTTGCGCCTGCGCTCGAAGCTGAAAGACCATCTCGAAGAAATCGACGCTTAGTTACTCTTAAGTTCCTTCAGCTGTTCAGAAACAAAGATGAAGGCTGCATTTTTATTTTTAAATTCCTCAGGGAAGAATTCCTCCAGGCTGAGGTCTTTAATACCACGATACTTAAAGGTGGGGTCTTTGGTGGCTTCATAGGCGATGCGGTTCACTCTATTTGCAGTGTTCTGACTCCATATGCTTTCTTCCGTAAACTTGTTCACCAAATCTCGCAAACTATTGCGAATGCCTTGAACCATCTTTTCATTTGCTTTGACTTTCGATTCCAAGGCCGCTTCCACCTTAGCAAATGCTTTATACCTTTCTAGGGTTTCAGCGGTTCTCGTATTTTCGTTGAGGTTGTCATAGAGTCTAGAAGCTTCTCTAACTGTTTTAAGCATCGAACTAAGCTCTCTTCCTACGCCGAGGTGGTGAATAAGGTCCTTTCGCTTTTGGGAAGTCGCAGACTTGATTCTTTCGTCGGTAGAGATTTTTTCAGCTTCTATTCTGGAAGCTTTTGCCGCCTCCTTAGCGAGATCATCCTTAAGCCCTCGTTGCTTAGCTAACTCGAGCACTTTCTCCGCCCGCGCCTGATGAGCTAGTTCTTCGGCTGGTACCTCGGGTGCCTTTTGTGTATTCTCACTGGCAATTCTGAGCTCTTGCGCCTGGGAATCTGCCATCTTCACCATTTTAGAGAGACGATCAAAGGCCTGAATTTTAGCAGTGTCACCATTGGTGATCCAGTGGCGGTGTTGGGCCTCCGCCTCCTGGTCAATTTTTTTAGCCGCAACTTCCTCCAAGGCCTTAAATTCCTCCGGGAACTCCGCATGCAAGGCATAAAGAGGGACAAAATCATAAAATTGCTTTCCGTCCGAACTCAAATCCGCTTCAGCAAACTTAGAGTGTAGTTCGGTTCGCTTCATTTCTAACTTACGTTTGGCCTCGCTCCAGCTCCGTGCAGCGCCCTCGATAAGCTTGTTGAGGTCTCGGATGTCGCGGGCCTTGGCCTCCATGGCGGCTCCCTCAGAGTCTTCAAAGCGACCCTGGTCTCTGAGGTTTTTTCTTACGATGTGACTGTCGGTGCCACGGTAAAAGTTTAAAATCATTTCACTTGTAGGGAGAGCCTCGTAGGTCCCCGACATCTGATCTAGAATATCTCTGACCTTGGTGGCTCGTAGGTAATGTTCAAAGAGGGGAATATACTCAGAGGCCACACGGGCCTGAGTTTGAGTTTTCAAGCTGTTGGCAGCCGTGACTTCGTCTCCCAGCTTTTTGTCCTTTAATGCGTTTTCAGCTCGCCGAGCTTCGATAGCCTGGGCTCTCGCATCGAGGCGTGCTTTTTCGTTGATTTGGAGAAATTGTTGCCAATCCATTTCGTCTTGGCGCTTTAAAACAACTGCAAGTGAGCCTTGCTTATTGTCTAAGCTCTTTTTAAGGTCCGTCCCAAGAGCTTTGATGTCACTTGCAATGTTCAATACGAGTTGGCCATTGGCTCCGCCTAAGTCTTCCGCCGTTGCCACCAAAATTTTTTCCAAAGAATGAAGTTGGTTTTTTAGGGCCGATAATTCTGGGCGAATTTTTAAAACGTATTTTTTCAAGCCGTCTCGAGCTAAGACTTGTTTCGAGTAGACAAGTTGCTTGGCCAGAAGTTCAGGGTTGGACCTTAGGGCGGGAGGGTTTTTGTTATCGAAGAGGTCTTGTCCATCGTTGTAGGTCGACAAGTCGAGATCACCTCGAAGGATGCTTTCTTTCTTGGAGGTGGCTTCTTTTAGCACTGCGGACAAAAATCCTTTTGCTCCCGAATGATAGTCTTTAGCTTCATATTGGAATTGGACGAGCTCAACGGCGGGATAGCTCTCTGTTACTGTCTGGAATCTGCCGTGAATTTTTTTAAGCTTATCCCGAGATATCGCCATGGTGGGATTGTTTCTCATAGAGGAATAACTTTCGCCCAAAGACTTTTCCCCATCGCTAAGAATTTTATTGAGGCGGGTATAAATGGAGGTCACTTCTTTAAGGCCTTGGCTGGAATCCGGATCGATGGCCAAGGCGGCCAAGGGGGGGAGGCTTCTTTCCTCGGGTGTAGCGGCAACCGGGCTGTCACGATTTTCGCTACATGCCGAAAATAGCAAGGCCGAGCTAAGAGTAAGAAGGGAAAATATGCTTAATGAATTTTTCATGAATGACCTCTAGTTGATACGGAAGTTGAGCGCGGCCTTTTTTAGGCGCGAAAGTCTTTGACATCAAGTGTTAACTAGCAGGAAGTGTGCCTAAATTTTGCCAAATAAAACAATCACTTATCTTTTTAAAGGCGTAGAAACTTTGGTCGCTTTCTCATATATAAGACAAGGCCCTTGAATCTGTAGCGGGCTTAGGGTCAATTGAGGGTTTTGGTTAAAGGAGTAAGAAAGTGAAGCATCCGGTGGTCATTGGCCTGCAGTATGGGGACGAGGGTAAGGGCAAAATTACGGATGTTTTGGCTCGGCAAACGGACTGGGTCATTCGCTTCAATGGGGGCAACAACGCGGGACACACTTTGTGGCTCAACGGAAAAAAACTCGTCACGCACTCCGTCCCTTCGGGTGTGCTCTCGAGTCATGCAAAAAATTATATTGGTGCGGGTTGTGTGGTGGATCCCATCGCCCTCAAGAAAGAACTGGCAGAACTTAAAGAAGCGGGAGCTGCGCTGAATTCAGAGCGCTTGTACATTGATTACCGCGCCCACGTGATTTTGCCCCTGCATCGGGCCCTTGATTCCGCACGCGAAGCGGGGCCTCAGGGAATTGGCACCACCAAGCGTGGGATTGGACCCACTTATTCCACCAAAATGGACCGACTGGGATTGCGAGTGGGTCAAAGCTTAGAAGCGGATGCAGAAAAAAAAGTGGAACAACTTTGCGCCACCTACAATCCACTTTTAAAATCTTTAAATCTGCCGGAAAGCACCCTCAAAGAAAATTTGGAATGCTTAGAGATTGCCCGCGAGCTTTTTCGTCCCCATCTTTCTAAAGAGGCCTCACCTTTCTACGACATCTCGAAAAACAAAAAATGTGTTTTAGAGGGCGCTCAGGGAGTGCTTTTGGATTTGGACCACGGGTCTTATCCCTACGTGACGTCTTCCAATACCATCGCAGGTTATGCCTCGGTGGGAACTCCCTTTCCTTTTTCTAAATTGGGAATTGTTTTCGGCGTGGCCAAGGCCTACCTCACGCGAGTGGGTCAGGGACCCTTTCCGACCGAGCTCAGCGACGACACGGGAGAGCGGATTCGGCGCGCGGGGCACGAATTTGGAGCCACGACAGGTCGACCTCGCCGCACAGGTTGGCTTAATGTGGATGAGCTCTTGGCGGCCGTGCGTCTCACCGATTGTTCGGCCATTGTTCTCACAAAAGCCGATGTCCTTATGAAAGAAGCTCAGGTCTTTGCTCTCTTTAATGGCAAGTTGGAGTCTTTCGCGGGTTGGACTTCCATGACAGTCGACGACAAAATGCACCCCAATTTGGAAAAGTTCATTCAAGCTGTTGAAGCCTTCACAAAAATCCCCGTAGTAGCTGTAGGTACGGGGCCTGACCGCGCGGATTTATTCTGGCGTAAGGAAGTCAAAGATTTCTGGAGTGACCTCGATGTTTCTCACTGAGTTATCTCAATATAGTTTGCAGAGTTTGCGAATCTTTACCTATGTCTCTTCTCTGGGATCGGTGGCCGAGGCTGCTGCGGCTTTGGGGCTCACGCAACCGGCCGTTTCGCTGCAAATTCATAACCTCGAAAAAGAGCTGGGCTTTCACCTTTTTGAGCGCCAGGGCCGAAAAAATATCCTCACTCATCGGGGCCAAAATTTCCTACAAAAACTTTTGCCGCATCTTGAGCGTCTCGAGCGAATCTTAATGGATGCCAAAGAGGCCGATCAGGTCTCCAGACCCGAGTTAAATATAGGCTCCATCGAGGGGATTGGCGAATTTTGGCTCTGGACCCGCTTCCATGAGTTTTCAGAAAAATATTCGGATTTGCGTTTGATGTTGGAAGTCGCCAACAACGACGCCTTAATTGATCTGCTCCTTACGGGGCGCCTGCATGTGATTATTACGGCAAAAAAATGTGAAGATCCTCGGATTGTTTCGCAGGTTCTTATGGACGAAAAGCTAGCTCCTGTGGGCACTAAAAAAGAAATTAAGGCGCTTAAGGAAGCTTTTGAGAATGCGAAAGGTGGGGAGCGCCCCTGGGAAAAGGTGAGGTGGCTGGGCTACGCCGATGCTATGGACTCTGATCCTTGGACTCTACGCTGGTTGGAGAATGTGGGCATCATTGTGGACAAGCGCTTTAAATACGCTCACCAAGTGAACTCTTATTCAGTGATCAAATCCCTCATTCGCGAAGGGATGGGGGTTTGTGTGGCGCCCTTACATACGGTGGAAAAAGAAATTAAAGATGAAACCCTTGTCAGCTTTCAGTCTCGCAAGTTCCCCGCCCTTTCCAACCGCTTGTATATTTCTTACCGAGAGGGTTCGCTTTCTAGTATTCACAAAGAATTTAAAGACTGGATCATTAAAACTGGAAAAAATTACTCTAGCGAAGAGACTCTCTAAACTAAAAGGCGGCCTTTTTGCGGTGATCGTGGACTCGCTGTAGAACAGCAGCCGGGTCTAAAGTGCGGTACTGCCGATCTTCAAAAAGAATTTTTCCATGACACACCACATGTTGAACTTCGGAGCCATTGGCCGCATAAACCAATTGGCTCGCAATGCTATGAAGGGGCTGCATATGGGGTGCGCGCAAATCCACCGCGATAAAATCCGCGAGTTTTCCAATTTCCAAAGATCCTACTTTGTCGGCCAGTCCAAGGGCGTGGGCTCCGTCTAGAGTGGCCATCCGCAGGGCCTCGGGGGCCGTCAGAGCCGTCGTGCTCTTATTAACAAGCTTTTGCATTTTGCAGCCGCAATCCATTTCTTTAAAAAGATTTAAGTCGTTGTTGCTTGCGGCGCTGTCGGTTCCGATGGCCACTTTAATCCCATGGTCTAAGTAGCGTCGGATAGGAGCTGCGCCGGCACTGAGTTTCATGTTGCTTTCGGGATTGTAAACGGGCGAGGCCTGAGACTTTGCTAAAAGTTTGGTGTCGGCCTCATCTAAATGCACGCAGTGTGCAAAGAGGGCCGGGTGATCCAAGTAGCCAAGTTTTTTTAAGCGAGCCAGGGGGCTCATGCCGTGTTCTTTAAGTGAACGCTCCCACTCTCCTTGGGTCTCGCTCACATGAATTTGAATAGGGATGTCTTTTTTTTGAGCATAAGAAAGCACTTTTTTTAGGGTTTCATCTCCGCAAGTGTAAGGGGAGTGGGGCGCAATGGAGGGACGAATGCGCTCATGGCGCTGGTACTTCTCAAAAAGTTTATCCATGATGCGAAAGTCGGAGCCGTCGAGATTTTTATTATCCGGCACGGCAAAGTCCAAAATCGACTCTCCCACCAAAGCACGCATTCCGGCCTGGTCTACAACCTCGGCAATTTCATCATCGAAGTAGAACATTTCCGCCATGCAGGTGGTGCCAGCCGCGATCATTTCAAGAAGGGAAAGCTCGGTTCCCACGCGCACGAATTCCGGGTTCACAACCCGGGCTTCTAAGGGAAGTATGTTTTTTAGCAGCCAATCATCAAAAGAAAGGTCGTCAGCCAATCCCCGAAAAAGGGACATGGGAAGGTGAGTGTGGGCATTGATAAGTCCCGGCATGATCACAGCGTGAGGGGCGCGAAGAACTTTTGTTGCCGACCAAGTACCTTCCGCCCAAGGCTCGATGGCTGTAATTTTCTCTTTCTCAACACCTAAAAGCATATTTCCCTGAGTCGCTGTGTCCCCACCTTTCATGGAGAGGAAGTGACCGCACTGAACTACCAAATCGAAATGTCTCACGAATTAAATTCTTTCTCTACAAAGTGAAAGAGGGCATTCACCAGCTTAGGCGCAATTTTTTTCCCCATTTTTTCCACGTCTTCATGCAAGAGGGGATGGGCGTCCAAGCCGCAGCCCAAATTGCTCATAAAAGACAGCCCGCCAATTTTTGCTCCGGCATGTTTGAGCGCGATAGCCTCCCAAACGGTCGACATCCCTACCGCACCCAAGCCCCAGCTTGCGAAGAGTTTCACCTCCGCGGGAGTTTCAAAGCAGGGACCCAAAAGGCCCAAATAAACTCCATGGTTCACTTTAAGCTTTTGTTTCTCGCAGGACTTCTTTAGTTTTTTAAGCAAATAGGGATCGTAAGTCTGGCTCATGTCGGGAAAGCGGGGGCCTAAAACTTTTCCGGAGGCATCCACGGGGTTGGGTCCGTACAGTGGATTGGAACCTGTCAGGTTCACATGGTCTTCGATCAGCATTACCGAGCCCGGCTTGAAGGATTTTTTAAGAGAACCGGCCGCATTGGTTAAAATAAAATTACGGGTCCCTGCCAAAAAGGATTCCATCACGGGTTTCACCACATCTCGAGGCGAAAGACCCTCGTAGCCATGGAGGCGACCGACTTGAAAGGTCACCGTGCGCCTGGATTTGGCATGGGTAAAATAACGAAAGACTCCTTTATGTCCGGGGGCCGTGGAGGCCGAGAAGCTCGGGATGTCTCCAAAGTTCAGGGGAGTTTTTTCCTCCCAAATTTTTCCAAGCTTCAAAGTGTCAAAGGCTGAACTGAGGCCGGAACCCAGCACGATGTGAAAGTCGGGCGCCTTATCTTTGTTCTTTACGAAATGAGCTTTTAAAAATTCGCAGGCTTTAGTCATGGCAATATTCTTTCGATGATGAGAGGAGGCGGGGAGTGGGTCGGCTGGTCACTTAAATTAAAACTTTCTAAAAGTCCCTTGGATATAATTTCAAACTGATCGGGATGGCGTAGATGGGCCCAAAGAAGAACGTCCCCCTTTTTAACGGTGTCGCCCACGCTCACGTTCATTTCAAAACCGACGGCGCTATCAATTTTGTCTTCAGCGCGGGTGCGTCCCATCCCAATGTGCAAGCCCGCCACCCCTAAGCCGCGAGAGCGAATGCTTTGGATGTGGCCTGCGCGGGGCGAAAGCAAGGGGATGCGATGTGGAGCTTTAGACAGAGTGCTTTGCCAATGAGGCTTTCCACCCTGAGCAAGAATCATTTTTTCAAAAATCTTTAGAGCTTCGCCCTTCTCCAAAACGCCTTTGGCCTTTTCTAAGGCGCTTTCAAAGCTAGGAGTGCGCCCACTTAGAAAGAGCATCTCTGCACTGAGACCAAGGCTTAAATCTCGTAAGCCCTGAGCTAAGGCTGCTTTTTTGGGGTCGGCAAAAGTTCCCGCTAAAATATCGTAAGACTCCTGGACCTCGAGCGCATTGCCCACGAAAGCCCCGAGGGGCTCTTCCATGCGGGTGCGAATGGAAGAGGCTTTGAGTCCCGCGCGTTTGGCGGTACGGGCTAGGGAGGAAGCTAAGGCGCGGGAATCGTCTTCGGATTCCATAAAAGCTGCTGACCCCGACTTCACATCAAAAACGATGGCATCCACACCCTCGGCCCATTTTTTAGAGAGAATGGAGGCCGTGATGAGGGAAATATTTTCGACGGTGGCCGTCACGTCGCGTAGTGAATAAAGCTTGCGATCCGCCGGACAAAGCTCCGGCGCTTGAGCCATCATGCAAAGACCTACTTCATCTAAGCATTTCACCATGAGCGCCTCAGAGGGATACATGGTGAAACCTTCAATGCTCTCGAGCTTATCTACAGTGCCTCCCGTATGACCTAAGCCCCGACCGCTCATCATAGGAACCTTAAGACCTAGGGCTGCAGCGATGGGAGCTAAGATAAGAGAGACTTTGTCGCCAATGCCACCGGTAGAATGTTTGTCTACAAAAACATCACTCGAGAAATTGGAGGAAATTTTGCGCCAGTCTAAACTTTTTCCCGACTCTTTCATTTGGCGAGTGAGTTGAAAGGTTTCTTCTAGGTCAAGCCCGCGAATAAAAGCCGCCATCAACCAAGCTGTGATTTGATAGTCGGGAATGGTGCCGGACGAAAACCCGCGAACAAGAAAGGAAATCTCATCGGGGCTTAGCTTGGCGCCGTCACGTTTTTTACGTATGAGTTCAGCTACTAAAAAAGTCATTAGTTTTTTATTTCCGAAAGTAGGGAGGGGGCCTGATGAGCTCCTTCAAGTTTGGAAATTTCACTCTGCAGACCTAGGGCCTCTAGGGTCAGGCGAGCGATGGCACCGAATCCTCTCACATGACCAAAGTGCTGAGGGTGAAAGTTGTTGGAAGAAGACCAAAAAAGAAGGGGCACATTTTCCCGAGTGTGGTCGGTCCCCGGGTGTGTGGGGTCATTGCCATGGTCGGCTGTGAGCACTAACAAATCCCTGGGGCCGCATAGTTTTTTTAGCTCTGGCAGGGATTTGTCGAAGGTCATCAGCGCCTCAGCATAAGTTTTCGGGTTGCGTCGGTGGCCGTGAAGCATGTCGAAGTCGATGAGGTTGGTGAAAATAATTCCGCGATCGCCTCGCGTGCGCCGAAGCATCTCGAGAGTAGCGGCCACGCTCGTTTCATTGCGACCCGTGTGCTCCACGATATTCACTGAGCGATGGGCAAAGATGTCTTCAATTTTTCCAATGCCGGCCACAAAAAAATTCGCCTCTCGCAGTAAATCTAAAAGATTGGGCGAGGGTGGGGGGACGCTGTAGTCTCTGCGATTCTCGGTACGACTGAATTCCCCCTTCTTTTTGCCAATGAAGGGCCGGGCAATCACCCGCCCCACTCCCAAGGGGTCTAAAATCTTTCGTGCACTCACGCAGACGTCATAAAGTTTTTGTAGGCCAAAACTTTCCTCATGTGCGGCCACCTGGAAAACGCTGTCAGCCGAAGTGTAGACAATGGGTTTGCCGCTGCGCAGGTGTTCTTCACCGAAGTCATCTAAAACGACGGTACCTGAAGCGGCGCTGTTACAAAGAAAGCCCGGAAGATGATTGGCTTTTACCCAAGCCTCCATGATTTCGGCAGAGTAGCCGCTAGTAAAGGTGGGGAATTCTTGTCTTAAAATATTTCCCGCTATTTCCCAGTGCCCGGTGGTGGTGTCTTTCCCGGGTGAAATTTCTTCGAGGACAGCTGTGGAGGCGAGGGAAGTGCCGGGCTCCTGCACTCCATATGTTTTGACAATTCGGCCTAAGCCCCAAGCGGAAAGATGGGGGAGAGAAAACTGAGGCAGGTTTTTTCTGCACCATTCGCCGATGTGCTGGAGTGTGTTGGCGCTTTCGTCGCCAAAACGGTGGGCATCGGGGGCGGCTCCGACTCCCACTGAATCCAAAACTATCAAGACCACTCGGTCATATTGCGCAGGCATCGCCGGCCTCCTTCAATATCGCGACCGAGGCCGAAGAACCCACGCGCGTGGCGCCGGCCTCCACCATGGCCCGAAGAGATAAAAAATCTCGAATGCCCCCACTGGCTTTCACGCCAAGGGAAGGCCCCACGGCCTGGCGAATTCTTTGCACCGCCTCTATCGTGGCGCCCCCACCTGAGAATCCTGTGGAAGTTTTTACAAAAGAGGCCCCGGCTTCAACGCAAATTTTTGAAGCTTGGGTGATTTCACTTGGGCTGAGAAGGCCTGTTTCAATAATGACCTTTAAAGTTTTCCCGTTGCAGGCCTTCCTCACGGCTTCAATGTCTTTTTGCACTCGTAAAAAATCTCCGGACTTAAAAGAACCGATGTCCATCACCATGTCGATTTCTTGAGCTCCGGCTTCAAAGGCTTGGCTTGTTTCAAAGGCCTTAGTTGAGGAAGGAACGGCGCCTAGCGGGAAGCCCACTACGGTGATGGGTAGGGTGGCGCAGCCCGTCAAGGCTTGAACCGCTGTGGGTAGCCAGAGGGGGTTTACACAAACGGCAAAAAGCGAATGTTGGCGTGCCTCGGAGCAAAGCTTTAAAATGTCTTTTTCTTGGGCCTCCGGCTTCAGCAAGGTGTGATCCAAAAAAGCACTAACATTTTTTTTCAACTGTACTCGTCTCCTATGGGTGAACACTCTAGGATGGGAGCCGCTGTGACGCAAAGTTTGCTTTATTTGTTTTGTGCTTTCTTTCTAACGGTTTTGATCACCCCGTTTTTGATTCGCATTGCTTCGCGTCAGGGTTGGCTCGACCGTCCCAACTTTCGTAAAATTCATCGCACTCCCATTCCACGCTTAGGTGGAATCGCCGTATTTATAGGTATTTGGGTAACTTGGGCCATTTTTAGTCATCGAAATCCCACCTCCATTCCCTATGAAAGTGTTCGCCCTCTCTGGGCCCTATTTATTGCTACGACCCTTATCTGGCTTTTAGGAATTTATGATGATCTGATTGGGGCCAATGCCTGGCAAAAGCTGATCGTCCAAATAGCGGCGGCCCTGATTGTGGTGAAGGGGGGGATTGTTATTAAACTCCTGCACAATCCCTTGGGCAGTGATTTTTTGCTGAGCTCCGATTTGTTAGTGTGGGTGCTTACGGTCACTTGGATTGTTGTGGTGACAAATTCAATAAATCTTATCGACGGACTGGATGGCCTGGCCTCGGGAGTCTGTTTTATCACCTCACTGAGCTTGTTTTTTATCGCCAAAGACTTAGGAAGTCCGCATTTGCCGATGTTGGCCCTTTGCATTGGCGGAGCTTGTTTGGGTTTTTTAGTCTTCAACTTTTCGCCGGCTCGAATTTTTTTAGGAGACAGTGGATCTTTGGTCTTGGGATTTTTACTCGCGTGTTTAAGCATGATGGGCACCGCCAAACGGTCTACGGCCATTGTGATGTTTGGCCCGCCTTTGATTTTGGCCTTACCTGTGGCGGATGCCTCTTTGGCGGTGCTGCGCCGATTTTTTCGAGATCTTTCCGCCGGCAAGCCGCGGTCTCTTAGGGCTTTTTTTAGTCCGGCAGTCATTTTGCAGCGCTTTCGAGAAATATTTAATGCCGATCAAGAGCATATCCACCATGCCTTAGTTCAGGTGGGTTTGAGTCACCGGGGTGCGGTGGTTATTCTTTACTGCGTGACCTTGGTCCTGGGAGTGAGTGCTTATCGGATGGCGATCACCGATCACCTCAGCACCACCTTTGTGGTGATCGTGGGACTGTCTTTGGGGCTCATCTGGTTGCGCCGCAAGGTCAAACGCTCTAAACTTAGGTGAATGGGGATGCGAAAAAAAATATCGAGCTTTTTAATGATGGCTCTCTTAGGCGCCAATTTTTTGACGATAGGCCCGGCGTATGCCCAAGATGAGGCCGGCGGTGGGGCTTCCGACAAAGACAATTCTCCTTTAGAAGCGCGTGAAGCCGTGGGGACAATTTTAGTTTCGGGTCTTGTGGGTGGGATTCTAGGACTTTCCACCTTGTCTTTTTATAGTAAGCCTCAGAACCATATTCGTAATATCACCCTGGGCGCTGCGGCCGGCATGTTGATCTCAATTGTGTACCTCACGGTGAATGCAGCCACTTCGCCCACGCTGGGTGCTGAGGATCAAACAGCCAAGTTACCTGAAGCGCCTCGGAATATGTTGGTGCCGAATTTAGACCTCAGCCACCCGAACGATAAAAAAGTGGAAGTCGCCTACCAGTTTCGTTTTTAGTTTTCTTTCTTTCCACTTTGACTTCAAGCGAGACTAAGCGCTTTTAGGCCACAGGCTGAGGGCGGACCTAATAATCACCACCGGGACTACGACTTCGAGCTTGGTCAAATTCACCTCCGATGGCGGAGGTGAATTTGCCTAGGCGCTTCTTAGCTTCGGTTTTTATTTTTAGATAAAGTATTTCTTATAGAGGCTCCTTTCGTTTTGCCCTATTTTCACCAGCTACTAGATTACCATTCTTTCGTATGGTAATCTATAAGAAATGGGCGTGAAATAAAAAAAACAAAATTACAGACAAATATTTTTTAGGCGTTTTTTGGGATAGTTTTGATATTTACTCAGGTCCACGTCTTCGAGACCTAAGCCTCGTCTCACTCGCGCGCTTCCGGCGCCGAAAGCAAACTATTCCCCAATCAGCGCGGCAATTCCATAAGCTGCAGAGGCGGCAACCGCACCAATGAGAGCCACCTTAAAGGCTCCGCTCCAAGGCTTTTGTCCCATGATGCGGCTTTTAAAGTAACCAAAAATAAGTAAGCACAGCAGTGTGCTTGCGGCTGAAATCCATAGTGCCTCATTGGGGTTATCTAAGAAAAAATAGGGCGAGAGTGGAATGATTCCGCCCACAGCGTAGCCCCCGCCAATGCGCAGTGCCGTCCAAAGGGCCTGACTGCGGTCGGGTTCTTCTAGGCCCAGCTCGAACTTCATCATAAAGCGCACCCAGCGATTTTTGTCTTTCTCGAGGGCATTCATAAACAAGCTTTGAGAATTTTGGTCTAAACCGTATTCAGCCAGAATCTCTTTCACTTCTTTGCGCTCTTCCTCGGGAATTTCTTCGACCTCTTGGCGCTCGCGCCTGAGCTCGCTGTCGTAATGCTCAATCTCAGATTTTCCACCCAAATACCCCCCAAGTCCCATCGCTATGCAGCCGGCAACAATTTCAGCGAGACCTGCGGTCACAATAATTTTTGTTGTGAGCAGGGCACCGCTGAGGCCCGCGGCCAAGGCAAAGGGCACTGTTAAGCCATCCGACATCCCAATAATCAAATCGCGCAAACTTTTGGACTCGAGGAAATGTTTTTCGGCGTGAGAGTGTCCCATGGCGATGAATCTAATCTATTTAAAAGAAATTACCGAGGGGCGAGGATCCCCCTCTTGGAGGGTCATCACTTCCAGGCGATCGGCAAAAAGGGCAATCGTGTGTTCAAACTGAGCCGAGAGTTTCTTGTCCCGCGTTTCAACCGTCCAGTTATCGCCCAATACCAAAACGTCGGCGCCGCCCTGATTCACCATGGGCTCAATGGTAAAAACCATCCCGGCCTTGAGGGGAGTTCCCGTGCCACGTTTTCCGTAATGCACCACATGAGGATCCTCATGGAAAGTCCGGCCAATGCCATGCCCGCAATACTCCCGCACAATGCTATAACCTTTGGACTCCACAAATTTTTGCACAGCTTCCCCGATGTCACCCACGTGACCACCGGCTTTAATGGCATAGATGCCCTGCCACAAAGATTCTTGGGCGGCTTCTACTAGGTCGCGGGCCGCGCGAGTGCATTTGCCAATCATAAAAGTTTTAGAAGTGTCACCGTGAAATCCCTCGAGATAAGTGGTGATGTCGAGGTTCACGATATCACCCTCTTTCAAGGTGTAGTCAGAAGGGATTCCGTGACACACAACGTGATTCACGGAAGTGCAAATGCTTTTTGGAAAGCCATTGTAGTTGAGAGGACTGGGGCGGGCGCCATTTTCCACAATGTAGTCATGGCAGAGTTTGTTAAGTTGATTAGTGGTGACACCGGCTTTAACGAAGGGCTCAATATACGTCAGAACTGAAGCGGCGAGCTTGCAGCTTTTTTTCATGGTCTGAATTTCGTCTAAACTTTTGTAAACTACCATTTTTTATAATTCGTTTCGGTAAATGTCCGCCGTGCCTGAATCTGTATCGGCACCGTCGCGACTTTCATCCACGGGGCGATCGGGATTTCCGGTAATGACTTTAGTCCTATTTATGCCGTCTTTTCCACTGCTTTTTGAATCTGTGGCTGGAGTCCCGGGTGCGGTTCCTTCAGCAAAATACTCAAGATATCTTTTTTTGCTTCGTGCCGTGGGAACGTCGCCTGTTTCGGCGTCGACTTGAACCTGGACAATCCCCTTGGGCACGGCAAACTCTTCTTTCGGCATCTCGGAGGTGGCTTTTAGCATGTAGTCGAGCCAAATAGGAGCCGAGGCGACCCCGCCCCCCTCATTGCGGCCTAGGGTCCGATCTTCATCAAAACCCATCCAAACCGAAGTCACCATTTGGGGGACAAAACCCACAAACCAGGCATCTTTAAAATCACTTGTTGTTCCCGTTTTACCCGCCACCGCTCGTCCGAGGGCTTTGATGGAAGTCGCCGTCCCCACATCCACGACAGATTTCATCATACTGGTCACTAGAAAGGCGGTGGCCTCTGGGATGATTTGCTCTGCAGTCTCGGGAGCTTTGTGCTCTTCTAAAATATTTCCATCACGATCCTCAACCTTGCGAATAAAATGCGCATCAAGCTTTTTGCCATGGTTAGCGAAGACCCCAATTGTTCGGGTGAGTTCGTCAACTGTCATGCCCGAACTTCCGAGGGCCAGGGTGAGGTCCTCGTTGAGTTTGGACTTGATTCCCATTTTTTTCGCATAATCTACTATCGTTGGAATCCGCAGATATTGAACCAGCTTGATGGTGGGGATGTTGCGGGAAAAAGCCAAAGCCATCCGAAGGGTGGTGTCGCCGTAAAAGCGATCGGTTGAGTTGTCGGGTTTCCAGGTTTTTTCTGTTTGGGATTTTTCATCGTTGTCGCGGTAAACAATAGGTGAATCTACCAAAATGGTAGCGGGGGTCAGACCCGCATCAATCGCGGCCGAATAAACAACAGGTTTAAAAGAAGAGCCGGGCTGGCGAGAAGCTTGAACAGCTCGGTTGAATTCGGAGCGAGTGATTTTATAATCGTAGCCCCCTACCATGGCCTTCAAAGCTCCTTCGGGTACGGAGTAACTCATGAGTGCGCCCTGCACGAGGGGTTGTTGTCCAAGCGTAAACTCGTCCACGCCGCCCTCTTCTTTGGCGATGACTTTCGGGCGTACGGTGATGACATCACCAATGTTGAGTTGCTCCAAGGGATTGCGAACAACTTTATCTCCAAAAATTTCTTCGGGGTTGGCGGCTAGGGCCCACTGAAAGTCAGCCCACTTCAAAACACCGCGGCGGTTCCCGATGGCTACGTGAATGGCTTTGGTCTTGCGATCCTTTTGCATCACAACCGCCAGATAGTTCTTATCCGCTAGAATGGGCGTGATGCCTTCTTGCTTCACGGGTGAGTCGAGCGTGCCATTCTCAGAGAGCAGGTGATAATCGTAAAACTCTTGCACGAGAGACTTGTGTTGCTCTCGCAAATATTTATCGCGCTCCGTTGAGGTGCGCAGAGTGAGGGCCGGTTTGCGAAGACCCATGCGTTTGTCGATGGCGAGCAGGCCCGTGTTGATGGCGTCCTGAGCCGCAAGTTGGGCGGGCAAATTCATGGTGGTGTAAACCTTAAGTCCGCCGCCATAGACCATGTCGGCTCCGTACTTTTGCATTAAGTAGCGTCGCACATGCTCGGCAAAGTAGGGGGCTTTGCTATCCACAGTGGTGCTGCGATTGCGAATTTGCACGGGAGTGCGCAAGGCTTCTTCGTATTGGTCTTTATTGATGGCGTTGATGGTGAGCATGCGATTCAAAACATAGCGCTGGCGATTCTTGCTAGCTTTGGGGTTACGCACGGGATTGTCGCGTGAAGGCGCTTGTGGCAATCCCGCCAAGATGGCGGCTTCGGGAAGGGTGATCTCGCTTACCGTTTTCCCGAAGTAAATTTGCGAAGCCGATTCCACTCCGTAGGCGCTGTTGCCCAGGTTAATTTGATTCATGTAGAGAGCAAGAATGTCTTGTTTGCTGAGGGCCTTTTCCATTTTAAAGGCCAAAAGAATTTCTTTAATTTTACGAGTAAAGGACTTCTCCGGGGTCAGCAAGATTTGCTTGGCAACTTGCTGGGTGATGGTAGATCCCCCCTGCACTTTATGTCCTGCTTGGAGGTTGCGAATGGCGGCGCGCATGATTGTGAGGGGGTTCACGCCGCGGTGGGAAAAAAACTCATCATCTTCCGCGGCGAGAAAGGCATCCACCAATATTTTTGGCATTTCATCAGATCGGATGGTGATGCGACGTTCGGTCGAGAATTCAGCAAAGACAGTGTCGTCATCGCTGTACACTCGGGTCACCAGCAGGGGTTGATAGTTTTTGAGCGCGTCCATTGAGGGCAGGTTCTTAGAGAAAATCACCAGCCCAATGATGATGCTAAAAATTCCGAGGACGATAAGGGTGGATAGCGCGATCAAGGAATATTTGAGCCATTTCATGTGATTTTGACTATAACATTTTTTGGTGAAAATAAGACGAATGCCGACCTCCAAACTTTTGATGCTGAGCCTTTTTTTTGTGTGTGCAGCCGTCGGTGTTTTGGGGGGCTGCAAAAATGAAGAAACGCCGAAAACTTTACGGGTTGCCTTGAGCTCGGAGCCGGTATCCTTAGATCCCCAACAAGCAGATACGGGTGTTTCTATTTTCGTTTTGCGCCAAGTCTACAGCACTCTTTTACGCTTGGATGCTGAGCAGAAAATCCGGTCCTACGATGCTCAATCCTGGACCTGGGAAAAACAAGGACGGCAATTGCGCCTTCGTTTGCGAAAAGATTTGACGTGGTCAGATGGGGCCGCCCTTGAGATCTGCCAATATCGTGACGCTCTTTTACGAGCGTTGGATCCAAAAAATCCTAGCCGCTTAGCAGATTTGCTCTTTGATATTGAAGGTGCCCGAGAGCGTGTGGCCGGGGCACCAGAATCTCAAGTGGGAATTCGCTGCAACCCGACTCTTGGGGAATTGCTCATTCAGACTCGGCTGACTTACTCGCCCCAAATTCTTTTTGCTCTTAGTTTTATTGTAAGTGCGCCTTACAGGCCCGAAGCCTTGAAGAAAAACTTATCCACCGGTGCTTACAAAATCACAGGGTGGGTCCACGACCGCCGCATTAAATTGCAAGCGCGGCAGCTCAATGAAAAAAATCTACCCGCCGACCGCCTCGCTCAGGTGCTTTATGTAAATATGCCTATCGTCAAAGAAAGTTCAACGGCACTTTCGCTATATGAAAAAGGCGAGCTTGATTATTTAGACGAGCTTCCACCCGCTCGCATGGCTCAGCTGAGTCTAAGAGGTGACTTTCGCTCGGCGCCGGCCTTTACGACTTACATGGTGGGCTTTTCTTTCAAGGATCAGCCCGCGGTGCGGAACATCCACTTTCGTCGCGCTCTGGCTTTTGCGGCCTCACAAAGTTCCATCCCAAAAGTTCTGGGCGGCGGAGAAGAGGCGGCAGATTCTTGGATTCCGCCCGCCCTTCTGCCCCAAGACTTTCGCACTCGGGCGACCTTGGAAAATCTTTTGGAAGCTAAGAAGGAGTGGGAACTTTTTAAAAAGAGCTTTCCGCAGTGGCAGAAACTAAATATTCGATTGAGCTTTAATAGTGGCGAGCGCCACCAGCTTTTGATGGAACGCCTGGCCTATGTGCTTCAGAAAGAATTGGGTCTGAATTTAGAGCTGGAAGCCATGGAATGGAAGGTGCACGTGGCTCGGGTCAAGCAGTCTGCGCCGGACTTGTGGCGCTATGCCTGGGCGGCGGCCTATCCCGACCCCCTGTTTTTTTTAGAGCTTTTTCATTCTACCAGTCAGAATAATTTTGGAGCTTGGAAGAATGAGGGCTTTGATCGTTTGGTGGATGAGCTCCGTAGTGTCCCGCTCGCCAAGCGAGATGAGAAATTCTTTACTCGGGTGCAGCGCGCTCAGAACATTCTTCTCATAGAAGATCCGGCCTTAATCCCACTTTATCATTACGTGCGCCAAGCTTTGGTGAGTCCTAAGTTGGAGGGCTTTTACTTTAGTTTTTTGGGCGGGCCCTTGCTTAAGGATTTGAATAAGCGACCTTAGTCGGCACGATTTTCGCAGGGGCCATGCCCAAGCATGGAAGGGCTTAGCCTAAGCCTGCGAATTTGTATGTACATTTATGTACATACAAATAAATGTGTACAAGCATTTTTTAAGGAAGTACTATGGAGTATGAGTTCAGGTGGGATCCTGCCAAATCACTTTGGCTCGAGTTAGAGAGAGGTATTTCCTTCGAGGAGATCGTGAAGTTGATCGTCCTTGGGCATCTGCGAGACCTAGTTCAAAACCCAGTGCAAAGTCGCCTTAATCAGGCCTTGATAGTTATAGAGAGGAAGGGAGAGTTCTGGGGAATTCCGGCGGTGCGTGAAGGTGAGAATAGGTTTTTTTTAAAAACAGCATACCCCTCACGAAAGTTGAAAAAAATATATGGGAAAAAAATTGGAAAGCTCTAGGAAAATCAAGCTCAGCAAGGAAGAGCAGGAGATTGAGGATAGTTTAGACGACGGAACCTGGGTTTCTCTCGGCAAAGAAGAAATGAGGCGAGTGGTTGCCATGGCCAAGCGTTTCAATTCCTCAATGAAAAAAGAGGGAAGGATCAATTTTCGTGTGAATAATCTCGATCTTCACCTGCTAAAAATGAAAGCACAGGAGCAAAAAACGCCCTATCAGACCTTGTTGAGTATTGTGGTGCATGAATATGTGACCGGACAGTTGGTAAAAAAGAAAGTGGTTAACGAGTGAGGTCGTTAGGCCTTGAGGCGCCTTCCACGCAAATTCTGTAATCGATAATAAAAATCCGAGAGAGCATATCCAAAAAAGCTTCCGAAGAGCCAGCCGCAAAGCACATCTAAAGGGTAGTGCTGCCCAAAGAAAACCCGAGAAATCCCCACTAAAAAAACTACAGAATAGGCCAAAACAAATAACGACAGATGTCGCCTGCGTTTTTCAAAGTCGAGGGAAAAAAAGACCAACGCCACGAGGAAGCTGGTGTTGAAAGCGTGATTGGAAGGCAGGCTCAGTGCGGGTAAAAAATATGTGTTGTAAAAATTCACATGGGGCTTCAGTCGGCCCACGGCTCGTTTGATCAAATTCGAAAGGGTGTCGGAGAATCCGGCGAAGGCCAAAAACAATATCAATCCCCTCCACTGTCTTTGTAGGAATAATTTAAAATGACTCCCACGCAAACCTTTCCTGCGATAAAGGTAAAGGGCCAGCAGCCCTATGGCACTGCCAAAGGTGAGGGCGAGCCCGCGGGGATCTTCGCTCAAAAAGCGAAGTTGTTTCCAGGGACTTTGGCTCAAGTCCAAGTGACTGCTGATATATTCCTGCAAACGAACATCCCACTGATACCATTGTTCCGGAATGCGGCCCCAGAAAGCACCCGGGAGAGACCGAGTTTCTAGAGGATCGCTCATGCAGCTTTCCTCCTACTTAGAAAAAGACAGGTGAGCAAAGCGTAAAAGTAAAAAGCGTGGACTACTTTAGAGTTCTGAAAAATATTATCCATCACTCCCGCCAGGGCAAAAAATATTAAATAAATTCGTAAGGCAGGGACGGTGAAAGCTAAGAGGGCCAGAGCTGCAAAAAGGATTAAGCTTCCGATGAGTCCGTTTTCTCCCAGACTTTGAAAATATATCGAGTGAGCATAGATCTCGTAACCCGGGTTCCAGTGGCCAGCGTATTGGGTATCGCGGGCCGTGTTGATCCCGTTATTTTCAGGCCCCACTCCCGTCAAGGGTTGAGACTTAAACAAAGTCCAGTTGTGCTCCCAGGCTCGGAAGCGCCAGTCACGACTGGCATCGGTGCTGTAGAAGGCCCGAAACATTTTTTCCTGAATCCGTGGTTCTTTCAAATAAAGACCTCCGGCGACGGCTGTTCCCAGGGTCAGTACAAGAATAACCGCTCGAAATCCCCAGCGCTCTTTGATCCAAGGCAGGCCCAAAAAAAGCATATAGATGATGACGAGAAGCCAAATGAAGCGAGTTTCCGAAAACAAAATTCCAGTGAGAGATAAAATCGCTCCCGCGTAAAACCAGGGCCGTGGCAGCGGCGAAAGGGCTTCCGGGCGACGAAGGCCCTCGCAAAAAAACAAAAAGGCAAAAAATAAATTGTAGGCATAAAAAGCCGAATTTCCGAAAAAGCCGCTTCCCGAAAGGTTGCGAAAAAACCAGTGGTAGAGGCTGAGTAGCACGGCTGGGGCCAGACCCAGCACGGCCAGTTTTAAGATCCACTCTCGGTGGCGGGGCCAGGATCTATTTACACAAAGGGCCAGGATTCCAAGGTAGGGAAGGCGCGCCAGGGTGCTCGTGGTCTTGTCATCGAGGGGGTGGAGGTAAAGATTTGCAATAGAAAAGAGCACCCACATCCAGAGGCAAAGAACCAAAGCCTTTTCGGGAGACGAGAGAGAGCGAAAGGACCGAAGGCTAAAGATCAGTGCCCAGGCTGTGGCAAAGCTAGCCCCCAGCGAAATCAAAGATTGGCTGAATCCGCAGCCCAGTCCGTAGACGATCAACGTAAAAAGTTGCAAAGTATTCAACATGGAAAGGACCTATTCTAGCCTTGAAAAATTTCTTTGGCTCTGTGCCCTAGGTCTTTTAATCTTTTTTGGGGGCTTTCGCTTGGTGGGCCTGGCACCCGACGCGGCACTTTATGCAGGTCTTTCGTTAAAAATTTTGAGAAGCCAAGAGTACTGGTTGTTGGAAGGCAGTGGGAATCATTTCCAGGCTTTTTTTGAGCATCCTCCCTATTTTTTCCAGTGGGGATCTCTGGTTCTTAAATATCTAGGCCTTAGTGATGGCGCGGCCCGAGCCATCGGCGCCTTGCCGGCATTGGGAGGCTTCCTAACCCTAGCGGTGTGGCTTTGGGTTCGGCGCTCTTACCGTGCGGCGGTGCTTTTTGCGCTGATGGCGGCGACTTGGGGGCACTATACAAAATTTGCAGCGACGGTTTTATTGGAGGCTCCTCTCTCTCTTGGGGTGGCCTTAGTTTTTGTAGCCAGCTTTGAAAAGTTTTGGTGCAAGGTTTCCGCACTTCGGCAAGTGGGCTGGACTTTGGTGCTCGTGGTAGGGCTTGTTATTTGTACTGCGGCTAAGGGAGTGATGGGTTTCGGGGCCTGGGGTGGACTCTTTATGGCCCTTATTTTTTCGTCTTTGTTTTACCGAAAAAGTATTGGGAAGTTGTTGTTATCAACACCCCTTATGATCCTCTATTTTTGGATTGCCGCCTTGCCCTTTATTTATTGGGCCTACGCTCTTTATCAGCGTGGGGCTTTGGCTTGGATTGTGGATTATTTTACAGAGCAAGTTTTTCGATCGGCTACCACCAATCGAGGGGAGGATTTTCATCCCGTCCTGGGGGATAAATTTTTCTACCTGAAAACTCTGGCCAAAAATGGATGGCCCTGGCTTTGGACTTTTGTAGGAGCCTTTATAAGCTACTTCGCTGCGCGACTTTTGGCTCGGAAGTGGGGCTTCTTTACGCGCTTTGAGCGAGATACTCAGGGGCGACATATCTGCTGGCATGTGCTGGCCTTTGTTCTGGCCTTTGCCGTGCCCCTTTCGTTTTTACGCTACCAGCTCAGTCATTATTTGCATCCCGTCTACCTCCCGCTCCTCTGCTCGGGGGCTCTCTTTCTCGACCAACTCCTAGGGCTTTGGACTTCAGCACCTCAGAAACGGCTTATGCTTTTTCGCTGGGGCTCATGGCTCCTTGCCGTCATCGTGGTCCTGAGTACTTTACGGGGCATGACTCGTACTCCCAATCGGGGGCAGGATTTTATTGCGGTCGCACCCCGGATTTTGAGCTTGCCGGCCGACTGCGGGGTGCAGATAGCACCCCAAGCTATCGACAGTTTTCGAGCCGAGGCGTATGCGCTTTGGTACTGGCAGGGCCGTGCCTGGAGGATGAGCTCTTCGGAGCTGCTTTCGCGTTTAGCGGTTTTGTTCAAACATGTGTATTGGGATCCAAAAACAAAAGATTTATGGGGAAGTGATTCATGTCCAGTTCAAGAAAACTAAAAGTTGCCGTGGCCCAGTTGCAATCGGCACCAGATCCTTATTTGAATTTGGCATGGGTCCAAGATTTTCATGAGATGTCGGCCGCTCATGGAGCTCAGCTTTTGTGCTTTCCGGAAAATGTTTTTTATAGGGGGCCCAAAAAAACGGAAAGCTTTTCACGGCCAGAAATTGTCTTAGAGCGCACCGATAAGGGAGAGCTCATCGACAATCACGCCTTTTCAGGAGCCTTACTGGAATTTTTGCAGAATATAAAATGCGTGGTGAGTTTGGGTTCCGTGCTTGAAAGATCTCCTTCCGTTGACCGGCCCTACAACAGTCACTGGGTTTGCTACCCAGGAGGTCGAATAGAGTCTTACCGAAAGATTCATCTTTTTAATTATACGGGCGGCGCGGGTACTTACCGGGAGTCGGAGGAATTCACTGCGGGTTCCGAGCCCAAAGTGGTGGACGTGGCAGGCTGGAAAGTGGGATTGGGGATTTGCTACGATCTGCGCTTTGCGGAACTTTTCCGACACCTCGTACTCAAAGGGGGGGCCGAAATTTTGCTTTTGCCGGCCGCTTTCACTCGGTCCACCGGTGAAGCTCATTGGCACACCTTGCTTCAAGCCCGGGCGATTGAAAATTTGTCTTATGTTTTGGCGTCGGGCCAGTGGGGGAAGCACTGTGATTCACGGGGCCAGGAACTTTATTGTTATGGTCACTCGCTGATGATTTCTCCCTGGGGAGAGGTGCTCCAGGAGGCTCCGCCCGAGAGCGACGCGCTATTGCTCCAAGAATTGACAGATGAAGATCTGCACCTCAGGCGTTCGCAGCTGCCTGCTCTTCAGAGCGCTAAACTTTTCCACGGCATATGAGTGACTCGTTCCACGCTGCGCCCCAATTGCTCTTGGGCACTAAGAAAGTCTTCTCCGAGACTTTCTGTTTTTGAAATTTTGCGGAAGGCCAGAATCTCATTATTTTCTTTGATTAAAATATAGGTTCCCTGAGCGGCAGACACAGCGGGCTTGGGTTGAAGCTCTTCAGCCGAAATGTCGCTTTGCAAGTCAAAGTCTAAACTTAGGTTAATTGTGTTTTTAGAGGATTTGCTAAGGACGGGTCGGAGATTTTTTTCGATATCCTTTAACCATCGTGCCCGGTCACTGCGCTTGCCTTGGTAGGGGCCCTGATGGCTAAGGGGAAAAGTGCGAGGATAATAATCGAGGTCTTTTAAGCCAAAGGGACTTAGCAAATAACTTTCTTTTTGAGCCGAAGGAATTTTCTTCTCGCTAATAAGGCGCATCACAAAGTCGGTGCGTTTTTTCTCGATAAAGGCAGTGGTTTTGGGGTGGGCCAACAAATCAAAACGATTGGGATTGGGGATAATCATGGCAAGATAGAGGGCCTCGCCCTCTGTAAGGGCGGATACCGACTTGTCAAAAAAATGACGGCTAGCGGCTTCGGCCCCATAAATCCCAGGTCCCCACTCAATGATATTTAAATAGAGTTCCAGAATTTGCCGTTTCGAGAAGTCTTTTTCGACTCGCATGGTCCAAGGGATTTCAAATATTTTACGTGTGAAGGAACGTTCTTTATCCAAGAAAACATTTTTTACGAGCTGCTGCGTAATGGTGCTCGCCCCCCGTTTGATCTTCCCGGACTCTAGGTTTTTCTCAAATGAATTTTTGATTTCAGAGAGGTCAAAGCCCTCATGTTGGTAGAACTTGGCATCCTCGGAAAGCACCACAAAATCGATAAGCTTAGAGTCGATTTGGGCGATGGGAACGTAGAAAGACAGCTTCTCCCCGTACCAATAATCTATCACCCGCTGATTTCGGTCTTGGATACTAAGAGCCGACGGGGGCCGGTATTTTTCAAAGACGAGTTTTTCTGTAGGTATTTTGTAGGCGAGCGCAGCTACGGAATGGAAGGCAAAAAGCACTGCCAAAGTGGCCAGGTAACGCGGTCGGTCGCAATACATAGGGTCAACATAGCCGGAAAATTTGAGGTCGTCAGGGTCTGTGCGCTTCCAAAGTGCCGGATTTTCAGTCAAAATCTAAATATGACAAAATCCGATCTTATTGAAGAACTCACTCAAAAGCTTCAGCTGACAAAAAAGAAGGTAGAGGCCATTGTAAATACCTGCTTTGACACGATGTTTGAAGCTCTCATGAACGGAGATCGTATTGAGATTCGTGGTTTTGGTTCTTGGTACGTGAAAAGTTATAAAGGCTATACGGGTCGAAATCCCAAGACAGGAAGCGCCGTAGACGTGCCAGAGAAAAAACTCCCCTTCTTCAAGGTGGGTAAAGAGCTTAAAAAAAGAATCGACGATGGGAAAAACAATCCCTTGAAGGGTTGAGTTCTTAGAATTTTTTAACCACACTTACCTTGCGCAGAAGCTGCAAGGTAAGGGGATCTAGGCACCATTTTTCGTGCTCTACTTTACGCCCAATCTCATATTCCACCTCTACGTTGGAGCAGGGGGTGAGTTCATCTCGTTCATTCAAAATCCAAGAAGGCCCAAGAGGAGAAGACTTTTTGAGTAGCACTCCGTTGCTGTTCAGGCGTTTGTCGACCGCACCTAGCAAGGCAGAGTCCGCCGGCTCGTTGAATTCTGATATTTTTTTAAAGTTAGGCACTTCTCCTGAGAGAAGTTCCCATTGGGGGCCGCGCTTGCGAAACTTTAAGTCACCATGTTCCAGGGGGATGTTAGCAATAAAAATTCGGGCTGTAAGTACATTTTCTCGTTCGTAAAGAGGCCGCACTTTAACCGAGCTCTGAAACTTCTCGGGGACGAAGACTTTGAGCTCTTCCTCCACATCGACTTTTCTTCCGAACTTTGATTCCACTGAAGCCACCGAGCGTTGGCGGCGGGGCGGCGGGAGTAGATTTTCCTCAGGTTCAGGGAGTCTCATGGGTTTTTCAATCACGCGGTGGGATTCCACGGTGCTGCCGGATATTCTCCACTGAATCCGATGGTCACGATCGAGGTCCCACATATACAACCCCAGGCAAAACAGAATAAACAGAGGTCGGATCCAGCGTTTCACGTCTCACCTCGCAGACTTAAGCAGAGCTTCGGCAACCTACTTTGATTTTGAGAGGTGGCTTCCATGAGTGTGGACAAGCGGAAGGATTGATTTTCCTGGGGGCTAGGACTCAAAATGGAGGCGCGACGCTGAAAAACTTCAAGGTATAAAAAAGCATCTTCAGCGCTAAGAGTTTGCTCTACCCATTCACAGGCGGGTGCAGAAACGCTTAAATGGTACTGATTTCCCTGCAGAGTTTCTGTGCTTAAAAGCAGCCAAGCGGGGATGAGTGTGTGCAAGGTGGGCGGAGACGTGTGCCATTCCACGGCGACAAGATAGAGCTCAGCGAAGGGACGATAACGTTCGGGCACGCTGCGAAGAGCTCGAGCCCGGGCGGTTTGCAGTGTGGAGGCACGGGTGGGATGAGCGCCATGGTAAATCTGAGTGGCGTCAGGGTCGCTTTTTTGCAAATGCAGAGATTCGTCGAAGGATTCAAAAGCCTTCTTGGCTAAAGCGTCGAGTGGTTGCTGGTAGTCGCGCAGCAAAAAAATATTAAAACCCACAAAGTTTTGCTCACGAAAGGGACGCCAAGATAAAATCATGGCTCCAGCCTGCGGAGTTTCGCTAAACTCTTTTTAAAATATTCGATGGCGGTGGGGTTGTTAACGTTGGTCAACATGTCTTTAGATTTTTTATAGCCATCAATGGCGTTGTTGATGTCGCTCACGGATTCGTAGATCAAGGCTTCATGGTAGAGAGTTTTGGCCTCGGTAAGAAGCTTGGCGTAGAGGCGCTCCCGGGCGTCCATGGCCTCCTCAAAATAGGGATTTGAACGAATGATGCGATCGTAGGTTTCGCGGGCTTCAGAATATTGTTTGTTGTTGATGAGCTGCTCGGCATCCGCCAGCTGTGGAGCATACTCGGAGCGCAGCTGCACCTGAGTGGTTTCTAAAGCTTCTCGAACCTGACTTTGAAGAGATTTTGTCTCTTGCTTGATGCCACTGCGATAGGCGGCTGGCGCGCGGTCGCCCGCTTCGTATTCTTCGATGCGGGCGCTGAGATCTTTTTCGAGTTTTTTAAGATGGGGCAGAGCTTCTCGAAAATTCCCATTCTGCATTTTCGATTTCGTGTCTTGATAAATGCGACGGGAGCCATCGAGCTCTTCGCGTTCGCGTTGGGCCTCTACAAAATCTTCATCCGCAACTTGAATAACAGGCATGTTGGCGCCGAGGTCCGCATTTTTGCTTTGAGCCGCCGCATAGCCACGCCCCGCACGATCATCGTTAGGGTTTAAAGTTAGAGCTTTAAGGAAAGATTCTGTGGCGTCATTCCAGCGTTTTTCTTTAAGAGCGGCCTCACCATTTTCATTGAGGAGCTTCACTTTTTCCGCCACGTCATCTTGGGCGTCTTTGAGAGTAGAAAGGGACTTGGAAATATTACCTAGAGCGCCTTCATTTAAATAAGTTTGGGCCTCGTCCATGATTTCGGCGGCATTTTTGTAGCGCTTCACGCCGAGGTCAAAAATAGCTTTTGAATTCTCGAAAGCTCCGGTCCAGTCTCGGGCGGAGCGCGCTCGCTCGGCGCGTGCGTAATGATCTTTCACTTGGGATTGCTTTTCTTGGGAGAGCAAATTGTATTCTGAAGAAACATCCCGCATATCAGCAGCATTAGGGACGTTGATTTTTGGAAGGGCATTGGGACTCTCTTTGGTGTTGGGAACTGAGGCGATTTGTCTGTTCGTCGAGCTTCCAGAGCCTAAGCTTAGAATAAGCAGCGTGGCTGCAATGAGTATGAGTGCGCCACCGTAGAGCGCTTGTTTTTGTTTGGGTTGGTCTTGGATCCAGATCACCACCTTGGCCCAGGGCTTATCGCTGCCGCTAAGTCCCGAAAAAAGCGGCGCAGAAAAAATGGCTTGTGCGCCTGAGGGGGGGGCGGAGCTATCTTTTGGAGGAGCGTTGCCGATGGGCGATTCTTGAGAAAACTTCTCAGCATTATAGAGAGTGGGTGGCGCAAACTGTGTTTTATCTTGGGGACTTTCGGAAAAATGGCCGCCCATGTTGGGTGGAGGCGGATTCAATTCATTGGCTTCCGCTAGGTTGAGAGCGGGAGCTTCCACAAATTTTTGAGCATCAATGATCAGAAACTGAAACTCGAGGCTACCAGCTTGAAGAGTGTCGAAGGCCTGCAGAGGAGCGTCGCTGATGGCCACGCCGTTAAGACGAGTGCCGTGGGCGGAGCTAAGGTCTTGGACGCGGAAGGCATTGCCGATGCGTACAATTTGGAAGTGTTGCCGAGAAAGTTTGGGATGATCTACAAAGATCTGACATTTCTCATGACGACCCACGATCCAGGTGGCCCCGTGGTCAAGTTTGTATTCTTTACCAGCCAGCGTTCCCTTTGAGATGCGGAGCAAACCATTTAACGACCCGCGGGACAGCACAATCTGGGTGTTATTAGAGCTAAAATTGGTATGGGCTGAGTCGATGGCCTGGAAAACTTCGGGTTCCTGCGCGGGGGGATTCTCGGGGACCACGGGTAGGTCCAGTGATGGAACCGCTCCGAGGTTTTGCGCGGGATGAACCGAATCATTATTGCCTTCGGAAATACTTTGGAGGGGAGGAGCGTCGGCAGAAAGATCGGCAGCTTGTGGGGTGGGACGACCTACTTCTTTGCCGTCTTGGGCGCGCCAAAATAAGGTGAAGGGGCCCATTTGAACTTCTTCATTTTCTAGGAGCTCGGCATACTCGATGGCTTCAGATCCTTTTTCAAGGCGTCCAGTGGAGGAAACGTTTTCAATATAAACGGACTCAAATTTAGAAATGACGACGGCGTGGCGACGAGAAATAGAGGAATCGTCGATAACAATGTCGGATTTTTTGTCACGACCAATCACTAAACGGTCTTTTTGAATGAGTAAGCGTTGTTCGTTGCCATCTTTTACGATGACCAATTCTTTTAAGCTCATTTGATCACATCCTGGTCCCCAAGACGTTCTCGGGAACGCGTTACGATATCCAGAGCCGTTTCACAGATTTTGCTTTCTCGAGCTTCTTTGCAGGGAAAGGCCAAGAGAATTTCTTCTTGGCCTTGGTTTTTCTGGGCTGTAGACAGAGCACCCTCTTCGGCAATCTTTCGTCCGTAATTTGGATTCTCATCGCTCAGTGCAGTGATCACACGAAGAGCCCGTTCTTTTGATCTGCGGAATTGTTGAAGTTGGTAGGAACGTTGAGCATCTTTAAGAAGCTCAGTTAATCGCTTTTTTTGCTCAGATTCGGTGCGCTCTAAATATTCCATGGCGCCTTCGTGTCCCGGATTTAGCGTCAGAGCTTCTTGAAAGCCCAAGAGCGCACGGGAAAGATTTTCGTTATTAAAATCACGTTGGGCCTCGCGGAAGCGGCCCTCGGCCTGGACCTCGGTGAGGCTTTTTTGGGTGAATGCGTCGGCGCCATATCCATCTGCGCTGAGAGGTGCGGCGGCGAAGTCAGAGTCGCTTGAGGCGGGGACCCGGGAAATCTCCTCAGATTTTTTGTTTGAGACCACCATAAAAATCACAAAAGCGGCGAGTCCTCCGTAGATGAAAGTGCGCTTGGAGGGCATTGAAGAAGCATCGGCCAGATTAAAGGTGGCATTGAACGTGGCCGCAGGTCTCGAGTTGAGGTTTTGTGTTGCGCCGTTGCTGGACGCCGATTGGGAAAATTCATTTCCAGCGCCACCTCTCACATCGGGGCGGCCGACCAAAAATTCTCGACTCCCAAAGTAGAGGTGATCTCCGAGATTTAAAAATACGGCGCCGGTGGCGGGTTGGCCATTCACCAGAAAACCGTTTTGCGATCCCGCATTTTCTACGATGAGTTGGCCGTCTTTAATGTAAAAATTGAGGTGGTAGCGGGAGACGGTGGCGTCGCGAAACACGATATCGTTGTCGTCGTTTCGACCCACGCGGACCCACTCTTTGTCGATTTTGAACTTAAAACCTTGGGCGTCACGAAGTTCGAATGAGTTCATCCGTCCTCCAATGCATTAAGGTTAAGGAGATAGACGCCTTGGCCGGCCACGAAAGAGGCCATAAATCGGCGACCCGAAAATTCCATGGGTCGCTGTTGCGGAGTCCAGGGTGCGGCCGAGCCACTGGCGGCAAGTTCACGCACCATGCTCTCAAAAGAGAAGTCGCGGCTGGCGCCACTGATGTCGGAACCCACGGCCATCGATGCACGAATGCCGATGACTTGTTCCATCGCCGGATTCCAGGCGGTGACTTGAAGGTCGTGATTGAAGGCTGCGGCAGGTGCGGCACTGTTGTTGACCGCGGCCATGGCCCAGGCCGAATGGGCTCCTCCGGCGGCGTGAGCATTCACGGCCGGGTCGCCACCTGCGGCGCGACCGAGGGCTGCGCTCACTTGCTCGATGAGATTCTGCAAAGCCGGCCACCGAGTGGGCATGGTGACCGTAGATTCGGATTTTTTCATGGCCGTATCCATTTTCTGAGTGAGGGCGAGGAGAGTCCCCTCCACCCAGCGGTAAACAAAAAGTAAAAAGAGGGCGCTGAAAAGGAGTGCTTTGAGGAGGGAATCCACGATTTGATTAAGAAGTGCGGCAATAGAGAAAACTTTTTCGGTGCCATTGAAGACCACGAAGGCAGTCGCCACGGTTTTATTTCCCTGAGGAGTGCCAATTTTTAGGGGAGTGGAAGCATAAATAGTGCCGTCGGAATCCACCTGAACAAACTCTTGGTCTTGATTGACGGCGGCCGCTGCGAAGGGATTGGGAAGCCCCTGTCCGAAGAACTCAGCTGGCGCAAGAATTTGCGAACTGGTGGCATCTAGAATCATGGCGTTCAGCAGGCCCGGAGTTTGGCCGGGTCGGGCATCGAGTTCGGCAATGAGGTCGCGGTAGCGTTGGTCAATGACGGCCTGTTGGTTTACGCGCGCCAGTTGTCGGGCGTAGAGCTTGGCGACTTCAGCGGCTTGCTCGGTCACGCGTTCGTTGGCCTTCTGTCGGAAGGGTGAAGCCGTGAAGGAAATAATGAGAATGGACCAGATGATAAAAAAGACCACCATCAAAAATCTCAAATCGAATTTTTCACTTAAAGAATCAGCGAGAGGAAAAACGTTAGCTTCTAGCCAGCGAAGGGCGGGATTTCTTTTGTCAACAAAGGAGAGGGTCATTTCCGGCGCCGGATTTCCTTCGGCGTCGAAAAAGTTTCCACTGGCGCTGCTGGCTACGAGCTCGGGGGCTCTCATACACACTTGAAGTGTAAAATCATGGATATTAAGCGAGTCCCCTACTTTGAGAATATGCTTTTTAATAAGTACGCCGTTAACGAAGGTACCGTTGGCGGACCCTAAATCTTCTACTTCTATACGGCTACCGCTGAGCCCCGTTAATCGGCAGTGACGTTTAGATATCCCTTTGGAGCTCAACTTAATGTCGCAACTCGAGTCGCGGCCAATCGTAACGCTGCCGTGTGCGGGCAGTGCAAATTTTTCGCCTTTGTGGGCCTCTCCCTTGGTGACGCGAAGTTCTAACATGCGTTGATCTCCAAGCGTTCACCGGCATTGACCGGGTGCTGGCGGAGAGTGCCGGCAGGAAGTTCAACAATTTTGCGGGCTCTCCATATCAGGGGAGAGAGACGCCAGGGCTTCATTTCGCTTGTGCGCAGAACTGTGTTGTCTTTTGCGAGGAAGATGACGTCGATTGCGAAGCCCATAAAGAAGGTATGAACTTGGTTGCAGGGTTCTAAGAGGAGGCCTTCGCCAGTGGGGAGCGACTTGTGTGCTAGCAATCCGATCATGCGAGAGTAGGCCGAGCGCGCAACGATGCAGTGTTGGGCGAGGGTGGTGCCAGCGCTGGTGCGGATGGTGACTGCATTGGCCATGGTTAGGTGACCCCCATCATGCCCAAAATGAGTGGCGCAAAAATCATGAGCATCACTGCAGGCAAAATGAAAATTGCCAACGGGATAAGAATTTTTTGTGAGGCCTGAGCCCCCATTTTTTCGGCTTTCACCAGGCGCTCTACTCGCATAGATTCGCTTTGCGCGCGAAGCACGGTGCCGATGCTGGCTCCCATTTGATCTGACGATACTAATATAGCCACGAAGCTGGTCATTTCGCGCATATCGATGCGCTCGGCCATGGCGCGCATAGCGGTAGCGCGTGAGGAGCCGAGTTGGATGTCTTTAAGAAGAATAGAAAGTTCTTCAATGAGAGCGCTAGGAGGGGCGCGGTCCACGACTTTCGAAATCGATCCCATAAAATCCAGTCCCGCTTCCGTACTGAGCGCAAGGAGATCCACCACATAGGGCATCGCTAAGCGAATTTCCTGTTGCCGAGTTTCGCGAAGGCTACGAATGTGAATATTCGGGTAGAAAAAAGCAAGAAGAACAAAACCCAGTGCAGCTAAGGGCGGCATAGGCTCGGAGGAAAATGTAATGTTGAAGAGCATGAAAAATCCTACAAATACGGCGAGCCAAAATTTCGAAGCCACGAAGTGCTCAGGTTGCACGTAGCGCGCGAGACCTGCGGAAATAAGCTTGCGCTTCCATTCGATGAGCTGTGGCGCCTTCCAAAAACCCACGGCAATTTCCAGGTAACTCGATTTTAATAAGGGCTTGGTAAGCTTGAGATAAATGGGGGGAGAAAAAGCTTTTTGATCCGAGCCCCAGTCGATGTTGAGGCGTTCCTCGGCCGCCGAAGTTTCGGCTGCAATCTGGGTGGTATATACAATGTAAAAAACAGCTCCGCCCAAAAGCAAAGCTCCAACAATTGCGAGCACGCCTTCCTCCTCCAGTTCCTATCGGCACTTTTGGGCCGGGCATTAACGCGCAAAAAGAGGCCCCGCCAACATTATGACGCCGTATGTTGCCGTGTAGGGTGAAGATCTTGTTAAGAAGGAGTCAAGAATGCGTAGAGACGACATTCTCGCACGATCTGAAGAGCCCTAATCCGGTGCAATTTTAGGCAAGTAGTTCTGCATTTTTTTCACCCCAAACATCTGGATGGCGGAAAGTTGATTGTGCAGTCGACACCGCAATCGAAGGTTTTCGAGTGAATGCCAACCTCCGGAGGCAAAAGGCACGATATGATCAAGTTCCAAAAGGTGTTTGGAACAGCATCGCCTTTTTGAGGCTGGCTCCACGTAAGTGCAGCGGCCCCCGTCTCTTGTCCAAACGGCTCGACGAAGATTCATGGGAATATATCGAGCGTGAGTTTTGTTGGGCGCCGCTCCTACTTTCGGCGCCGGAAGTGCATTTGGGGCGCGAGCGCTATTAGACCTCGAGCTAATAGCGTTCTCCGCATTAGAAAACTTCTTCTTTTGAAGATTTTTCAAAAACTCTCCCACGGACAAGGACAAAACATCGCTAATTTTCATATGGGGATGGGCGTGCGATAAAAGCGACCTCACTTCATTGATCTGTTGCATAACATTGTCTGGTAGAACAACTGTTACCAGGGAAGATCGTGTTGAGATAAGCTTGGCTGATTCTCGGCGGTGCCGTTCTGGACTTTGCGATTGGCTCATCAAGATTTTTTGGGCATCTCGTGTGCTGTGGCCTTCTACCGCTCTCAGTATTTCGGCCTTGGTCTCATTGTTGTCTATTTTCTCAATATGAAAAAAACTTTGTGCCATCGATAGTAGTGTGAGATTTAATTCTCCGCGCTCAAGCTTTTCCTCCACCGCAGGAAGGCTTCGGCACAGTCGCATGCTGGAAATCCGTCGATGTGCCGACGACTCAGAATAACCGAGCTCTTTTACAGCAAATTCAAAAAGACTGGGATAGCCCAGTTTAGCAAAAATCATTCTTCGCTCGATTTCTCGTAGATATCTCAGCACGATAAGCGTGATTTTCCGCTCACGACGAGCAAGAATTTTTGCGCGATAGAGAAGAGTTTTGTCGTTAAACTTTGCAAAATCCATAAATCTCGAATACCATACGGACGAATGGAATCAAGTCTATTTTTACAAGTCCCCCCGAATTTAGAAACTTTTGAGGACCAAAGCCTTAAAGAAGTTTTTAGATTAAAACTACTTAGTATGTCTCAAGAAATTCGCTACCGAGTAGAAATAGATGAGGGAGGGTTCCCTAACTTCGATGGTCTGCGTGTCGATGACGACGGTCTTCTTAAAGCTCTTTTTCAGAACATGTCGCGCTTGCCTTCCAGAGACAGAAGCTTAACTAAAGGAATATTGACGACCGAGTGCGATGGCGAAAGGGCCCACGTAGTGGCTTTTTCAGACCCCCTGGTGGCACAAGGCGTGACTCTTGACCTTAAAGCTCCGGCGCCGAAAGTGACTTGGCATTTTTTGGGCGGCCTGAACTTTGATCTTCCCCTCAAATTAAAAAATAACACCGCCGCCGAAAGTGAAATCCGGCAGGATCCCTGGGGTCGCTTGCATGCTTACGTCGGTCCAGCGAGGATACCGGCGGTACTTTCTCGCAAGGCCCAAGCCGCTTTTTTGAATGGGCTTAATTTTCCCCCAAATTTTGCATTTCCAGATTGGCGCAGTTCTGGCGAAGATTTGAGCCAAGGTAGATTTTGGGACGAGGTTTATGCTAGCGGCCAAGACGCTTGGGAGATGCAAAAACCCAGTCCCGTATTGGTAGAGCAATGGAAAAAAACTCACGAACTCATTTCTTCGGGTGCATCTGTGCTCGTTCCCGGTGCCGGCAGGGGGCATGATGCGATATTTCTTGCCGAAAATAATTTGAAAGTCACGGCGCTGGATTTTTCAAAAGAAGCCCAAAATGAGTTTGCAAAAAAGTATCCCGCCTCCTCAGTAAGATATCTGTCCGACGACATTTTTCGTCATTTGGAACAGAACCCTCAGGTCTATGATGCGATATTTGAGCACACAATTTACTGTGCTATCGATCCGGCTCGTCGCGAGGAATACATTGATAAAGTAAAAATGGCGCTCAAGCCCCAGGGACTTTGGTTTGGTATTCACTTTATGCATACCAATGAAGGCGGCCCCCCCTTTGGCAATACCCAGTGGGAACTCAAACAAATGACCCAAGATGGGTTTGATTATAAAGAGTGGGAAATATCTAAGTTTTCGCCAACCGGAAGATTGGCGCAGGAACTTTGGTCCGTGATGCGCAAAAAATAACATTCCGAGCAAGCTGGCAAATAAAGTTCTTCGGCGCCAAGCTCAACGGATGGGCCCTCCAAAGTGGCAAGCCCGTTGACCAGCTTTAGATTAAAGACAGCCTTTTTATTGCAGTAGTGGCAGGTATTTTTGACTTCTTCGATGGCATCGGCCAACTCCAGTAAGCGCTGACTTCCGGCAAAGAGCCGAGTGCGAAAATCCGTGCGCAATCCATAGCAAATCACCGGGACATTTAAATCCCTAGAGATACTTCGAAAATTCTCGATTTGCTCGGGCGCTAAAAATTGTGCTTCATCCACCAGGACGCACGATACTCCTGCTAGTGCCTTTGCAGAAAGCACATCCGTAAGCCCCAGCAACACATCGGCCTTTTTCTCCAGCCCACTCCGTGAGCGTACATTATCGGCGCCGAAACGCACGTCGATCTCTGGCTTTACAATAAGGACCTTCTTCGCCTGACTCTGATAATTGTGCGCCACCGCTAAGAGATTCAGCGTCTTCGCGCTCCCCACCGTTCCGTATCTAAAATATAGTTTTGCCACGACCCCCCCCTACTTTCGCGTCAAAAAAGTCTGCAACTTCTCCAACGCATACGGAATATCACTCACATCCACCGCACCCACCGACATTCGAAACCAACCGCTATCCTCCGCCAAGCCGAAGGCTTGGAACGGCACAACCGCAAGGGCGGCCTCCTCCAGCAACGCTCGTCGAATTTCCTCATTGGTGCGCAAACCGCGCCCTGGCTGCACCCGCAGCGACAAATAGATTCCACCCTGTGGCCGTACCGCGTCCACCGGCAATCCCGCTTTCTTCAGCGCTAGAATCCCTCTGTACAAAGGCCCCAGTCGCGCGTCCAGCCGCGCATGCAATTCATCCATAAATGAAGTAATCGCCGTGGTGTTGCGCAAAAATTCCGCACACGCCACCTGCTCGGGCTTGGGCGCCCAGGCCCCGACGTGTCCCAAGAAGGCTGAGAACTGCGGCATGATATCCTCAGGAACAACGGCCCAACCCACGCGTATCCCGGTTCCACAAAAGTACTTCGACATCCCATCAATAAAAATAGTGTAAGGCTTCACGGCCGGACACAAAGTCACCGGATTAAAGTGCGCCGAGTCCCCGTGCAAAATTTTCCAATAAATTTGGTCGTACATCAAATACAACTCGCGAGCACCTTTCGCGCGTCGAGCCGCATTCACCGCCACGACCTCTTCGCAAATCTTGAGCAGCTCATTTTTATCAAACAAGGTTCCGGTGGGGTTCAGTGGGGAATTCAAACAAAGCAGACGCGCCTCTGCCAAATGAGGCGCTAATTCCTCCGCAGTCGGCATGAAATTATTGCCAGCCTGAGCTTCTACCTTCACTCCTACGGCCTGCGACAAATGCACATAGTGATTGTTGTTCCAGGAGGGCACCGGGTACACAACCTTTTCGCCCGGATTCACCAAAGCCAAAAAGGTTGTGTAAATCAAGGGTCGAGCTCCGCCGGCAATGAGCACTTCCGATGATTTCGTAGGAAGTCCCAAGTCCCGAGAATAAAAAGCCGCCACGCTTTCTCGCAGTGCCATGAGGCCTGAGCTCGGGGGATAGTTTGTTTGTCCGGCGTCAACTGCAGACGAAATCAAGCGGCGCAGTTCTCCAGGAATAGGAAAATATTTTGGATCAAAATCCCCTACTGTAAAATTTGCGATTTTTTTACCCTGTGCCAAGAGGGTCGACACCTCACCAGCAATCTTTAAAACCTCAGATCCAATAAGAGTGGCCGCCATATCCGATACGCGTGAAATTTTTCCAGAAGAAGACATCTGTCCTTACCCTACTTAACAGCGGTCGGAGCTGCAAGGTAGATGCAGCCCCGACCCTCTCAAGGTCGTCGTTTCTCATTGAAACAACGTTATTTCATCGTCCGGCGCTGGGGAGCAACGCCGATCCGAATCCGAGGTCAGGCTTAGGACAATGCGCCTTCACAAAAGGTGACTTTCGTTTGAGAGATTTAGAGATATTAAGTAACGCATCACATAAGATGTTAGACGGGGCCCGACTGAATCCAGCTCAGCAACAAGGTGTAGAAGCCCTCAAGGGTCCTGTTCTTATTCTGGCGGGAGCCGGCTCCGGAAAAACTCGTGTGCTCACTTATCGCATCGCCCACTTGATTGAATCGGGATCGGCCTTTCCCGGTGAAATTTTTGCCGTCACCTTCACCAACAAAGCCGCCAAAGAAATGCGCGAGAGGGTGGCAAAAATTTTAGGTTCCCACGGCATGCCTCTTAACGAAATATGGATCACCACTTTCCATAGTGCCGGCGCTAAAATACTTCGCGAACATGGCTATCGTCTCGGCCTTCACAGCGGGTTCAGCATCTTCGATGATTCCGACCAACTTTCTCTTATCAAAGACTGTATGAATCGTCTCGAGATTTCAGACAAAGTGATTTCGCCTAAGTCCATCATGTACCGGATTAACCAATTGAAGAACGACGCCATCGATCCTCGAGAGTACAAACCCGTAGCCTATAGTTTTGTGGATCAAAAAATGGGCCCTGTTTTTAAAGAGTACGAGGCCGCGCTGCTGCGCCATAACGCCGTGGATTTTGGCGACTTGCTTTTTAAAACCTATCGTCTCTTTGCCGATCACCCCGATCTTTTAGAAAAATACCAAGACGCCTATCCTTATTTGCTGGTTGACGAGTACCAGGATACCAATGCCGTTCAGTATAAATTCCTCAAGCTTTTCTCGGAAAAGTACCGCAACCTCTGTGTGGTGGGCGACGAAGACCAAAGTATTTATAAATGGCGGGGTGCCGACATCCGAAACATTCTCGACTTCGAGAAAGATTTTCCCGAGTCTAAAGTGATTAAGCTGGAAGAAAATTACCGGTCTTCTGCTCATATTATTCGTGCGGCCAATCGGGTGATCTCGTTCAACAAACAACGCAAAGAAAAAACTCTTTTCACCTCTAATCCCGACGGGGATCAGGTGGAAGTTCACATGTTGGAGAGTGACTTTGAAGAGGGTAGATTTGTTATCAAGCAAATCAAAAAAATCCTCGACTCAGGCTATGGCTTAGAGGAAATCGCGATTTTCTATCGAACCCATGCTCAGTCCCGGCTCTTTGAAGATAACCTCCGCGCGGAGCGACTACCCTATAAAATTTTTGGGGGTTTGAAGTTCTACGACCGTGCCGAAGTCAAAGACGCCCTGGCCTATCTGAGGCTTTTTGTGAATCCTAAAGACGACCTTTCGCTCTTCCGCATTATCAACGTGCCCACTCGTGGCATCGGTAAGACCACCATCGACGCCCTTAAAGCCATCTCGCACCGCGAAGATTTAAGTGGGCTCGAAACCTTGGGCCTTGTTGTAAAAGATGAAATTTTAACCACGCTCAATGCTGGTGCGAAGCGCAAACTCCACGCATTTTTGGAACTCTACGAGCGACTTCTTATTAAATCCACGGAGTTTTCTCCGGCTGAATTTTACGCTTTTCTTCTCGAAGAAACGGGATACCTCAAGGCCTTAGAGCGCGAAGGCGATATCGAGAGCGTGAGTCGACTAGAAAACTTAAAAGAACTCTCGGGGGCCCTGATTGATTTTGAGCAGCGTTCACCCGAAGGCAGTTTGGCCGGCTTTCTCGAAGAAGTAGCCTTGTTAAGTGATGCCGATCGGATGGAGGCCGGAGAAAGTTTTGTCACCATGATGACCCTTCACTCCGCTAAGGGTCTGGAGTATCCGGTAGTTTTCCTTGTGGGACTCGAAGAGGGTCTCTTCCCCAGCATTCGGATGGAAGACGCGGGTAATGACTCCGAGAATATCGAAGAAGAGCGCAGGCTTTGTTATGTAGGGATGACCCGTGCGCGCAAAAAATTAATATTGAGTTTGGCCCGGATGCGTCGGGTCTTTGGAGTGACTCAGGTGCGCAGAGCCTCACGTTTTATAGACGAACTTCCGGTGGGGGAAGTGGTGATACAAGATCACGCGCCCCGAGCCTCTGTTTACAAGCCCTGGCAGCAGCGGGCTGCCGCACAGGAATTTGGTGACGACGACTGGGCCCCTCCCGGTGCTTCGAAGTCGAGTTTTGATGAATACTTTGGTGACCCGGCCGATGGGGCGGGCGACGCCGATGACCCTCTAGGCGTCGGCAAGCTCGTAAATCACCCCGATTATGGCACCGGTACGGTCGTCCGCCGCGAAGGTCAGCGCGAAGGTCTGAAAGTCTCCGTGAGATTTGAACGCGCGGGGGTTAAGAAATTTGTGGCGAGGTTTGCCCCTTTGACTCCAGCCTAAGGGCTCTTAAAATCAGGCAAATTGTGCTCGAATTACGGCTCCTCCAGGGGTAGGCTCCCGGCCCAATATGGCGACCTTAGATGACGTACTAAGAGTAGCGAAGCTGGCGCGGCTTCGCATTCCTGATTCGGAGCTCGAAACGATACAAAGAAAGTTTTCGGCCGTCCTCAATTATTTTGAGTTTTTAGCGGAAGCCAATACTGAAGGTGTCCCACCCCTTTATCACGGTGTGGCGCAAATGGAGCTTCGAGAAGATTCTCCTGAGCCCGCTCTTTCGCGTGAAGAACTTTTGCGGAATGCCCCCGACCAAATGGAAAACTGCTTTAAAATTCCTAAGGTCGTAGGAGAGATTGAGTAGTGTCGTCGGCATCTCAAATTTTAAACCAAAGCTTCGAGGTCATCCGCCAGGCCTTAGATTCTTGTGACGTGAGTGCTCAAGCGCTTACGGAGGAAAGTCTTCGAAGGGCCCAAAGCTCGCAGCCTGAACTCAACGCCTTTATTAGCATTCATTCGGAAGAAGCCCTTCGGTCCGCCGAAGCCGCCGACCTCCGACTCAAAAACGGTGAGAGGGGCTCAGTTCTGGGGATGCCGATAGCTGTCAAAGATCTCATTCTCACCCACAAGACTCGAAGCACGGCGGCTTCAAAAATACTGGAAAATTTTGTGGCTCCCTACGATGCCACCGTATCGGCGCGTTTGCGTAAAGCCGGATCTCCCATTGTTGGAAAAACGAACCTCGATGAGTTTGCCATGGGTTCTTCAAACGAAAGTTCTTACTTTGGCGCCGTCAAAAATCCCTGGGATAAAAGCCGGGTGCCGGGGGGGTCCTCCGGTGGTTCCGCTGCGGCGGTGGCCGCACGAGTCACGCCTTTAAGTCTGGGTACCGACACCGGGGGATCCATCCGTCAGCCTGCGAGCCTGTGCGGAATCACCGGGTTAAAACCAACCTATGGCAGAGTGAGTCGCTTTGGTGTGGTGGCCTTTGCCAGCTCGCTCGATCAAGTGGGTCCGATGTGCACCGACTCGCTGGGCTGTGCTGCCGTTCTCGACGCCATTGCCGGTCACGATGTGCATGATGCCACTTCCAGCCCGCAAAAAGTTTCAAGTTTTCTCGAGGAGGCTTTAAAGTTTCGGAACCAAAAAAAGATTCAAGGCCTGCGCCTGGGTCTTCCTAAAGAGTACTTCGCAGAGGGTCTTTCACCCGAGGTGGAGAAACAAGTTCGCCAAACTCTCTTGGATCTCCAAGACCAGGGAGCGGAACTTGTAGATATTTCCCTTCCCCACACGCGTTTTGCTTTGCCGGTTTACTATCTTGTGGCCACTTCGGAGGCCTCGAGCAATCTCGCCAGGTACGATGGCATTCATTATGGCTATCGCGCGAGTACCGGCGCCGGAAGTAGTTTGGAAGATTTGTATGCGCGGTCTCGGGGTGAAGGTTTTGGTAGTGAGGTGCGTTTGAGAATTCTCCTTGGCACTTACGCCCTTTCTTCGGGTTACTACGAAGCTTACTACCGCAAGGCTTCGCAAGTACGGACACTTATAAAAAGAGATTTTGAAGAGGCCTTTAAAAAATGCGATTTTATCGTGGGCCCTACGTCTCCCACCACGGCCTTTAAAATCGGCGAAAAGTCTGATGATCCCGTGGCCATGTATCTGGCCGACATTTACACCCTCTCCACCAATCTTGCAGGGCTCCCGGGACTTTCTGTAAATGTGGGCTACGACTCCCAAAAACTTCCCATAGGTCTTCAACTCATGACCCCTTGGTGGGAGGAGGCCAAACTTTTAGGACTCTCTGCCTCAATTGAGGCTCAAATAAAAACTGACCTTTCGCCCGTAGCGAAAGGCTGGGTTTAAGATGGCGGCTTATGAGGTGGTGATCGGGCTCGAGGTTCACGCCCAACTGCTCACCCAGACCAAGGCGTTTTGTTTTGTGGGTACACATTTTGGTGGAGAAGAGAATTCTCAGGTGGGCCCTGTTTCTGGAGGACTTCCCGGTGCGCTCCCCGTACTCAATAGAAAAGCCGTAACTCTTGCGGTGCGCGCAGGCCTTGCCCTTAATTGCAAAATTAATGAGCGCAGCATCTTTGCACGCAAGAATTATTTTTATCCAGACTTGCCGAAAGGCTATCAGATTTCTCAGTTCGACGAGCCTCTCTGCGGAGAGGGTTTTGTAGATATTCAACCGGAGGAAGCTACCAAGCCTAAGCGCATTGGCATTGAACGTATCCACATGGAAGAAGATGCCGGCAAATCTATGCACCTGGCTTCCTCCACGCTCGTCAATCTTAATCGCTCCGGAGTTCCCCTTGTGGAAATTGTATCGAAGCCCGATTTAAGATCCGCAACGGAGGCCTCGGCTTATTTAAAAAAAATTCATGCGATTTTAATGTATGCCGATGTTTGCGATGGAAATTTAGAAGAAGGCAACTTCCGCTGCGATGTGAATATTTCCATTCGACCTGTGGGGCAGCAAAAACTCGGCACTCGGGCAGAATTAAAAAACATCAACTCCTTTCGTTTTGTAGAAAAGGCCATTGAGTATGAAATCGCGCGGCAAATTTCGGTAGTGGAAGCCGGTGGAAAGATTATTCAAGAGACGCGAGGGTGGGATTCTGCGGTGGGAAAAACGTTCTCGATGCGCAGCAAAGAAGAAGCCCACGACTACCGCTATTTTCCCGACCCTGACCTCCCTCCTCTCGTTTTGGCCCCGGGTTTTGTGGATTCCGTTCGCAAAGCCATGCCGGAACTACCCGAAGAAAAGAAAAAGAGATTTATCCAAGCCCAAGGCCTCAGTGAATATGATGCCGATGTGCTCACCTCTGGTCGAGACCTCGCAAACTACTATGAAAAAACGGTGCGGGCCGGCGCCACTCCTAAAACCGCCTCTAACTGGATCACCGGTGAGCTTCTTAGAGAAATGAAAAGTCTCGAGGGAGATTTTTCTAAGTGCCCGATCCCGCCTGCCCGCCTAAGCGAGCTCATTCAGTTAATTGAAAAGGGGACGATTTCCGGGAAAATTGCAAAAACGATTTTTGAAGAAATGTTTAAGACGGGGGGCAGTCCTCAGCAGATTGTGGAAGCCAAGGGCTTGGTACAGGTTTCAGATTCATCGGCCCTCGAGGCTTGGGTCGATCAAGTTTTAAATATGAGTCCGGCCCAAGTCGCCGACTACAAGTCTGGTAAAACGAAGTTGATGGGTTACTTTGTTGGAGAAGTGATGAAGCTCTCTCAAGGCAAGGCCAATCCGCCGCTGGTGACCCAACTCATTCAAAAGAAACTAAGCTAAGGTATAAACAGAGAAACGCATGTCGGAAGAAAAAGAACAGGGCCTCAGACCTTTTTTCCATCGCATCGAAGCCAAGTGGCAAAGTCACTGGGTTGAAAAAGAATTATTTAAAGCAGCAAATCCTGGCGAGCCCGGCTCGGAAAAGCCTAAGTTCTATTGCCTCGACATGTTTCCCTATCCCTCAGGCGATGGTCTTCACGTGGGTCACCCGCTGGGATATATTGCCACCGATATTTTGCGCAGATACAAGCGTATGCGCGGATTTAACGTTCTGCACCCCATGGGTTGGGATGCCTTTGGCCTACCCGCCGAACAATATGCCATTCAGAAGGGAATTCATCCTTCCATCACGACCGCTAAAAATATCCAAACCTTTAAGCGCCAACTCCAGTCTTTGGGAAATGCCTACGATTGGAGTCGCGAAATTAACACCACCGATCCGAAATATTACAAATGGACGCAGTGGATTTTTAAAAAGCTTTTTGAAAAGGGTTTGGCGTATCAAGCTGAAATGACGGTGAATTGGTGCCCGGCCCTAGGCACGGTCCTGGCCAACGACGAAGTGATTGACGGAAGGTCTGAGCGCGGCGGGCATCCCGTAGAGCGCAAGCCTATGCGACAGTGGGTTTTAAAAATTACCGACTATGCTGAAAAACTTTTATCAGGACTCGACGCTTTAGACTGGGATTCCTCCACCAAGGAACTGCAGCGCAACTGGATTGGGAAGTCCGTGGGGGCGAAAGTCCGCTTTCCATTGGAGGTTCAGGCCAATGGTAAAAATCTCGAGCTTGAAGTTTTTACCACTCGCCCCGACACTCTCTTTGGAGTGACCTTTATGGTTATCGCTCCCGAGCATCCCCTGGCCGAAGTTCTCACAACTCCAGCGCACAAAAATCAGGTGGCCACCTACATTAAAGAAGCGGCTGCTAAATCTGACCTCCAGCGCGGAGACCTTAACAAAGACAAAAGCGGGGTTTTCACGGGTTCCTATGCCTTGCACCCTTTAAGTGGGGAAAAAATTCCCGTGTGGATCGCGGACTACGTTCTTATTAACTATGGTACCGGCGCCATTATGGCTGTGCCCGCCCACGATGAGCGTGACGAGGAATTCGCCAAAAAATTTAATTTAGATATCCTCAAAGTTATCGATGAAAATGGAAAACTTTTAAATTCTAACAATTTTAATGGCCTCGATTCCAAAGAAGCCATTGAAAAAATCACAGCTCACCTGGAAGCGCGGGGGCTGGGCGCAAAATCCATCACCTACAAACTGCGCGACTGGATTTTTTCTCGCCAACGCTATTGGGGAGAGCCCATCCCAGTTCTCCATGTGTTGGAGGGCAAAGACGCGGGGGAACTTCGTTTTCTAAAAGACAATGAACTTCCTCTTGAGCTTCCCCAGGTGGAGCGCTACCAACCCTTGGGAACTGGCGAGTCACCCTTAGCTTCGGTTGCAGATTGGGTAAATACCCAAGACCCCCTAACAGGTGCCAAAGCTCGGCGGGAAACCAATACCATGCCCGGGTCCGCCGGATCCTCTTGGTATTACTTACGTTATATGGACCCTCATAATGACAAAGCTTTTTGTTCTAAAGAAGCTGAAAAATATTGGGGCCCAGTCGACTTTTATATCGGGGGACAAGAACATGCTGTGGGCCACCTTCTGTACTCACGTTTTTGGCATCAGGTTCTTTACGACTTAGGCTTGGTTACCCATCCCGAGCCCTTTCAAAAGCTATTCCACCAAGGAATGATTTTGGCTGAAGATGGCGAAAAGATGAGCAAGTCTCGGGGCAATGTGGTGAATCCCGACGACGTCATCCAACAGTATGGAGCCGACACCTTTCGCCTCTTTGAAATGTTCTTAGGTCCTGTAGAAAAAGCCAAGCCTTGGCAAACTGCAAATATCGAAGGAGTCTATCGCTTTCTAGGCAAGTACTACCGCCTAGTTTTGGAAAACGAAAAACTGGGCGCACGCGTGGTCCCAGTGCCGCAAACTGAGTGGCCCAAGGAGCTGCGCTTACTTTTTAACAAAAGCATCAAGCAAGTGGGTGAAGACATTGAAAATCTGCGGATGAACACCGCCATTGCGGCCCTGATGATTTTGGTCAATGAGTTTCAAAGTTACGCCGCTGAAACAAATAAAGTGCCCCTCGAATTTGTAAGAAAATTCAATTTAATACTGGCGCCCTTTGCCCCCCATATGGCCGAAGAAATTTGGCAACTCCTTGGCGAAAAAGAGTCCATCTCCAAAGCCTCCTGGCCCACTTTCGATCCGGCTTGGATCCATTCCGACGAGATTACCGTGGCGGTGCAGATCAACGGTAAGGTGCGTGATCAGGTTCAGGTTTCTAAGGACATCACCGAGGCGGATTTAAAAAATCTCGTTTTAGCCCGCGAATCGGTGCAAAAATGGGTAGAATCCAAAGCTATTAAGAAATTTATTTACGTCAAAGGAAAGTTAGTGAGTGTGGTCGTATGACAATATTTAAAAAAATTATTAACCGCGAGATTCCCTCCGATGTTGTTTACGAAGATGCGGAATGCCTCGCCTTTAGAGACAATCATCCACAAGCCCCGACTCATATTCTACTGATCCCCAGAAAGGAGATCCCCTCGATGGCCGAACTTCGCCCCGACGACGCAGAATTGATGGGCAAGCTCTTTGTGAAGGCAGCGGAAATTGCGGCTAATCAAGGACTGGCTGAAGACGGATACCGAATAGTCGTGAATACCCGCGCTTTTGGGGGTCAAACGGTGCATCATCTGCATTTGCATATTTTAGGTGGACGGCCTTTATCGTGGCCCCCCGGATGATAGACTTGGGGCGCCTGACTGGCGACCACTGGGGCTAGTCTACATTTTTAAGGAGTTATTATCATGAAAAAGTTAGCCGTTGTTTTGGGCTCCCTTTTAGTTTTGTTTGTGGCCCTGTTATTGTTATTGCCCGTTTTTTACCCTGCCGATCAGCTGCGTCCTAAGATTGAGGCCGCTATCAATCAGAAAGTCCGCGGCAAAGTGAAGTTAGGGAAAATTACTTTGCGAGCCTTCCCTACGCTGAAACTCCACATCGAAGAAACCGTGGCCGTGGCTCCCGCACCTTGGAATAAAGAATCCCTGGCCACTATTTCATCTATCGATTTAAAAATGCCCCTACTTTCTTTGCTTTTTGCCCCCAAGGTTGTGATCCAGTTGAATGACCCCCAAATCCAACTCACGCAGCGAGGGGAAGAGTCTAATCTCTCCGCTTTTTTACCCGACCCCCAAGTCGCGGCTGCCCAAGAAGCTGCGGCGACTCCGGTTCAACCGGGTGAGGAAAAGGCCGTGGGTGAAACGATCGACGCGCTCCCTGGCTTTGTCGCTAACCGTGTTCGCGCTGCTCGAGTGGATTTCACGATTCAAAATGGAAGTGTCCAAGTGGTGGACCTGAAGGCTCCCAAGGGAAATAAAACTTCACTTAGCAAAATGAATTTTTCACTAGAAGGAATCGGCTTGGCCCACGCTATTGAAGTCAATTTCCAAGCCGCCATTGATTATCTGGCTGGCGACACCAAAGCCCAAGGAGATATCAAAACTACGGGTACGGTGAAATATTCGCCCAACGGCAAAGACACCAAAATTGAAGTCGATCTGCAAAATGATTTGACGGCCTTAGCTATTGAGCAACAACCCCTTTTTGTAAAACCTGCAGGCACAGACCTGGCCATTAAGATGAAGGGTGTCGTCAATCAGGGTCTTAAAACCGACGCCAATTTAGAATCCTTTGATTTAAAACTTGGTGAACTCATTGCGAGAGCTTCTCTCAATGTTGAAGACGCCACTTCGGAGCTCAATCGAAAAATTGCGATGAGTCTTCAGGCGGACAATGTGCAATTGGCTCCCTTTGGTGCGCTGGTGCCTATGGTACGAGATTACAAATTGGCCGGCACAGTTTCGCTGAATGCTAAGGTAAATGGACTGCTCAGCAACCCAGCGTTAGATGTTTTGGTCCAACTCTCAAAAGTTTCAGGTGCTACTCCACAACTTCAGCGCCCCATCTCCGATTTGAATGGAAAAATCGAAGTGAAGGGTACGGTGAAAGAGCCTAGCGTGCTCGTCGACCCTTTCTCCTTGAAGGTGGGGGTTTCGGATCTGAACCTTCGCCTCGCAGTCAAGGGACTTGACCGACCCGACGCCAACATCCGACTGAGTTCCAAGCGCCTCGACGTGGATGAGTTGATGGGCCTTAAGCCGGGCACCGCGGCTCCGCAAAGTGCGGGTACTCAGGGTACCGCGGCCGATGCTAAAAGTGCAGCCACCGAACCCTTAGATGAAAGCTTAGATAAAATGGCACCAGAATTAGAAAAATCTCTCGCCAATCCCATGCTCGACAAAGCGCGGGCCACAATAGTGATGGATTTGAAATCAATCAAAGCTATGGGTGCAGAATATAACAATGCCACTTTTAACATGAGCTATGCGGCTCGAAGTCTGAAAGTCTCTAAAACAGGCCTTGGCGGCTACGGTGGAAAATTAATTTTGGAAGGGGCCATGGGTCTTTTCCCAAAGGCTCCGACTTACGACATCAAAGCGGGCTTAAATGGAATTAACCTTGCTGAGGCTATCCGAGCTCATGCACCCGAATGGAAGGACCAGCTCAGCGGCACCATGGTGGGGGATTTTAAAATTGCGGGCAAGGGTTTACGCAAGGCTCAGCTCAACGAAACTTTAAACGGATCTTTGAGTGGAGAGATTAAATCCGGTCGACTCAATTTACCTATCGTTAAACTCGTAGAGGGCGTGGTGAAAAATCTCCCCAGTTTTGGCGGGAAAAAAGCGGAGATTCCTGAGAACCAAAAGAACCGGGAATTTCGCGGTGAATTTAAGACATGCAAGTTGGTGAGTAGCATAAAAGGGCGTGTGGTAAATCTCCAAGATTTAGACGTCGTCTTTGCGGCTGAAGACTCTAAGCTGGGAGATATGCAATTTAAATCTAATGGAACTGTCACCTTTGATCGCAAGGTCGATATCTTGGGGACGGCCTTTTTGGATCCCAGTGTTGTAAAATTTGATCCCTTGAAGGGGCCCAGTGGAAAAATTGAATTGCCCATGAAGTTTGCCGGAGACATGAGTGATCCCAAGCCCGACTATGCCTACACGGTGAAAATCGTAGGGCCCAAGATGGCAAAGAGCGCCTTGAAGTCAGAGCCCGTGCAGAAAGCGGTAGAAAAACTTCAAGAGAAAGCTCCGGAGAATGTCAAAAAAGGCATTGATGAACTTCGGAAAAAATTTAAGTTCTAAAATTAAATTGCTTAAAGGACGCCGGGTCTGAGCGAGTATTGCCGACTCAAAACCAAAAGATCCGACGCGCCCAGGCTTTGATCCGCAAAAGCTACAGACAAAAAACTTTGCATCACGGCGTCATGGGCGTGGCTGTGATTGAGTCCCAGCACATGTCCCATTTCGTGGACCCCTATAAGTTTTACAAATTTCAGGGCTAAAGTTTTTTTCGACACATCCTCTAAAGCATAACTTTGGGCCCTAAAGAAAATGTCGGCCCCTATAATATGCTGTCGATCAAAGGCTATCACCGTCATCGCATCCGAATCTTTGGAAGTTGGGAAGGGCCAAGGTTCCGACAAAAAATAGATCCCATTCACTCCATCATAGGTGAGTTCTTTTACATCGCCTGTGAATGCAGGAGCAGGATCTTTCGGGGTCCCCACAAATAATCGAGTACTGGCGAGAGCCAAATTATAATCCGTGGCGGCGGCCTGAATCTGGGGGCGAGCCACTTGTGGCACTGAATCCGCATAAGCAAAGTGGATGTGGGCTCCATCTTCCCAGGATAAATTTGTTTCACAGTTGTCGACCGAAGAAAAACCCGAAGGACATTCACGAATTTGGAACTTTTCACGAGATGCCGGTTTGGCACAGGCCATCAACACTAGCAGGAGGGCCAAGGGACCTATCGTGCGCATAGGGTGGGGAGATTAGTGAATAGTTTTTGACGGGCAACAAAAAAGCTCTGTCTAAAGTTACACTTAAAGTGATGAAAGCCGTGCTAAAGATTTTCACGAGTTGGCGTATGTTCTTAGCCCTTATTTTGGGCTTGGCTTCGGGTTTTCCCCTGGCTCTGACATTAGGAACCCTCCAAGCCTGGATGGCGACCGAAAAAGTGGACCTCAAAACCATAGGTCTTTTTGCCTTGGTGGGCCTGCCTTACACCCTTAAATTTTTGTGGGCTCCCTTTATGGATCGGTGGGTTCCTCCCTTTTTGGGCCGACGCCGGGGATGGATGTTGATTACTCAGATTGGGGTCATTGGGGGAATTCTTTTGCTGGCGGGAACCCGGCCTAGTGAAGACGCCCCTTTGATAGCCCTCTTTGCTCTTTGCATCGCTTTTTTTTCCGCAAGTCAGGATATCGTGATCGACGCCTTTCGAGTCGAATTTTTCACTCCAGAGGAATACGGCCTCAGCACGGGAATCCATGTGATGGGCTATCGCTTAGGGATGATCCTCTCAGGTAGCCTTGCCTTGATTCTCTCGGACCACATTCCGTGGCGGGCCGTGTATTTGGTGATGGCCGGAATTATGTGCCTTTCTCTTTTGGTCACCTTCACGGCCAAAGAAAATAAATCCAAAGTTCGTCCTCCTAGTAATTTAAAGGAAATGATTGTGGACCCCTTTCTGGAATTTTTCTCCCGCCCAGGAAGTCTTGAAATATTAGTTTTTGTTCTTCTTTACCGCGTTGGAGATATTATGGCCGCGGCACTTAAGACACCCTTTCTCATGCAACTAGGCTATGCCCGCCAAGACATTGGTGTGATTGCCAAGTTGTTTGGAGTTTGGGCAACCATTGGAGGTACGGCTCTCGGGGGAATTATTTTGGCGGCCTGGCCGCTTCGCCGCTCTCTTTTTGTTTTTGGTATTTTTCAGGCCCTCTCCACAGTTGTGTACTACATCCTAACTTATTTACCTCCGGCCCAATCCTCTCTAGCTCTTTGTGTGGTGGTGGAAGAAGTCACGGCCGGCATGGGGATGGCCGCTTACACCACTTTTCTTATGCGCCTTTGCAATAAAAAATTCACGGCCACTCAGTTCGCCTTGCTCTCAAGCCTGATGGCCGTCACTCGAGTCCTCACTCAAGCACCAGTTGGATTTATTGTAGAAGCTGCGGGCTGGCGCCCCTTTTTTATAGGATGCATTATCTTAGGACTCATTCCACTTGCGCTACTTAGCCGGTACAAGGTTTGGGAAAAAGGAATTGAGGCTTAAGTTTTTAGAGTGGGAATGGAGCGTCACTTCCGGCGCCGGAAGTGGCGGAGCTGTTACAGGACCCCCACCTATTGTAGGAAGTTATCAATTTTTGATTACTCGGCCTTCGAAGGTGAATACGACTACAAACTCCCACGTTGTTAGATAAGTCATCAGTATTCAACCCCACTCTGTTTTGATATAAAAAAATAGATGACTGGCTCTGCATTTGAAGGATTTTTTAAATCTTTACTTAATCGGCTTGGACGCAAACTTATCAAAGAGACTTTTGAAAAGAGCTCGAAAGACTCAGGGGAAGGGCCCAAAAAAGACTCTAAAAAGCAGTCTGTAGAATTAGGTGAAAAAAGCCACCCCTGGCGACTTTGCCCCGTGGGACAACATTGGACGGGTAGTCACGAGAGAGGCTTCCCCAATAATCCCTCAAAAAAAGGACCCGTGCAAAGTTATTGCGCCGGCAATCCCTCTAGAAAAAATAGCATTGTTAGTGATTACCTTAGTCGGAAAGAAATTCATCTTATTTCTGAACAACACTTCTCAAGCCTCACTGGCCCACCAACCGCAGGCAGGCTTAGTGAGCCCGACGCAGATAAATACGATCATTTGATTCGTGGTTGGACAAAATATTGGAACGAGGTGCTCAAACCGCATGAGCTCTTGGACCCGGATCTAGTAAAGGCCCTCATCGCTTCTGAGTCGACTTTCAATCTTAAGCCTAAAGACCAAAAAACAAAAAGCGCTGGAGTGGCTCGTGGCTATATCCAACTTACGGACGAAGCCATTCACGCTTTAAATGATTCTGATGGCGAGCTGAGAAATCATTTGGTCCAGTTTTCAGCTGAGGACGCTTATGACGCCAATATGAGCATTTGTGGAGGAATCCGCTGGCTTTTCCGAAAAAAACGTTTGGCGTCGGGAAAGTTGGGCCGAGAAGCGACTTGGCTCGAAGCTATCGCCGAATACAAATCTTATCTGAATGATATTAATTCTGGAAAAGATGAGTCTCCAAAGGGAATGAGAGTTATTCAGTCTTTTTATAAAAAGTTGAAAAGTGAAAAATAAATTCTTCAAAAAGCGCCTCTTTGTCGGGCTGGCGGCCTCGGTTTTTATTGGGGGTTTATCCTTTTATTTTTCGAGGCCGATTTCACTTTTAACCTTGAACGACTTGGTCCAAGAATGGAGAGACTCTCGACGAAGTGCCGTTGGTTCCGTAATCGATGACCCGAATCCATGGAAGTCATTCAACCATTGGCAATGTTTTAAAAAATCTCATATTGAATTTCGATGTGGAAAACTGAATGACACATTCCAAGTCCCGGAAATACTTATTTATCATCAAAATAGACACCTTACTTTTTCTTTGGATTACAGCGAGAACTATAACTGTCCTTCGTTTTTAGCCAAGTGGCAGCTGATTTTAAGAAATCCTAGAAAAGCGTGTTTCTATGCAGCATATCTCCCTACATACGGTGAGATAGAAGAGAAGAAAAATCAAAGCCCCCTGTTCCTTCTTTCAGCGATAAAATCAGATTTGGGTGAGTGGCGATTGCATGAAGATGTTTCGCAGGAGGAAGGAGCTGAAGAAGAACAAATTACAACAAAGAGATACGGAGACTATGAAGTGACGATTTACAAAGCTGATGACCTAACGAGAGGAGGCATCAAGATCTTGCAAGGCAATAAACTCATATTTGAAGAAAGTGAAATTGGAACTACTTATTATTGGGGCAATCAGTTCGACAAGAGCCTCAATGAAGTAGACATTTACTCGGGAACAGACGTTAACCAAAATGGTGTCCCCGACCTCGTATTTTCAAAATGGAGCGGCGGGGCCCACTGCTGCCACTTCTTATATATTTTTGAATTAGGAAAATCCCTAAGAAAACTTGCGTCTATTGATAGTAAAAGTAACCCCATTTTTTTGAAAGATTTAAATGGAGATCAGGTTCCGGAGATCGAGTTCTGGGACGGAGCTATTGATGACCAATTCGCAAGCTTCGCCGGTTCTCCGTCAGGTCGCGTGGTATTTAAGTACGGTCATGGTTCCTATAATATCGCCCACGAACTTGTGATCAAGCCCCGGCCTACCGCAAGAGAGGTAGAAAAAATGATCGCTAACTCAAAGGTGGGCTTTAAGCAGAAGAGCTGGGAGCTTCCCTACGATCTTTTAGAGTCGATGATGAAGTTAAGCTATTCAGGGCATTTGAATTTGGCTCTTGGGATTGCCAATGACTCTTGGCCGAAAAACCGCAATGGTCTTAAGGTTTTCAAAAAAGAGTTTGTAGCTTCGCTAAAAGAGAGCCCCTATTGGAGTTCTATCTCTGCCGAACTGGAATGAGGCGTCACTTCCGGCGCCGGAAGTGGGAGAGCTGTCACGGAGCCCTTCTCTAATGTAGGAAGTTACCAATTTTTGACTACCTTCCCTCCCCATTCCAACGCCAAGCATCAAAGCTTCAGATCTAAGGGAGCGCCCACTTCCGGCGCCGGCGAAGCCTACTTCTCCGAAATATTCACATACTCCGTTAAAAACTTATTAATTACTTGTGTTTGCACGGCGTTAAGTTCCACGAATTCCATCCCCCATCCGGCAGGGTGACTTCCTTCCGAGCAGACCCAAACGACCCGGGCCTTCACTTCAAAATAGGCGTCCTGGTCCGAAAGGATAATACGCAGATGCATTTTGTCATTCAGCTTCGCCTTCATGTCGGTACAGAGGAAAAGCCCGGTATGTGAGATATTGGCCGTTTTTTCTATGTGGTGGTGCTCCAGGCCTTTGGTCATTACCTCCACCTTAAGGCGTGCGGCATAACGAGGCTTCTGGCGAGGGTGGCTTGCGGGGCTATTGGCTTGGGCCGACATAGTCTAGTCTCCTTATGCTCACCCCCATCTTAAAGGGAGTGGGCCAAATGTAAATGGATACCTGCTTAGGAGCTTGACGAAAGAATCCCCGAATGAGACCCTCCCGCAATGCCCAAGAAAGCAAAGCCTAAAAACCGTAAAAAAACTGCTCGTCTTCGCGCTTCCCTTAAAAAGAAACGTGCCCGAAATCGCGTCCGCATGTCGGGAACCAAGAAGCGCAAACTTTCTTAAGTGTTGCTGTCGCTTCGCAGCTTTTTAGAAATTTCAGCCTCGAGTTTTTTATCGCCCGGGCTTGCCTGCAAAGGCACTCGACCAAAAAACACATTGTCACCCAACTGCGCAAAAGCGTACCAAACCCCATTGAGGTTTTGATAAAGCACCTTCACTTTGGCATTGGCTTCACTAGATTTCGAACCCTGAGTCGTTTTTTTTGTCATATCCCCTCCTCCTTGAGAGAAATTTGTAGATATGCTTTTTTCGTCCACTGGAGATAAAAACTTGAGCCAATTACCTAACGCGATCGCAAAACGTGACCTTTTATTTGGTGCCAAAAAAGCAACAGCTGAAGAGTGGAAAAGCATGGCCGCGGCTTTTGAAGGTGCCGACTGGACCAGTGATGCCGCAGACTTCCGCGCCCAAGCCCTTGATAAAGAAGCTCTTAGGGCACTCCGTACCCAAGCTCGCGACGAAGGAAATAGTTTTCTTTTTCTGAAGACCTCACGGCTCCTGGCCGAAGAGGATTTGCCGGGCTTGCTTCAGTGCGCCTTAAATGCCGAGGAACAGGGAAAAATCCGCTATGCCATTCGTGCCCATGAGAAACTCGAAAACAAAGAAGAGCTCATTCGATTGCGCGCCCTAGTGAGTGAAGATGGCGATATCGTGGCCGAGGCTGAGTCGCAGGTTTTCATCCCCCCCTCCGAAGAAGATATTATAGAAGAAGAGAATGAGTAAAAAACCTCGTGCACGTCCTCCCGCTAAGCGGGCCCCAAAAGGAGTAAAATCCGCAGCTTTTTGGATAGGTTTTGTGGTCTTGGCGCTTTTTTTGGCGGCTGGCATTAACATGGGGCCTCCGGCCAAATCTGTTTCCTATTCTGAGATAAAGGAGCGGATACGTAAGGGTGATGTGGCTTCGGTGGCCTTGAGCACCAAGTTTGTAGAAGCGCGGCTGAAAAATTCGGAAGAATCCCTCATCGCCGTCAAAGTCGAAGATCGGGATCTGGTCACATTGTTGGACGCGCAGGGGATCAAGTACGAAGCCCGTAATGAGTCGGGTTGGCTGCGCGAATTATTTTTCACATATGTACTGCCCATGATCTTAATTCTTGTGGTTTGGCAGCTTGTGATGGGCCGCATGTTCAAACAAGGGGGGCCTCCGGGACTGATGGCCTTTGGAAAAAGCAAGGCTAAGCTCGTGGCAGATTCCTCGCACAAAACAACATTTAAGGATGTGGCCGGAGCCGACGAAGCCAAAGATGAGTTGCGAGAGATCGTGGAATTTCTTAAGACACCTCAAAAATTTGTAGAAATTGGGGGCAAAATTCCCAAGGGGGTTTTGCTTGTGGGCCCTCCAGGCACCGGAAAAACTTTATTGGCGCGGGCCGTAGCCGGAGAGGCCGGAGTGAATTTTTTCCAAATCTCCGGATCGGACTTCGTGGAAATGTTCGTGGGGGTGGGCGCGGCCCGAGTGCGTGATTTGTTTGCTGAAGCTGCCAAACGCTCGCCCTGCATAATTTTTATTGATGAATTGGACGCCATAGCAAAGTCCCGGAGCTCTGGAATGCTGGCTTCTAATGATGAGCGAGAACAAACGCTGAACCAAATTTTGGTTGAGATGGATGGCTTCGATAACCATGCCGGCGTGATTTTAATGGCCGCCACCAATCGTCCCGAAGTTTTAGACTCTGCCATTCTGCGGCCCGGTCGCTTTGATCGACAAATTGTGGTGGACCGCCCAGATGTGAGGGGTCGCGAAGAAATATTAAAAGTTCATGCTCGCACCGTAAAAATTGGGGAAACAGTAGATTTTAAAACCATCGCCCAACGTACTCCGGGATTTTCGGGTGCGGATTTAGCCAATATTGTAAACGAGGCGGCCCTGCTGGCCGTGCGCAAGGGCCTCAAAGAAGTCAATTGTGACTGCTTTGAAGAAGCCATCGATCGAGTCATAGCGGGCCTTCAGCGTAAAAGTCGGGTGATCAATGAGCGGGAAAAACGAGTGATTGCCATTCATGAGGTAGGTCACGCTATCGTGGCTAAATTCACTGAGGGTGCTGATAAGGTGCATAGAATTTCCATTATCCCAAGGGCCAGTGGAGCATTGGGTTTCACTATGCAACTGCCACAGGAAGATCGCTATCTGATGAGTCAGACTCAACTGCGGGGCTTGGTCCGAGTGCTCTTAGGAGGCCGAGCTGCTGAAAAAGTGGTGGTGGGTGAAGTCACTTCTGGGGCCTCCGACGACTTGCGCCGCGCCTCTGAGATCGTGCGCAAAATGATTTCAGAATTGGGCATGAGTGATAGCCTCGGTTTGGTTTCACTGGGCTCGCAGAATTCACAGTATTTGAACAATCCTTTTATTCGCCAAGAATATGCCCATGTGTCTGAAGACACTGCTCAAAAAATGGACCGCGAAACTCAGCAGATTCTGGGAGAAGAATTTGAAAATGCTTGCAGTATTATTCGAAGCAATCGCAGCATATTTGATCGAGTCTCGGAGAGCTTGCTGGAAAAAGAAACTTTAGAGCAGGAAGACTTTGACCGCCTCACCAGCGGCCATGCTTAATGCATAGAGCAACTTCTGCGCGCTGGGCCAAATTTGTCAGCACGACCTCTGACCGACTATTAAGAAGCAGTTCTTAATTGGAGGAGGAGTATTCCATGAAAAATTTATTTGTAGCCCTATGTGTTCTCGCGTCGGCATCGCTTTTTGCCGGTCAACAAAGAGATCCTGTGTGTCCCATTGAGGAAGGCTGCTGTGACGACCAAGTTTGCCCTATTGCCCCCGTTGTTCCTACGACCAACATCGTGGTCGACAACGAAGATGGCAGCGTGACCATTCTTGAGCCACGAGTTCTAGCTAATGGCGAGGAAATGAAAGTTCTCGCTCCCCAGCGCAATCGTCCTTCCTCTGTTCCTGGTTTGTGCCGTCTCAAAGGCTTCGGCGCTGACCAAGCTTTCAGCGTAGCACTCTACCGCGGCGTAGACGCGAACCTCAATCTTGTGAATGAGAACTATGTTGCTCTCAATGAAGACGGATTTATTTCGTATATGGGTAACGACAATCACTTCACTTACATAGATAAAGTGACCTGCGCTTCTGCGGAGTAGGTCGAAATTATTTTATTACCGAGCTCAGATTTAAGCTGAGCTCGGTACTTTAAAGAGCTGGCCGCCTAGCGGCTGGTTGTTTCTAAATGAGTTCCTATATGTCCCAACACCAAAACATTTTCGCGCTTGGACCGATCTAGGTAAATGCGAAAGGCTGTTCCTCCCACATCAAAGCCAATGTGTTGGAGTAATTCTAGTTTTTCTTCACCGTACAAAAACTCACGATCCTTACGATAAACCCGGGTATCCCCCATGGCGTACTTAAGAGGACTCCCATTCTCAACTTGTTCTTTTAGTGAGCCTGAAGACGCAGTATTTTTTGCGAAATAATAGGGATGAACAATTTCTCCAAGAACCTTAAAAGCTTTCCAGGCTTTTTTTAAGTTAACGGGATCGGCATAGACTGCGGGATTTTCGCGCATGGATTCACGGGCACTTCGTCGAGCTTGTTCGGGTATCGCCAACTTTCCTTTGAACATAATGGTGGCCAAACGCACGACCTGATCCAATGAGACCAGTATTTTTTCCTCGATCATGGCTTCTACATTAAAGGGTGAGCTTTGCTCGCCGACTTTTTTTGTAAGTGCTTCTAATTGGGCTCGATGCACAGCGAGTTCTTTGCGAGTTCGCTCTTGTTCGGCCTTAACTCCCTCCATTTCCCTTTCGAGTAGTCCGGATCGTCCCGCTTCCGCCTCCAGGGATAGCGCCATTTCATCAAAGAGATCACTTTTGGCAATGAGGTCCTTCATGAGAATATTAGCGGTTTGCGAATCTTGTAGGCTCGCAAATTTTTCTTCATATTTCCTCAAAGAGTCATTGAGTTCGATCACGGCGTCTTTTTCTCGTTTTAGAGCCTCCCGAGCTTTCTCAAGTTCTTGACTGCTTTCCCTGGCCTTCGTTTCAAGCTTAGCGAGGGCCTTGTTGTGCTCGGTGGCTTCAGCTGGTGCCTCTAAAGCACCAATCGTATTCATAAGCGCTCGGCTTTCTGGGTTGGATTCCCAGCCTAGAGTTCGCATCGCCATTATCGAGAGGTGATGAATATCAAAATTGATCACGAAAAAGCCATTGGGATATTGGGGATTGTTGGGATGGAGCACGCTAAACTTTCTTTCACTCAGAGGCCAAATTCCTTCACTAATTAAGATCCCCATGACCTCCGGTATGTCGAAGACATGGGCAAAGCTTGGAAACTCTTTATCAAGAATCCAAATTCGGCCGTTAGGTAGAAAATAATTTTCAACTTTCTCCAAAGTTCGTGCGCTGAGTTCTGGCATGGAATGAGGCACCAATAAAATGGGACCCTTTAGTTGAGAACGATGTTTTATAAGTTGCATGAAGTCGGGCAAAGTTTCGCGATTTAGGATGGTAGCGTGACCGTAGGGAATCAAGTTGGCTCTTTCTGAGATGCCCAAAGCATTAAAGAGGACTGAGAGGGGCTTTTGCAGGCCTAGGGGGCCGGGAATTTTTTGCCCCGGTCCCGCCACTTCAAGCTTATAGGCAGCTTCAATCCGGCCACGAGCCGGTTTCAAAGTAAATGAAAAATTTAATATGCTGAGGCTTGTGATGTCGGGTCTTAGGCGAAGAATGATCGATGCCGTTTGAGGTAACTCTTTATTGAGGGGGGCCGGACTTTTTAGGGGTAGAGAACTGAGTTCTTCAACGTGGTCAGGTGTTCGGAGGAGTTCGATGTTGAGGATTGCAAATTGGTTTTCAAGTTCAATGAGGGGAGCTCCTCGACCCAGAAAGCCTTTCACCAATCTCTCCATGCCCTCATTTTCCTTAAGTGCGGCAAAAAAAAGGCGAAGGGCGTCTTCGACTTGCTCGTCAAATTTATCCGGAGCAATGTTTGTGACCAAATTATCTCGGGCAATTATGTGTTCGGGAAATTCTACACTACAAGCGTAGTGGCTCTGGGGAACGCCCATCTCAACCACCCTAATCTTTTCGGGCGGCCTTAGTTTGTCACTCCCCCGGCTAGCTTGGGAAAAAACACTAAAGATACAAAGGCTTAAGGCAAGTCTCAGCATAGGTAAGCGGCTGTTTATCGCGTCGCAGCAGGTGCGGCAAGGATTTAGATTTATAGTCCACAACAAGGCCAGAGGAGGAGAAATCAGAAGCCCTGCTAAGCCTTGTCTTTTCAAAGATGGCTCCCATGATAGTAGGGCAATGAACTTCGATAAATACACCCAACTATCCCAACAAAGTTTGGCCGCAGCCCAGAAGCTCGCGGAATCTCGCCGAAATCCGGTTGTAGAGGCCGCGCACTTGCTCAGCATTCTCCTTGAAGACGGGGCCAGTCCTGTAGTGCAGTTTCTTGGAAAAAGCGGTTTGTTGGAGCCCTCAAAAACCCTCGCTGTAAATTCTTTGCAGAAGTTGCCTTCAGTCAGTGGTCAAGAAGGAGGCCAGGGGCTTTCTCACGGTTTACAGCGCGCCCTTCAGTCAGCGGAAAAATGGGCCCAGAAAATGGGTGATGCTTTTGTTACCGTAGAGCATTTATTTTTAGGAATTGTAGAAGATGGAGGAGCACTTAGCTCTGACTTTAAGCAACGAGGAATTTCAGCTGAACGATTGGCACCGGAGTTTAAAAAGTCTCGAGGCGCACACAAAGCAGATGGTCCGGAGGCGGAGCAAAAATACCAAGCCTTGGAAAAATACTCCAAGGACCTCACGGAACTCGCCAAATCCGGCAAGCTCGACCCAGTGATCGGTCGTGATGAAGAAATTCGCCGTGTGATTCAAGTTCTTTCTCGTCGTACCAAAAATAATCCTGTTCTCATTGGTGAGCCCGGTGTGGGAAAAACTGCCATTGCCGAGGGCTTAGCTCAGCGTATCGTCAATGGTGACGTGCCCGAAAGTTTAAAGGGCAAGTCCATTCGCTCTCTTGATTTGGGGCAGATGGTGGCCGGTGCCAAGTATCGAGGAGAGTTTGAGGAGAGGCTCAAGGCTTTCTTAAATGAGGTCCAAGCTTCCCAGGGCGAAATTATTTTATTCATTGACGAATTGCACACCTTAATTGGTGCGGGGAAATCTGACGGCGCCATGGATGCCGGCAATTTACTAAAACCAGCACTCGCGCGCGGTGAGCTGCGCTGTGTGGGGGCTACCACTTTAGACGAGTATCGTAAGTACATAGAAAAAGATCCCGCCTTTGAACGCCGCTTCCAGCAAGTCTTTGTGGGTGAACCCAGCGTGGAAGATACCATTTCCATTTTGCGGGGCTTAAAAGAAAAATATGAAGTGCACCACGGTGTGCGAGTGCAGGATGGGGCCATTGTGTCGGCCGCTGTTTTATCTCACCGATATATTGCCGATAGATTTTTGCCGGACAAAGCCATCGACCTTATGGACGAGGCGGCCGCCAAATTGCGAATTGAAATTGACTCCATGCCTGCTGAGATAGACGAGAAGGTACGGGCGGTCACCCAGCTGGAAGTCGAGCGGGAGGCACTAAAAAAAGAAAGTGATCAGGCCTCAAAACAACGATTGGCTGAAATTGAAGATGACATCAAATCTAAAAAGTCTGGTGTAGAAGAGCTCAAGTCTCATTGGAAAAAAGAAAAAGAACAAATTTATAAAATCCGAGAGCAAAAAGCCCAGAGTGAAAAACTCACCGGTGAGCTCGAGCAAGCCGAACGTGCGGGAAATTTACAGCGTGCTGCTGAAATTAAGTACGGTCTGATTCCTGCCAATATCAAGGCTGTCGAAGTCGCGCAGCTTCAATTGAAAGAAATTCAGCGAGATAAAAAAATGCTCAAAGAAGAAGTGGAAGCCGAAGACATTGCGGGCATCGTGGCGCGGTGGACGGGCATTCCCGTGGACCGCTTGCTCAAAGGCGAAAACGAAAAACTCTTGAAGCTCGAAGATTTGTTGAAAAAGCGAGTGCGAGGCCAAGAGGAAGCCCTGCGAGCGGTGTCGGATGCTGTGCGCCTGGCTCGTTCAGGCCTCAAAGATCCCTCTAAGCCCATTGGCTCTTTTTTATTCTTAGGCCCCACGGGTGTGGGAAAAACCGAAACAGCCAAAGCCTTGGCGGAGGCGCTCTTTGACCATGAGCAAAGCATGGTACGCATGGATATGAGTGAGTACATGGAGAAGCATTCGGTTTCCCGACTTATCGGCGCGCCTCCCGGCTATGTAGGCTACGACGAAGGTGGGCAATTAACCGAAGCGGTGCGCCGCCGTCCTTATGCGGTCATTTTGATGGATGAAATTGAAAAAGCGCATCCGGATGTGTGGAACATTTTGTTGCAAATCTTAGACGATGGTCGCTTGACTGATGGTCAGGGCCGAGTGGTGGATTTTAAAAACACTGTGATCATCATGACAAGCAACTTAGGGTCGCAGGTGATTTTAGAAAATCCCAAAATGACTAAAGACCAGCTTGATGCGGCCATGATGGAAGTTTTGCGTCAGCATATGCGACCTGAGTTTATCAACCGTATCGACGAAGTTGTGGTCTTCCAGTCTCTCGATACCAAGCTCATTCGTGAAATTGTAGAGGTTCAAGTTAAGGTACTGAATGATATTCTCAAGGAACGTAAGGTTACGATACAGCTCAGCGATGCTGCGAAAGATCATTTAGCCGAGGTGGGCTACAATCCCATTTTTGGTGCGCGGCCCTTGAAGCGTGCCATCTACAAAGAGGTGCAGGTGCCTTTATCTAAGAAGTTGTTAGCCGGTGAATTAATGGACGGCGACCACGTGCACATAGATCGCAAAGGCAATGAGCTGATAATGAGTGCCGAACCTCGGGCTTAGTGAGGGAAGGCGTCAGAGGGAAGGCGTCAGTGAACTTTTTCGCTGCGTCACCTACCCAAATGGTTTCGTCATATACCCGTTTGTGGATCGCGAGGCGATTTGTGAAGTAGCTTCAAAAGTTCTTCTCGATTCTTCGCTCTTTTTCCGTACTTTCGACCAACACTATTGTTCCATAAATCCATGTTCTCGGCGCCGGGATTACCTGAATTTGAATACAGATCCGCAGGACGAAATTCGTTAAGTCTGCCCAGTATGTCTGCCGTCTTCTCACTAAAGGCTTGGGTAAAAACACCGCTAGCATACGCATGGCGGTATGCATCTACGTTATTATCTTCAAGGCCCAGCGCCTCATGATGTACATTGCCGTTCGAAAGTTTTGAAAGTGGCCGAATATTCTTGTTAAAATAATCATAGGCGTCATCACGTGCTTCCTTTTTCAAGGCGAAGATAGAAATCAAATGATCGATCTTTTTCTAAATATTATTAAGCGAGATATTTGAAATAAATAAAATGTAGCGACAAAGACAATGAGAAAACGATTAAATAAAAACATGGCCAGAGTCGCAATTATGCCCGTGGGGATCATGTAAACTGCCACCAGGTAAGGATATTTTAAACTAAATTTAGTGGTGCAGGCCCACAAGCCGGCCGTTAAAATCAGCGCACATATAATTCCTTCCTGTACCTTAATGTAGAGGGGGCTGGGTTCCCCAGACCAAACGATACAGTCAGCACATAAGTATGTGATGCCCAAGTTCACTAGGCGGACCCCCCATTTTGCATAGCCATTTTGAATTATCTCCATACCCGGGAGGTCTTTTCTCTATCTAGAGCTGCCATTACGTTAGAATATGGAAAGTGATAAACGAAGTCCAGCAATCCGTCGCGACTTTGAAAAAATGGGATCGCATCAGCGCACCCGATCGAGCTGAGGTCGAGGCCTTTGCGACACTGTGGGCCTTTCATTCACACTGGCCTTCACGTTCAACCCACGAGATTGAAAATCTCATTGCAGAATTTCCACCTTTAATTTTAGACGTAGAAAAAAGTCGCTGTCTGAAACAACGTCGTGTCGCCTAGTCTCGGCTGGCGACGCTTATCTGAACAATCGGTTCCAGCTCCGAACGTGGTCTACCGTGGGGTGGGTGACGCAGCGAAAAAGTTCACTGACGCCTCTTCTAGTTCGTAAAATCTAGAGTCCAATATCCTCCGGCAAAGCCCACGCCGATTTGATTTTGGTAAGGCCACATCATGCAGTCTCTATGAGGTGGCGAGTTTAGCCACATTTCCATCATGCCCCACACGGAGCCGTCGTTGCGCCCAATATTCTCGCAGGCCTCGAGTGGCCACGGTCGGTTTCCATCGAAGCCTGTGCGAAAAATTCGATTCCAAAAATTTGAGCCATCAGACCCCACATGAGAAAAAAACCTATTCCATGCCATGTCGTCAGCATGACTTTGGGCGGCCCGGTGCAAGAAGACCGACAAATAAACAGGAGCGCGGCCCCATTCTCTGCGCTTGGTATTAACTGCTTCGCACATTTCCCAAACTTTTTTCGCCACCTGCGGATCGGGGTGATTTAGAAAAGTCTCGCATTCGCGAAAGGCAAATGAAGAAGGCGAAACAACAACGGCCATGATGAATAAAAAAAGAAATCTAAAATTTTTCATGGCCCCCCGCCAGTCGTGCCAGCAGGTTAAGCAATCTCAGGCGGGCTGAATAGGGCACTCCACGAAGATTTCTTTGCCGGGCGACTGGGGGTGTTGAAAGCGCAGACGATAGCTGTGGAGTTCCATGCGATCTGCGGCATCGGCCTGCTCGTTGTAAATTTTATCTCCCACCAGGGGCGCGCCGAGGGCCTCAAAGGTGGCGCGAATTTGGTGCCGCGCGCCGGTGAGCAGCTGCACTTCGTACAAGAAGCCTTTAAAAATTCCCCCAGCTAAGGAGGGATCAGCCTCCATAATTCGCAGTGCAGCCGGTCGCAGCGAATGCCAGCTATTGGGACAGGCCTTGCGATTTAAAAAGTACTTCACTTTTTTGGATGACCGGTAGCGACTCCCTATAAACCCTTCGATGAGCTTCTCCCGAAAGGGCAGCTTCACTGAGGCTCCGGCTAGATAGGTCTTCTCTACCGCACCCGCTGTTTGAAAGAGAGCTCGAGTTAGCTCCACCAACTCGGCTCGGGCAAAGAGCAAAAGTCCGGAGGTATCTTGATCAATTCGGTGGACCGCTTCCCACGCGTTGCCGCTGGGCAGCATTTCGTCGAAATGCACGCCTTGAGCTTTGTAGAGAACCTTGTAGTCTTGGTCCTCATAGAGGCATGTTGAGACCGTATGAATCACGGCTTGACACCCTGGTATTTGCCTTCTAGCCACTTTTTGATTGTTTATGAATAGCAGAAAGGGTTGCTAACAGACTATGGCTGTAAAGAAATCAGGAGCAAAAAAGCCGGCGGCTAAAGCGGCGGAGAAGAAGCCAGCGGCTAAAGTGAGCGCTCCGGCCAAAAAAACGGCCGCCAAAGCCTCCAGTGCTGCCGTAAAAGCTGCATCTAAGAAAGCCCCTCCCGTCAAAGCAAAGAAAGCGGCTCTTTCGGCACCTGAGACTAAAAAATCCACAGGTAAGAAGGTTTTGGGTGTTGTAGCCGCTACTGCGGCGGCCGCAGCCACCGCCTATGCCGTAAAAAAATTAAGTCCCTCCAAAGAGTATCCCTTCGAGGAAGAAGAGGAACTCACTGAGGGTGAATTGGAAACCAAGCCATTGATTGAAGAAGAAGTAGAAGATGAAGATCACGAAGGACCTCCTCCGTGGTGGAAAGATAACCCCTCTGGAATTGAAGGCGGGGAAGAAGAAAAGAGCGATCGCAAAAACTTCGATGACTCTGATGAGTGGACCGAAGATGATGAAGATTGGTCAAGTTCCAAAAAAAGCTCTTTAGATGATTTTGAGTCTTCGGATGAAGACGAAGAGGAACGCTGGTAGAACCTTTGCATGCCCCATAAGCTCGATTTTGATTGGCCCTCCCTCCAAGTGGCCCTGGAGGGCCATTCTTTTTTAGATGTTCCTACACTCAGCTTAAAAACCAAGGCCGAAGCCAAGACCTTTTTACTGTCTTATGGCTACGACGTTGAGGACCCCATCCAAAAAGAAGAGATCTGGCGAATTTACTTCCAGTCGATTTCCTTTATTCAAAATTCATTGCTTGAAGCTGGTGAAAAACTTCCAGCGGAATTTTTATCTCGCGGCAGCCAAAACGACATTTTAAAGCTGCTTTTGGAAGCCTCCAAAGGGAATTCTTTGAATGGCAAGTGGTCGTGCGCTCTTTTGCGCGTGATGCACATTATTTCCCACTTGGATAACGACATACGGCTTGAAAATTTCTCCTATGCCCGAGAGCAAATTTTTAATCGCATCGATCAGTTTTTAGAGTCCATGGGCGGCCGACGCTGGCGATTTGGCCATGGCCCAGATGCCGTAACTCTCGTGAGGTGCATTCGCAAAAGTCGCAAAGAACGCTCTTCTATTTTAATGAAGCTTCTCTCCAAGCCTACAACAGTCGTGGAAGAGATTTACGACAGCTTGGGTTTTCGCTTTGTCACCGAAACCCGGCTTGATGCCTACCGACTCATTCAAGCCCTTTACGATACCGGAGCAGTTTCGGCTCCGAACATACAGCCGGGGCGCTCACTCAATTCTCTGATCCCTTCGGAAATTTTTCGGGAAAAGCTAGAGGCCCTAAAGTTAGAGCTTAGCAAAGGTCAGCTTTCCTCAAAGCAGGCGGCGCGGCGTATCCAAAAAATCGAAGAAGAAAGTTTGGTCTCTTGGACCCAAGTGCGAAATCCCTTCAGTTCGCGTTGGTACCGAGCCATCCAGTTCACTTGTCGCCAACTGATAGTGGCTCCCGACCCCACCTTTCGTTTTTGGACCGAGATTCGAGATGAGATTTTTAAAAACAAGGCGGCAGCGGCGAAGCTCGCCAAATTGCCTATCACCGTGCGTGAAAAACGAACTTTTTACTATCCTTTTGAGATTCAAATTATGGACAAAGACTCCTATGTGGAGTCCATCGGAGGGCGCAGCCGCCACCGTGAATACAAAGCTCGCCAGCGTCTTATGGCCCGCAACCGGGTCTTGCGCGACCTTGTTTAATTCCTAGGACCTTCTACACTAAATGAATGGGATGGAGAGACGGCCTTCAGAGCACCGAAAAACGCACTCGCTTATTGGGTATCGTACTGGTGCTCACCACTTTACTGAGCCTTCCGGCGCCCCAGGGAGCGGCCACCTTCTTTCAAATCTCTATATTCGCCCTGAGTGCCTTTTTGATGCTTTTTGCATGGAGTCTGTGGTACCGACCCGAGCTGCAGTGGACCCTTTGGGCGGCTTCTCTTATTTTATCAGCGGCTCTCTTTTATCGGGGGCTGTCTGTAACTCCCACCCTTCTTTTGGCGCTGTGGTTTTTCTGGTACCGGGTCCGCATTAAAAACACTCGAAAGCTCCGGGCCATCCTTTTTCTTTTTTTTACCTCCTTTTCAAATCAAAGCCGTGCCCTCGTGGCAGTGAGTAAAGTCGGAGATATTGCCATCCCGGCCTATCTGCGAGGCTATAAGCTCAATGAACTCGTGTCATGTGGCCAGGTAGATAAGATCCCCTGGAAGTTTCGTCCTGAAGGACGTAAAACTCGCATTCTGATGCGAGATGTTTTGCGACTCAATTCAGAAACCCGTTTTTCGACCTGGGAAATACACCAGGTGATGGATAGTGGCGGATATGTGTCGTACATATTTCGTCGACCCCTAAAAAACGGGTCCTTCGAATCGATAGTAGCGAAAGAAAATCACTACAATCGCATCGTGGAATCGACCAAAGGAAAAAAGATCGTGGATGTACAGAACCTGAAAAACTTTATCAACCGAACGGTCTTTACTTTCACTGCTGCCGACGAGGGCACGGTAAGTTATTTGCCCGGACTTGCGGGCCGCTCATTGATTACGGTACAGCTTTCGCAGGCCGGTGGGCGAATGCTTCCCCCTCTCTACATCAAAGGGTCTACTTGCGATCGTCCCAACGATGAAGACAAAACGGGAGCTCAAGCCGGGGGCGGGACGAGTGATAGTCAACCGCTTTCAGCTCCCGCAGCCACTTCCGGTGCGGCAGCTCCGGCGGCCCCCAAGTGAAAAACACCAATCCTTGTCCCCACAAAGATAATTGCTGCAGCTGTCCTTTGATCAAGCAGGGCTACAATGACCAACTTAAAATCAAAGAAAAAAAAGTGGCTGAAGCGTTTTTAAAAGAAGGTTTTGCGCCAGAGCTGGTTCGAGCGACTGTGAAAGCCACTCGGGCTTCGCCGCTACGTTTGGGGTACCGCAACAAAGCCAAATGGATCTTGGAGCAGACTCCCAAAGGTTTAAAGATGGGCATGTACAAACGCGGCACCCACGACGTGGTGGATATTAGTCACTGCATCGTGCATGCCCCCTTTATCAATGAAGTTTCGGGATTCATCAAAGAAAAGCTTGTTGAATTTCACGTTCCCTGTGGATCTAAAAATTTATCTAAGCCCACACTTCGATACCTCATCGTGCGCTATTCTTTCCGAGAAAAAAAACTCCTTACTGTTTTTGTCACGACGCACGCCACTGTGCCCGGTTTGGAGAAAGTTTTTTTTGAGCTCGATAAAAAGTTCGGCGATAAAATCGTTGCCATCGTGCAAAACATCAATGCCGATGAAGGCGATGTGCTCCTTGGTGAGGGCAATCGCTTTCATAAGAAAAAAGCAGAACTTACCGAGACCTTGGGTAATTTTCGGGTACCCGTGGGCCCACTTTCTTTTTTACAGGTGAATTCCGTTCAGGCCTCCTATTTATACCACCGAGTACGAAAGCTATTGGGGGGTGGCCCCTATGCTACCGGTTTAGACCTCTACAGCGGGGTGGGCCTCATGGCTATGCACATGGCCCAAACCACCAAACGTATTTTAGCTGTAGAAGAAATGGGTTCGGCCGCCCTCGAGGCCATCACCGCCACTCGACGCAATAAACAAAACAATATCCTTCAGCTTTGTGGCGATTCATTGGAGGGAATTTCCACCTTTTACAATGAATGGGGAACTCCGGAGTGGGTGATTCTCAATCCTCCTCGTAAAGGCTGCGACGAGCGAGTACTCGAGGCCCTCTTGACCCGAGTGCCGGGAAAGATGATCTATGTGTCTTGTAGTCCCACAACTTTGGCGCGTGATCTAAAATATCTTAAAGAAAACTGCCCCGACCTCGAGCTTAAAACTTTGGAACCCGTAGACATGTTTCCGCAGACGGAGCACGTGGAATGTATCGCCCTACTCGAAAACAAGAACTTCAAAAAATCTTCCTCGAAAGCCGGACCCAGCGCCCCCCGCGTCGCCAAGAAGGCCCTGCATTAGGCGCGGCCGCCGTAGGATTTTGTCTCCGAGAAGATTCGCAAGGAGAGCTGTCATTCTTGCTAACCCTTCGCTCCGATAAATTGGAACATCATGCTGGTGAAGTGTGTTTGCCAGGTGGGCACCTCGACATTGATGACGAGGGAGATTTTATCAAAGCTTTGGACCGAGAATTTCAAGAAGAAGTGGGATTGCCGGCCGGGTCAGTGGAATGGATCGGCGACTTCGATGAACTGCAGTCAAAGTCGGGCACGCGCGTACGTCCCTATGTGGGATTTTTAAAGAGTGCGGCAGAACCGCAGCTAAACCTTAACTTTGAAGTTGTTCGAGCTGAGTGGTGCCCGTTGGCGGGAATCTACCGAGACGATTTGTGGACTTTTAAAGAATTGCCCCGACATTTCCCAAGCAGGCCCCTAATGAAGCTGCCCTTCTGGTCTGGATTTGAACCCGAAGTGTGGGGACTCACGGCAGGTTTTATGTGGTTGCTGCGTGAACGCCTCAGTTAAAAAAACGCGCCACTTTATGGTGAAGACTCCCCCAAATCGGCTCGTGTTCAGGACGAAGCAAATTTCGCCCCAAGTGCAAATGAAAATAGAAAATCACCGAGAATAAAATACTCAAGGTCATGCCCCTTTGAAAAAGTTTTCCTTGGGAACGCCAAGCAGGAATCAAAGCCAGTGAAAAAAACCCAAGTATCGGTGCCAAATAACGAGGTCCCGGCGCCGCTCCCCCGTGCCATCCCGCAAAAGTGCTGTTCATCCAAAAATAGAGAGCAAAGCTTGGAATTAAAAATCGCCAAATTCTCTCTCGCCAATATTTTTTGGGGGACATCAAAAAGGCTCCGAGCAAAAGGAGAACCCAGGATTGAGTCCAGAGGAGTCCCCTCGAGTAACCGACAAGAAGTTCTTTTAGTGTCCACCACCCAGGAAAAGCAGAAAAGACATGGAGCCCGGTGTTTCGTTCCTGACTTAAGGTGGGATTGGGTAAAAACTCAGGGTTATTAAATTTCTGAGGGAGGGAGAAAAATTCTCCGAAGCAAAGTTTTTGGTAAATCACTGCCACACCGAGAGGCACGGCTAGCGCTATAAGAATACAAAGCCATTGGCGCGATCCGAGATTTTTGATCTTCTCCCAAGGAGAGGGGACAAAAAGAATCAGGCCGGGCAGCATGAAGAGTGCCGAAGGTTCTGTGATGACGGCCATCGCACTTAAGCCTGCAGCCCAAGCCCAGGCGCTTCGTTTCAACGATATGATCGCTCCTAAAATGAGGGCAAAAACCAGCGAGTGCACCAAGTAGAGTCCTGCGACGAGGGTCGTGGTCGAAGCGAAAAAATAAGCCAGGGAAAAAATCCACCTTTCACTAAGGGAAGGATTGCTGGGCAAAAGAGCCGACGATTGAAGGAAAAAAAATAAAAAAATCATCGGTAAGATTTGTAAGAAAAACGAGAGAACAGCTCCGTAATATTTTTGATGCCAGTACCTGTAAGTGTCGCGGTCGTGTCGACTGGCTAGTTTAAAGGTGACGATGGAGTCGTAAATCCAAAAAACAGGGTAGGCCAAAAGGATGCCCCCAGGGTTTTTATTAGAGTAGAATTTTTCTCCATCTGAAGAAGACCAATCGACCGTCCAGGAGGGGTCGGCTCTGACATAAGAGCCAATTTCGAAGCTGTCCTGCTCTTTGAAGGCCGCCATCGCGGCAAGGCGAGAGCCCGCGTTCATCCCACCAAAGGCAGGAAAAAGTAGAGGAAGGAGGGCAAAGATAAAGGCGCAGATAAGCTCTGGCTTTTTAAGGATTTGCACGGGTATAGGATAGTGGAGGTCCAGGAGGGCTCAAGTCACCAAGAGAAATATTCGGGTCGCGGGAACCTTAACAGCGGCAATATAATTGACACCATGCGTAAGCAAGGGCAGCTTTGCTCCCCCCATGCGAAGTCGTTTCTGTAAAATTTTATTTTTAGCCGGAATTTTAGGATCAAGTTTTTTACAAGCTCGGTGTGCTGATGAACTCGAGGATCTAAGCCCTCGGCAGTGGAAAGATTTTTTTCGTAGCTTTTATTCCATGGGTACCAAAGACGATAGCCTTTTGATCATTAGCGACTATCCCGGAGCTGAAGTCCACGACTCGGAAATTCCTTCCGAATGGACTCAGCGTCCTGCAGTCCTCGTTGACATGAAAAGGAAACTTCAGGTCTCTTTCCCTCATCTAAGAATTCAATGGTTGGCTTTTGAGCGAAGCAACAGGGGCATGCCCCTTCCATCTAAAGCTCGATTGATCAAAGAAAGCTTTCACGAGGCTCCCCCTCTTCGAGGTATGCACGAATCAGGTGAGGAGGTTGAGCTGGCTGACTACCTTCAGAATGCAAATATGATTTTTGCCGCCACGGAATTTTCCATGACAGCGCGCCTCACCGAAGCCCTTGATGCTCAGCGTGAAGTCGACCGTCTCGCGGGTGTGGAGCGCCCGAATCCACTTAAAGGAGCCTCAGCTATCGGATTTAATGCGGCCATCATCCCAGCTCTCATGAGTCTTACTGAGAATCATGAAAAAATGATCGAGACTCGGGATAAAATCCTAGGTCTGCTCAATGGCTCACATAAGATTGAATTTCGTTTTAAAACCCGCCGACCCGTTGAGCTCAAAGATGGGTCGCGCAAATCTCAATTTATTTTAAGTGTGGATGTGCGAAAATCCGTTTGGATGGGGGAACCACGGATCGGACCTAGGGGGGGAGTAGACAATGTCCCTCGTGGCGAAGTTTGGGGTGTGCCGGTGGATGGGGTTTTCGCCGAAAGTGGGCAAGACCCTGTGGTGAGCCGTACTCATGGGGAGTGGGCCCTTCAGCCCAACCCTCAGAGCGATGAAATCGTTGTTTTGCGCATGGAAAATAATCATGCGGTAGAGATACTTAGTGAGGGGCCGGAAAGTGATAAGATGGCCCAACGATTTGCAGAAGATCCCGCCTATCGAAACTTGGCTGAAGTGGGTTGGGGATATGGAGCAAGTTTCAAATTTCCTGTCCTGCCAGCAGAAAATAGTTCTGCCGTTGTTAATAACGAAAAATTAAAACCTCACCTTGCCTTAGGCCGTAACAACTATTGGCCTCGGGGCGGCGTGGATTGCAAATGGCACGACGACTTTGTTTACCATGAGGTCATGCAACCAGGGGTCCGAATTGAGGAAGCTAGGCTTTTCTACGCTGATCAATCCTTCTATCCAATGTATCAGTTCGATAACTATGTTTTAGATCCCTGGCAGGAAATGAAATCGTTCTATAGGTCCGCCCTAAAAGGACTCTTTTCCTCTAGAGAGACCCGACCCGGAATTCAGACGCAGCCCGTATTGAAGTAAAGCTCGTGGCACCCTAAGCTAGGCCTCGTGCAAAGCGCGGCAGAATTTCGAGCAGAAGGCTTACGAAAAAAATATGGCAACCGCTGGGTCGTGGAGCAAGCCTCGATCTCAGTAAAACAGGGCCAAGTGGTGGGTCTTTTGGGTCCCAATGGTGCAGGAAAAACAACGGTTTTCTACATGATGGTAGGGCTGGTTTTTCCGGCCGAAGGCAAAATCATGTTGCACGATCACGACGTCACGGAACTCCCGCTTTATCGTCGGGCTCTCAAAGGCGTGGCGTACCTACCGCAGGAGCCCAGTCTTTTTCGTAAGCTCAGCGTGCACGACAATATTGCTATTGCGCACGAAAGTTTAGATATCGATAAATCTGAAGTGGCCGATCGCACGGATATGCTCCTTAAAAAATTTGGCCTTAAAAAAGTCGAACAAAGTCCGGCTTCAGCGCTTTCGGGAGGAGAGCGTCGACGCTGTGAGATTGCTCGTTGCATGGCCATCGAGCCGAAATTTGTTTTGCTGGATGAACCCTTTGCGGGGATCGACCCCATCGCAGTGGGGGAAATCCAGGGCTTTATTCAAGATCTAAAGAGTCAAGGAATTGGCATTTTAATAACCGACCATAATGTTCGCGAGACTCTGGGCACCTGCGATGTGGGATATCTGATGCGAGAAGGTCGTATATTCTTCCACGGCAACCCCGAAGAAATTTCAACCAATGAAGAAGCCAAAAAGTTTTATCTTGGCGCCTCGTTCAAACTCGACTGAAATTTGAGATAATCAAAGGTAGCAATGGGCTTAAAGCAACAAATGAAGCAAACGCTGGGGATGACCATGACCCCCCAGCTTCAGCAGGCCATAAAAATCCTGCAAATGTCCGTAATGGAACTTCAGCAAGAAGTGACCAATGCCCTCGTGGAAAATCCTGTACTTGAGGAAGATAACGACGAAGGTCCCTCCAACATGGAGGCCGCTTCCGAATCGCCTATTTCTGAGCAGGTGGGCGACTCCGCTATTCCGGAAGATATGGAATTTCAGAGTTATCTAGATCCGGGAGTGTCGAGCGCCGGCTCTTATAAATCAACGAAAAATTTTAACTCAGACGAGTTGCCTTCCTATGAGCAGGTGCTGAGTCGTCCTACTACTCTTTACGACCACCTCATGTGGCAACTGCGCATGGTTTCAAACGATCCTAAAGAACTCACCATTGGTGAAGAGATCATCGGGAATTTAAACGAAGACGGTTATCTCGTGATGTTGGTGGAAGAGTTGGCGCAAAACATGGAGGTCGACGGCGCCGAAATCGAAGCCGTGCTTTTTAAAATTCAGCGCTTTGATCCGCCCGGCGTTGCGGCACGCAATCTCCAGGAGTGCTTGCTCATCCAATGCGAAGCTCTCGAAGAAGATGAAGAAGTGGAAATGATCATCGAACGGCATATGCCGGAGCTAGAAAACAAAAACTATCCGGCCATCGCAAAAGCTCTTGAACTTCCCCTGCCACGGGTCATTGAGATGTGTCGAGTTATTCATGGCTTAGAACCCAAGCCGGGGCGGCAATACATCAGCGCGGAACCCATGTATATCGTGCCGGACATCTACGTTCTTAAGGTTTCGGGCGATTTCATGGTGGTTTTGAATGAGGATGGGATTCCACGGCTTCGGCTCTCCAAATCCTACCAAGACCAGTTGGGTTCAGGCGAAGTAAAGGGTGAAACTAAAACCTATCTCAAGGACAAGATGAAGGGTGCGGCTTGGTTGATGCGCAGTATTTTCCAACGTCAACGCACGATATACCGAGTGACCGAAACTATCGTAAAGCGCCAGCGGGACTTTTTTGACCAAGGGCCACAGCATTTAAAGCCGATGATCCTGAGAGATGTGGCGGATGAGTTGGGCTTGCATGAGTCTACGATTTCGCGGGTGACCACCAACAAATATGTCCACACCCCCCATGGCATTTATGAACTAAAGTATTTCTTTAACTCGGCCATTACCCGAGGTGATGGCGGAGACGACATGGCTAGCGAGTCCGTCAAACAGAAGATCAAAGAGCTGATCGGGAGTGAAAGCCCCCGCAACCCCCTTAGTGACCAGCAGTTGGCCGATATGTTGGCTGATGGGAATATTAAGATCGCAAGGCGTACGGTGGCCAAGTACCGCGAAGCCTTAGCCATTCTGCCCTCCAATAAACGCAAAAAGTATTTCTAGTTCGCAGCACACACTTTTAAAAGGAGTTCACAATGCCAACAAATACCGCCAGTCTTAATGTTACTTGTGCCTTTAAAAACATGGATCACGCCAGTGACGCCGTTAAGGACTACGCTCAGAAGAAGTCTGAGAAGCTTTTGAAGTACCTTCATCACCTCATCACTTGTCACTACGTCTTTTCTATGGAAAAGACAGAGCAGGTGGCGCAAGTTCACGTGGTTGCAGGTGATTTTGAGTGTCGGGCCGAAGGTCGGTGCGAAAACCTCTATGCCTCAATCGATGAAGTCGTGGACAAGCTCGTGCAGCAGTGTCGCAAGCACAAGGAGAAAGAGAAAGACCACACGGGTAAGCCCCACCACAACTCTAAGTAAAGTATGGGAAGAAATTATCTATTCACCTCTGAATCTGTGACCGAAGGCCATCCCGACAAAGTTGCTGACCGTATCAGCGACTCCATTTTGGATGCCTATATTGAAAAAGACCCCCAGGCCCTAGTGGCTTGTGAAACTGTGGTGACCACGGGTTTGGTGCTAGTGGGTGGAGAGATTTCCACGCCAAAGCACATTGCCATTGATCACCAAGAAATCATTCGCAAGGCGATTCGTGACATTGGGTACACCTCGGCGGGCGAAGGCTTCGATGCCGATTCCTGTGCGGTGCTCAATGCCCTCCATGAACAATCTCAAGACATTCGTCAGGGCGTGCAGTTAGAAAAAGACATCGGCGCCGGAGATCAAGGCATGATGTTTGGCTACGCCTGTGACGACACTCCAGAAAAGATGCCCATCGCGATTTCCCTCGCCCATAAAATCACCAGCAAATTGGCCGAACTCCGTAAGAATGGAGATATCAAATGGCTCCGGCCCGATGGTAAATCTCAAGTCACGATCGAATACCGAGATAGCAAACCTTACCGTGTTCATACTGTCGTGGTATCGACCCAACACCAAGACAACGTTTCTCAAGAAGAAATACGCGAAACGATCAAATCCAAGATTATTCAAAAAGTGATCCCCTCAAACTTGCTCATTGATGACCCCATTTTGCATGTCAATCCCACGGGCCGTTTTGTGATTGGTGGACCTCACGGTGATGCGGGCCTGACGGGCCGTAAAATTATTGTAGACACCTACGGCGGAGCCGCGCCTCATGGGGGCGGTGCTTTTAGTGGTAAAGATCCCACCAAAGTGGACCGCTCGGCAGCTTACATGGCGCGCTACATCGCTAAGAACGTAGTGGCCGCAGGTCTGGCCTCAAAATTTTTAGTTCAAGTTTCTTATGCCATCGGCGTAGCCGATCCGGTGAGTGTGCATTTGGAAGACTACGGCACATCTAAGGTAGATCTTTCAAAATTAGAGGGCATCGTCCGGGAACTTTTTCCTATGAAACCTCGAGAGATTATTCGGCACTTAGACCTCCGTCGCCCCATCTACAAGAAGACGACAGCTTACGGACACTTCGGTCGAGAGTTGCCTGAGTTCAGCTGGGAAAAAACTGACAAAGTGAACGATCTCAAAAAAGCCTTCGGTATCTAGTAGAAGTGAACACCCCGCTTCCGCAAATTCCTGCCCGTCCTTTTTACTACGTAAGGCACGGGCGTACGGATGCCAACGCTCAGGGTCTCATGTGCGGAGGCGAGTGGGATATTGCCCTGAATGCAGAGGGTGAGGCGCAGGCTGCTGCCCTGGCGCCCTTGGTGGTCAATCTTGCACCTAAAATTGATAAAATTTTTGTAAGTTCCATGTTGCGCGCTCGTCAGACGGCTGATTTTTTGAATAAAAATTTGCAGGCCGAAATTGAAGTTATTCCAGACCTCAAGGAATGGCTGGTGGGCGAGTGGGAAAAACGTCCTTGGGGAGAAGTCCCCAACCCCTTTGCCACAGCCGTGGAGCCGCCCGGTGGAGAGAGTAGGGCTCACTTCGAGTCTCGAGTGGGGGCGGCGGTGGCCGACGTCTTAACCCGCTTTGAGGGAGTGCCTCTTTTTGTGTCCCATGGAGCGGCGGCACATGCCCTATTTTCGGTTTTGGGGGCGGATTTAGTTCAGGTCGACAATGCCAAAATTTACTTAGTCCAACCGGCGGGACTCCGGTGGACCCTTAGCCTCATTTCCTAGTTGTGGCCGCGTAAGGCGCTCTTTCCTGTTGCCACATTCCTTGAGCTCGCCTAGCTCATGCGTGGTGCGTCAAACCTCTATTTCTTCAAGGTGTTTATGAAGCGAATATCTTTTTTGGTTTTTATTTTAGTTAAGTCTAGCTGGGCTTTAAGCCCCCTTAGCCAAGAAAAGCTTCATGTCTTTCGAAGCCCTAAGGGGACCTTTGAGGAAATGCGCCAAGTCTTTGAAGACGTGGCGCGAAACGAGTCCGTCTCGGGGTCGGTGAAAAGTGTTCCTCAAATCGTGAAGGAGCTTCAGGTTCTGGATCCTGATTTTGCCACGGAGATTGTACTAGACCAGGACTATTTTAAGATCTCATTTTTGCTCGACCAGGGCTGGGATCCCACATTGGCTAATAGCCGACAACGCAACTTGATGCAGGAAGCTGTCTTGGATTCCACCCTTGCCATCCAAAAGCTTCTTCTCAGAACCCATTCTAAGAAATTCTTTAAAGATGCGAAAATTTCCACTGTCGAAAATTTTTTGCGTCGGACTGATCCGGAATTCAGTGAATACCAAGTCGTGTTATTGCGTAGGCTAATTCTAGAATCGCGCAGCTTGAGTGTCTCTGCTGGCCAAATTCCTGACTTCAATGTGGATGGAGTTTCGCGGGCTGATGTGATGGAAATGGCGCCCCGTGCCCCACCGCCGTCTGGCGGCAGGGTGGTCTATCCTTATATCCGTGTTGGCGTTCCTTACGCCACGAATCGTGGTTTTGATGCTTCGTTAAAGCGTAAAATTGGGACACCTACCGCGGCTTCAAATTTTTATTCTTTTAATAGCTCCGGATCCTTAGGTTATGGAGTGGCCGAAGTCACGATTCCAAAAATTCACAAACATTCTCGATTGGAAAGTCCGGGACTTTTTCAGTCTGCAGACCCTAGAAAACATATTATTTTGGATCGTCTTATTCTTAAAAGCGAAGCGGATTTTTTTTCGGATTTGAGGGCTCGATTTAAGCCAAAAGCAGAAGCCAGTTCCCTTGTGGATGATCCCAGTCAGAATATTTTTGTTTATATTCATGGCTTCAATGTGGATTTCACTTACGCCATGCGGAAAACGGCCCAACTCATATACGACATCGAATTCCCGGGAGTCTCTGTAGCATTTTCTTGGCCAGCGCGAGCCGTGGGCTTGCCTGTGCCGGAGGATTTCCGGCGAGATGTGGCCCGAGCCGAAGAATCTTATGAGGCTTTGGAAAACTTCTTGAAAAAATTACGCGAAGAGAATCCAAATCGGAAGATACATATTCTGGCTCACAGTTTGGGCACGCGCATTTTAAGCGAAGTGCTTACAAAAATGGCCGATAATTTAGATCCAGCAGACCGCGCTCAGCTCGGCCGTGGGGAAAAACTTTTTGGTGAGATTGTGTTAGCGGCACCTGCGATTGACGCTAAGCCCTTTGTTGAGCGTATGGCCCCTCAGCTCGAGCGACTAAGCGAGCGCATTAGCATCTTTGCTTCTGATGATGATATGGCACTTAAGGCCCAAACCATTGCCGAAAAACTGGAAAGCTTTCCCCTGGGTTTGATCGCTAAAAACCGTTGGGCCTTACCTGAGCATTGTGTGAATTTTGATCTTTCTTCTTTAAGTTCAGGTACCTTCAGTTTGGATCACGCCGTTTATTCGGAGGTGAGGGGCGCCATGGCGCAATTGCACCGCATCTTTGTTTCTCGAACACCCACCGAAAAATTTGGAGATGAAGACCAGCGCCAAGAACTTTTTCTACGTGCTGTTGATATAAATGATTATTTCCCCCCCCAAGCTTTGCGAAGTGTTTGGCGTTTTATAGGCTTCTGAAAAAGAACAGGACTGAGAATTTATGAAACACATTTTTTTATTTCTTATATTTAGTTTTTCCTCTGCTTTCGGGTTAACGCCGGAAAATCTCGAGAAACTCAGTTCCTTCCAGTTCGACGCCCAAGGGTCGGGCACCTTTGAGAAGATGCAAGAAGCCTTTTCTGAGGTTGTCGAGAAAGAAAGTCTTCCGGGAAATCCAAAAACCCTGGCCCAGATTGTTAGCGAATTGCAGTCGGCCGACCGCGACTATGCTTTCTCTGTAGTTCAAGATAAGAGTTTTTGGAAGTTGCTCTTTCTCCTTCAAAACGGATGGGACATTGAGGTGCTAGGTGGCCTAGAGGGCAATTTGCTGGAAGAGGCTCTAGTGATTGGACACCTCCCCAATGTGGAACTGATTCTGCGCATGGGGGGCTATAAACTTTACACTGAGAAAAAGATTCCCGCTCTAGCGAGAAAGTACCAATGGAACTTCGATGAAGATTTGAAAAGCATTCTCTTGTTTTATTTGCAGACTAAAGGTCGTGCTCGAGAAGCCGATAAAGAGAATCCAGTTTTTGAATTGGATGGGATAAGTCGTAGAATTCGTGAACCTTTGGTTTCGTCAGGTCCCAGGCCATCTCCCACCCCGGCTCCGACTCCCCCTCCTTCACGTCCCACGCCTAGATTTGAACCTCCCAAATCTACACGTCCAAGCACGCAGACTCCCTCAAGCCCTTCCAGTGTTTATGAAGCTCAGCTGGAAATGATGAGGAGACGCCTTGAAGAATTAATGAGGGGCTCTGAGCGAAACTCCAACCAGACGGACCCACTACCAAAATCCGCTCGCCCTTCATCACCTCGGGCCACTCCGAGATATTATCCGCCTCCCGTAATTACAACCCGACCAACAACTCCGCCTCCAAGTAACGGGCCAAGAATTGACGAGAGGCCAAGTATAAAAACCGGGGACGCCACACAGGATATAGACGGCGCGATTCCAAGCGGCGGAACTCCTAAACCGGCACCAGCTCCCTCACCGCGCTCCACGCCTGTGCCGATGGCGCCCAAGGGTCCCCCGCCCGCTGACGACGGCTTTATGCGAGTCCAAGTTCCCTACGCCACTAACCGGGCTTACGATCTCGCTCTGCGGAAGAAAATTTCTCAGCCCAGCGTGGCCTCATCCTTCTATTCTTTCACCTCCACGGGAACTTTGGGTTACGGACTTGCCGAAGTCACCATTCCTAAAATTCACGAAATCAGTAAGCTTGAGTCCAAAGGATTTTTTGAAAAAGAGAACCCCAAAAAACATGTGCTTTTAAATAATCTACGATTGCGCACAGAAGCTGAATTTTACGCCGACTTGGCCGAACGCTTCCGTATGAACGAGGAAAATTTCAGCGAAGAAAAAAAATTAGCTGAGGCTTCAAAAAGTTTGCTTGTTTATATTCACGGTTTCAATGTGAACTTTGACTACGCCATGAGAAAAACGGCGCAGTTGATGTATGACTTAGACTTTCCGGGAGTCTCCGTGGCGTTTTCGTGGCCGGCTAAGGCCGTGCGTATACCCATTCCTGTGGATTTTTTACGGGACGTGAGCCGAGCCGAGGAATCTTATGAGGCTCTTGAAGAGTTTCTAAGAAAAATCCTCCGAGAACATCCCGATCGTAAGATCCATATTTTGGCTCACAGCCTGGGGACTAGAATTTTAAGCGAAGTGCTGCTGAAGATTGCTGAAAAACCCAGCCCAGCCGATGCGGCGAAATTGGCAAGAAATGAAAAGCTTTTTGGCGAGGTGGTTTTGGCCTCGCCGGCTATGGATGCCCATGATTTTGAAACTCGACTTGGTCCTCACGCGGTGGCGCTCTGTGACCGAGTGAGTATATTTGCCTCAAATGTGGATATCGCACTCAAGGTGCAAACCGTGGCGGAAAAGTTGAAGAGCTTTCCGTTGGGACTTTTCAGTGGAAAAAAAGTGGCTATCCCGAATGGTGTCTTCACTTTTGATCTTTCGGAACTTAGCTTGGGTGCCCTCAGTTTGGATCACGCCATGTACTCTGATGTGGAGGCCCCTATTGCCCAAATGCGTCGGCTTTTTGTGGACCGTATGCCTGCGGATTATTGGTTGAAAGAAGACCAGCGCCGGCATTTATTTTTAAAGAAGCTCCAGCGACCGACTTTTTTCAGTCCCGGAGAGATGCGCCACTACTGGAAGTTTTCACTGCACTAGGTGCTGAGGGTGGGAAAATAGGATGGATCGCGGACAATCAGCCTGCACGTTTCATTACAAAGCCTGGTAATGAGTCATTACTTTTTCGGTCGCACGAAAGTGGCTTTGATATTATTCGCTTCTTGAATCGTTTTGACCGGATAGCGATTATCTGGGTCACCGGCAAAATATTCAACTTTCAGGCATTCATCGAAACCGGCGACTTGGGCTTGTTTTCCAGTCCATGTTTCAAAGACAGCCAACTCCGGTGCCTTGTTCGCTTTAATGGCTTGTGCAAACTGATAATAATTCGTGGATGCATACGGCCCTTCGAAGAGCGGGTTATCCCATTCTCCGTCCCATGATCCTCTTATGGCCTTCACTCGATTTCCAAAATACTTTAAGGCATTGTGAAAAGCTTCTGCGGGACGAAAGTCATCACTAAATCGACGTCCCCTAGGACTATAGTTTTCAATCGAAAATACAAAGATCCCATCTGAATCTATTATGTTGGCTTCAAAGCGAGCATTTGTGCCGTTATCGTGTAAATCGATCCAAGAAAGGGCTTGTTTATCAGAACTTAGAGTGGCGAAAATATCCGCACATAAGCGTACCGAGTTTTTTTTTGCAGCTTGAACCTCAGGTACTGATAATAATATGAAACAGGAAAATAGCAGGAATTTACTCAAGCTATTTTTTATGTGCCCCATATTACAACTTTAATGCCAATAGTAATAAAATGCCGCCTTAGATTTTGGTATCAGCTGTCAAAAACTCCAACTTTATAGAAGTTGCATCAAAGCCCTTGGTTTTTGGACGGTCGGTGTCAAAAAATTATATTTATTGTTCAAAAGATTCAATACCTCATTCTCTGGCACAGAATTAGCAGGGTCCATTCCGAGTTAAAGTTAAATGGATGGAGAATTATATGTTTAGGGTAAAAATGCTATTTGCTGGGGTGATATCATGCGTGATATCATTGTCGCTGTGACTAGGACCGAAAAGCTAAAAGAGAGGCTGGAGCTGAAGTCGATAACGGCTTCAGAACTTAGAACTCTACTTAACAAAGAGGGCGCGGTCTTAGACAGGACAAGAGGTTCTCACGAAGTTTGGAAGTTTGAGGGAAGGCGATTGATTTTGGCAACGCACGGAAAAGACCTGAAAGCTTACCAAATGAAGGAGGCGGAGGAGTTTCTATATGGCACGCAAAAAGAAAATACTTAGCAAGTTCCCGGTTACTGAATACAAGGTTGAAATTGTCTTTAGTTCTCAGGACGGGGTTTACGTCGCTCGCATTCCAGAGCTTCCTGGATGCGCAAGTCATGGTGCTTCGCAAGAAGAAGCGTTAAAAATGGCCCACGAGGCCATCGAGCTTTATCTTGAGTCTCTTTTCGATGAGGGGAGAGAAATTCCTGTTCCACTTTCACGAAGAAAGTTCTCTGGAAAAATTCCCTTAAGAATTGATCCTGTCCTACATAGAGACATCGCTCTAAAGGCAGGTCAGGAAAATATCAGTGTGAACCGCTACATTGAAAAACTTCTTAAAACAGGATGAAGGTTGCGTAGTCCGTCACCGAACCAGCTCTTCCATCACATCTGCGACCTTCTTGACCGACTGAATTTCACTCACGCTTTTGCCGGCCTGCCAGAAATCCTTATGTCCTAAGCCCTTCAGGCTCGAGCGCCTCAATTGCATGAAGGAGCGAATGGAATACCACATGCGAGCGTAGTGCTTTAGCTTTGAGGAGCGAAGCATCAGCTTTAAAATCCCGCTCGCTTTAGTTCCGCTCTTTTGAATAAAGGGAGTGTTGATCACGGCTACCGGAACCCCTGTGAGGCGCTCTGTGAGCACGATGTCTTTGGCTTCGGCCTTAAGAATGGCCTCTTTGTAGGAGTGGTGCACATGGCACTCCTCGGTGGCAATGAAGCGGGTGCCCATTTGAACTCCGGAATAGCCCAGGCCCAGCATTTTTTGATAAGTCTCAGCTCCTCCCACGCCACCGGCGCAAATCACAGGCTTGCCTAAACTTTGGAGCTCAGAAAAAAGTTCTTCGGGACTTTTCGTCCCTGCATGTCCGCCGGCCCGTCCATTCACGGCAATAAAGCCGTCCACTCCGGCGGCCAAAGCTTTCTCGGCCCACTTTCTTTCGGTTACGTCATGAAAAACAAGTCCGCCCTTGGTGTGCACGCGGCGCACGACCTCTGAGGGATTGCCCAGAGCCGTTACAAAGAATCTCACGCCTTCCTCGAGTGCAATATCTAAATATTTCATCATGCGATCGATATAAATTTGGGAAGAGGCCTCAATCAGTAGGTTCACCCCGATGGGTTTTTTTGTGAGGGTGCGAATGTAACGTAGTCCTTCCCGAAAATCATACTTATAAACGTAAACGAGTGAGAGGGGCTGCACGATGCCAATGCCGCCTGCCTCGGAGGCTGCGGCCACTAATTCGGGATTGCTGCACGGATACATGGCCCCGCAGATGACGGGGGTCTGAATCCCCAAACTTTTGCAGAAACTTTCGCTTGTGGAACTTTTCATTTAACGGGGCTCACTTTCCATAGCGCTCTGATGCGCGCGGTTTCTTCTGCGGCCTGATTAAATATTTTCGCCTCCACCCACACGTCTTCGCTCTGACCGCTAAAACTTTTATCAAAAGTGCTTTCGCAGCTCAGAGTCCCTCGAGATTTTTTAAAGTATTCTATTTCCAGTTTGGTAGGAATTCCGCGCAGAGTGGGGGGAATCGCTGCATTCATGGCCAGGCCAGAGGTCATTTCTCCTAAGTTGAGTAGGGCTACGGCATGGATGGAGTTAAAGTGATTGCGTAGGGAATGCCGGTCCTTCATTTGTACTTTGCAATAGCCGGGGCGCAGTTCCTGGACCACGGCTTTGATGGATCCCGTATAAGGCACCTTCAGCCCTAAGAACCTACTGAAGAGCTGCTGGCCCAAGGGTAGTTTTTCAAATTTTTGCCAGATTTTTAAAATATCCATTCCCTCTAGAATGAGGCAACTAAAGTATTAAGGCAAATAGGTACTTATCTTGCCTGATCACTCGATGTAGGACTTAGTCTTTTTTTACAACTTTAAGCCGAGCGCTTTGACCTATGGGAATGGCTGTTCTCCGAACTAGTAAAAAATGACGAAGTCCTACATGAGAGGAACCCCGCTTCAAACGCGCCGAGTTCAATCCGCTCAGAGTCTTTGTGATACATTAATTTCTATATGCTGCGACCTGCTTTTTTTGCTCTCATTGTTTTGGCGTGGATATTTGTCGAATTTCATCTGCGTAAAAAACGAGGCTTGGCCCCGCAAAATTTTCGTCAGCTGATAAGGCTCTCCCAAAAAACTTCCGCAGCCTCCCCGTTTACCCCGCCCTTTGTCTTTGCCTTCCTCACTTTTTTATTTTTTGCCTTTTGGGAGGGCACCCTTAGAAACCTTCTTCATTTTCGAGGTCACCCTATTTTTACCCTCTTGGGTCTGACGCTTCTCTTTGTTTTTTTATCACTGCGTCTCCGCGCCCTTTCTTTGGAATCTCGATCACCCATGCCGTCTCAGTGGCAATTGGGAATATTTATCCTCGCTACCGCCCTTTTCTTGCCTTCGCCCTATTCGTTGTTACTCGCTCCTTGGCTTTGGCTCCGAAGCCGACATTTGCCGCAGCGCTAAGACCCTAGATTTAAAAGATTTACCAATGTGGCGGGCCTCCGCATTGTGCTTTAGACTGCCCTCCATATGCTTTACTGGCTGCTTTATTCCCTCGAATCCGAACTCTCCCTGCTCAATGTCTTTCGCTACATCACTTTTAGGTCGGGTATGGCCGCCATCACGGCTTTTCTTTTTGTGCTGATATTTGGAAAGCCCTTCATTCGCTACATTCAGCGCAAGCAATATGGTCAGGCCGTGCGCGACGATGGTCCCCAGTCGCATCTTAAGAAAAAGGGGACTCCCACCATGGGTGGGGTGCTTATTGTGGCGGGACTAAGCGTGGGAACCCTCTTGTGGGGGGATTTGAAGAACGCCTACATCTGGAATCTTTTGGCCATCACTTGGATTTACGGACTTATCGGCCTGCTTGACGACTATTTTAAAGTGATTCGAAAAGATCCCGAGGGACTTGCGAGCCGATGGAAGTTTCGATTGCAGGTCTTGGGAGCTCTTGTGGTGTCGATGGGGCTCTTCCATGCTCAGGATGGGTGGGCGGGTCAGGGTGATTTGTTTTTCCCCTTCTTCAAGAACTTAATTTTGAACCTTGGAGTTTGGTACATCGCGTTAACGGTGTTGACTATCGTGGGTTCTTCTAACGCCGTAAATCTTACCGACGGTCTCGACGGATTGGCCATCGGTCCGTCCATCGTTTGTGCGGCCGCATTTTTTATTTTGTGCTATCTCGGAGGCAATTCCGTATTCGCAAATTACTTGCAAATTCCCCATGTCCCTGGCATTGGGGAGCTCGCTGTTTTTTGTGCGGCGATGATGGCCGCCGGCGTTGCCTTCTTGTGGTTCAATACCTATCCCGCACAAATATTCATGGGTGACGCAGGTGCTTTGGCGCTGGGCGGCGCACTCGGCGCACTTTCCGTTGCAAGTAAAAATGAGTTTTTGCTTGTCATTCTTGGCGGAATTTTTGTAATCGAGACGCTGTCTGTGATCATACAGGTGGCCTCTTTCAAAATAAGAGGCAAACGAGTCTTTAAAATGGCTCCCTTGCATCATCACTTTGAACTAATAGGCTGGCCGGAACCTAAAGTGATTGTTCGGTTCTGGATTATTTCGTTCGTGTTGGCGGTCGCAGCCCTCAGCACATTGAAGCTTCGTTGAACTCGTGGCGTATGCCGTGTAACGAAGCTCGCAACTTGGAGGTTTTTGTAAATGGCTGGATTGGGTTTAAAAGGTCGCAAAGTTACCGTGCTGGGAGCCAACCTCAGCGGGTTTGCCCTTGTTCGTTTTTTAGTGAAAAAAGGGTCCTTAGTAACTTTGGTAGACCCGCATCCCGCTGAAAAAATCCAGTCCACGGTGGCCGAAGCTCTCGACCTCAGCAAGTTCCACTTCGAAGCCGGCGAATACAATCCCAAGACTTTTGAAGAAAGTCAGTTGATTCTTGTGACGCCGAGTTTTCCCATTGACCTCAAAATTCTTGAGCAAGCACGCACCTTGGGTGTACCCGTGCAATCCGAATTGGAATTTGTAGCGGAGTATGTGGAAGAGCCTCTGATCGCCGTTGCGGGCACGAGTGGCAAATCCACTACGGCCGCGCTTCTTGGGAAAATTCTTGAAGAGTCGGGGAAGAATGTTTTCGTAAACGTGCAGCAGCCTTTGGCCGAATATTTAAATCGCGCCAAACCCGCGGACTATGTGATTGCCACCGCCAGTGCCTTTCAATTGGAGGGGGTTGTTAATTTCAAGCCCGCTATGATTCTGTTTTTAAACGTGAGCGAGGACTTCGCTCATCGTTATCCCAATTATGAATCTTACATCGCGGCTAACCGCGAAGTTTTGAAAAATGTTGATGAGAAAACCATTCTTATCGGTAACTCGGCGGATCCCCACGTGATGCAAGCCTTCCAGGCCTTGTCTGCTCAAAAGCTTTACTTTGGCTCCACGGTCCAAGCTGATCCTCAAATTCCTGGCGCCTGGGGGGATAAGAACCAAGTTCATGTTAGCCCTGGATCGGGTGGGAGCACCCTGAGCCTATCTTTGAAAAATTTTCGTCTTCGGGGCCCTCATAACCGCCAGAACCTTATGGCGGCAGCATTGGCCGCCTTGCAATTGGACGCCAAGCCCGAAGCGATTCAGAAAATTGTGGATTCCTTTTACGCCTTACCCAACCGAGTGGAGTTTGTTCGCCGAATCAATTCGGTAGCCTTCTATAACGACAGCGCGGGTGGCAATGTGAATGCGGTATTGAATACTTTGCAGTCTTTTCATGAGCCCGTGATTTTAATTTCTGGCGGCCGAGATAAAAATGCCGACTACACTCCCCTCATTCCCCATATCCGCCAGCGCGTGAAAAATTTAATTCTTTTGGGAGAGGCCAAGGAAAAATTCAATCGAGCAGTGGGCGACTTCACCGAAACTTTTTTAGTGGGCACTATTGAAGAAGCCATCTTGCTCGCCTACCAAAAATCTCGCTCCGGAGACGTAATCTTATTCTCGCCCGGATGTGACCCCACGGATATGTTTGCTACCAATGAGGAGCGAGGTGAGGTTTTTAGGGGCCTCGTCAATCAGATTAGCCAACCCCGTCGTCCCAACGTCATTTAAAAAAACGTCATGTTTTTGATCCCCGATGCTTAGCTCAGTCCCTACGCGGTATACTGAGCTAAGCTCATGAACAAAATATTAAATCGCATTCACATCCCCGATCTGCTTTTTTTTTCGGCGGTTCTTTTTTTGGCTGGATTGGGATTGGTCATGGTTTACTCCGCCTCCTCGGTAGTTGCCTTAGAGAAGTTTGGCGATTCACTCTACTTCTTTAAGCGCCAAGCCCTCTTCGTGATCGCAGGCCTTGTGGCCATGTTTTTTATTATTGCCAGTGACTACCGCAAGTGGGTGAAATCGAGCCGGTGGATTCTGGCTCTCAGTATTTTTACTTTTATTTTACTCTTTATTCCGGGCATCGGGCATAAGGTCGGGGGAGCCCGACGGTGGATTAGTTTTGCGGGCTTTAGTTTTCAGCCTGCGGAATTCGCAAAACTTGCCTGTATTTTGTACTTCACCTGGGCCCTTGTGCGAAAAGGGGCCCAAGTAAAAAGTTTCACCTACGGGATTTTGCCCACGGGTTTGGTTGCGGGAGCTTTTGCTTTTCTACTTTTAAGGCAGCCCGATTTTGGCAACGCTGTTTTACTCGTCACTTTGTCTGGAATTCTTCTGTTTTTAGCGGGAGGCCGACTCACCTATCTCTTCGGAGTCGTGCTCTGTGCATTGCCAGTCGTTTATTCGCTGATAGTTGGAGCGGACTATCGCAAGCGAAGGCTTTTGGGTTTCTTAGACCCCTGGTCAGATCCGCAGAACACGAGTTATCAAATCATTCAGTCTTTTACGGCTTTTTATCACGGTGGATTTTTTGGAGCGGGGCTCGGCAATAGCCAAGAGAAACTTTATTACTTGCCCGAAGTGCACACGGATTTTGTGGGGGCGGTACTGGGCGAGGAGTTGGGATTTGTAGGAGTGATTTTGGTCTTGGGCGCTTACGGAGTGTTTATGTTGCGAGGTTACCGTATCGCTTTGCGCTCGCGCGACTCGAGTGGGTTTTTACTGGCAGCCGCCTGCACCACTTTGGTCGGGCTTCAAGCTGCACTCAACTTGATGGTGATCATGGGGCTTTTGCCTACCAAAGGACTTCCTCTACCTTTTATCTCTCATGGGGGATCTGCTCTTGTGGTGAGTTTTGTGGCCGCAGGTTTTGTTTTGTCGGTAGGGCGCAGCGCCCAGTTAGAAGGGCCGATGCCCCATTCGCCTTGGTTAAAAAATTGGGAGACTCCGGCATGAGCAAATCCATCTGGGTGGTAGCGGCGGGTACGGGTGGGCATATTTTTCCTGGCCTTACTTTGGTCGAAGAACTTAAGCGCCAAGATCCTTCTCTAGAGTTTTTATTTTTTGGAACGCACAATCGGCTCGAAGCCCGCCTTGTTCCGGCCCACCACCACCGAATATTTTTTTTGCAGGCCTCGCCCTGGAAGGGCAAGGGTTTGGTGGCTCGCTTAAGTGGCCTTGGGGATTTGGCTGTGGGAATGCTCCAAGTTCTGATGCTTTTGCTGAAGGGGCGGCCGCGTGCTCTTATTAGTATCGGCGGATATGTTTCTGTGCCCGTGGCGCTGCCTTGCATTTTATTTCGAGTTCCTTTTTTTATTCACGAGCCCAATATTTGTTCGGGTATGGCCAATCGATGGCTGTCGTACTTTGCACGCAAAGCCTTTACGGCACCGGGATCGGATGCTTTGAAAAAATTAAAGTGTGAAGTTCATGATGCAGGGAATCCCGTGCGCTCGGACATCAAAGCTGTCACGTTACGATCTGAGGCTAAAAAGATTTTAGTTCTGGGTGGATCTCAGGGGGCGCTTTCTTTGTGCCGCGCTAGCCTAGAGGCCCTTCGTGAGATGAAGCATGCGGGTTTCAAGGGTGAGCTTATGCTCCAAAGTGGGGAAAAAAACTTTGAGCAAAGTTTAGAGTGGCAAAAGGAATTTGAGGTGGATGATGTCTCCACGGTGGTTCCCTTTATTAATAAGGTGTCTCAGGCTCTACAAGATCACGATGTCGTTGTGGCTCGAGCGGGTGCGATGACACTGGCCGAACTGAGCATTGCCGGTTTGCCCACGATTTTGGTGCCCTTTCCCTACGCCGCGGACGACCATCAAAGAGTGAATGCCCGCCTACTTCAAGAAAGTGGGGCAGCTCTGGTAGCGGACGAGATGGATTCTGGCTTTTTAGAGAAGTTAACGGATCAGATGCGCTCCCTTGCGATAGGTGATTCAAATTTTGAAAAGAGAAAAAGCCTAAATCAGGAGCTGCTAAAGTGGGCCCGGCCCGACGCGGCGCGCGATATCGCCCAGAAGATTTTAGCCTCTCTCATTTAAAGTCTGTCAGGGCTTTAGGTACCAGGATTGCAGAAGGCTATTTAGGGCAATTTTTCTCTTACTTTTATAAAATTACTGCTAGACAGCTTCACCAAAATGTCGAGCCTAGAATTACTTTTAACGAAATGTCTTTATTGGGGTTTATGCTTGGGGCTTTACTCCCCTTTAGTTTTTGCTTCCCAGTCGGTGCCCGAAACCTTGCTTGTTAATGCCGCCACCTCCCCCCAAGGAGGGAGGGTCTATCTTGAGTACGCCGACAATAGATCACTCCATCGAAATTCTTTGCTTAAAGCCGTCGCGACAAATGGGACTGTTATTGAAAGCTTTGGCGACCAAGGTGTCTTTGATCTGGCCAAGGCTTTCCCAATTTTTGCAGGAGATTTAAAAATTTCTTCTCTTCAGTTTGATGGAGAGGGGAATGTATGGATTCTATTTAGTGTTAAGGACGAGAAGAAGTCCTGTTTTGTGCACAACTTCCATATCGCCGTTGTTCAGCCAGACGGCCAACTTTCCAAGAAGCACGCTAATCTGCAGGGTAAATTTTTGTTTCAAAGTCGACATGTTTATTTGGCCCAGAGTCATCTTGTTGTGGCTAAAGATAGTTTTTATGTGGTGTTCTCAAGAGATATTGGGTCCGAGAATCCAAACGTTAGGCTCAAATTATTCAAGTGGTCTAAGGAAGGTGTGGCTGATGAGGCCTTTCAAAAAGCTGAAAATTTTGTCAGCTCGGAACGACTTCTAGAACTTTCTTTCAAAAATTTATCTTCATTCCTCCCTGGTGAAAATTCTTATAGTCATCAATACGAAGAATTTGTCCCCATTGCGGCAAGATCGCATCCCGATGGGTCTTTGGACATCTTAATGAGAATTTTTCAACCTCAGATTCCGCCTGGGGACGACAACGAAAAGTTTTACGACGACACGGAAATTAACATCCACGATGATGAGGGTGAAGACGATGATGAAGAAGAGAGTGAGGAAGAGGGAGAAGTTTTCTTAGCACTCCTAAAGGTCAGTCCACAGGGGAGGCTGCTGAGTCTTTCAAAGCCACTTCTTGTTTCCACCTCTGAAGACAAGGTTCGTTTTGAATCCGTAGCTTTTTTAGAAGGTACGGACGACTTTTTACGCCTTCAAATTGATGAGGACGATTGGCTTAGAGCAACAACCTATCGTCCCGCTGAAAAGGCCCTCCTTATGACAGTCGCAAAACAGCTTTCATCCGAAAGTTCAGAGTTTACCGGGCTTCAGCTTGTAAACGGTGGGTACCAATTTTTTACCCAATCAAAAGCGCCTCCTTCCGAGGCTTTGTCTAAGACATCTCGAAAGCTTGAGGCTTTCCGTCTTGTTCTGACTCCCGAGCTTTCTTTAAAATTTGGTCCAAAAATCTTGTGCTCTGATCAATTTCCTTAGATTTTAACGGGTCGAACTGCGCCGCTCCTTAGGGAATTTTTGATCAAAAAGCGAATAAGTTATTGGTTTTATTAACTTTAATATCGCGATAGACCATACTCCGAAATTGCACGCCATTCTCGGAGTATGGTCTACGATCAAGTTGTCTCCTCTTTATTTGAACTGTGCGCCCGGAAGTGGACCTAGGAATGGATCTATCTCAGACTTCGCGTGTAGAAGGACTCTAAGTGCTCTAATGAACTAGAGATTTAGGCTGCCGGACTCCAAAGTCTAGAGGATGAATAGAACCTGAATTTTTTACCCTTTTAGACCAAGAATCGTTAAAAATTTCACGCAGAACTGATTCTTGAGACCTAATCTATACTTGGTAGCACGTTTAAAGTGCAGCTGTTGGTCCACTTCCGGGCGCACAGTTCTTATTTGCAACGCCTGGAGTGCCGTAGCCCTTTGATTTAGAAGGCTCAGATGAGGTTTTTCCGCTCCTTTTCCCAGCTGCTATGCGCCTACCGCACCTACGATCCCGCTACGAACAGCCTGGCTGAAATTTTGTTCCTCTATCCGGGTATTAAAGCCTGGTTATTTCAGAGGCTCGCCCATGTTTTCTATAGATGGCAGATTCCCTTTTTGCCGCGCTTACTCACCGAATGTGGACGATTTCTTAGTGGGATTGATATTCATCCGGGAGCCAAGATCGGAACTGTCATCATCGATCATGGAATGGGTGTAGTGATTGGGGAAACGGCAGTCGTGGAAGATGGAGTCCTTATTTTTCAGGGTGTTACTTTAGGTGGGACCTCTTTTGAAAAAACCAAACGTCATCCGACCATTCGCAGGAACTGTGTTCTGGGGGCGGGTGCGCAGATTTTAGGTAATATCGAAATCGGTGAGGGCAGCCGCGTAGGGGCCAACAGCGTGGTCGTTAATTCCGTTCCCGCAGGTTGTACCGTGGTGGGAATTCCTGGAGAAATTGTGCTCCGCAAGGGAGTTATCCACGGGCAGGAGCTTGAACATGGAAAACTTCCCGATCCTTTGCACCAAAAAATTTCTGACCTTGAGAAGCGCTTGGCTGCGCTTGAGAATAAATAATGTCACTTATTGAACGCAAGCGCCGAGTGCATTTTGTGGGCATGGGGGGCATTGGCATGTCGGGCATTGCCGAGCTTCTGTTGGCTTTGGGTCACTCGGTAAGTGGTTCCGACATCGCATCATCGGAAACATTGGATAGGTTAAAGAAGCTGGGTGCGAAGGTACAAGTCCCTCACGGGGACGAGATTTTGCGTGAAAGTCGACCGGATGTATTGGTTTACTCCACGGCGATAAATCCCAAGAATCCCGAACTCCTTTATGCCTTGGACGAAAAGATCCCGGTGATTCGTCGGGCGGAAATGTTGGCCGAACTTATGCGCTTAAAGCGCGGCATTGCCATTGCCGGCAGTCATGGAAAAACTACGACAACGGGTTTGGTCTCGCTGCTGCTTAAGGCGGGTGCTTTAAATCCTACTGTGGTGATTGGTGGGAAATTTTCCGCCTTAGGGTCCAATGCCGCATTGGGGAAGGGGGCTTGGCTAGTGGCCGAGGCCGACGAAAGCGACGGGTCTTTTTTACGTTTGCAGCCGGAGATCGCCGTCGTCACCAACATTGATCACGAGCATCTTGATCACTACAAACGCTTCGAGGGAGTTCTGAATGCCTTTGGGGAATTTATCGACAAAGTACCCTTTTATGGCCGCGCCATTTTATGTTCTGATTGTGAGAATGTGCGATCCCTTCGTGACGTTTTTCGCAAGCCCGTTATTTTTTACGGACTCGACCCCCAGCAAAAGCCAGACTTTCTTGTGAAAATTGTTTCCGAAGGGGCAACGCCAAGCTTTGAAATTATAGAAACAAGAAAGGGTGACCCACTGATTTGGGCGCGGGTTAGCTTAAAGGTTCCGGGACGTCACAATATGCTCAATGCCACAGCGGCGGCTCTTGTGGCGCGTGAACTAGATATTCCTGTGACCGTCATAGAGCAATCCTTAGCGGATTTTACAGGAGTGGAGCGACGATTCCAGAAGCGCGGCGAGATGGGAACTTTTGATGTGATCGAAGACTACGCCCATCATCCCACCGAGATTCGCGCGACTCTCCAGGCGGCCCTCAGTGCCTACGGAGGGCAAAATCTTATTGTTGCCTTTCAGCCCCATCGTTATAGCCGCACCCGCGACTCCTGGGCGGAATTTAAAACCTGTTTTGCGGGAGCTTCTAAGGTTTTTACCCTTCCCATTTATCCTGCCTCCGAAGCTCGTGAAGAATGGACAAAAGATTACGATGGCCAAAATTTTTGTGCCAACATTTCAGATGTTCCAACTCAGTTCTGCTCCACTCGCGAAGAGTTGGGAGTTCGGATTCAAGCTCACGCCCAGGAATTTTCCAGAGGGGCTGGTGGCCGGAACCTTCTCTTGGTTTTAGGTGCGGGAGACATTCCCAAAATTATCCCAGATCTTCTGGGAAATTTGAGGAGCTGAATTGGTGGGTGTGCTGATTAGGGGCCTTGCGGGTCGGATTCGTCAGGAGATTGAACTTAAAGATTACCTCTACTATGGAATTGGCGGGCCGGCGCAATATTTTGCCGAGAGTCCCTCGGAAAAAGACATCCCCCTTCTTTTTGCTTTTGCAAAAAAAAAGAACTTAGCCATCGTGATTTTAGGTAATGGCACCAACCTTTTAGTGAGGGACGGTGGGATTCGGGGCCTTGTGCTGTACTACGGCAGCTCCCTACCGGGATCGGTGAAAGTTCTCCAAGATCATCCTGAAGATGTTCTTATCCAGGTTCCCGCTTATTTTTCAAAAGCTTCTTTGCTGGATCTAGCTCTTAAGAATTCTTGGGGAGGTCTGGAATTTTCAGCGGGAATTCCGGGGACTCTCGGGGGAGGCGTCTATATGAATGCGGGGACCAAGTGGGGATCCTATGCCAGTGTGATTGAGCGAGTTCATTTTTATTCCCAGGATCAAGGCTTTTTTTCAAAATCGGGGCCCCAAATGGGATTTAAATACCGCGGTCAGGGTGAGCCTCTTCTAACAGAGGGTCGGGCATTAGTGCTTTCTGTAGAGCTCAAACTAAAAAAGTCCCAGGAGCCCCATAAAATTCGAGCTTTGGTGGATGAGATTTTAGCGTACCGTGGGGAAAAACAGCCTTTGGAATTGCCCAGCTGTGGCAGTGTCTTTAAGAATCCAGAAAATTCTCTTTTGGGTGCCGGACGACTTATTGAGGCTTGCGGTTTGAAAGGAAAACAGCGAGGTCAGGCTCAGGTTTCTTTAAAGCATGCTAACTTTATTTTAAACTTAGGTGGAGCTCGAGCGTCCGACGTAGAAGCGCTCATTGAAGAAGTGCAGGCTACAGTGTTGAAGGAAAAGGGCGTTTCGCTAGAGAGAGAGCTAATTATTCTTGGGGACAGGTTGGGGGATGAAATTGAAGATTAAAGCGAAAAATTCCACGGAAAGTATCCTCCTTTGGATTTTATCTTTGGCGGCCCTAGCTGTGGGAGCGCGTAATTTTGAAGAGGGGCTTTCGCTCGACGGGCCGCTCTACGCCACTATCGCTCGCACCATTGCCCGTACGGGCGAGCTTTTTTATATGGACGGATTTATTCCTGACTTTCAGCCCTATGCGGAACACCCTCATTTAGGGTTTTGGTTGCATGCCCTACTTTTTAAGTTTCTACCTATGGCAGACTGGGTGGCTCGAATCCCTTCCCATCTTTTCTACATCTCTTTTTTGATTCTTTTTTTCCATTGGCTTCGCTACAAGTCCGGCGAGTGGGTAGCTACTGTGGCTGTGCTTCTTTTATGGATTTGGCCAGTTTTTTCCAACTACTTTTCTAATTTCTATCTCGACCCCGGAGCTCTGTTTTTTGGGGTAGCGGCCCTTGTTTTGTTCGAGCTGGCCTTAGAATATCGAATGCCGCTTTGGGCCCTTTTCTCGGGCGCGCTGCTGGGACTTTGCACGCTCTACAAGGGCCTTACCGTTTTGGGTTTTGCGCCCATTTTTGCCTACCTCAGCTTGCGCCCTACTTGGGTGCGGCGACGGCTTCAGGGCTTTGATTATTTTTCGGCCCTACTTTGTGTTTTTGGAATGGCCGTTATTGTTGGGATTTATGTGTTCACGATTAGGCAAAGCAGCGTACCTAATTTTCTGGAAATTTATTGGGAGCGTCAAGTCACCTCTCGTTTTGGTAAAAGTCCCACTCTACTGGGATTTTTTAATTGGCGTTTTCTTTGGCAACTTCTCAAGGACACGCACTTTCTTTTACCTCTCGGATTTTTTGCCTTCCGCACTCGGGGGCAGGGTGCCGCCTTGGCGCTGGTATCACTGCTAAGTTTTTATGCCCTCTATTCCCCCACTCAACGTATTGGTGGTCAGTATTGGTTAATGACTTTGCCTTGGGTGGCCTGGCTCGTGGCTTTAGGACTTGAACAGCTTTTAAATCAGTTTAGGCTTTCCGCGCAGACTCTGCGCAAGTTTACGCTGCGTGCTTCGCTGCTGCTGGTGGTGCTGATTCAATATGGCCCCTTTCCCACTCATTCACGAAAACCTCCGGGGCAGATTCCGGCTATTGAGGATCTGAAAAAAACCATGCAGGTGAAGAGTTTGGTGATGGGTTTGCCTGCGCAGGAGGCTAACTTTGTGAGCTCGGCCTCCTTCGCGTGGTACGCGGATCTGCGCGTGAGCTACAACTTAGATGGCGAAGATTTAAGTGTGGCGACACCGGAAAAGCTCTATCTGAACTTTGATAAAAATCTCCGCTCAGATGCCGACTTTACCCTCCGAGGCTGGTGTTTGGATCGGCGTTATGAAGAAACCAGTCTATGGAAAGACTGCTCGGTTTAGGCGGAAGTACTCTCGGTTAAACGAGTGTATTTTTAATACCTTAGCCCGTTCTTAATTTATCTTTACAGGGTGAAAATCCTACGATAGCAGCTCCCGTCATGCGCGACTTGCAACGGTTAGTCTTCGTTCTCGCTTTAACCCTTATGGCAGCTTTGGCCTGGGCCGAAGGCAGTTCCAGTGCCGGTGAAAATGACAGCTCTTCACTCTTAGTGGAAGTGCCGGTAGGTTGCGCTCAAGCCCTCAACGGGACTTCATCGACTCTGAGATCTCGCTTTCACACAATGCTGATGGTGAGGCATGCCTCCACGCCTGTGACTTGGACTGTGGCTGTGGCCGACTACACCGAATCTCACGAACGCTTATTAGCGCAAATCATAAAGCAGATTGGTAATGTTGAAGAAATCATTATGGGAGGAGAAATGGAAATTGAAAACACCCCAGGCCAATCGGTTTTTAGTGGTCGAATACTGCGCTTTAATAATACCTCGAGCTATATTTTTTCTAGAAAATTCCCTAAAGAATTTAGTTTCTACCCAGAGACAGCGCTTCTTCGTTTCCAAGACCTGATGTCGAGGGCAAAACCCAGCTTTTACACGCCTCAAACTGAAGTGGTAAATTACCGTGAAGATCGTGAACACCTCTTTGCCTTTCTCGATCTCGTACCCAAAGAGTATGGACCAAATGTGAGGGGCGAGCGCGTCGTGGATACCGTACGCCACCGCCTTTTAAATTTGCTCTCTCATATCCAACTTCTTTTTATGGAAATGCAATCTTTTCGAGACGCTAGTTTACGTATTGGTGAGTGGGAAGATTCGCCTCTCAAAATGTTTTCCCATGTCACACCCCAATACATATTAGGGATGATTTCACTTTTGGAACACGGTTCGGAGTACTTTGAGGGGTCGAGGTTGAGCGATCTGGATGAGCTCAGGACATTGGTAACGGGAATTCAATCGCGAAAAGAGTTGATGGTCCGCTACTTCCAAACGGCCGCATCATTTGATGATTATTTGAGCGCACAAATTCAAAATATGGCTCGAGCCCTGCAGCCCCAAACCGCGCGTGGAATCGAATTATTCACCTTTGGCCAGGCCGAAGCGCCTTAGCTGGTCAGTCCAGGAGAAATAAAGCCCAAAGATTTTTCCCTGGGGGCTCCCTCGTGAGATGCTGCCAGTGTAGAAGCGATGTTTAAAATTCCAAGTTCAGGATCTATTTGATTTCCTGCCAAAAAAAGTGGTCCGCGGTAGCCCGAGATAAATACGCTCAAATAAACAAGGGCCGCAAAATGTTCTGGCTCTAAGGTCTTCGAGTAAAGCACGGGGGCTAGGCGATGAAGGGACAAGTTATCTTTTAAGAGTGAAACCAGAGCCTTCGCTTCTTTCACCTCAAAGCCCCCACAAAGTTTAAGCTCTTCTGGAATCTCCACAGGAAGCACGCAAACATCAAAAGAAAGCTTTTTTAAAAATTTTACCAAGTCACGCGGAGTGGGATGAGTTTCGATCCAAGCCAAGGCTTTGGGTGATAGCTCCTCAGCTAAAACTTTAAAATCCAACACACGCAGCCAGGAAGCGGAGCGGTCCACCGCTCGATTCAATGCTACTGAAAGGTCAATTTCCCAGCTCATAAACTAACCAAAAAAGCTTTGGGCCAGTTCCCACAAATCGGGGCGAACCGTTTTCAGTTTTGCCGTGGCATCCTTAAGTTTCACAGCTTCAATAGCGTCTCCTTTGAGGGCCGCCATGTAACCCCATTTAGACTCGTGGACTAAGTCGGCTGCAAAAGCCCCAAAGCGAGTGGCCAGCACTCGATCTCGAGCCGAAGGAGTTCCACCCCTTTGCACGTGACCCAATACGGTGACCCGACTTTCGATGCCCGTAGTGTCTTGGACGTAATCCGCTAGGGCCTGACCAATTCCCCCTAACTGCGGGCGTCCAAAAGCGTCCAGTCGTTCTTTGGCAATTGTTTTTTCGGTGCCGCCGACGCTAAGCTTAGCTCCTTCGGCCACCACAATAATGGAAAAGCTTTTTCCTCGAGCTTGGCGTTGCTTGATGAGTTTGCAAACCTCTTCCACTCCCGTGGAATACTCGGGTACCAAAATAATATCCGCACCACCGGCAAGGCCCGAATGCGTTGCAATCCACCCCGCATGACGTCCCATCACTTCCACCACCATCACCCGATTGTGGCTTTCGGCCGTTGTGTGCAATCGATCAATGGCCTCAGTGGCAATTTGAACTGCGGTATCGAAGCCAAAGGTAAAATCAGTTTCCTCAATGTCGTTGTCGATAGTTTTTGGGACCCCTACAATAGGCATGCCTTTTTCTGACATGCGCTGGGATACGGTGAGTGTCCCTTCGCCTCCTACCGCTATCAGCGCGTGGAGATTCAACTCTTTAAAGTTTTGCAGAGCTTTCTGAATGGTGCTTTCGTCTTTGAGTAAATTTGTCCGCGAGGTGCGGAGTATAGTTCCACCCACATGCAAAATCCCACTTACGGACTCAAAATCTAAGACTCGGGTTTTTTTTTCTAGAAGTCCCGACCATCCATCCATAAGACCTAGGACTTGGTATCCTCGGGGTAGGCTGCGGCGAACCACGGCCCTAATTACGGCATTCAGTCCGGGGCAATCACCGCCCCCAGTTAAGATCCCGATGGTTTTCTGGGGGCTTGCGCTCATGATCTGGAAAACTCTAGAACAATCACCTAAACAAGTCCATGAAATGAAAGTTGCCATCCAGCTTCCGGCTGAGAATTCTTGGGGTTTTGTGAGCATGCCGTTTGATGCACGATTTCGTTTCTCCAATCCTAAGGGGAATGAATGGGCTGTCCTTGAAAGCCTTCATCCCTTGGATCCCCTCGACCCCACGGAGGACCTTCCCATCCTTCACAAGGGTTTCTTTGACTCTCACCTTCATCTAGCCTGGCTGGGCCGCTATGAGGAAAGTTTAGATTTTTCGCACTTTTCTTCTTTAGAAGACTTTGCCGATGCCTTTCGAAATCCGCCCCCCACAACGCAAAAAATTCTCCAAGCTCATGGGTGGGACGAAAGTCGCTTTGGCTTTGAGTTGAGCGATTTTGTGAGCAAAATGATAAAGCGTTTACCTGAGCACCAGCCGCTCATTTATTTTCGCATCTGCGGACATTCGGCATTTATCAATAAAAAAGCCCAAGATCTCTTGGGGCTGAGTTTTCCGTCTCGATTTGTTCAGGGTACCGAATTAGCAAAGCTTTGGGAGCACATTCCCAATCCCACAGAAGAGGAATATCGTCGCCACCTTAAAGCAGTGCAAGATCGCTTAGTATCATTAGGAATTTCAGGTGTAGGAGACATGGCCCTTGATGAAAGCACTTTGGCCGCACTCAGGCGTTGTGCGGAGGCGGGAGAACTTTTTGTGGATGTTCAGGGTGTTTATTTAGCGGGAGCCGCACCTTCGCTTGAACTCTCGGGCCCTATAAAATTTTCCAATCGTCAAACGGTGGGTCCTTGGGATCGTCCAGCCCAGGTGTCTGTTCGACACTGGAAAAAGTTTCTTGATGGCTCTTTTGGCAGTCGAAGTGCTTGGTTGTCTCTGCCCTACGCCGACGCAGAAAGCTTCGGCACTTCTCTAATTTCCGATCGTGAACTGCTGATCCAAGCCCGAGAAGCCTTGGCGAATGGATTTTTTATAAGCTTTCATGCTATCGGAGATTCCGCTCTCGATCAGGCTCTTTTAGTGGGGGACAAGCTTCGGTCGATGATGCGCTCAGAAATGGACGCTCAATCGAGCGGATGTGATTTTCCTTCGCGCCACCGATTAGAGCATGTGCAGTTGGCGCGACCAGATCAGGTCAAAAAACTGGCGCAGCAAGATCTCTGGACCTTGGCTCTTCAGCCGGGCCACCGTTTGAGTGATAAAAATTTTTCCATGCTTCGCTTAGGTCGGGAGCGCTTGCGAGACCAAGCCTATCGACTCAAAACTTTTGTAGACTCTAAGATTCCCATTGCCTTGAGTTCAGATGCGCCTATAGGGGGATTTGATCCGTTGACTGTCATTAAATCGACGCTTCAGGAAAGTTTTTTGCCTGGGGAAAAATCGGAAGCTTTGAACTGGGCCCAAGCGGTTTGGTTTTACAGCACGGGTGCCAGAAGATCGTTGGGTTTGGACCCTGGTAAGATCGGTCCGGGATCTACCGTTTTCCTCTCAAATGCTGCACAATAAAATAAGATGTTCAGAGGCAGTCGAGCTTGGCGTAGTATTTTATTGGCCCTCCTCACGGTGGTGGCGGTTGCCGCTGACCAAGACGCGCGCCGAGACTTTGATCGGGCTGCTGCTCTGCTGAGTTCGGGAGAGGAATCCCAGGCTCTCATTTCCTACTTTGATTTTTTAAGACGGTATCCACAAACTAAACTTGCGGTGGAAGCTCAGTTTCAGGTGGCAGAGATTTATCGTCGGAGTCGACAGTGGGAGAAGGCTCTTGCGGAATATCGAAAAGTCTTAAAATTAGATGACAAAGAAAAAATTCTTTATCCCGAGACCACCTTTCAAATTGGGGACTGTCTTTTCAAGCTGAAAAAGTTTCCGGAGGCCCGCATTGAATGGGAAGCTCTTATACGGCGCTTTCCAAAATCCGACGCAGCCCAACAAGCTCGAGTTAATTTGGCCGCGATTCCCAGCAATACAGAGGTAAGCCCATGAAAAGATCTCTTCTTTTAAAAAATTTTGCGGCCCTATTTATTGTGGCGCTATTTGTTCCATCTGTAAAAGCTCAAGAAGAAAGCGATACTTTGGGGGAATTGCCCGAAAACATTAGCACGGCACCTGATGTGGTCAGTCCGCAAGCTACCGAAGAGGCGCCTCTTACCAAATCAGAGGGCGATCTTCCGGAAGATGTTAAAGAACTTGAGAAAAGAATTGAAGGTGCCCGTAGTTTGGCCCCGAGTTTGGTTGAAGAAGACCCTGGAGAAAAGCTTGAGACTACAGAAAAGTTTTATCGGGTCCCGCTACGGCCACGAACCAGTGATGCCAATTGGCGCAAATGGGCCGGCAAGCAGCTTTCCAAGTACTACAAAATTCACTCAGGAGACACCCTTTGGTCTGTTTCGGAGCGCCTCTTTGGAAATCCCTATCTCTGGCCCAAGGTATGGCAACTGAATGCTCAGCTCAGCAATCCCCACGCTATCAATGCGGGGCTAGAGCTTGATTTCGCCCCCGGCAATCCCAACTCGGCCCCGGAGCTGGCCTTCCGCTCTGCCAATGGAGAAAATTCTGAAGAGCTACCTATGATGGTGAACCAACAAGAGATGGGCTTTTTGGAGAAACTCGAAGAGGTCTTGCAGGCTCAAGCGCGTAAGAAAGATCCTCCCTTTAAGTTTTTTCTTTTCAACACAAAGCCAAAATTCGCCGGAGAAGTTAAGGCGGAGCCTGAGTATCCTCGCTACCTTTTTGCGGAAAATTCCGCATTTGCCACCAAGGCGGAAGACGGAGACTACTCCATCGTGCGGTCAGTGCGCACCAGCGGGGGCGCCGGTTACGCCCTTCAGTGGGTGGGTAAGGCAAAGGTTCAAGGCAAGCATGGCAAGGTCACACAAGCCTTTAGCGAAGTGCAGGCCGATGACTTTTTGATCGCGCGAGATTTCTGGCTATCGCCCCTGGCCTTGCATGAAGAAAGTGCGGGAGAGGAAAAAATCAAACTTTTCAATGTGAGTGAGGGAACGGAAATGCTTACTGAGCGTCGGATTTTTGGAGCTAACTTTAAGAGTGTAGAGAGCGGTCCGCGCCCCGGGGCTATCATGCAGTTGCAGCGAGGTGAATCTAAAGTAGGGCGCGTTTTGCTACTCGACCGCAATGAGAAGATTGGCACATTTTGGGTGATTGATAACCAGCTTGAGATTGACCTGGCCACGGATAAGATTTTGTAGGGTGGGAGCGGGAGCGGGGTGCTAGCTTTCTAGCAACCTGTGAAATTTTGAACTGTGCGCCGGGAAGTGGACCTCGAAATCAGCATGCTTCGCCTTTCCTTATATTGAGAGTCTAAGCTCTTTATTTGAATAGAGAACTGGACTGAAGGCCTTCATCTTTTATGAAAACAAATCAAACATAGATTCTTTGTCCTTTAGGGCTCCACTGATTCGATATGAAAACAGTACGAAAGTGACTCTAGAGTCCTAACTTGCGCCCAGCAGTACATTTAAAATGCAGTTCGTGGTCCACTTCCCGGCGCACAGTTAAATTTTGGGCAATTCGAAAATTCTGGCACAGCTTTCGCAAGGGCAAAGGCGCCTTGCGGGCACAATGTTTTCACATGGATGTGAGAGCGCAACAGGAAGGATGGGTGAACATGAGTCACCTAGAATTGCGGTTACTGCTTCTTCGCCTCTTCCTCGTTGTTAGCGCAATTGGGAAGAGCTTAAGGCATCGAAAGCGGCGTCCTCGTCGTAAGTAGAGCTTCGTCTATTCACAAGAAAATCTTGAGCCTCATGATCGAAATTTTCATTAACGCGTTGCGCGGATAGGGATTTCTGTGCCTGCAAGGCGCTTGGATTTTTGGGAATTCTTTGACTCTTTTGGGCACATTGTAAGCTCCAAAAAGCTCAATTATACAAAGCGAATGGGGGAATTTCAGTACCGAAAAGCAGGTCTCATTGCCCTAGCCCTCGTTCTACTCAAGGTACTTGTTCTTTTTGCAACTCTCACTCTAGTCAAACGCCAAGGGGTAGAGCCCGTTCTTTGCTCCTGGGACTGTGGTTACTACGTGGAGATTGCAGAAAAGGGATATTCTTGGAAAGAGAATCAGCACGGGCCGTTGGCTTTTTTCCCCTTGTATCCCTTAGTCGCAGGTACGATTAGAGATTTTATCTTTCCCAGTTTTTCTTTTGCCGCAGTAGGCATTGGCCTTAATCTTTTTCTCTTTGGCACTTTTTGTATGCTCTTTATGTATTGGTCGTGGCTGGTGGGGCTTTCGATGTTCTGGATGCCGGCAGTGATTTTGGCCTTCGATAGATTTTCTCTTTGGGCGACTGTCCCCTATACGGAGCCTCTCTTTTTAAATTTCATGATGCTATTTTTCTTAACCCTGCGTCGATTTCCTGAGAATTCAAAAAGGGCTCTTCTCTTGTCGTCGCTCATTGGGGGCTTTGCATCGGCCTCGCGAATTGTGGGCGTGGCTTTTGTGGCGGCACTCGGCCTATCCAAATTTAATTATTTTATTCGTCGCCCCTTTTTTGGTCTTCTTTGTTTGTTGCTGGGGTTGGCGGGAGTTGCGGCCTTTTTTACCTATGTGCATTTTGCCCTTGGTTCTTGGGATATGAGTCTCAAAACCACGGCCGCGTGGAATCGAAAATTTAGCCTCCTTGGGTTTTTCAATTCCGCTTATTATTTGTTGAAGCAATTTTATTTCCCCACAATTTTGAGCTGGGCCCTGACTTTATGGGCTATATTTAAGTGCCCCAAAGAAATAAAATTTAATCTCACTGAAAAATTTCTCATGGCTTGGCTCATTTTTATTCCTATGGCGAATACAATTCCGGTGGGCTTGAGTCGGTATTTTTCGATACTTTTGTTTGGACCTGTCATGATTAGCCTGGGTCTTAGCCGTTTTAACAAATGGCCCTATAAGGTTTTGTTCGGATTGTTTTTGGCCTCCGAGTTGTATTGGCAGGTGATTTTGTTGGGGAAATTTTTTAGGTTCGAAGTCTTTTCGTGGGCAGCTTAATGCCTCTCAGCTTTCAAAAACTTCCGATTCTTAAACTCATTCTCAAGAACGCCTGGAATGTGAGCTGGGGACTTCAAATTTTCTTAATTTTGAGATGGCTCCTGACTCCCTACACCTGGATTGGAACCCACCTTCATTTGCAGGAATGCAAGAGAGTGCTGGATTTGGGTTGCGGCCACGGGCTTTTTTCGATGTTTTTGGCTTCCCAGTTCAAAGATTTGCAAGTTATCGGCTTAGATCATGATGGAGCCCGAGTTCAGGCTGCAAAAAAAGCCGCGGCTCAGTTTCAAAACCTAAATTTAGTTCAAGGCGATTTGACGAGTTCTCCTTTGGATCATGGCATTTTTGATGCAATTTTTGTTATTGATGTTATGCACTACTTTTCTTACGAGGCGCAGAAACTTATAGTGGAGCGCCTGGACGGGGTCCTCGATAAAGCCTCGGGGGTTTTGCTAATCCGAGAACTGGCTCAAGAGAAAAATTTCTCGTATTTTATAAATCTTGTGTACGAGAAGTCAGCCACATTTTTCGGTTTCACAAAATCGGCCAACAAGGATGAAATCTACTTGCGCTCTAAAGAGGGGTGGAAGGGATTTTTGCAGGAACTAGGATTTGAAGTCCAGACGGTCCCCTGCGGAAGTTTTATTTTTAACGACTATTTGTTCATTGCAAAAAAGGCAGTCTCGAAGCTCTAGGGTGGGTGAGGCTTCCCGGAAGTGCTCTGACGCCTTCGTTGGCCCCATTCTTGTAGGGGCAAGTCTGTGGAAAAAAATGAAATCATAAAAATCAGTAGTTCCCAGCACTCACCGCGTCTGCGCTCCCGCTACGAAAAGTATCTGGTCAGCCTGGATTCCGACGAGCTGCTCACTCGGGGAGATGTGCCCGACAGCTCTCGGGTTTGCTTGGGAATTGTAGGTTCGAGAAAGGCCACTCCCTATGGCCTTCGATTTGTGCGGGAGCTTTTATCCGCCATCGCTCGGCGAGGATTGGATTGGACCATTATCTCAGGGGGTGCCCTGGGTATTGATATCGAAGCCCATGAAGCGGCTCTTCGTTTAGGTATGGGCACTCAGGCTTGGTTGGTGGGCCCCCTTCATTCGCCAAGTCCCCAAGCTCACTGGGACTTATTTAGAGTGATGACTCAAAGAAAGGGTTCGGGCCTTATTGTGCCCTCATGCCTGGATCCTGAAAGTCGGGGTTTTCCCAGCACCCCGAAGGACTGGGTGGTGCGCAACTTCTGGATGGCTTGTAGTTGTGATGCCCTTATCGCCGTAGAGTCGAGCGAAAAATCAGGTACTTGGCACTCCGTGAAATATGCAGGTTTAATCGGAATCCCAACTTTTGCCCTTCCGGGGCCCATTTACAGCCGCCAAAGCGAGGGTACAAACCAAATGATATCAGCAGGTTGTGCCTACCCAATCTTAAGTGTTGAATTATTGGTTGAACAATTAGTTGTGGAGCTATCCCGCCTTCCTTATAATAAAAAGTAGGGGGGCATCCGGCCGCAAGGTGCCATAAAGGGAGGGTTGTACGTTATGAACCCCAAAGTCATGGACGCAGTAGGATTCATTGGAAAATACGTGGCCGATCATTGGGAATCCATGATCGACCAGGAGGATATCCACGATGAACTCCTCAATATAGGCTTTTCCAGCAAAGAGATTACCGACGCTTTCAGGTGGATCGAGAAGAACACCCTGGGGAGCGTTGATGGCACTTTCGAGGAAAATGACGGCAGCCAGCCGCAAATGCAGGTATCGCCACCCATCCGAGTCCTTTCGGCGGTGGAAAAACTCAAGGTTAGCCCCGCAGCTTATGGGACACTTGTTAAATATTACGACCGGGGACTCATAGACCCCGTATTGCTTGAGGAAATTTTAGAGCGGGCTCTACATTCGGAAAGCGATGAGCTCTCCGCCAAAGACATCTTGCGCATCACGTCGCTTGCGATCTTTAACAAGGTGCAGGCTGAGTGGCGGGACTTCCTGCATACGACGAATACCTTAGTGCATTGAGTTCTTGCATAAGTAGTCGGGCTAAAAATATTTTGTGCTGAGCGGTGGCTCCAAGCGCAAAAAGTATTTTTTAAAAAATTACGTTTTCTCTTGCCGTCTAAAATTAATTTCCCTACCCTGATTTTCCGTGGGGCTCACCACGGAAGACAAACCCCTCCGTGCTTGCTCCCACCCCATACGGAGATCTCAGCAAAATGCATCCCATTCGATTGCAAGCCCTAGGAAGAATTACTGAAAAAACATTTACCCCCAAGAACCCGAATCCGCAGAATAAAAAAATCTCGGAAATTTACGGTTCTTCCACTTTCAGTTTGAAAGAAATACAAGCCCGTCTTCCGCGGGATGCCTTTGAAGCATTTAAAAAAGTTTATGCGGGTAAAGAAAAACTCGATACAAAACTAGCCACCACTGTGGCCGAAGCCGCAAAAAGTTGGGCCCTCCAAAGTGGGGTGACGCACTTTACTCACTGGTTCCAACCTCTCACAGGTTTGACTGCAGAAAAGCATGACTCCTTTTTAAGTTACGACGGCGAAGGCGGTGTGATTGAAAAGTTCTCGGGTGGCCAGCTCACCCAATCCGAGCCCGACGCTTCGAGCTTCCCCTCGGGTGGAATGCGCAGCACTTTTGAGGCGCGTGGTTACACGGCTTGGGATCCCTCTTCTCCTTTATTTATCGTGGAACATGCGGGGGCAAAAATTCTTTGTATCCCTAGCGTTTTTGTGAGTTACACAGGTCACTCGCTCGACACCAAAACCTCCTTGCTCCGCTCCATTGAAGGCATGAGTGATGCCGCGGTCGAAATGTTGGCAGAAATGGGCGACACCCAGGTGAAGCACGTGGGCGCCACGATTGGTTGTGAGCAAGAGTACTTTTTGATCGACACCAATTTTGTAAATCTTCGACCCGACTTGCTTCTCACAGGCCGAACGCTCATTGGTGCCGACATGCCTAAGGGGCAGCAAATGGAAGACCACTACTTTGGTTCCATCCCTCCTCGTGTCCAAGCCTACATGGCTCATGCTGAGGCTGAACTTTATAAGTTAGGTGTGCCCGTAAAAACTCGTCACAATGAAGTGGCGCCGTCTCAGTTTGAGACCGCACCTATCTTTGAAGATGCTAACTTGGCTTCCGATCACAACATGCTCACCATGGAAGTTTTAAAACGTGTGGCGGCCGACCATGGCTTTATTTGTTTGCTCCACGAAAAGCCCTTTGCCGGAATCAATGGTTCAGGGAAACACAACAACTGGGCCTTGGCCACCGATAGCGGTGACAACTTGCTAGAACCTGGCAAAACTCCCCACGCGAACGTGCGCTTCTTGGCCGTGTTGTCTTGTACTCTGCATGCGGTCTTCAATAACCAGATAGCCCTTCGGGCCACCATTGCCACTCATGGAAATGACCATCGTTTAGGTGCGAATGAGGCCCCTCCCGCAATTATCTCTGCTTTTTTAGGCTCCACACTTTCGGAAATTTTGGAAACTCTGGAAAAGGGTGGAGATCTTTCAAAGGCGTCAGCTGAAAAGACCATGATTGATTTTAAACTCAATCGCCTGCCTTCCCTCCCTAAAGATAATACGGATCGTAACCGCACTTCGCCCTTCGCCTTTACGGGAAATAAGTTTGAATTTCGAGCGGTGGGTTCGAGTCAGCAGATTTCCTTTCCGGTCTCCATTCTTAACGCTGCGGTTGCGGAAAGTTTCAAAGAATTCACTAAGCGTCTCAAAGCCAAAAAGGCCGGTGCCGTTTCAACGGATTCCGCGGTTTTAGAAGTGGCCAAAGAGTTTATTTTGGAAAGCCGAGCCATTCGTTTTGAGGGCAATGGTTACTCGGAAGAGTGGCGTAAAGAAGCTCAAAAGCGTGGGTTGTCGGAACTTCTCAAAACTCCCGAAGCCTTTAAGGCTTTCGCAAAACCAGAGAATCATAAGTTCTTAATTGAGAGTGGGGTTTACTCCCATGCCGAACTCGAGGCCTTTATTCACATCAAGGTGGAGCAGTACGCCAAATATTTGGACATCGAAGCCCATGCCATGAAGACACTCGCTCGCCAGTACGTACTTCCAGCTGCACAAAAATATGAAACTGATTTGGCCACGACGATTTCGGCTCTGGGCCAGGCGGGAATTGATTCCTCCTCAGTTAAGAGTCAGCGTGAGTTTTTACGCGATTTGAGCAACACGGTGGACATGACCTTTGCGGGTATCGATAAGCTGGAACAAGCTGTTGAGACGGCGAACGGGGCGGGAGACCCCTTTAAAGTGGCCGAAGTCTTTGGAGAAAAGGTGACGGTGGCTATGCAAGAATTGCGTAAGCACTGTGATCGACTCGAAGCCGTGGTGCCGGATGAATTGTGGCCCTTGCCCAAGTACCGCGAGATGCTCTTTATTCGCTAAGCTGCACTTTTTTTGAATATTCGTCATGCTATCCTATAGGGGATGGCATGGAATTTTTCTGAAATAATGGCGAAGCAGAGTTCTTTTTTAAGCCGAGGGGTCCTCTTAAGAGGGAGCCTACTCGGCATTTTCTTTTTGAGTGCGGCAGGGCGCGCCGATGAGATGAACTCTTACGTGGCCCTTTCTGGAAATGTCATTCAGTCTCTCTCTTCGATTGAAAAGGGCACTCGGGGTGGGGGTAAAATTGAGTTTGCTCGCTTGCCTCGGTGGGTAGCCATGGACCTGCGCTTCGCCAGTGGAAATCACTACACCGACTTAGGGGCGATTTTAAAATTCTATAAGCATTGGAAATTTAGTGAGGAAGATTCTGCTACCGGTATAAGTTTAGGTATGGGGGCCGGGATTCTGAGTTCCACCGGTGTAGATAACGGATCTTATGCCGATGGCAATGCGACAGTGGATGGAGGCAAGCGCTCCTTTATGGACATCGTAGCCCATCCCTTCACTCGCTATGTATGGGACACCGGCCGTGGTTTTGGGATCGTGGCAGACTTAGGTGTGGATATCGTTCCCCGCCGTAGCTATCAGAAAAAAGATGATGTGATTGGCAACAAAGACGACCATATGCGCTACCGCGTCCAAGCTTCCGTGGGCTTCGCCCTAGAGGTGGATTAATTTTTTTGTGATAGATTTGGCTTCGTGCTTGAAAAATTTACCGAACTAAAATCTAAACTTCATGAGCTCTCTGTTTTACGCTCACTCAATTCTCTTTTGCAGTGGGACCAAGCCACCGGCATGCCCCCCGCCGGCGCGGCCTTTCGTGGCCAAGAAATGGCTTATACAGAAAAGGCCCGGCACGAAAAACTTTGCAGCCCCGACTTACAGAAACTTGTAGATGAGCTCAGCCCCTGGGCTGAGTCTCTGGGGCGCGAATCTGTGGAAGCGCGGATGCTGGAAGCCCTTCGCCGCGACATTTTTTTAGCGGTGAAACTACCTAAGGCTTTTGTGGGGGAATTATCTGAACACCAAAGTTACACCTACAATCTCTGGACCAAAGCTAAGGCGGAGAACGACTTTACTCGGGTGCGACCAGCCTTAGAGAAGACTTTAGTGATGAGCCGGCAGATGGCCGAGTTCTACGGATACCAAGATCACCCCGCCGACCCCCTTCTCGACATGGCAGAGCCTGGGATGCGGGTCGCAAGCCTACGGCCCATGTTGGAAAAGTTGGGCCAGGATTTGACGGTCTTACTCAAAAAAATAGCCGCGACCAACGTGAAGCGAGCCTTCCCGCGGGGTCTTTATCCTAAAGCTCAGCAACTTAAATTTTCAAGGCAAGTGATACAAGAGCTGGGCTACAATTTTCAATTGGGGCGCTTGGATGAGTCGCCTCATCCCTTTATGACTCGCTTTCATGCCGGCGATGTGCGCATCACTACCCGGGTTTTTGAAGATGATATTCAGCAGTGTTTGTTTGGGTGTATTCACGAAACCGGACACGCCCTTTATGAAATGGGTTTTGACCCGCAATTTAACGACACGCCTCTGTCCGATGGGACTTCAGTGGGGATGCACGAAAGCCAATCCCGACTCTGGGAAAATATGGTCGGACGAAGTTATGCATTTTGGCAGAGGTCTTATCCGGCTTTTCAGAAATTATTTCCCGAACAATTGGCGGACTTTCCCCTGGAACATTTTTATCAGGCTATCAATCAGGTTCGGCCTTCTCTTATTCGTACGGAGTCAGATGAAGTCACTTACAATTTGCATGTGCTGGTGCGCTTTGAGCTAGAGTGCGAGATGCTCGAAGGCGCGTTGGAAGTGGCCGACCTTCCCAAAGCTTGGGGAGATAAATACGAAAAATATTTAGGCACGCGCCCCGCCAGCGACTCCGAGGGCTGCATGCAAGACATGCATTGGTACATCGGGTTTATTGGGGGTTATTTTCAGGGATATACCCTGGGCAATATGTACTCCGCACAATTTTTTGAGACTTTCTTAAAAGAGCACCCTACATTTTATGAGGCCGAAGTGAGTAAGGGAAATTACAAAAGTTTAAATGAATGGCTGCGAGTAAATATCCACCAGCATGGGCGCAGATATTATCCCGATGAATTGGTGAAGCGAGTCACGGGACGGGAGCTTTCGACGCAGCCCTTGTTGAAGTATTTGGAGAAGAAGTATTTGGATCCGCGTTTGGCGAAGTAGGGTGTTTTTTTTGGGGCTGGTGAATGCTAATCCAAATCTCGCGTAGCATTGCGCCCGGTCCACTCGAAAAATCTTTCATTCCCTTCACGCCAGTCTTCTCGAGGGCTAATGTTTCGAGTCCAAAGCAAAATCCTTCGGTCACCAAAATATAATTTGGGTAAGGGGCCAGAAGTGATGGCGATAAATCTTTGATCGCCCCAAAAGAGAATGGCATTTTCAATTTCGCTGCGGCGCTCGGTCTGCGCAAAGGTTCTATCTTTTTGCATGATCAGCCGACTAAATTCTCGCCAAAGTGCAGCTGCATTTTCTTGAGTGGCCCCATTGGCCAAGGCTTCTGCAATAAAATTGAGGGCGTAAATAAACTTCTTTGGAGTCGTGCTTAGGTAGGGAAAGCGCAGCGCCGGTTGGTGCCAGTCCCGTACCGGATCCAGGCTGACCGCGCAAAAATCAATTCGCTTTGCCGATGCGGGGGCTGTGTGGGAAGCCCATGCGGGTACGCAGGTGAAACAGCAAAAAAAGAGAATTAAAAATCGCACCGGTCGAAAGTTAAACAGATGGCGCTACGAGTCAAACAAAAGAGCTCGGGCCTTAGGCCGGCTTGGGAGACTTATTGTATTTGATCACATCTACCGGGCAGCCCTCAGCTGCTGCGGCGATGGAGGCGGCGTCATCAAGGGGGGCGTTTTCGCGTACGATGCAGGTGTCAGCCAAGACCTGGAACACCAAGGGAGCCTCGTTTTCACAGGCGTCGCATACGATACAGCCTGGCTCGATCCAAACTTTAGAAACGATAAAGTCCACAATCTTTTTCACGCCACTTGCAGCGGGTGCGGCCTTTTTCTTTTCTCCATGACCATCGGCAGCCACGGCTTCCACCACGCGCCAAGGGAAGACACGGGAAAGAACCGACCAATTATCAACTGGAGTAGGTGCGAGGACTTCAATGTCTTTGCTCACCTGGACGGGGGCCAGAGCCAAGGCCTCGCGGATTTTTCTCTTAGGCACTTTAATGCGAATGGTTTCACCTTGGGGATTCTCAATTTCAATTTGCAAGAAAGAGCGCAGCACCGCTTTGGCTGAATTGGCCAAACCGTTGTCGGAAATCTTAAGGTAATCTTCTTCCCGGAGTTTCATTGGTATTAAGAAGCTGCGTTTCTTCGCGGAGCGATCTTCAAAGGTAAAAGAAAATGAGGTGCTTCGACCTCCGCGCACAAGTTCATAAAAGTCACATTTGATTCGAGAAATTTGGGCCTCAAGTTCTTCATCCCAAGTGATGAGAAGGCCCAGAAGATTTCGTCCCTCCTCCGTGACTTCGGTTTTAACCATTCGCACTTTGGGTGCACCCCAGGCTGCGTTTAAGACTTTAATAAGGGCGTATAGGGTGAGGGGGCCTCCTAAAATCAGGAGCACCACCAAAAGCGAAATAATAAGATTACCCATAGCCCCATGTTTATCGAATTTTGGGATTTTCTCAACGTGCAGAGGGGCCCAAAAATCCCGCTTTTCAGTCTTTTTTGAGTTTGGGGAAGGCTTTGTCGTAGGCTTTGACGAGATCCTCGGTATTTAGGTGAGTGTAGCGCTCGGTCGTGCCGAGGCGCTCATGACCCAAAAGTTTCTGGATGTGAGGGAGTTTGGCGCCTCGGCGCAGGAGATGGCTCGCAATGGAGTGGCGAAGTTTGTGGGGGTGTAGGGACTCTCCCTCCAGGGGGCAAAGTTTTTGCCAGATTTTCACCCAAGCTCGCAGCGCTTTTGCTTTGCGAGGCCAATTGTCGAGGATGTCGTTTTCCTGGAGCAGCTCGCAGGCTCGGTGGGTTAGTGGAACGCTGCGTTCCTTTTTGCCTTTGCCATGGACACAAAGTAGGCCTTGGCGGGCGGAGTAATCCTTGAATTGGATTTGGGCGGCCTCTGAAATCCGCAAGCCTGAACCGTAGAGAAGCTCAAAAAGGAGTTTTTCGGGCTTGGGGCGAGTCTCAAGAGTTTTTACTAAAAGGCTTAGGTCTTCTTCCTCCACAATCCGAATGACTTTTTTGGGAACCTTAGGTCGCACAAGGAAGCGATCCAGGTGGGCTGGCACCAGCTTTTCGTTCTCTGCCCATCGCAAAAAGGTTTTGAGCGCACTCACCGCCTGAGCCTGAGTGGCGGGAGAAAGTTTTTTCAGGGAGCGACAATAGGCCCGAAGGGAGTCTTCTTGGATGGCTTGGGTGGGGGCCTTAGGCTCGCCCAAGAAAGCAAAGAAAGCGTTTAAGATTTCTGAGTAGCGTTCTACGGTGCGAAGGCTCTTGCGGCGTTGGAGCTGAAGATAATTTGCGAAGGATTTAACGATCGGGGCGGAGGATGCTAAGCTTTTCCCCATGCTTTTAAGTTTAGCACGTAGACACGGTGTCAGGGTTTTGGCGAATCTGGCGCTCCTTCAGGGGATGAGTATTGGGGCAACGGAGATTTCCGGCGGCTTGAGTGCCAAGGAGATCAAAAGTGCGGGGAGGATCTTGGGGCTTTCGTCTTATCATCGGGCTTATACGGCCCCCGCAGTACCCAATGAGAATTTGGGGTTGGATCTGGGCTTGGAATCCACCTTTATCTATCGCAGAAAGCTTTTAGACCAAGGCAATGCCAAGGCTGTTATTCCGCGAGTGATTCCCGTGCCCCGCTTTTGGGCGGCTTGGGATTTGCCCCAGGATTTTCAGGTTTCGGCTTCTTATTCGCCCGGAGATTTTTTTGATGGCATCACTGCGTTGGGTGGGGCGATTCAATATACATTTTTAGATGACGACGATCATCGCGCTCGCCTTTCGGCAATTTTAGGTTACACCTACACCAATGCCTTCCAGGATTTACGCACCCACATCACTCAGTTGGGTGTGCAAGCCACGCGCGATTTGGAGGCTTGGCAACCTTACGTCGGCATAGGCGCTTTGGTGGGGAATACCACGACTCGCAATTCTCGCGAGGCCTCAAACGTTGACGACGGACCTTATACGATCCCTGCCGCGCATCTTTTTGTAGGTGGAAATATCGAGGCAGGCTCGAGCAAGTTTGCTTTTCAATTGGATTTAATTGGGACGAAGTTCTCGGGATCTTTGCTGATTGCTAATCGGTTTTAGGGAATAAACCCTAGGCAAAACCCAAAGGCACCAAGGTTTGCGTCTTTAGCAGCCGCGCAATTTTTTGCAGCATCTCGTGCGCACTGAGCCGGTCCATTCCCAGTAGATCCAAACGATTTTTTATTAAGTAATTTTTAATGCCGACGTAGTCCTTCCCCCATTCCACAATGCGAGTAAAAGGTCGAGCCTGCCAAAAATGTTTAAGCGAAGAAGCTTTTCTCCAAGCTCGACCCTTTTGCGCGTTTAGAATAGTGCGGGCGAGAATTCCGCTAAGAGCGCGGATAAATCTACGATAGGCGTAAATTGACTTCGGCTGAATCACAAGGTGGACATGATCGTGGGCCACGGCGATATCTCTCAGCTGAACTAAGGTTTTATTGCCCACATCTCGAGCGATCTTCTCAATCTGACCCGCTATTAAGATAAGACTCGTGACACCTCCAGCGTTGGAGGTGGCGGGCTTTATCCACGCCGACTTCATCACTAAATGCATGGGCCGCTTCACGGCCACAGGACGAGCGGTGCGGGGATTGCCTTTAGCTTTCCCCGCACCTCCAAAAGCCTGCGACTTTTTCCAATCAAATCCGGGGAGAGGTATTTGAGCAGAACGAGCTGCGAACTTCATAAGAACTTTCTACTCCAATATTTTGCCGATGTAAATGACATCGCTGTAAAAATTTTGACGGTGCGGATTCAGGCTGCCGTTCAGAGGTGCGGAGGCTAGTGATTTCGGTAAGTGGTGCCCGCGATAGGGTGGGTGACGAGTGGAAAAAGTTCTCTGACGCCTATACTCGGCTGAAGCCGGTGTCTTTGGTGAATTGGTAGGTCCAGGCGACGCCGGTGCCGATTTCGGTTTTTAGGATTTCGGCCGGGGTCATTTTTTCGAGTTCCATCACGATGGAGCGCAGGCTATTGCCGTGAGCTACGACCAAGACATTTTTGCCTTTTTTTACTTCGCTCACAATTTTTTCGTTGAAGTAGGGGAGGGTGCGGGCCGCGGTGTCTTTAAGAGACTCACCGTTAGGAGGCGGAACATCAAAGCTTCGGCGCCAAATGTGCACTTGCTCTTCGCCAAATTCTGCGGCGGTTTCTGCTTTGTTCTTTCCTTGGAGGTCTCCGTAGTGCCGCTCATTAAGGGCCTCATTTTTTATCACGTCAACTTTGGTATGGCCGATTTCGCCCAGCACCAGTTCAAGGGTCCGCTGTGCCCGCTGCAAGGTTGATGTGAAACATATGTCGGGCTTGTAATGTTTTTCGCGCAAAATCTGCCCCGCTTTGTGGGCTTCTTTTTCTCCTGCAGGAGTGAGCGCCACATCCAACCAGCCTGTAAAACGATTTTCCAAATTATAAACAGACTGTCCGTGGCGAATTAAAATAAGTTGCGACATGCCAAACCTTTCTTTACTTTTTTCCTTGAGCGGATCGAATAATGGAGCTGGTCGAAAAGCCATCTACAAAGGGAATCGCATGCACTTTGCCGCCCCATGTCGCTACGACTTTGGCTTCGGGAATTTTTTCCACGTCCCAGTCGCCGCCCTTAACGTGAATCTGTGGACGAATCATTTCCAGCCATTCGACGGGAGTGTCGTCTTCAAAAATGCAAACTCCATCGACGCACTTCAGTGCTGAAAGCACGTAAGCTCTGGCCTCTTGGCCGTTGAGGGGTCGACTCTCACCCTTGTATCTCTTTACCGACGCATCGGAATTTAAGCCTACCAAGAGCAGGTCGCCCATGCCGCGAGCCGCACTTAAATAAGACACATGGCCTTGGTGCAAAATGTCAAAACTTCCGTTGGTGGTGACCACGATCCCTCCCGCTTTTTGGCAGGCGAGGGCTTTGCTTTGGGCTTCTTTCCAAGTGATGGCACCGTTCATTGCGGCTTGGATTTAGCAGGTTAAAGAGTGCTGCGCAAAAAATAGAGAGCCGCAACAGAGGCGGTGGGAACACGCAGAATCAAGGGTCCCAAGCCCATCCCAAGGGCCGCATTTTGAAGGGATTTTCGTTCGGACTCAGACCAGCCCCCTTCGGGACCCACAAAAAGTTGGATTTTTGAAAAAGCAGGTGGAATTTTTGCACCCGGGGCAAATCCATAAATTCGCTTCTCGGAAAGTTTTTCGTCGGCAAAAACTTTAAAAGATTGGGGGTCCGAACCCAGCGCTTCTTCTAAATCGCTCCAGTCTTTAGAAAAGTCCACCCGCCAGGACTGTCGGCACTGGCTGGCGGCGGCGTCGCTGACTTTTTGCATGCGCGCCAAGGGTAAGTCCCAGCCTTTGGGAATTTGGCTGTGATCGCTTTTTAACAAACGAATGGAATTAACCCCGAGTTCAGTGGCCCCACTCAAGGTTTCCCATAGCAATTCTCCTCGAGGTGCCGCCACGCAGAGTTCAATTTCAGGATGGGGTCGGGGACTATGAGTGTGGGAAAGAATGCTAAAAACTAGGGGGCGAGTTTCTTCGCAGCGGCACTGTATAAAAAGACCGCGGCCGTCCATAAATGATATTTCTTCACCACTTTGGATACGCAGGGATTTTAAATGTTGTTGGACTGGTGGATCGAGGGCACTCACGCTAAGGCTTCCGCTCGCGGGTAGAGAGGAATAGGGATTGAGTAAAGTGTGTTGGGCTTTCATTTGCTTTTTAAGTCCAGCGCTGAAAGCACTTGGCACTTCCCATTTTTCTTAGCCTTTAGCATGGCAAAATCCGCCAACTGCACCAGTTCCGTGCTGCTTTTGGCATCGTCTGGAAAGGAGGCCACGCCCAACGAAAGGCTGATCCCCGTTTGCTCAAGGCATCGTTTGAGGTGACGGGCCGCAATTTCAATACCTTGGGGCCGAGTAGCTTCAGGAAGAATAATAGCAAATTCCTCACCTCCATAGCGTGCGACAGTGTCCATATTGCGTTTGTGCTTATCTAGGCACTGGGCCACTTGGCGTAAAACTTCGTCCCCGCGTTGGTGCCCTTCTTCGTCATTGTATTTCTTAAAATCATCAATGTCGGCCATAATGAGCGTCAGCGGACGCCCGTAACGATGAGCGCGTGAATGCTCGGACTCCAAGCGCTCCCAAAAGTAGCGATGATTCGCAACCGATGTGAGTGCATCGTTTAAGGCAAGTCTGCGGAGCTCGGCATTTTCCTGCAAAGTTTCGAAATTTCGGAGTGCCATCGTCACGGCAGACTGTAGGTCGGCGGCCTCCCACGGCTTAGTCAGTAAAAAATTCAACTTAGCTCGGTTGATGGACTCAGAAAGGTCGGCCAAATCAGCGTAGGCGGTGAGCAAAATGCGCTGAGTTTGTGGATTAATTTTGGCACATTCACTTAAAAAGTCGAGCCCATTCATTTCCGGCATGCGCAGATCTGAAATCACGACGGCATAGGACTCACTTCGCATTCTCTGAAGGGCTTCCAGGGGGTGGGTGCATTTTTCCACCGAAGCATGTCTTCGCAGATCTCGCCCGACGGCATTGAGAATCTCTTCTTCGTCGTCGACCAGCAGCACTGGGAAGGGGTCGTGGGTGCCTTTCATTCGGAGTCCTTGTGGGCTTCTAGCGCCGCACGCCAAACTCCCGTGGGATACATCACAAAATTCTTAAGAGACTTTTGCGCGACCGCCACGTTATTATTAAACCAGAGGGGTATGTACGGGAGATCCTCATAAATCTGCTCTTGGACTTCGTGGTAAAGTTTGCGACGATTATAAAAATTCATTTCGTTCTTAGCCAGATCTAATGCCCGATCCACTCCCGGATGACTATAATAAACGCGATTGCGCCCCGGGGGAACCTCTTTTGAGTGATAGATTTTGTTCATCAGGTCAGGATCCACAACGCCGGTATGACGTAGGCTAAAAACTTCAAAGTCACCTTTAAGAACTTGTGAAAAAAAAGTGGCAAATTCATAGGGTCGCAACGTCACCTTGAGACCCAAGCGTTCCCAAGCCTCTTTGACCACCAAAAGAATGGAAGTGATGTCCCGATCGGTGGAGCACTTGATTTCAATATTGAAATCTTTGACTTGGCTTTCTTTGAAGAGGCGTTTCGCCTCTTCAAAATCGTAGGGCAGGGGTGGAAGGCCCGGGTGACCAAAGGGAAGCTGAGGCGAAAAAAGACCCGCGGCGACAGTGGCGAAGCCATAGAGTTTGTAGCGAATAATTTCTTCTCGCGGAATGGCCAAAGCCAATGCGCGGCGAAGTTTAGGGTTTTTAAATTTGGGGTTACGCAGATTAAATCCAATGTACTGGTGAGTGGTGCCGGGACTGCGAAAAATCTGAAGATGACTGTTTTTGGCAGCCTCGTGGATTTTGCGGGGACTGAGGGAGTTGATAAGCACGTCCAGATCCCCGCCCACGAGAGAAAGATAACGAGTGGTGGAGTCTTGAACGCTGCGAACTACTAAATGCTTGAAGTGGCTAAGTGAACGAGGCTTTTCTAATTCAAAACTTTGGTAGTTCTCAAAGCGTTCAAAAATAAGGTCTCGGCCCCGGCGGCGTACGAATCGGTAGGGGCCAGAAGCCACGGGGTGATCGGAAAAAGTTTTCTCAAAAACTAAATCACGGGGCAAAATACGGATGGTTGAAATGACGGCAAAGGCAAAGGAAGGGTCGGGTCTTTTAAGTCGCAAGACGAATTCCCGAGGGGACTCACATTGTAAAGAATCCAGTTCTCGAAAGGCGGTCATGGAACGCGAAGTGGGGCCCGCCGCTTGTTTAAAGGAGGAAAGCACATCTTCGCAGCTCACTTTGTGCCCGTTATGAAAGGTTGCGGCAGAGGGAAGTTTAAAGCGGAAAACCTTTCCCCCTTCAATTTTGTAGTCCAGAGCCAGGTCGGTCTCGATGCTTAATTCGCGGTTGATTCGAATCAGAGACTGCGAAAAAACTTCGATGACGTGCCAGGTGTTGGCATCGAGGGCTGTGATAGGGTTGAGATCTTTGATTTCGCTCTCGATCCCGATGATCAGAGTGTCCGATGGAATCTTTTCCTTTTGGACGCACCCCAGCATGGGGATCATCAGAAAAAAATATGATTTAATGAGGCCATGCCAAAACGTTCTTCCATTATTTTGGGCTGTGTCCTGGCTTCTCACTTCTGTAGTTTTGGGTCTAAAGCCGACATCTATCAAGAGGCCCTGACCAAGCGACTCAATTTTATTTTTAAAGATGAACAGCTCGACTCTACTCATTTGGGCGTGGAAGTTTTTTCCCTCAGTCGCCAAGAGAGCTTATACCGCTTGAATGCCGATAAAAGTCTTTCGCCAGCATCTGCCATCAAGTTGCTCACAGGTTTGGTGGCACTAAAAAAACTGGGGGCGGATTTTACCTATAAAACTGGGGTCTATGCTACGGGCACACTGAGTGGCGGAGTTCTCAAGGGAGATCTTTACTTAAAGGGGGGCGGGGATCCTTCCCTTGTTACCGAACGACTCCACTTGTTGGCTGATGAAGTGGCGCGTTCCGAAATCAAGCAGATCACCGGAAACATCTTCGTGGATGACTGGACCTTTGATCAGGTGAGTATCGACCCGAACCGAATAGTTACGAATTCAGATCGACCCTACAATGCTCCCGTAGGCGGCCTCAGCTTTAATTACAACACCACCACACTTTATTTCCGTCCGGCTGAAGCCGCGGGACAGCGAGCGCGGGTTTTTGTGGAGCCGGACACGGGGTATATAGAAATTAAAAACCAAGCCCAAACTACCTCAAAAACGTCCAGCTACTCTTTGGTGGCCAGCCGAGAGAAAGGCAAAGACAGGGACAATGTCATGGTGAAGGGCGGGATTCCCTTGGGGCTGCTAGAGCAAAAAACGTACTTTAGTATTACTCAGCCCGGCGTTTACGCAGGGTCGGCGTTGAAGTGGATGCTCCAAAACCGGGGTATCACTGTTCGAGGGAAAGATATCAAGCACGAAAAAACCCCGAGCTCCGCGCGAAGAATGGCGGAGTTGGAGAGCTTGCCTCTCCGAGACATCGTTATTTTAATGAATAAATTTTCCAATAATTTTATTGCGGAAACCCTCGTGAAAACTTTGGGGCGTGAGATTAAAGGTGTACCGGGCACCACGGAAGGCGGCTTGGAAGTCATTCGTGAAGAAGCGACAAAGCTTGGTGTAAATACCGCCGGGTTTAAAATTGTATCGGGTTCAGGACTAACCCGGGATAATCGCACTTCGGCCAATCAGTTTATTCAGCTCATCAATGCAGCCTATCTCGACTTCGACGTGCTTCCGGAACTTTTGTCTTCGCTCCCCATTGCGGGTCGAGACGGAACACTGAAGCGAAGGCTCAAGGGGACCTCTGCCTTTGGCCGTTTGCGGGCCAAAACGGGGAGCATTGATGGCGTGTCTTCACTGGTGGGAATTGTGCAAAGTCGGGGCGGAGAACTTCTGGGTTTTGCCGTACTCATGAATGATAAAAGCAAGAACCCAGGTAATCTGCGTCCCTGGCAAAATTACTTCGGCCAGGCCTTAGCCGATTACAACCGTAAAACTCCTTTGGCCGAGAAACCTCAGCTCCTGCCACAGGCCGAAGAAAGTCGCCTCGAGGATTAGTTGTGGATTGGAAACGCTTTGGCTGGCTATTTGGCGCACTGATCTTGGTCACTAAGTCGGGGTGGGCTCTGGAAACAGAGCAGAGCTATCCTGAGGAATTTTCAATTAAGGAAGCCGTGCTGCGGGAACGGGTGCAACTCCAGCGCTACAAAAAAGACTTGGTTGAGAAAGAAATTCCCTTTGGCACCTTTGAACTCAGTGCGGGAAATGCTCCCCAGCGTGCGGCGCTTTTGCATTTTCGGATTGAAAAAAACTCCTCATCGCTAAAAGTTGAGCAACTCAGATTTCGCGTGGACCAGTCTCGCTGGTTGACGTTGCCTGTCATCGACCAAGACCTCTACTGGCATAGTTTCGCTGTGGGCTTGGCTAATCTAGGGCAACGGCACCTAGACTTAGAGGTTGAAGCTCTATTTGAACGTAAGCTCCGTCCCTTTCATCTGGGGGAAATTTTTTTAACGGGTTCGGCCTTTGTGCCTCTGCTGATTGGCGTGGACAAAAAAGAATACGATATCGATTTACAACTCAAAAGTAGGGGCTTTTTTGATCCGGTTTTAAACTTTGAAGCTGTAGAGATCGGCATTTGAGAATGAAGAAGCTTGGTTTTTTAGGTGTTTTCTTTTTGCTGGGCTTGGGTCGGTCTTGTTGGGGCTGGGTCGATGCGGCCAAGCAACTTATTGAGCGCGGTGATCGTGTGGCCGCTGAAGCTTATTTGCGTTCGGTGCGTGCGGCTAATATTTCGCTGAGCGCTCCCGATGAGTTTAGGATTTTATTGTTGCGTGCTTTACTTTTAGCCGACCAAAAAAATCACGATCAGGCCTCGCGGGTGCTGAATGAAGCCCGAACATTTTGGCATGATCGACTAGACTCCGACACTATTTTTGCCGCTCATCTGGATTTGGTTGAGCAAGATCTGCTGGCGCGAGGTGGGCGGTGAAAAATTTAGCTTATCGGTCTTTTTGGGCTTTAGCACCCGTCGTGGCTGCTCCCCCGCACTCTATCTATTCTCGTTTTCAGGATTTGCTTGCTGATTATCGTCTGGAAGAAAAAATCGTACGGGACCGTCAAAAAGAGATTGCTCTCCAACCTCGAAGCCCAGATTTTAAAGACTACAAAGCGCTCAGTCCTTCCTTAAAAATCGAATGGGCGCTGAGACTCGGGCTCAGTCGCTACCCCTATAGTTTAGGTGAACTGGGCGCTATCCCCGACCCCACTTTGGTAGATGAAGGATTGCAGGCCTGGTTGGATTCACAAATCTTAAGATCCTTTTTAAAGCCTTTGGCTTGGATACAATTAAAAGGACAAGTTCGTAGTTTTTTAAAATCTAGTCCCCTTCGAGCTCCGCTCTTGGCGGGACCTCAAGCTTCCACGTGGCGCTACTTCTTAGGTGAGAGTGGGGGCAAAAGCTATTTTTCGGGACTGGATTTTTGGGAATTGGCGCAGAAGCAAAACGGGGTTGAAAAAATAGACATGCTGATGAAAGCTCGGCAGCAGATTTTTTTAAGTTCAGATTTTCTAGGCGGCGGGCTGCAGGAATTCGATGAGCACTGCATCTCCACTCTTGTAAAAGAATGGGGCCCTAGTCCTCGACTGGCCCAGGCTATCTATAGTCGAAGTGTCTTGGAGGCAAAAAGTGATTCACGTATAGCTCTTCTCAAAGCACTCCATGACTATTTTCAGAAGGCAGAGCAAATGCGATTGGCGGCAGATGCTCTCTCCCGCATACAATTGATTCGGCTGGAGAAACGTGAAGCTCTGAGTGCGGCGGAACTTCTAGAAGTCGCCGAGATGGAGCTTTCCGCTGGAGAATTTGCTCTGAGCCGAAGTCTCTTTCAAGGTGTGTTGAAGGGGGCCGATGTGGAGATTTCTCGCTTTGAACGAATGCGGGCCTTGGCGGGGTTGGCCATCGCTACTCGCCGAGAGGCCGAACACAAGCAAAGTCGCGATCTTCTTGAGTGGGCAGCGAATTATCACGTCGAAGCGCTAAATGAAAATGACGGCACCGATTACGGCAACATGTTGTTAGAAAGTTACGCAGAAATATTGCAGCAACTTCGCTACCCCCAGGAAGCGCTGAATATTTGGGAGTCGCTGTTCCAGAAAGCGAGGCTTCCGGAGTTTAAGGTCCGCGCCCTCGGCCAAGCCGCCGATTTACAATTGCGACTTTTAGGAGACAAACTTCTTTCGGAAGTGACGAGGCTTAACAGTTTTAAGAAGTATCTAGCAACCCTAGGGTTTTTAAGGGAATGGGACTCGCGCAGTTCTGCCTATCGGAATCATGTCAAAGAGGCGCGTGTGTGGCAGAAGAAACTAGGGCTGCAAAAGGATCCCGAAACTCAAGCCTCATTCAACGAACTTGAGGCGCGGTGAGCAGAAAAGGCATTTTTGTTTTTTGGGTCGTACTGAGTGCAGGGGCTCATGCTAATGGGTCGGGCACTCCAGATCCTTACCGGCATTTGCTGCGGGACTGGCCGAGCGCTTCTGCAAAGGGTCCCCCCAGTGTCGCGAAGCTTCGGCCCTTAAGTCGGACTGTGAGATGGGAGCGCTATGAGGCTTGGCGTACGATTCTTAGTCAGGTGGAGAGTTATGCGGAGGACTGTCCGGCCACCGAACTTTGGGTTCAACCCTTACTAAGGGACGTTCAAGATCATGTGCATTTTTATGAGACGAATTGTTTAGTTGAAAATGCTCAGCTCGACAGCTGTGCTGATGAAGGTCGTCGGGTGGCAGAGATTTCCAACAGCCTACCCCGCCTGCGTTCTCTGTGTGATAGCCCGACCGTGCCTCACCGTTGGTACCGAACACTCGTACCGGAGCGCCGCTTCCAGGTGGGAGCCTACGGGGGGACTCTCTCCGATCCTACCACTCAGTTCGTGGGCGATCAGGTCGACGCTTCTTGGGGTCTGCAGGGAATGCGATGGAAAAATTCTCACGAACTGAAGGCCGACTATCGTCTGCAAACACAACATCTTTTCAATTTAGATTACGAAAGCAGAGGGCTTTATTCGTCGTCATCCTTTGAGACAGTTTTGGTAGCTAAAGCTCAGCGACTCAATGGACTTTACAAAGATAAAAAGGACGAGAAGCAAAGTGAAATAAATATTTCGGGAGAGGCGGGCCTGCGGCTCTCCCGCTGGATCGAACCCGAAGTTTTTGTGGCGTTCCAAAATCGTAGTTCCAAAGATCGGGTTTACAGTGGTGGTATCGCAACAGCGACAGTTCGTACTTTGGTGGCTCAAACGCATGGCACGCAAGCCTATTTTGAAGGTCAGTACAAAAATTTTAGCGCCGATGATGCGGCTTTGATGCCGAGCTGGCGATCCGTGCGTGCCAACTTTCGCATGATGGGCCGAAGTTTTAATGGGGCCTATGCCGATGCGGCCGTGGGAGCAGAGGAGCGTCGAGATAAAAAAGATTTTGTGCGGCTCATGCCTTATGCCGTTATTCTATTTTCCAGTCGTCCCTTGCCTCAAGCGGCCTGGGCCGTGGAGTCGATCACTCGATCGCCATTGAAGTTCACCTCATCTTTAGAACTCTTTTACCGAGGAATGGAGAGTCGGTGGTCCTCCGTTGCTCAGGCGACTGGAGCCCAGGGAGGATTGCTTTGGAAGTGGCCACGTTGGTCGATGGCTTACCAATTTGTCGCTCAGAATCTGAGTCACTATAGCGGACCCGGATTTAAGCGCCGAGAGCGAGAAATCAATTTGAAAATCAAGCCTTCTTACTCGTGGCGAGATCGAGTAGAGCTTTATGGATTGTTCAATTGGGAACGGAGATCTCTTGTTCAGCGTGTCCCCAACGCGCCGCTCTGGCTCTCGGATGCCAGTCGATCAGCCATCGAGTTTCAGGTAGGGATTAATTATGACTTCCTTTAGGTGGTGGTCCTTAGGTGGGCTGGGTGAAGTGGGCATGAACTGCATGCTCTTTCAGTTCGGGGAACAGGTCATTCCGGTTGATGCCGGAATTCTTTTTGCAGACGACAACGACTTTGGCATTGAGGCTCTTTACCCTAATTTTGATGAAGTTCTTACCAAGTTCCAGCCGCGTCATTGGTTGATTACCCATGCCCACGAGGATCATATTGGGGCTGTAGCCGCAATTTTTTCCCGATGCCGAGAGCTCGGTATTGAGGCTCCAGAAGTTTTGGCTCCTCCTTACGCGGCAGCCCTTATTCAAGAGAAAATCAAAGAAGATATTCCCTTCCGAGGGGCGAGTGCCTTTGCCAATAAGGTCCGGCCCATTGAGATGGGTGAATTTTTAACTTTAGGGGAAGTGCAGGTCCAGTTTATTGAAAACCGGCACAGCACTTTGGACACCTGTTCGCTGGCCTTTTCCTGGAAACAGGAAGATGGCCAAAGCTTGCGCATCATTCATACGGCGGATTTTAAAGTCGATTCTCAAAACTTTCCTGACGGAGTCATTGATGCTCGAAGCTTTCGAGTCTTTGGAACGGAGAATCCAGATTTTCTTTTTATTGATTCTACCAACTCGGAACGGCCAGGTCGTTCTGTCTCTGAACTCGACATTCTTCCGGGATTAAAGAAACTCCTTTGTGACCAAGAGGGAAGGGTTTTTCTGACTCTTTTTTCTTCCAATATTTACCGCATGGCCTCGATTTTAAACCTCGCTCGGGAATGTGGCCGCCAAGTTTGTTTGGCGGGTAGAAGTTTGCAGACAGGGTTTCGTTTGGCGACGGAGTTGGACTTATTTAAAAAGTGTCCTGACTTTAGTGGGGTCAAGATTGTAGAAATGCAAGAAATTTCTTCCCAGCCGCCCGGGCGCCAGCTCATTATTTGCTCCGGGAGTCAGGGCGAAAGTCGAAGTGTTTTGAATAAGCTCGCTGCGGAACAGCATCCCCACTTTCATTTGCAGCAAGGAGATGCCGTCATCTTTAGCAGCAAAACAATTCCCGGGAATGAAAAAGGCGTGTCTCGTTTGATCAACGGTCTTATGCGTTTAGGAGCCAAGGTCTACTGGGGTGACTACGGAAAGGCTCAGGCTGCGGGTCCGATTCATGCCAGTGGACATGCTCGGGCTGGTGAAATTCAAGAAGTGATGGAGATTTTACAGCCCAGGCATGTGGTTCCGGTGCACGGAGAGCTGCGTCAGCTGCGAGCGTGTGCGGAGATTGCTCAGCGCTGTGGCGAGGGTTGGGGACTCGACTCCAGAAATGTGCATGTGGTGGAGAACGGAACGCAGTTGAATTTTGTCTTGGATAAATCGGGATGGAACTTGGAAGGTCGTCAAAACTTAGAGTTGCCCCCGCGAATCTTACGCTTCGGAAATTTTTTAGCGTCCACCCGAGAAGTTTTTTTAAAATACCGCAAACGTGGGGCTACGGGAGGTTTCCTCAGTGCCAGCATCAATTCCATGGGAAATTGCACGGTAAAGCAAGTGGGCATGCTCCCTGGTGAAGAAACTGAGGAAGCGATAAAAAGTGAAGCACAACGATGGATGCGCTCTCAGTTCCAGAGCTGGCAACGCCAGGGCTTTTTTCAGCTCTATGTTGATGACGACAATCCATCCGCACTACTTGAAGCGGGCGAAGACTTGGCTCGTCATCTACGCAGATGCTTCGGCGTGCGACCCGTCGTCCTCATCCACTTTCTGAAATCTTAGTTTTTAACTGTGCGAGGTTAAGTGTGACGGATTTGAAGGGCTAGGCCCGA
>CAYZFQ010000007.1:0-180024 GCA_964477895.1 uncultured Bacteriovoracaceae bacterium | reverse complement strand
TTAAGCCGGGGAAATTATTATCAATGAGAGCAAATGGCCTCTTCATCAATTCATCTAGCGTTATTGCTGTTGCAGGGATCGTGCCTTTTACGCGTCCAACTCCGAGCATGGCTCGGAGTTCCGTTATTGAAGTCCATCGATCAAGCATTAGGCGCCCTGAACGATCAGGTTTAGAAAGTGTAAGTAATTGAGAAAGGGCAATTTCGAGACCGCGAATATTTTGCTTAGGCGGGTTATTTATCAGAGCATCAACAAAGTCTGTGGGTAAATCTTCAAACTGTACGAAGCGCTTTTCTTCGCGACAAACAGAGGGAAGTATTTTCTTAAGAAGACCGGGAATATCCTCTCTTCGCTCTCGTAGAGCTGGTATGTGAAGTGGGAACACAGAAATTCTGTAATAAAGGTCGTCTCGGAACTTTTTCTCTTCGACCATTTTCTCTAAGTCGCGATTGGTGGCGCAAATTAACTTGAAGTTGGAGTGGATCTCTCTGCGACCACCCACTCGGTAGAATTTCTTTTCTTCCACAACTTTGAGAATTTTTGATTGAATCTCGCCAGAGATGTCACCAATCTCATCAAAGAATAAAGTTCCATTATGTGCTTTTTCTAAATGACCGATCTTTTGATCTAGGGCACCAGTAAATGATCCCCTCTCATGTCCAAATAATTCAGACTCAATAAGGGTCGAAGGGAAAGAAGTAAGGTTTACTTCAACAAATTCTCGTATGGTATTTTTCAGAAGTTGGGATCTGTAGCGATGCACGAATCTTGCGATTGTAGTTTTACCAACTCCAGATTCACCAAGAAGTAGTAATGGGCGGTTGCTTTCAGCAACCATGCGAGCTGCTTCAAGCACTCGCTTCATTACTGGCGATTTTGTTTCAATGCTTTCATTTAGAAAGACATCCTCACCGCTTTTTAAGCGCTCTTCGTTTCGTTTGTATCTAGCCGAGCTGAGAGCTTTTTCGATTTGTTCCGAGACGAATTCCCTCGGATGTCGCTTGGCGACGAATCCCTCGGCGCCCATCTTCATGGCGCGAACTACATCATCAATTTCTTCGCTGCCAGTAACTACGAGAATTTTGGAATTTGGTCTGATGTTTAACAGGTCGGGAATTGCGGCAATGCCGTTCTCACTTCCAACCATTTTATCCAACAAGATCACATGGAAGTCGTGGGCCTCACATAAAGCCTCTGCTTCAGAAATTGTCGAGGCTTCCTGAATGTAGCTTGAATCAATACCAACCAATTTAGTGCATACACGTCTCAAGCGCGCTCTCTGATCGAATTCATCGTCAACTATAAGGATTGGCAGCTTCCTGCCTTCCTTGCCCTCTATGGCGATTACCGACTGTGTTTTGGTTTCTGTTTCAAGCACGCTGCTCGTTCATAGTATGACACGCTGCACTATTCAAGAAAAAAGCACTTTTTTGTTCGAATTTAAGAACAAAAAACGTTCACGAATCAGCACTCACTTCGAGGTCATCGCATCAAACAATGGCAATGGAGCAACATTTCTCAATAATTAAGATAACTTGCCGCTGGCGTGGATTAAACAATATCGCGACTGTAGAATTTACAAATGTTTTTAAGCAAACTTCGAATAGAGAACTTGAGGTCTATTAAGGATGAAATAATAGACCTCAAGCCTCATATGTTATTTGTAGGCGCAAATGACCATGGAAAAACTAACATACTAAAAATAATAGAGAGCTGTCTCAATCTCGATTTTGATGAAAACGGAGCTTTGCTCAACAAGAATTTTTATAATGACAATAAACGATATGGGTCAGGAGCTTCAGCAGTTCGATGCACCTTCATATTCGATGATCTGCCACCTGGGTTGCGACACACAAAACAGAAATTGAAATGGGTAGCCATATCAATGCGATTCTATTCTAACTCGACAGTTAAACTTTCATTTTCAGATCTAAAACTGAAGCGACATAGTAACAGGCACAATAAAAAAGCTTACAAAAAATTTATGGATATTAAGCAAAATCTAAACGTGCGGTACATACCAACATTCAGAGATTTAGCTAGTCACTTGGACGCAAACTCCAACCAATCAATTTTTTACTCACTGCTTTCTGAATACTTAAATAAAGCAATAAAAAAATCCCAAGGAGGCACTACTACAGAATATCGAGCGATCCGTCAGATTAAACTTTCAGTAGACGATCTTTTGAATAGCTCCTTTTCTGAGATAAGAGAAGTAACTGGAAAATACTTACCGTCTATTTTTGGTAGCGAGTCCTTCAACCTTACCTTCCTTAAATCCTCAAGTGAGGACGGCAGAGATAAAGCCCTAAGCAAAATGATTGCCAAAGAGACTCACATACAGACCCCAAACAACATCACTCATATTTCAGAACTGGGCTCAGGAATTCAACAAGCAGTTACAATTGGCTTGATTGAGAAGAGCTACATATCCCATACGAAGAGCAACATTCTTCTTTTTGAGGAGCCGGAATCTTTTCTCCACCCAAATGCGCAGAGAGAGATTTACATAAAACTCGCAAAATTATCAAAAAGGCCCGCAACTCAAATGATTTTCACTACGCATAGTTCTGCGATATTGGACTCAACTCAAATCGACTCTATAGCGGTAGTTCGAAAAGCCCCATTGCAAGTGCCCTATCACGAAAGAAACACAACTGTATTGCAGGTTTCTACCGGCCTCACAAAAGCCTCCGAATTAATTGATCGTGTCGAACTTGAGAAGACATTCGAAAACTCAGATGTTTTCTTTTCAGAATTAGTTGTATTTGTTGAAGGATTTTCTGATGAGCTGGTACTAAAAGAAGTCCTTAAAAAACTAGCGCCAGATCTCGTGTATAGAGTGTCAATAGTAAGCTGCGGAGGAAACTCGAAGTTTTCCGTAATGACAAAATTTTTAGAAAATTTTCAGAATAAAGATTCGATAAAGATACGATGGGTTATTGTAACTGACAAAGACACTCTAAGGAGGGATGCCATTAAAGACCTTAAAGAGATTCCAAGCGGAGACAGTGTCAACTGGGAGTCTGTTGTCGAAAGCTCAAAAAAGATCATTCCACAGCTGCCAAACGGAATGATAAACAGAAACTCAGCATCACTTTGGTCAAAAAAAATAAATAAAGAAACAAATAAAGCAAACATATTTGTTTTTGACGCTGATATTGAATTTTCAATAATTACAGAAAAATCCCTCGGAGCCGCAGAGAAAAAAATAAAACAATTTCATGCAAAGGGAGAAAGTACACTGAAAGTTTTCTCTGGCGTGGATAAAGTTGCTCAATTGATTGGATCAAGGGGGCCACATGGCCAGTGGAGTCTCGACAGAGACAACAAGTCTAGATGGAAAAAGGCCTCACTACATAGAGCAATTGCTAGCGACTTAACCACAGCACAATATTCTGACGAGCTACATAGACTGATACTATTCATAAGATCCAAGCTCTAATACTTGGTATTTGTGAGAACTAACGTCTATATCGCCTGAGTTACTTCTTAAGCAAAAGCGCTGGGCTAATGTAGTCAGTACCTAAAGTTTCTCAATTTGCTAATTAGGCACACACTTCACTTTTACTTTATCAAACTGTTCACAAATCGGAACGCTTCTCGTTCACCATTCCGATTTGTGAACAGTTTTCTGCTAAAGGAAATCGGCAGAAAAACTTAGTTAAATAGCTTGTTTTCATATACTTATCGATACATGGCACAAACAGGTACGTTCTTGCTCCATATATACCTGAGACCAACAAGATTGGATCTCAGAAAGAGAGCAATAAATGAACGGATACGGACAATGCCCGAGGTGCGGTCACATGACCATGGAGCACCTCAAATCACATAGCCACTGTTGGGAGTGTGGCTACTTTCCTGAGAGCGAGGTCAGGCTGTCGATCAAGCGACGCCTAGAAGCCGAAGCCTATTCAGGTCACAGCTTCGAGGAAAACGAACAAGCAAGACGCTTATCAGACGACGAAATCGACGACTACTACGGCCAAAGGTCGGGTGGATGCGAGGACGTTTTATGATTCTCGACTGCTATCAATATTATCTTTGGTCAATCGGACTACTCCGTCTGCCCGAAGATCAATCAAACCATTTCTATTACCAAAATTTAGAGGAGTTAATTTATGAATAAGTTTTTTGATGTCGTTGTAGCTAAGGAATACACAATAAAAATCGCAGGCAAAGATGAGAAGCGAACCGCTTGGAACAAAGTTGGTCGCGCTTGGATTTCGGGATCAGGAGAAAGTGTAAGCTTTGAACTATTTCTCATTCCGGGACAACGCTACGTTGTTCAGCTGAAGAATCGCGAAGAAAAACCAAAAGGAGAGAGCAATGAAACTCCCTCTTTGTAAGCTTAAGGCATTTAACCTTGGCAATCCAAAGACACGCGCAGGGGTAATGGTTTTCGCCACACTTCTAACTGCAAGCCTTGCACATGCATCGGTTGAGAGTTCACTGCTTGGACTCAAAACAGTTTTGCTAGGGTCAATTCTTCCAGTTCTGGCTGTAATCGGTCTTGGGTTTGCAGGCTTCAGTTTCTTCACTGGTAACCCTAACGCCAAACAACATTTGGTGTACGCGCTTATCGGCTGCGCTGTGATTTTCGGAGCGCAAGCAATTGTAGATATGATGGCAAGAGTTGTGCGATGAAGTCGTGTCCGACCTCAAACATGAACAGATCAAAATTCTGGGGTTTTGAAGTCAGTCACGTTATCGCAAGTCTAGTTGTTCTCGCCATAAGCAACATTCTTCTGAACATATTGGGAGCTCCGATTCTTATCTCTTGGGGATTGGGAATCGGAACTCTCGTGGTTCTTAGAGTGGTTTCTCATGGGCAAAAACAAGGACACCTCGAAATGCTTGTGAAATTCATTACCTCGCCCCACATATTTCTTGGTCACCAACTAAGAAGAAAGGAGAATTCGTGAAAGTATCACTAACAGCCAATATCTTAGGTAGTTCATTCTTAGATACTGGAGTCATTGAAACGACAGACGGGAGACTGTGGAAAATTTTCAAGTTTTACCCGCTAGAGTCAGGAAACTTAGAAGAAAACTTTGAAGGTGAGCAATCGACAGTTTTTTTCAATAAAGTTTCAGAACTGTTCTCTCGATTACCAGACCATACCGAACTACACGTCATTCTTTCGCGGGAAAAGGTTCAAGGAGAGGTGCTTCGTTTTGAAAGTACACTCTACGGACTTGAGTGCGTAAAGAAAGCAGAAAGCTTTTCGCACTTTAAAGCAGTGCTTGATGAGCTTTCTATCGGATGCAGCGAACTCAAAGTAGAGGAGTGGAAAAAACTTCTATCGAAATACTTTGGAAATACGGTTAACGACTACCGTCTTCCTGATTTTGAATGGAAAAACGATCACCTTCTATTCAAAGATGAAGTTGTTCGTGCGATTTCTCTCACAGAGCTTCCTCAACTAACTTGGCATGGATGTTTTCAAAAACTCTACGAGTATGAAGACGAGTTTCTAGCTTCGCTTAAGATTATTGTTCCAGAAAGGAACAAAATCAGGCGGCAATTAGAAACCAAGCGTCGGGTGAGTCACGCGCTTGCTATTACTAGTTCTCTTGAAGTTAAAAATATCGAGAGTAACAGTGTTTTGTCGAGCAGCGAGGAAAGCTTGGAGCGAATCCTAGTCGGGAAAGAAACACTTCTGGAAATCTCTTTGGGGATTCTCCTTCGAGGAAATGCCGAGAAGACATTACAAACCGCAAATGAACTTTCTCGATTAGGAGCAGGACTTGGAAATGCAGGGGTATTCCTTGAGGAACTGGGAACTCTTCCAGTGTTTCAAAGTCATTTACCCGCCGGAAAAATGCTCAACGTTCGCAAAGTTCCCATTCTAACGGGAAACTTTGCAGAACTAATGCCTTTCCTGCACGACTACTCTCGTAAAAATGACGATTCAGCCTTAACGCTTACTTCAAGAACGCTAGAAAAAAGTCACTTGAATCTCTTTTCAAAAGAAAACCTGAACTACAACTCCTTCATCTGTGGAGCATCGGGTTCAGGCAAATCTTTTTTGATGCAAGCGATTCTATCTAGCTTCAGCGAAGACAATCCTACGGGTCGAATTTGTATCTTTGATGTAGGCGGCAGCTACAGGAGATTGATCTCCCACATGGGTGGTGAAACCGTCACCCTAACTCCTAAAAGTGCGCAGAGCTTAATTTCTACTTTTTTAAAGATTCACCCAATTGATTCATCGGGATTCTATAAAACCCTGATTGAAACTCTTTGCGGTTCAGGAAACCACATAACCCACTCACACAAAGTGGCCATTGATGCGTTACTGCGTGAGAGCGAAGGAAAAGAATTTTCAATCAAGTCCATGATGACCTTGGCAAACTCTAAAAATGAAAAGTTCTTCCATGATATTGCTCACTGGTTAGGCCCACATTTAAAGTTTGATGCCGCTAGCGTGGTCGATCTCAGCAAGCTCATAAAGAATCCCAAAACTGCTTTTGACTTTAAAGAACTGGATAGCGAACCAATTTTACAAAGAACCACCATTCTAGTTCTTACCGAATTGCTGTGGAGAGACTTAGTAAAAGGAAATCACGCACGAACGCTTATCGTTTTTGACGAAGTTTGGAGATTCTTTGCCCAGAGCAAAGGTTTTCTTGAGGAAATGTATCGCACATTGCGAAAATATCGCGCAGGTATCGTTTCGATTACTCAAAACCTTGCAGACTACGGTGACGAATCATTTGCCAAAATGCTTTTTACAAATAGCTTTACCAAACTGTTTCTTCAAAACGGAGCAAGTGGAGAGTATTTGAAATCTACTTTTGACTTACCCGATTCAGATATCGCTCGCGCACTAGCTGTTCATTCAAAAAAACCCCTCTACTCGGAATTTTTCTGCCTCAGTCCAAACATGAGTCAGATATTTCGCCTCTACCCAACTCCCAAACTCTACGCTCTCGCTAACACTGAAAATATTTCAAATCAAAGTAAGGAGAATCCATGAAAAAGTGGCTTCTAGCTCCTGCTTTTATGCTCTTCTTTACAGCAAAACCAGCTCGTGCCGACCTATGGGGCGGAGATATTCCATTACTTATCCAGATTGTAGCCAATACTCTTCAGACACTTATGCAGCTTCAGCAGCAAACAGAACTACTTGAAGATCAAATGGATGGAATTAAGGATCAGATCAATCGAATTAAAACCATTGAGCGTCTAGTGAACCCTTCAAACTGGAATGAATGGAAAGATCCCACGGTTGCCTTACGGCGACTGAGAGAAATCTACTACACCATTCCTGATGAATACCGCACGCCGAAGGCTGATGCTTTCGAGAGTGAAATGACTAAGGCAATGGAACTGGCGGCTAAAATGACAGACGAGGCAAAAAGCACTTTTCTTTCAGGAAAAGAGCTTGAGCGTCGTGGAGCTGATGCTTCACCCGGAGTCGCAGCAAAACTAACGGCTTCTGGAGTCGGTACTCTCGTCACTCTACAGGCGCAATCACAGGTTGCACAAAGTCAGATGGTATCTCTTCTCACGCAAATGTTAGCGGAGGGTGCAGAAAAAGAATCTCGAAAGCTAGTTTCTACAGGCAACAGTTTCAAGAATCTTGGCGAAGCATTGCAGGGAGACGATAAAAAAATGTCCACTCTGGTCGTTCCACTAAGGATGGAGCCATGAGTACTGTTATGTCGCTCCCACAAATTGAAGAGTACGAACGGCTACTTCCAGTGGCAAAAGCCCTCTATACCCATACGAACGAGTTGGCTTGGCAACTTTTGCTGCCGCTCTTTCTAGTTGCGTGCGTAATGGCCTACTCAAGTGACTTGGGTCTTGCGGGATCAGTCTTGTCGAAAGTGAAACGACTTGTGCTAGTTGTATTACTTTTAGCTGCCTTTCCAACCATTGCAGAGTTTTCACAAATAATTGGAGTGGAAATAGCAAAAAGCATCGACGACATGAGCGGAATCGACATGGTTTTGGATGCGGCAAAGAAACGATCAGAAAGTTACTCACTTGATCTGCAAGGATTGCTGAATCTTGGAAACGATTTTGTGATGGCGGTATTTGTTCTGCTTAGTTACCTGATACTAGTCATTGCAAGATTTGCCCTTCTTGCGTTTCAGCACTTCTACTGGCTTCTACTCGTGGTACTCGGGCCATTTCTAATTCTTGGAACTCTATTTGAATCAGCAAGCGGAATAACTAAAGGCTTGTTTAAGAATATGTTTCAAGTGGCCGCATGGCCTGTGATCTGGGCTGTATTATCGGCTTTCTTGAAGGTGATTCCATTTGCAGACGCTTACGCGACCGAAGGTGGATACGTCACCATTATTACTTTGAATCTTATTATAGCTATAGCTCTGCTGTTTTCTCCGTTTATCGTTTCGCAACTCTGTGAGGGCGTAAACATAAGCATTGGAGAAAAAATAAAAGGTGGTGCCATAAGAGCCGCCTCCGTTGCAAATCCAAAGATTGCAGCCGTTGCTAGAGAAACTTCTCGATACGCTAATGAAAAACGTCAGGCTTACATTACTAAATCGCTGCCCGTTAGAAAGAACTAGTTTTTAAAAGACAATTTAAACGAAAGGAAAAAAATGAGATATTTTCTATCTCTACTACTTTTTTCCACTGCATACGCTTCAAACACTCCGCTTGTACCATTTCCAGTTTTCTTAAAGCTCGGCTTTAGTTCAGTTCTTGAATTCGATAGCGCGCCCACTCGCATTGTATTGGGTGACGCAACAAGCTTCCAAGTTGAAAAACTCGAAAGCTCACTCGTAGTCAGGACGCTAACCTCAGCTGGAGTAAGTAATATGTTTGTTTACTTAAAGACGGGAGAGGTGAAGCTATTCACCTTAACTGCGTCGGAAGAAGTCGTTCCGACTCACCTAAGCATATTCAAGAAAGCTCTAAGAGTTATTCCTCCACCAACCACAAAGCCAGCTTTTACTTACAAAAACGGAGTAAAACTTGTTTCTGCAAAATTCGATACGAAGAAAGATTTTCTTACGGTTGAGATACTTCTTACTGCGGACTCGAAGGAATCCATTTCACCTCGCTGGGATTGGGTTGAACTTCGTCACAAGGCAGAAGTAATCAAAGCCAAAACGATGTGGGCTGAACGTCAAGTTGTTCAGAAAGACTCCAGCGTGAGGGCAAGATTTACATTCCTACGCCCTAACATCTCAAAAAACCTTGCAGAGAGCTATTTGCAAATTCCCGTTCAGGGATACGCCAGCCCTATAAGGATCAACATGAAAGGTGGAAAGTAAATGACTATCAAGGAAGACAAGAAAATAGTTCCAGAAAAAAGGGTCGCATCAACCATCAAAAAGAAAAGCTTCTGGAAAAAATTTGCGGAAAAATACTGGTACGCTCCCGATCTCCCTCAGGGCGAACCGATATTTCAACCAAAAGTCTTTTCTAAATGGTGCGGAATTTACATTGGGCTTCCCGTTGCTGGATTTGCTTTAGCGTTGATGCTCGTTAAAGTTGGAGAAAGCAGCAAAGGCGGCAACGTCATTACTCGCAGCACTGATTTTAAACTCGATTCATCAAGATCGCAGATCATCGACTTTCGTGTGACGACTTCTTCAGGTGAATTCGGCGGCTATGTAAAACGTGCCCCAGGAACACTCGTTAGAGTTAAACTACTAAATTCTGTAGAAGGAACGGGAAACGCTCCGGTTCACGCACAGATTCTTGATGGATCATTGGGAAGAAACCTTTTGGGCGGTACTTTACTTGGAGAGGCAGCGGGAGATTTAAACCTAGATCGCGTTACTATCACTTTTAATTATGCTCGTGATCCCTATAGGCTAAACATCGCTATTCCCATTCGTGCTCGCGCATTAGCTAAAGATGGCGCCTTGGGCTTAAACGGCACAAAAAAAGAGGGAATGCTGGCTAGGACTGCGTTGGGCGCGGGCTCAAAGCTAACTCAAGACGCACAAGGCGCTGTAGATTCATTCGATATTCGGCAGATATTTATGAAGGCCATATCTTCTGGCTTTCTGAATGAAGCAGGGAACGAAATTGGGGTTGAGCGAAATCGCGCCGCTCTTCTTGTGTTGAAGCCAGATACAGAGTTTTTTGCAGAACTGGTTGATTATTTTCCGGGAAGTGCAAAATGAACCCCCAACAGACAAAGGGGCCTGAAGACTTAAGCTGGGCATACCTAACGCTAGCTCTATTGGTGGGATTTCCGCTCTGGCTGTGGATTGGTTCAATGTCTATGGTGCTGAAGTTGCTTATCCTTCTATGCTTATCTGCATTTTGCTTCATTGCTGGATTGATTTGGTTTTCTTTTTTCTCAGAGTACGCACTCGAAAAAAAGAAACGCCACGATACTTACAATGAAATTCCAGAAAATTTACGCGTAAATCAAAAAGGCAGTGTTGTTCTTGGGAAGGATTGCGATCTAACTGTTCCTATCTACTTTCCCGATAGCATTCGGAGTCGTCACGTTCATATCTTGGGATCAACAGGTTCGGGAAAAACAGAGAGTGTAATCCTCAATTTACTTAAGCAGGACATTGCACTTGGGAGAGGAGCTATCATTCTTGATGCTAAGGGGGACGATAGTTTCCAAAAGCATCTCAAGAAATGGCTTCCACCCGAACGACTGAGCATTTTAGATTTATCAAACAGCAAGTCAGAGTGTTTCGATCCCATTAAACACGGTACGCCACATGAGGCCGCACTAAGGTTGCACGCAAGTTTAACGTGGAGCCAAGACTATTATGGATCAAAGGCATTAACTGCTCTGCTTCGAATTTTCGAGAACCATTTCAAGAGGCATAATGAAAATCCGACAATTCACGAGCTAAGTAGAAAACTTTACAACGCGGCTACTTTTTCTGGAGAAATATCAGCCGATTCCAAGGAGAGAAAAGAACTAGAAGAAATGTTTAACGAGCTTGCTGGTCTCTGCGACCAAGTGAAAACATTGAGTCTTGGAAATCTGCAAACTTTGCTTTCTCCTAAGAAGGGACAACCTCAAATAGATCTGGGCGACGCTCTTTCTGGAAAGGTAATCTACTTCAGGCTCCAGAGCTTAGTCTCTCCTCAGACGGTCGCCTCTGTTGGTAAGCTCATCCTTAACAACATCAACTATCTTGCAGGGCAGAGCCATAGAACTGAAAAAGAACATGGGAGTGAAGATCAAAGAGATCTCCTGCCCATTTTCTTAGATGAGTTCGCAGCTTTTGCTTCATCTGAGTTTGCGCCGCTTATTGCAATGGCTAGATCCGCAAAGTTCGCGTTGCATTTTTCTCACCAAAGTATTGGTGACTTAGTAAATGTTGATCGGGGATTTGTAAGTCAAATTACAGATAACTCGGGAACTAAGATCGTAATGCGTATCAACGATCCCGATACTGCCGATTACTTTGCAAAAAGCTTTGGCACAAAGCTCATTAATAAAATCACTCAAAGAATAACCAAAACCGATGTTAACGAAAACGGAGAACTTGTCGGAGAAGGATCGAGTCGTGAGGCTCACCAATTCCGCGCAAACCCCGATCTACTAAAAACTCTCCCAACAGGAATGGCCGCTGTACTCATGGCTCACGGAGAAGAAACAAAGGAAGGCGCATCACACGTCTTCAAAATTAAATTTCCACGATTGGAGGAAAAGTAAAATGAAACATTTATCTTTATTAACCCTAGTGTCCTTGGCGTCTTGCGCCTCAATGAAAGACTCTTTGCAATTAGGTGCGGGAGTGGGCGCCTTCTCTGGTGCTGCCGCTACTTACTCGGCACATCAATCAATGGGTCGCTCGGCAAAACTTGAGGACGTAGCTGTTGGGGCCGGAGTTGGATTGGGGATCGGTCTACTCACAAGTTACTTAGTTCACAAGTCACTGGCTGATGAGCCTCGTCCTTACAGTGAGAATGAGACTCCCCAAATGCACTTCGGGGACTTGCCCCCAAGCCCGTTCATCATGCCTCCTATTGCACCTCGGAGGAAGAAATAATGTCAAAGCGATTGCAGGTAATCCTTTCTGACAGCGCATTTGAACAGGTCGACAAAACCTACAAAAGCGCAATCGAAGGTCATCCTACCGTTAAACTCAACTATTCAGATGTAATCGAATTGATGATTTTGAACTCTAAAGTTCATGTCGCCGACATTCGACTAAAGCACACAGACCTTCGTAAAACTCTAATGGATTTGGCAAAACGAAAGAATCTCAGTGTTGAGGAGATCATATCGAGCATGTCTGAACTGAAGGGTGTTCTAGGAAAAAAAGAATCCAAGAAACTCTTCAAGGGTGAATCGGAGGCTGAAACATGAACAAGCAGTTTGATAAAAGCTTGCGACAACTAAAAACAGGGCGAGAAGTTCTTCTCGCCCTGAAGACTTACGGGCCATTGTCGCCACGAAGTCTTCGCTTTGTCTTGGATGGGGCTTCTTCTTCAAAAGTATATCTTGCTTTGCTGAGGCTTTCTAAGCTTGGCCTTATTCAGAAGATTTCTTACAAACATGAAAATACAAATGGTGCATATTATTACTTAGATTCGCGCTTCGATAGGAGACTGCTAATGTCCGAGCTTCTAGGGTGCAACGCAGATGATCTTAAGCTTGAATGTCTAAGACACCTAGAACTCCCACATGAACAAAGATGCGCAAGAGTGCACCATTCTTTAGTGAGAATGTTTCCTCAGGCCAATATTTATAGGGATTATCAACTCGACAAGCAGAAGATTACTGAAAAGGCTTTTCCAAGTCTTGCCGCTGAGCGCAGGGTGTATCCAGATGTGTTGCTGCATTTTGTAGATAACTCTCGGGACTACGGCGAGTGTTTTATAGCTTTTGAAATCGAAGAAGCACTCAAATCGAAGCAAAGAATTATGGACAAACTTCACTTGTACGCTACCGAAAGTTTACTGGATGGAGTGGTTTATATTTCAACCCATTCGCAAATTATGGAGTCGACTCGACACATCTTTAGTAATCAAACGTTGCTAGAGAATCTTCGTATTAAACATTATGGAAACAACTTTCTACTGTTTCAGAATGAACCTATTGAACATGATGGAATAGCGGATACAGCATACAATCTACTTGGAAAGCCCATTGTCTTTAGTGACTGGGCAACATTGCTAATGGCTACCTCAAACACTGAAAGGAGGAATGCTCAATTCCGAGTCGGCGAAAGTAGCTACTTCGCGGTGTAGTTTCGCCGAGAATTAGGAAAAAAATTATAAACTCAATGGCTTGAGTTACCCCCGACCCCCAAAAATCACTTAACCGTAAGTTGACCACTCCCTCCCTTCATCTTGCAGATGATGTATTACATACAACGGTAGAGAGTGGTCAACTTACTGATGATTATCGGGGGTCGGGGGTAGGAATTAATATAATTTTTTAGGACGTGGACAGGGAACAGAGGACAATTAAGGATAAAAACTTAAGGGTTTTTTCTTTTCTTTTTTTTCGCTTTGCTTGATTTTTTAATTTCTAGAATTAATTCGGGATGGATCACGTTGAAGAACCTTAGAAGTCGATCCAAAGTAAATTCTTCTGTTTGAATATTTACTATTTTGCTTAAGCTACCTTTGTGTAACCCCAGCTTCCTGCCTAATTCAGCTTGAGTGATTTTTTCACTTTTAATGTAACGCCCGAAGTACGAACAGATCTCTCGCTTAAAAATCTCTACGAAGTCTCGTTTCAAGAGAACCTTGGATGTTCGATGCTTGCTTTTCCTGCTATTAGACACTTCAACCATTGCAACTCCCACTCCTTTACTAATCAGCGTTCGCAAATTTAGCAACCCTTGGGCCCATAAGCCCTTAAAAAATTTGGAGTTAACGCATAATGAAAGATAATTATAAAAATGAACAGGTAGCAACTGGCGGCGATAGCAGCGCTCTGCTATCTTTTAATGTAGAAGGTCGTGAAAATAGAATTCACGACAAATTGTTCTTTGACAAAGTACATGAATGGCTAACAGCATCGGAAGCAGCGGTTTATCTGCGGAAGTTTCGAGCTGACAGATCACCCTCGAAGAACGCCATCTACATGATGGTTTACAGGGGGGCTCTTAAGCGTCGAAAATTTCACGGTAGATTGTATTTTAGTCGCTTTGAACTCGACAGAGCTATCGAACGTGGAGACTCATTTTAGAAAGGAGTTAACATGTCGATTAGATCTTACGAAGTAAATGGATCAACCTTCTACTCAGTATACGTTGAAGTATACAGCAAAACGAACCCTGCTAATCGGTTACAAAAACGTGCCAAGCTTGACGCAAAACGAAGCTTAATTACCTCTTTGAAAACTGCTCAGGCCATCGAACGAAACCTTATAAAGCGCCTTACACTTGAAGTTGATAAGATTGATGGAGTGGGCCTCGCTTGGAAGGAACTCGTTGATAAATGGGAAGACTTTCAAATTGAAAGGGCCAGCGTGGGAGCTGCCCACTTGAAGAACACTGTTCGACTCTTATTTAATCATACCAAAGATTGGTGGGAGTCACCCGCGAGCCAAATCACCCGTGGTGATGCAAGATTTCTTTTTTCTCGTTTACACGCTGAAGGACTTTCACACGAAACCATCCGAAAATTGAAACAGGCAATTAGCGCTGTATTTAATTGGGCAATTGATGGACGTATGATTCGAGACATTACAACTTGCCCGACGGTAGGAGTAAGTCTTGAGAAGTCCAAAGAAGACAAGATGCCCGAGATTTTAACGAGGGAACAGATTCGGACACTTCTTCAAGAAGCATACGCAAGAAATCACCCGTGGTTTCCAGTATGGGTTTTGGCCTCATACACAGGGCTCAGAAGCGGAGAGCTTTTGGGTCTACGGGTAGAGTCCTGCTCATTAGTGCCGATTGAGAAAGCTCGCGAACAAGACAAGCTTGCTCCAGACAGAAGAAGTTATGGAAATATAGCTCTTCAAAGGAGTTGGTGTATCTCTGAAAAGAAATGGTCTTGTACAAAAGCTAAATACTGGCGAATTATTCCAGTATCGAAAGAGCTTTACTGGTTTCTTCAGGAGCTAATTCTAAAAGACTTTGGTAGCGATGAGCATGGAAAGCTCTTACTTCCCAATTTCTACATTTGGCAAAGTTCTGGCAACCAAGCCCAAGTCTTAAGGGCTTTTTGCGAAGAGATTGGAATCCCTTCGGTAAAATTTCATACTCTTCGGGCCTGTTTTGCGACTCACCTTTTAGAGATAGGAGTCCCAGGTGTTAAGTTAATGAAAATTTGCGGATGGAAGAGCCTCAAGACGATGGAAAGGTATCTGCGTCTTGCGGGGGTTGAGGTTGCAGGAGTCACAGAAGGGCTTGGTTCAATACCAAGCGCCGCTGATGGTTCCCAAAATGTTGTAAAATTAAGCAACTTTCAGTCCGAAGCCCTTTAAACCGACCCGATGATGACTTTATCGCCATTGTACTTTTTTCCTATTCTGGAGTAGTGGAATACTAACGTATTGATTTAATGCGTTAAGACCCACCCGCTCCATACTTCGAGGGTTCAGGGCTATCAGGCTGTTTTGGGGATAATGATAGTAAAAATACAGCCCCTGCCTGCCAGATTAGCGACTTTGATAGTGCCATGGTGAAGATCAATGGCCTTGCGGGCAATCGTCAACCCCAGACCAAGACCATTGAGATCGTCATTCTGCCGTTCGAAAGGCTTGAACAGATTTTCTGCTGTGCTGGTTTTGAGTCCACCGCATTCATCTTCGACTTCAACGACCACTTTCTCATCGACCTGATGTCCTCGAATTTGTATTCTTCCGCCGACTCTCGAATATTTTAGTGCATTCTGAATAAGATTCGAAATGGCAGAATGGAAGAGTTGAGAATCGACATTCACATTCAGACCTGGATCAATGTCTGTTTCAATAGTTTGACCTTTTGATTTAGCTTCAATGTTCGCTGTTACTAGAATTTGGTCTACCAAAAGGAGCAAGCTTGTACCTTGAACATGAAGTACCGCGCCTGAACGAAGTTTAACTTCAGTCAGGGAGCGTCCGATAAGCTCCTCCAAGCGCTTGAGACTTCGATCGAGCACTTGGCCCGTGCTCCCCGAAAATCCAACGGTTCCAGTTTTTATCATTTGTAGAGCTAACATTGCGCCTCCGAGCGCATTGCGCAATTCGTGTGCGCATGAACCACAGCGCTTGACCTCGTTGTCCTGCGTCTTCACGTCTCGAAGTGATTGATATTCAGTAACAGCCCCAGCGATAGCCACATCTAGACAGCGATTGAGGTTACGAAATTCTACAGGAGTAATATTGACTGCTTTCGTAATCGCCAAGCCAGTGATGGCCTGGCAAAGGGCTCCATAGACATGCACAACATGCGAGAGCGTGTAACCCAAGCGAAAAAGCTCTGCACCTAATCCCTCTGCAGCTTTTGCAAGCTCGACGTCCTCGGGATGGCCCATGGCTATGGCCATGGCGGGTTCATCAGAGTTGGTAGCTGCTTTTGCAGCTCCAACTCTGTCTACTATAGGATTTTGAGAGCCAGCCTCTTCCTGCATGAGATCATTTACAAGCTGCTGATAGAAAATTGGAAGACCCAGTTTCAACTGGTCTGAATTGGGGCGAACTCCGGCCAGAGCGCGCGATTCTCTTTCGGCGACAGCCAGAATCTCACTTCGGTACTCAAGAAGAAAACTATGGAGCATTTAAGATGCCTTCTAACCGGGCAAGTTACATACAATACATCTCATAGTAACGGAGCCACGCCTAGCTAGATAACACTCGGAGCCTTGAGTGCGAAGGTAATTCGGCCTTAGCTCCACTGCGTTTGAGTTAGGTTATGTAGTTACCTGGATCCAGCCCGAGGAATAAGAGAACCTAGAGGGAGATACGCCCCACTTCATTGCCGATTTGGTGAAGAAACCAAAAGCTGCTTTACAATAAAAATAAAACCGCCAGTGAGAATTAAATTAAGCGCCAGTGACATAAAGGCCACGGCAACAAAAGGTCCCGTAATTCCGTAACCTAGAGAAATTGCCAAAACTCCGGCCCCCACTTCCCCTCTAGGGAACATGGCCACCGACACCGCAATTCGCTCTCTTAGTGAAGCTTCTTTTTTATAACAAAAACAAGCAAACATTTTGCCCAAATTAGAAAGCACGGTAATGGCAATCACATGAAAACCCAAAAGCCAGGGGCTCATATTGCTTTTAATTTCCGCCTCTGCACCAAAGGCTGTGGGCATCGAAAGCCCCACAAGAAGCATGAAGGCGCCCGACACCACCAAGCCCGCTTTTTCCTCGGACCCCATTCCGGGAGCATCTTCACCTGGAATACTGGCATGCTCGTGAGGGTTATGCTGAAGAGTGCAGCCCAGCAAAAATGCCGGGAGTAGTATTTCAATATGTAGTCCCACAGAACTTACCGGATCTTTTGTGAGGGCATACAGGGCTTCACTAATGGCCACCATCAACACGGAGTAGCCCAAAATCCATGGCCAGCTTCGAGGGATTTTTATTTGCCGATAGTACTTTAAACCAAAGTAAAGCATGGCCCCCATGGCCACAACAACTCCTCCAAGCTGCCAAGCAAAACCCACGATGAGTACTTGAAGTGGAATCATCAGCAATACCGTGTCGAGATCGTCAAAAATCGCCAGAATGCGGGTCTTTTTATAAACCCAAGTTCCAGCCAAACCCGAAGCTGCCAGCATGGAAAAGAGCACACCGGCCGAAGTGGGGGCCGCAAAGCGCCCTACCAATAGGGCTTCAATCCAGGCAGGGTGCTTGGCGGGAATCTCGGGCATTAAAAAAAGCAGAAAATAAATGGAAACAAGAATCCAAGGGAAAGCGGCTGCAGTAGCGGCGACACCATAGTCCACGGCGTACTGCCTCTTGTTTTTCAAATCGACTTCAAATTCGCGACCCACTTCCACCATAATAAATGCCAGCAAAGTCATGGTTAAAAAGTGCCTTGAGAAGGTGAACCATTGCGGCAACACACCCACCCAAAGAGGTAGAAACTGCGATAGGGCCAAACCCAAAACCAACAAGCCCGTGAGCATAAGCGCTCGTTTCATAGCGATCTCCTGAAAATCAAAAACATGAAACGAACAATAGCATATAGGCCGGGTAGGAACAGTGGACTTCGGAGCAAAAGTTAATCTCTACTCCCGTGATAGACCCATACTGGAACGCGACTACCGCGAATAACATCTTGGGCCGCGCTCCCGAAAAAATACATTTTTGAAGTGTCTCCTCGGGCCGCAACAGCTACCAAATCGGCCTTCGCAGAATTAACCTGCTTTAAAATAGCGCTGGACACTGCGACCGTCGAAGCCCTTTCCTTCAAAGTAAAAAATGCTTTTACGCCCTGCTTTTTGGCATAATTTAGCCAGGAGGCACCCCGACGCAAGGCTCGGTGCCTTTCTTTTTCCAGAAGTCCATCCCGAAGATAAGCTGCCGCGGCCGCATTCCGCTGGGTCGTGCTCCCTGCCCACGACATAGGATCTTCGAGAATATTTACTATTTCTAAAGAGGCCTTAGCCCGACGAGCACTTTCGCAAATCTTAGTTAGAGCCCGGCGTGAAGAAAGACTAAAGTCAGTGGCAAAAACAATATGCTTTATTGACCCTTTTATACGAGATTCTGGGTTGGCTAAAATAACCGGTTTTTGGGACTTTGCCACTAAGGTTTCGGCAAAACTTCCTTGTAATAAGCGCTTAAGCCCACTGCGCGCTTGAGTTGCGGCGATAATAAGTTGAGCCTTTTTTTTCTTCGAATATTTCCCAACGAGCCCCGCCTCATCGCCAAGATCTAAGTCTTCACTAAAAATAACAAGGGGCTTTAATAAGGCCCGAGACTTAAAAGTCTTCAGAAGTTGGGCCAGGCGCTTTTCGGAGCTTTTTATAAATTCTTTTACCTCGTTGGGATTAAAGGCACCAAGAGTTGTTAACTGACTACGATCGGCAACGTAGAGTGGCTGCAGTTTCAACTTAAGTGAAGTCGAGGTAAAGGTTGCCAGCTCCTTTGAGCGTTTCCAAATTTTGGGGTTTTTTTGATAGGGATCAATGGCCCAAATTATGGGTGCTGCTTTCATTATGTTTTTCTCCTTCACGGGAAACCACCTTAGTTCATGCCGATGCTCTACAATATGATTGTCAGCAGGAAATCTATGATGGGGCTCATACTTTTTATTTCGCAGAATGCTAGATTTAAAAGATGTCGATAAGCTTGGATTTTCTTGGCGCTGCCGGTACGGTCACAGGCTCAAAAACGCTGCTGCACCTTCATAACCAACAACATCTTATAGACTGCGGATTGTTTCAGGGCGGTCCCGATTTAAGGCAACGCAACTGGAAGCCATCTTCTCCACCCGCGGAAACAATTCGCTCCGTGACCTTAACTCACGCTCATCTGGATCATTCAGGCTTCCTTCCTCGTTTGTACAAAGAGGGCTTTAGAGGCCCGATCCATTGCTCCAATGGCACAGCCGAACTCTGCAAGATTCTCCTTCTCGATGCAGCACACTTGCAAGAAGAAGATGCCGATTACGCCAATCGCAGTCATTATTCCTACCACAAACCAGCCCTCCCTTTATTTACAACACAAGACGTTGAAGCCACATTAAAACTCTTAGTTCCTCATCCACGCAATGAATGGTTTCCCATCGATCAAGACTTCAGCACCTTCTTTCTTCGTTCGGGTCACATTGTAGGTTCGAGTTTTGTAAAATCCTCCGTGATAGTGAATGGCGCCCCAAAACTTATTACTTTTTCGGGCGACATCGGCCACTTCCGATCTCGAACTTTAAAGGGTCCGATGGACCTTTTAGAAACTGACGTTCTTATTATTGAATCTACTTATGGAGACCGCCCGCACGCGCGCACCGATCCTCTGATTATGCTTGAGGAAACTGCCAAAAGAACCTTCGATCGAAAGGGTGTGCTCATCATTCCGGCCTTTGCCGTGGGTCGGAGTCAAGAGATCCTCCACCTCTTCCGAATTCTCGAAGACGAAGGCCGAATTCCCAAAGTTCCCATTCTTCTCGACAGTCCCATGTCTAACGCTGCCACAAATATTTTTTTAAATAATTCTGAAGATAGTCCTCTACACTCTTCTTTTTCCGGAGGAGTTAATAATTTTTTTCCCTCCAAGTTTGAGGCGATCCTTTCAGCCGATGAATCGATATTTGCGTGTATGCGAGAGGGTCCCCTGGTGATTATTGCCGCGGCGGGTATGCTCAGTGGCGGGCGAGTGCTACACCATCTGAAGCAACGCCTTCCTCACAAAGAAAACACAGTTCTTTTTGTGGGCTACCAAGCCGAGGGCTCCAAGGGACGCTTTCTTCAAGATCAGGGAAAGTCGCTAGGGAGCCTGCGCATCCATCACGAAGAAGTGGACGTTGAAGCCGAAATTGCCACCCTCCCTCACCTCTCAGCACACGGAGATGCCCAAGACATCGTGGATTGGATTGGTCGATTCACACGCAAACCCTCTCGAATTTTTGTCAATCATGGATCTATCGCCTCTTGTACGGCCCTGGCCACTCGGATCAACGCTGAATTGGGACTATGCGCAGAAGCCATCACTTCTGAACGACGCGTTTCCCTCTGGTGAGGGTCACTGGGAAGTTTTCTAAACTCTCAAAAACACCAAGCGCCCCAAGCACACAGCCCCTATTCCAAAAACAATATTTGCCACAATATTACCTAGGGCAAGGAAGCTTTGATTCGAGCGTAGGAGTAAAAAAGATTCCACGCTAAAGGTAGAAAAAGTTGTAAAAGACCCAATCATTCCCATGGAAGCCAGCAGAATAATTTGACGATGAACCAGCAGTGAGCGCTCCACAAGACTCAGCAAAAGTCCCGATATAAAACATCCGACGACATTGATCACCAAGGTGCCCCAGGGAAAGGCCCTCAAACCCAGAGACTCTTCGCCCAAATAAACAAGGTAGCGGGCTATAGCTCCCAAAAAACCGCCCAATCCCACGATCAAAAAATTCACAAGACCTCGCTTTTAGGCAAAGTTGTTAGTGCTTTCTTTAGCGCCGCTTCAACCCCCTCAGTTCGCGGGAGAGCCCGCTCGGAACTAAAGTACAAATACAAAGTGGCTTGGGCTAAGCCCGCGAGCACATGAGGAACCGGAATCTGCCATTTTTTTAGAGTTTTATCGATGACAAAGGCGAGTCGGCACAAGGCCAAGGGAATTCGACGAACTTTTCGGGGGGCCGTGCCCAAAAGCTCCGCGCAACTTTTTATATAAAGATTAAAATAGTCTTCATAACTAAGATTCTTATCTACCAGAAGCTGAGTTTCGACTTGGGCCTTTTGAGGGGGCGGGTCGCTAAGCGCTTTGGCAAAGGCCTGCCCCACCAAATCTAAGCCCACAAAGTTTCCCCCGCCTGAAGGAGCTAAATTAAGCCGGCCTTGACGCAAAGATTTTAGGTGAGCTCGGGAATCTTTAAAATGTTCTAAGCTTCCGTGCACAATGGAAGGACATAAAATTGTGAGGGGAAGCTGTGCGGATTCTTTCAACAAGGCTTCGTGGGCCAAGCGTTTGGAAGAAAAATAATTATGATGAAGAGATTCCTTGGGGAAATGCGAAAAATCTTTTTCAGAGCGCAGACTGCGCTTAAGGGTTCCCCCAAAGGCCACCACCGAACTGGCATAAACAAAGTGCTGACAAGATTTTTTCAGCGCAAAGCTAATCAGGTCTTCGGTGACCCCAATATTCATCCGGTCTTGCTTAACCCGGTCGCCACTGGCCGCATGAATGAGAGCTGCCAAATGTAGGATCCTAAATTTTTTCTGAGGCCCCAAAGGAAGGCTTTCCAGCCCGGCTTGAAATTGAGCGGCATCGGCAAAATTTAGTTGAAAAGCTTTAAGACGAGGAAATAAATCCGCCTTGTTTTTTTCTCTCAGCCTTAAAGAAAAAAGGCCCCCATCATCTGCGGGAATGCGGCGCCCGAGTAACCATAGGTTTTCAACCGGATAAATATCTGCCAGGCGACAAAAAATTTCACTTCCCAAAAAGCCGGTGGCACCGGTGAGAAGAATAATATCTGTGCCGGCCATGACTTAGGTAAGAGAGCGCCAGGCCAAAGTCATCAACCACTTGCCCGCCCAATTGGTGCGGACCTGCAGAGATTTATCACTCGTGGCAGTGTAGAGCGTGAGGGTGTTAGGGGCCGTGCGCTTAAACTGACTCATAAAAACGTTTTTATTGTCGGGAGCTAGAGCCTTAAAGGCGGCTTCACGACTCGACCACTCCTCTAATATTTTCTGCGGATTTAAATTACGAGGCAAATTGAGTCGGTGGGAGATCCACGAAGGTTGGTCTAATATGGGCCGCGAGATAAGAATTTCTAGGTCAATGCCTACAGCGGTGCCGTCATGGCCTTCCACTTCCACCGCCCACCAAAGACCATCGGTCCCCTTTTTGTGGGTGCGTGAAAAAGATTCGGGGCAGGGTCCCTTAAGTTTTTGCTTAAGGAGTCCATAGCTTTCGGCCTCAAACCACCGGTAACTTGCAATCCAACCATCGTCCTCAGCCCTTTCCAAAAAGGCCCGAAAGGCATTTTTGGGAGCTAAGGGGTCAAAGGCCACCTTGGTTATGGTTGAGGTCATTCTATCTTACACTCCCGTAAACTACAGAAACGCAGTTTCATTTTAAAAGCAAATCGTGAAGCCTTATGCAGGGTTCATCAATAGCATGGCCTAAAGCCTTGAGTCCGAAGCCGGCAAGAATTTCCTTCTGCGGAGCGCCGAGCCCCGCTGGCACGACGACCGCAAATCCTATGCCCATGTTGAAGGTTTGGTAAAGATCTTCCCAAGCCGGGCTCTCAATTTTTTCAAAGACCCGCTGAGCCCAGTCCGGCGGAGCTGGCCAATGGGGAAATTCGAAGCCTAAACTACGGCCCTCGGGTTGGGCTCTAAGAAAATTCAAAAGACCCGAGCCCGTGATATGAAAGGCGGCCCGCAAGTCGACCTGGCTTTGGCGAAGAGCGGCTCGGAGGGCTCCAAACTCATTGACATAGAGTCGGGTAGGCCGCATGAGTTCCTTTGAGATAAATTCGGCATCTTTTTTATCGTCGAAAATTCGTCGCAGCCAACTGAATCCATTGGCGTGAGGCCCCTGGGATTCCCAGCCCCATACTTCATCGCCCGGCTGCACATTTTTGATGTTGAGATAATCGGCTTCATTTAAAAATCCGATCGAAAATCCCGCCAAATCAAACTCTTTTTCATTGTAGAGGTCGGGCATCTGCGCGGTTTCCCCACCCACCAGGAGTTGGCCTGTGGAGGCGCAATGCTTCGCTAATCCGCCAATAAAGCTCTCGAGTAAGGCGTCTTTCTGCAGAAGCTTTTTAGAGCCCACGGCCAGATAATCGAGAAAAAGAGCAGGTTTGGCCCCCACACAGAGGAGGTCGTTGGCATTCATGGCCAATAAATCCTGAGCCATGTCTTCAGGCTTGCCCAGGCCCAGACTCGTCCACAAAACTTTGGTACCCACCCCATCACAACTGGCGGCAATCCAAAAATTGGGTTGGGCTTTGTAGACCGCGGCATAGTCGCCCACTCCGCTCACTAAATTCTCTCTTAAATCTGCGCCCACCGCACCCGTCATCTGAGCAATTTTATTCACCCACACATCGGCGGCACCTGTGTCCACACCAGAAGACTTATATGACATGCTTTGCGCTCCTTTTTGTTAATGCCAAAAGCGGCGCTGTCCCGTGAGCTTCATTTCAACACCCAAACGCTGGGCTGCGGCTTGGACTTCGCCGTCGTTCTTAGAACCCCCCGGCTGGTAAATTTTTCGCAAACCCGCCGAGGCCAACACTTCGACATTGTCGGCGAAAGGCAAAAAGGCGTCACTAAAACACACGAGCTTCTCGAAACTGACTTCGCGGCGCTCACAAAAATTTTGGGCTCTGGGTAAGGCCAAAAGCTTTAAAGCTTCCACTCGATTGGGCTGGCCCTGTCCTACTCCTGCAAGATAGGCGCACTCGGTCCGAGGATCAAAACCGGCTAAAGCCATAGCGTTACTTTTGGAACAAGCTGAGGTCCAGATGCCAAACTTTTCCAAAAGCACCTCGGCATTGTCGGCACTTCCGGTAGTGCTGATGGGATCGGAGTCTTGGCGCAGTTCCCCCAAGAGCCCACCAAATATTTCTTGGTGCTGTGCTGATTTTCCAAAGAGATTTTTCTCTACCAACACAATTCGAAGTTTTTCTTTAAGGCCCCGCACTCGGTCGGCCCAGCGCTCCGATTCCGGGCTTCGCGGAAGAATCACAACCTCGATAAATTTTTTCATCAAGGTATCCTCAATGATCGGCGTAGGAATGAAATTCATGCCAATCACCGAGCCAAAGCGAGAGACTAAGTCGCCCTCCCAAGCCCATTCAAAAACCTTATCAGAAGAGGCGGTCTTTAAACCCACCGAGGCTCCACAAAGGGTTTGGTGTTTTACAATGGCCACGGCGGCAGATTCGAAGGGCAAAATAAATTTCAGTGCCGCTTCAGCATCTCGAATGTTGTTAAAACTGAGTTTTCCATAACATTTCACACCCGCCCGCACATTGGGACAGAACTCGGCCTTTTGGTGCGGATTCTCTCCATAAACGAGCTCACCATTACTGGGATTAGGCACATGCCGGTACTGAAACTCCCTATAGATGGATTCATCAAGATCTCGCACTGACTCAAAGGCCTGCATCGCAAAGCGTTCTCGCATCCGAGCGAAGTCGGCATCGGTAATTCTCTCGTTGAGGGGGTTTGAATCATGAGCCGGAGAGGCAATAAAGCGCGAAAACTGTTTGGGGTGAGTGAATATCCAAACATGCTGGTAATTTTTTGCCGCGGCTCTCACCATGGTAGGTCCCCCGATATCAATCCACTCAATGAGCTCAGGTAGGGGCTGGATGTCGCGGGCCTTCTCCGTAAAGGGATAAAAGTTACACACTACGGCCGCGATTCTAAAATCAAAAGGCCACTCGCCCTCGTCCTGGTTGGGTCGAAACAAAATTCCGCCTAAAATTTTATGGTGTAAGGTTTTGAGTCGACCTCCAAAGCGTTCGGGCTCTCCTGTCAGCTCCGAGACCTCAGTAACCTTGAAACCTTCTTCTTCAAGTAAACTTTTGGTTTTGCCGGTAGCCAGGAGTTCCATACCCATTTTTTCCAAGGCGCCCGCCAGGCTGGGGACCCCTTCTTTGTTAAAAGTCGAAAAGAGTGCAAACTTGCGCATAATTATCCTTCTTGGCCCAGGGTTTTAAAAATTTCTTTCATTAGAATGAGGCCGCCACCAGCTTGTAGGCCGCTGCCATCGGGTTCATCCGAGCTGCGCAGGGCAATTTCCGGATGGGGCATAAGGCCCACGATCTGAGATCTGCCCTCGCGGCACCAAAGTCCGGCCACACGATCGACTGACCCGTTGTCAAAAAAAGCATCGTCATAAAAAAGAAAGGGTCGCACATTTTTATTCCATTGCGAGGAGTCTCGAAGCAAACGCCCCTCTCCATGGCGAACGGGGATGCGCACTTTAAATTCTCTCAAGGGATCTGCCGTTTTGAGATCCACCCACCGATTCACAAAACCCAAATCTCGGTTGGCGAATCGGTTGTGCTCTAAGCGCACACCTTCTCCAAATATTCGAGCTTCGGTCAGTACTTGAAAACCATTGCAAGTGCCTATCAAGTGAAGTCCCCGATCAATAAGCATTTTGAAAATATTTTTTTCCGAAAGTTTAAACGACAAGAGCTTTCCGCTGCCAAAGTGATCGGCAAAAGAAAATCCCCCAGGAAAAACCACCAAGTCACCGGAGCTGGAATTTTTTAAAGAGGCCTCGGGATTTTGTAGAAGATCTTGGACCAAGAGAAGTTGGGCTGAGGACTCGAGCTCGGGGTGATGAAAGAAATGCAGGCTCTCTTTTTCACATTGAATTCCCTCTCCGCAAAGCACAAACACTTTTCTTAGGCCCAAAATCCCTCCCTTCCCTTTTTCAGGTAGGCTTCCTCAAAGGCCCGCAAGTCCCAGTCCTCATTGTTAGTGAATCGTAAACTGAAGGGTTTATAAACCACTCCGATGCGCTGAGCCTCCGGGAAGGCTTGGCAAATCTCATTTGACCAATGCGGATCAAGACTCAGTACTATTCCTCCCAGACCCTCTCCGAAAAGCTCTAAATATTCTTTAGAACTGTATTCCAAAACGGCGCCCAATTTTCGACCCAAGGACATCTCAAAAAGAGCCATAAGTAGGCCTCCCTCAGAAATATCTTTGGCCCCCCGAATGGCACCCCGTTCAATAAACTTAGAAAGTTTGAGATAGCGATCTTTAAGTTCGGCCGTGAGCTTTATAATTTCTTGGTGCCGGGCCGCGATTGTTTTTTCTTTTAACAACTCAGCGTCGGCCAGAGTGGATCGGGCCTGAAAAACCTTTTCCCAAGCCGAATCTTTCATGCTGTTGCCACGGGCGGGTAAGAGAACCAAGACATCATTGGGTCGAGAAAAATATCCACTTGGAAGAGTTTCGCGCGGCAGACTCGAGGCGCCTATCGACACCACCAAAGTTTCCGGAGCCGCAAAGTCCTTGGAATTATTTTTCATGGAATCCTTACCTGAAACAAAGGGGATTCCATAAGCGAGTGAAAGTTCCGATAAGATTTCGCAGGCTCGTGTGAGGCGCCACAGTCGCCGGTCGTTTTTCATGGGATCGGCCCAAGAAAAATTGTCAAGGAGCCCAGCACTTTCAAATCGAGCCCCCGCCAGCACAGCGGAGCGAATGGCCTCGTCAAAAGAATGCAGAACATTTTCTTCCACCGATTTGCGCTGAGGAGAGAGCCCGTGGGCTAAGGTCAGACTCAAAGGTGAGGACGTGTTCTCATAAATTTCCAAAAGACTACCGTCTTGTGGACAGCTTTGTGAAAGCCCGGCAAAGGGCTTGCGCAAGGTGCGTCCTTGAACTTCATGATCAAAGCGACGAATCACCGCTTCGCGCGAGCAGAGCTGCGGGCTGTCTAGCATCAGCAAAAAATCTGCCTTCAAATCGAAATCCCGGCTAAAGGTGGGTCGCTCCGCCGCCAATTCTTTTTCTTCAAGGGAAAGAGTCCACTTCGACTGGAGTTTTAAGTCGGGACAGCCCTTGTGAAGAAAATCCAAATCTAAATCCACCAAGTGCTTCCCTTGGTAAAGCACTTCAAAGCGACCTGAGTCGTTGAGCTCACCGAGTTCATCAAATTCCACTTCATAACGCCTGGCCATTTCTTCAAAGGCTTGGGGGTTTCGGGTGGCCACTGTCATCCGCTCCTGGCTTTCCGATACCAATCGCTCCCAGCCCAGCAATCCTGAAAATTTTAAGCGCAAATTTGATAAATCAATCCGTGCTCCATGGGTGCTCTGGGCCATCTCTCCGCAGCTGGAGGCCAAGCCGCCGGCGCCGTTATCTGTGATGGAACTGATCAAACCTTGGTTGCGAGCTTCCAAGAGAAAGTCAGTCATCCGCCTTTGCACAAAGGCGTTGGCCACTTGCACAATAGATCCGGCAAAGTCGTCGCTACGGATATCCCGCGAACTCATCACGGCTCCCCGCAAACCATCCGCTCCCGTGGCCCCGCCCACACAGTACAAGCGATCCTTGGGAAGAGCTTTTTTATCTACAAACTTCTTGGGCAAAAGCCCCACACAACCGGCAAAAACAAAGGGCTTAACCGCAAAATTAGGATCAAAAACGACAGAGCCCTGCACGGTAGGAATCCCACTTTGGTTCCCTCCGTCTTGAACTCCCTTGAGCACTCCACTTCGAATCAACTCCGGCAAAAGTGCCGTCGTAGGGCGTGGTTCCTTGTGATCCGGGCTTTCAAAACAAAGCACATCCCAATTGGCGATGGGCAGTGCCCCTAAGCCCGTACCTAAAATATCTCGGTGAACCCCTACCACGCCCGTAGAAGCTCCCCCATAGGGAGCAATGGCGCTGGGGGAATTGTGAGTTTCCATTTTCAAACACATGGCCCACTCAGTAGGTTCCCCGCTCTCCGAATCCAGACCAATCACTCCAGCATTGTCATGAAACAAAGAAAGGTAGCGTCCCGGACGTTCCTCCACGGCTTTCATCGAAGGGGCTCGAATATGGGTTTTAAACAATGACTTCGTGTGAGGATTGAGGGCCCCGGGGCATTCAATCTCAGCGTTAAATATTTTATGTTTGCAGTGCTCCGACCAAGTCTGCGCAAAAAGCTCAAGCTCCGCTCGATTAAAAGGACGACCTCGCCGCTTCGCCTCAGCCTCGAGAGCCGCAAGTTCCGGGCCTTCAAACTCCAAGGCTATTTCATGAGCTTGGGGGCATCCAAAAGAATCGTCTTCTCGCTGGGGAATTTCTGGACGAACGCTCCAAGACTTTAGCCACTCGCTCAGACTCAAGGACTTCACTTCTTCGATGGCAGGTTCACGCCAAAAGTTTTGGGCCTTTTTTAAAAGGTCTGGGTTCACGACATGGGAAAATTTGAGAAGTCGGTCCACTCGGATTTGAGAATCTGGGATGCCCAGCACGGCCGACAAGCTGGAACTTAGGGGATTGGAAACTCCCAAACGAAAGTAACGCGAAATCCACTGCTGCCGGTTGCTCTCTGAAAAATCTTGAGGTCGCTTGGAATGGGGAAATATTTTTGCCACTTTTTCGCAAAGCTCAGGCGCGCCCCATATCACCACACCAAGGTAGGATTTCTCAGCTTCACCTGAAAAAAGTCCCGGTACGGCTTCTTCTAAAAATAGTACGTCACTCGCTTTCATCGTAAAATATCGGGTCTCCAGTCCAGAGAGTCTTTCCAAGGCGAAGCTACGAGAGCTTCAAAAATTTGGTCGCCGGCTTTCACGAGCGAATCGGCCTTAACCACTAAATAGGCCACCCGCCCCGTGAGACTGGCGGTGCGGAAAAGTTTGAGGGGACTAGGGGGTTCCCAGGGCACAAGTTCCACCTTTTTAGCTGCGGAATCGGGATAGTCGGGGTTCACCAGGGCCAAACACATCACCGCTCCCTCATCGTCTTGAACTTTAGTCATGCGCTTAGGGGCTTTCAGGGACAAAGCGAGAAGGGGCCGAAGCTTCTCTTCATTTTCATCCCAAAGCACCGTGAGAGCTTGGGTCTCAGGATCACCCAAGCGAGCATTGTATTCTATAAGGGCCCAACCCTTTTTTTCGTCTTTCATAAGACCCAAATAAATAATTCCATGAAAGGCCTCGCCCCGGCGACCAAGCGCTTCAACCGTTTTTAGTGCCCAATCTTCAAAGAGATGGATCTCAGATTCTGTCACGTCGGGATGTGGCGCGTAGGCCCCCATGCCTCCTGTGTTGGGACCCTCATCGCCCGGCAAGCGGCGCTTGAAATCTTTAGCCGTACCGAGATAAAAAACTTTCGGCCCGTAGTAACCATTCTCGGCCGCAAAAAAGGCCGAGGCTTCAAAGCCCCGCAAACGCTCTTCCAACAAAACCTTGCCAGTTAAAGAAAATTCCTGAGCAATTTTTTCGGCTTCTTCAAAAGATTCCGTAACAACCACACCCTTGCCTGCCGCAAGCCCATCCTTTTTAACTACGGGGGCTTCAGAGAATTTCCTAAGATTTCCTAACTCAGTGCTGTACTGAGGTATGCGAAGTCCTGCACTTTGGGCAATTTCTCGACCAAAGTCTTTGGACCATTCAATTTTAGCGGCGGCGGCCCGAGGTCCGAAGGTCCAAAAACCTTTTTTCTCAAGGTCGTCTACCATGCCCGCCGCTAACTCGGCGTCGGGACTGACCCAAATGCAATCGGCCCCCTCAGGGTTACCCACCATTTCAACTCCTTCGCGCGTGAGTCGATCTCGAAGAGCCGCCTCACGCCCCCCATTCCCCACAAGGTAAACTTTGGGCGAATGGGCATCCGCGCGAATCCATTCTAAGAGGGCTTTAGAATTTTTTTGTTCTACGGTATCGGCCAAAACTTCATAGAGGCCTGAAAGTTTCTCAAGACGCCATGAGCCCAGTCGGGGGGGACGAGGCAGAGAAGCCTCTTTCCAGTTTAAGCCTCGAGATTTTTTTAGCTGGGCAATATCAAAAGCCCAAGTGGTGGAACCCAACCACAAGCGCAACAAATCTTTGGAAAGGGGCAGGTTCTCCAAACCCGGAAAGGAGAGACGCAGTTCATCCGGGGTGATGGCATCCACCATCACAATTTCCCCTGCACTCGTCAGCGCACATTCTATTTTTCCGTCCCACAATTCCAACCCACAGACTGTAAAATATTTCTTAAGTTCGTCTGCCAGCTGTGTTGTGTACTTCTCCAGCCGGACAAGTGTCTCCGCAGAACCCGCCAAGAGCTGCGCCTCCGACCTGTCTAACAAACGATCTTGGGTCTCAAGCTTGGTAGAAAACTCGATCAAAGGTTCTGAAAAGCGCGCAAAGGCCTTGAGCTCTGGCCTTCGCTTAAGAAGGGAAGAGCCCGGCGGCACCCCAAATCGAAAAATCACTTCAAGCGGAATAAATTTTAATTCGCCTCTCAGTTCGGGAAATTTGGGATGAGTGGCTGCCCGCATCGCGATTTTTTCGGAGTTCAAGGCGGGAGCAAAGGCGGTGGGCAACTGCGCCTCATTAAGTACGCCAAAGATTTTTTTCGCAAAACGCGTGAGGTTTTTTCCCTTACCGGGAATTTCTTCCTCCAGAGCCCCGTAGTCAAAAACTGAAACTCGGTCACTAAACTCGAAAAAGACATGAGAAGGTCGGGAAGGATCTAAAAACAAATTTTTAGCAGATCCCTCTCCGACTTTTTTCATAAGGAACGTTGCGCTCGTCGGTCGTCTAAGAAACGTTCAAAGGCCGGTCCTTTAGTGGGGTAATTTCCGTCAAGGCAAGCCATGCAAAGATTCTGAGTGTCGAGGGCTTTTTGCAAGCCTTTTTGACTAAGGTAAAAGAGCCCATCCACGGCGAGTTTTTTGGCAATACTTGGAATATCTCGACCGGTGGCCACGAGTTCCGTGGGATCAGGAAAGTCGATGCCATAATAACAACCATGGCGAATGGGAGGACACGTTGAGGCCAAGGTAACGGTGCGGGCCCCGGCTTCTCGCAGGCGCATGGCCATAAGCATGGAGGTGTTGCCACGCACCACCGAGTCATCCACGAGCAAAATGCGCTGGCCCCGAATTTCTGGACCTATAAGAGACAGTTTGGCTTGAAGGGCTTCGATGCGCTGCTCTTGCTTGCCTAAAATAAACGTGCGGGGAATATAAGCGTTTTTTACCAAATACTCGCGGTAAGGAATGCCCAGAGTTTCCGCCACCGCAATGGCGGCTGTGCGGGACGTCTCGGGCACGGGCACCACATAGTCAAAGTGCTCCTTCGGAGAAGAGTCCTCAGAGATACTCTCTAAAATTTCATTGGCTAAATGCTGGCCTAGCTTAAAACGCAAGCGGTAAACACTTTGACCCAGCACTTCGCTTTGTGCCGACGAAAAATAAACCACTTCAAACATGCAAAATCGACTTTGATTCTGGCGATTCATTTTGCTCATCAAATGACCCCGAGATATTTTTCCATCGGGGGAAACCCGGACCCACTCGCCCGGGCTGATCTCACTCACGGAAGAGGGTGAAAGGGCCGTGAGAGCCGCGGTTTCTGATGCCAAGGCAATAGCCGTGGGAGAGACGGCCAAGAACAAAGGCCGAATTCCAAAGGGGTCGCGAAAACCAAAAAGGGTGCCGTCTTGCTCCATACCCACCACGGCGTAGGACCCATTAAATTCATCAAAGATGCTTTGGACCGCTTTCTCAAAGCTCTCTTCAGAATTCTGAAGAAAAATTTGCTGAAGCACATCCAAGTCTGAATTGGTTTCCACTTGGAGTTGAAATTTTTCAATGAGGGCTGCGGTGTTCACAATATTTCCGTTGTGCGCTAAGGCCACCTTGGGTTTCCCTCGCACAAAAGGCTGGATCTCACCCACTCCGCCTGTCCCAGTGGTGGCATATCGGGTGTGTCCTACGGCCACAGCACCGCGCGACAACGAGTTCCAATCTTTAAGCGCTGTTTGAATAAGCCCCAAACCCCGCACGGTTTCAAATTCATGGGTGGCACCTAAAACTGTAAGGCCCGCCCCATCTTGGCCTCGGTGCTGCAACTTCAATAAAAGGTGCAAGGCCCACTCGGAGGCACTTTGCCCTCCCAGTGTTCTAATTCCTACAAGTCCACACATCCTTCGCTCTCCCTACTTACCCCAAGCTTTGGTGATGCTTTTTAATTTCAATTCACTACCTTTTAATATTTCAGCCTGAATTTTTTTCAATTCCTTTTTTGTCTTGAAGAATTTCTCCTGGTTTAGCACCTCTAGGAGGGTCTGCCCTTCTTTTTCCGCCGTGCGTGCTGCCTCGCGCACTTTATCGTGAGCATCTGGGTGTCCCTCCAATGTACCCATCACATAAAAGGCTTCGGCAAAGACGGCCGAAGAAGCCGCCTGAAGATGCTTGGCCATTTGCTTAGGAAAAACTTCAAGGCGCTTCAAAACTTTGGACAAGCGGCGGACCATTAAAAAGGCCACGGCAAAACTTTCCATGTAAAAGCGGCCCGATGCTGAATTGGTAAGATCTCGCTGATGCTCCGACAGCACATCCATCTGCATCAATGAAAATCGGCTGAGCAAAACCTTAAAGAGAGAACAGATATGCTCTAAATTCCAGGGGTTTCGTTTTTGAGGCATGGTGCTTGAACCCACTTGCCCCATCGCCATTCCCTCAACCACCTCTAAAATTTCTGACCGAGCCAAATGCCGCAAATCGGTAGCCACTTTAGCGACAACAGAAGCCATCGAAACCGTAAACTGCCCGACCTCCACCAAGTCTTCCGGAGGTAAAATTTGCGTGGAAGAGTAATGCGCCTTAAGGCCCAGTTTTTTTAGAAAGCGAGCTTCCACTTCTAAGGGATTTTTAAAAAGTAGGGAGCTCGCCTGATAACCACCAATAGCCCCGCTCGCCTGACCCCGTAGGTCGGCCGTTGCCAAATGCAGCTTATCCTCGAGGATTTCCAAACGCTCGTGAGCCTCCGCAAATTGCAAGCCAAAGAGAGTGGGCACGGCCCATTGACCGTGCGTTCGACCCACACTCACCGTTTTTGCATGGGCCCTCGACAAGCGTCTTAGCTCCTTTTTTAGAACCTGAACTTCAGGCAAGAAGTCATTGTTAATAAAGGACTTAAGCCGCAGCCGAGCCGCGGTGTCCACGGTATCAAAAGAAGTCAAACCCACATGCACCCACGCCGCCACGTCGGGACGTTTGGCGCGACGCAAACGATTCATCAAGACTTCCACCAAGGCGCGGGTGGCGTGCTGAGTGGTGGCTTCAATGGCCGCAATTTCTTCAAAGGTGACTTTTTTAAAAATCTTGGCCAGCTCACCTTCAGAAAGTCGGGGGCAATGCCCCTCCCTCATGAGTTCCTGCAACCAAAGCTTTTCCACCTCAACTTGAAAGTCCACACTAGCTTCTTCGCTGAGCGATTTCGGAAGATCTTTGGCATAGCGCCCATCTAAGGGCGAGAAGGTCAGTGTGCTCACTTTAGGAAGTCCTCGTTGTAAATAAAGGGTCAATGATACCCAGGCGGGCTCTTAAGACTTTGGATTTAATTCCTGCGTCGGCAAAAGTCAGATCGCTTTGAAGAATTTTTTCCCAAATGAGGGGCAAGCAGCCCTGCTCTGCGGCGCGGACGGCCTTGCGATTGCCCTCCTCATCTAAGCGAGGGTCTACCCAAACCGGTTGCTGAAACAAAATGGGTCCGGCATCTAGCTCCTCGGTCACCAGATGGAGGGTGAAACCCGAGACCGCCACCGTTTCCGCAGCTCGAGCATGAACTTTTTTATCTAAGCCCGGGAAAGAAGGCAAAAGTGAGGGATGAGTATTCACCACAGGAGCCGCCACTGCTTTAAGAAAAAAGGGGCTGAGAATTCCAAAATAGCCGCAGAGCAAAACTAGAGGTTCGTTGCCTTGATCCTTTCGAAAAGCCAGCACCCGGTCTTCAACATCTTTTTTTTCACAGGCATAAACCCGCTCTGAGCCTAAAAGCTCAGCCGCCACTCCAAGGGCGGGGCAGCTACGGTCGGAAAAAAATCCGAGGCAAGCCGTCTGCGCGGCGGAACTCAGCCCCCTCCAGAGCGCCCGAAAGGTTTCACCCGAGGAGGAAGAAAGACATATCCACGGACGGTGCTTCATCCTCCTCGCCTCATTCCCATTCGATGGTACCCGGAGGTTTGGAAGTGAGGTCAAAAACCACCCGATTCACCCCTCGGACCTCATTTACAATCCGCGAAGAAATGGCTTTTAAATCTTTCCAAGGCAATTCACTGGCCTCAGCTGTCATAGCATCTTGCGAGCTCACGGCACGAATGGCCACCACGGATTCATAGGTGCGGCCATCACCCATCACCCCCACGGTAGAAACCGGAAGAAGAATGGTCGCCGCCTGCCAGGTCTGATGATAAAGGCCCCGACTGAGCAGCTCGTCGTGCAAAATCTTATCTGTCTTTTTAAGAATATCGATTCGCTCAGGACTGAGCGCACCCACACAGCGAATCGCTAAACCAGGGCCAGGAAAGGGGTGACGCTTAAGACTTTCCTCTGGGATACCCAGAAGCGCGCCGATCTCTCGGACCTCATCTTTAAAGAATCTGCGTAGGGGTTCCACCAATTCAAAGCTCAGGTTCTCTGGCAAGCCGCCTACATTGTGATGACTTTTAATTTTTTCTGCAGGGGCCAACTCATTAGCCGCACTTTCAATCACGTCGGAGTAGATGGTTCCCTGGGCCAAGAAGGCCTTTTTACCGTGCACATCCTTGCGAACCTGAGACTCAAAACTTTCAATAAAAAGTCGGCCCATAATTTTTCGCTTTAATTCAGGATCCTGCACACCATTTAATTCAGCCCAAAATTCCTTACTGGAATCCAATACTTCCAAAATAATGTTCGGATAAGACTCGAAGACCCTTTTGAGGTCAGATAAATCGTATTCCCGCTGAAATCCGTGATCCACAAAAATTGCGCGAACTTTTGTAAATTCACTGAGCAACACAGCCAAAACTGTAGAATCCACTCCTCCAGATACACCGCAAATAATTTCCGGAACCCCGCCCAGCTGTTTTTTGAGATCAGCTTTGAGCTCTTTGAGTACCGAAGAGAGGTTCCAATCTCTGCTTTGGCCACAAAGGTCGCGGGCAAAGGCTTCGAGAATTTTATCTCCTTCAGGAGTGTGATGAACCTCGGGATGAAACTGCAGAGCCCAAATTTTCTTATCAGCCAGGCTAAAGGCGGCCGGTTTTCCTCGACTCTCTAAAATTCTTTTAGCTCCAGGAGGAATTTCGACCACCGAATCCCCATGACTCATCCAAACCGAGGCATTTTCGCTCAGTGAACGAGTCAAAGGATCATGCTTGCCATGCTCCGTGTGCTGAACAAGGGCGGCGCCGTATTCTCGATGAGTCCCCGACTCCACCCTTCCCTTAAAATGTGAAGCCAACCATTGGTAGCCAAAGCAAATTCCCAAAAGGGGCACTCCAATATCTAAAATTTTTTCATCAGGCAGGACGGTTGTTCCTACGGAGGCGGGCGAACCCGAGAAAATAATTCCTGAAAGTGTGGGGTCTTTTTTTAAGTCCGCAGCAGTGGAAAGTCCACTGAGGACTTGAGCCTGGTAACCTAGGCGACGCAGACGTTTGGCAATAAGCTGGGTGTACTGGCTGCCAAAATCGAGGATGGCAATCATTCGCCAAGACCCCCCGAATAGTTAGGAGCTTCAGCTGTGATGCTCACTCCGTGCACATGACTTTCTTTGAGGGCTCCTTGGCTAATTCGCTGAAAGCGCGCCTTCACTCGGAGCTCGGCTAAGTTTTTTGCGCCGACATAACCCATGCCCGACCGGAGGCCGCCCAGAAGTTGGTGCACAACACTGGCCAAAGGACCTCGGTAAGGAACCCGAGCCTCAACTCCCTCAGGAACCAACTTAGAAGATTCCTGAACACCCGCCTGGAAGTATCGGTCTTTGGATCCGCGGCGCATGGCCGAAAGCGAACCCATCCCTCGGTAAGATTTATAGCTACGGCCCATATATAAAATAATATCGCCCGGCGACTCGTCACTGCCTGCAAAAAGAGAACCCAACATTACAGCGTGCGCTCCCGCGGCCAAGGCCTTCGTGATGTCGCCTGAATAGCGAATACCCCCATCCGCAATCACACCTGTGGGCAAGCCCGCTTTTTTAATGGCCTTCGCCACACTCATCACGGCTGTCAACTGAGGCACGCCGGCCCCACTCACAATCCGAGTCGTGCAAATAGACCCCGGCCCCATGCCCACCTTCACAATGTCGGCTCCAGCCTTAGCGACGGCCAAGGCCCCCTCACCTGTGCCCACATTTCCGCCAATGAAAACAATTTGTGGGTACTTCTTTTTTAATTCACTAAGCACTTTCAAGACACCGGCACTTTGGCCGTGCGCCGAATCCACCACTAAACAATCCACGCCTGAGGCCACTAAAAATTCAGCTCGCGCTAACCCGTCGGTAGGATTGACTCCAATGGCTGCGGCCACCATTAAGCTGCCCCTTGAGTCGCGCATGGCAAAAGGATGGTCGGTGGCTTGGCGCAAATCTTTAGAGGTGATCAGTCCCTTCAATTTTCCTTCTTTGTCGACCAAGGGGAGTTTTTCCACTTTATGTTGCCGAAAAAAAGCGGCCGCCTCTTCGCGTGAGGCGCCCACGGGAAGACTTTGAACCTCAGAGGTCATCACATCAGAAACTTTTAGATGACCCTGGCTCGCCTCGATATATCGAAAATCTCGGCCCGTGCAAATGCCCACCAAGAGCCCTCGGTCGTCGACCACCGGAAAACCCGTGACGCCGCTCTCTTGAATCAGAGTTTTTAATTCTTCGATACTTTGGGAAGCTTTGACGGTGATCGGATTTGAGATCACGGCATGTTGAAATTTTTTAACTCGCCTTACTTCGGTCGCCTGCTCTTCCGCACTGCAGTTTTTGTGTAGGACCCCAATACCACCCAGCAGCGCCATCGCAATGGCTGTGTGAGACTCAGTCACCGTGTCCATCGCTGCAGCTAAAACGGGAATCTTAAACTCAAGGGGCCCCAACTTAGAAGAAATGTCGATATTGTTTGGCAAGACCTCGGAATAACCAGGCTCCAGGAGAACATCGTCGAAGGAAAGTGAAAGCGGAAAGTTTTCGCCGGGACTTAGCGTGCCATCCATATTCGGGATATAGTGGATCAGCATGAAAGTCGCAATCATTGGAGCGGGAGTTTCCGGACTTTCTGCAGCGTATTTTCTACTCGAAAAGGATCCCACCTTAGAAATTGAAATTTTTGAGGAACGTCCTGAAGCGGGCGGTCGCTTGGCGACACTGAGCATCCGCGGCAAGGGAGAGGTCGACACAGGTTGTCAGTATCTTTCCATCGACGACCCTCTGGTCTTTGAGTTTATTCAAAAAGTATCACCAGAGTCCGGATTGAAAGCCTTGCCGGGCCCCATCCTCTGCTTGCCCGAAGGCTGGGTGGTAGAACCTACCGAAAGATTTTATTTTTCGGGAGGCATGAGAAGTTGGGCCCAAAACCTCACCCAAACTTTGCAAAAAAAGTATCCCCAAAATTTGAAAATACATTTTGAACAGTCGGTAGGTCGAATTGGTACTTTGTGGGAACAGCACTTTGACCGAGTGCTCGTGACCGCCCCCGGACGTAAAGCCACTCAACTGGGATCCGTGAAAAGTGAAGATTACTGGCCCTGTTTAAATATCGTTTTTGCTTGGAACGGCCTGCCTTGGGAAATTTCTGAATTCTACGCCTTTCGAGATTTAGAAATGCGCGAAGGCGTGATTTGGCTGGCGCACGAAGGTTTGAAATCCGGCAACCCCGAACTTTGGGTAGCCCAACTTTCGCCGGAGGCTTCCCGGGAGTGGAAGAACCTGAGCCTTGAAGCTTTGGACGATAAGATCACAGCCGATCTCGCCGCCTGGGTTCCCATGTTTGATGTCGGAGAAAAAAGTGTGCTGAGCGCGCATTTTTGGGATCAGGCCTTTCCCTCCAACGTGCCTGACCCCACCGAAAACAAAGCCTTCGAGCGAAAAGATGATCCAGAGGGTCGGAGGTTGTACTTCTTCGGTGATGGTTATCTAGGAGTGGGCCGCACGGAAAATGCGATTCAATCGGCCCTGGCTATGACCAATGATTTTTTTGATGTGGATTTAACTCAGTCGCAGAGCAGTTAGGCAGGTCAATCGTTCGTTTAGTTTGTCTGCATGGTGATAAGTCGCTGGGCATTCTCGCGGAAGCGATTGACGACTTTTTTCATGCGGCCGGGAATGCCACCCGCCCGGCCTTCTAATACGGCGGGCGCCATGATGGCATCAAAGTCTAACTGGGCGGCGAAATCGACTTGCCTTTTCGCAATGAAATGCGCCTGCAACAATTTTAAGTAGTGCCGAAAATAGGCCTCGGGTCCCGAGCTCCCAGTGATGCGTTGCCTCTGGAGTCGGGCCACTTCTTGTTTGGCCCGTTCTGAAACAAAATAATCTTGTGTGCCCAAAATAGGAACGTCGATTTGCAGGTCAAGACCCATCGCAACCATAGCCTGATATTCATAAAACTGATCAACAAATTGTGGGAGGAGGTGATCGGGAAACTCATGCAGGTGAGCCCAACGGGATCCGGGTTCTTCTACCATCGCACGGGTAACATTCCGCATCGGCAACTGCAACATGTGACTTGCCTCACGTTCGTCGGCATCAATTTGTTTAGCCAAGTCGGGTCGATCCAATAAGGGATCTTCAAACTCATAAACCATCGCCGCAGGAGCATAGCGATCGCGAAACGCCTTCACTTCCTCGACCACATTTTCGCTACCCGAGGAGTCCACGTCGGCGCGGCCTTGAGCAAAAAGAATTTTACGACCAAAGCCATCTAAGCGTGACCGAGAGCTCTCCAATTTCGACAGGAGACGCTGCGAAAATTCACCAATACTCTTAAAGGCGCCCGGCACAATTCCTTGAACAAAACCCCCAGTACCCACTTGCAGTCCCACATTCGACATCTGTTTATCAATCGTTCCAGGATTGGAAAAAGAACCCGCGACGACTAGGTTGGGCGAGCTCTCCAAACCCTCGCCTCCGCTCAAAAATTCGAATAAAGCCGCGTTAAATCCATAGGTAGCTGCCATACTCCGACCATTATCTACAAAGGGCAATTCCCGGGTTGCGTTCTCATGACCATAAATTTTTCGATAGTACGCAGCTATTTCAGCAGGAGTATTGAGTGAATTCATCGAAAGCCCAATGGCCCCCATTGAGCCTGGTAAACCCGGCGCAAAAGACTCTATACCCAGCCCGCTGAGAGCCAAAATTGGATTTAGCTGTGAAGCCGCGTTCGAACCTAAGGTGGACAAACCGTGTCCCTCCAAGCGCCTGACCCATGCGCCGAATTTATGAGTGTTTGCTGAAGCTCCGTTCCCCACTAACTGACTTGAGCGCAGCACATGGGTTCCCAGTGTGGGGGAGAACTCAACAAAGACAGGACGCTTTCCAAAATGTAAGCGCGTACCATTATTTTCAAAGGGCTCAGTCTGCATCGAAATAACGTGGTTCAACTCGGGTTGGATCTGACTTAGAAAATCTCCACCTGGCACCCTTTTGTTTTGCTCGGCCATAAAGCCCTTATCTTGAAGCCCCTCAGAAGGAATCGGATATTGAGCTCGGATGGTATCTAGAGCATATCGGTATAATTCCATTAAAGTAGCGTAGGGATTCGCGACCAAGGCGCCCTCTTCGGGGCCATGGAAGGGAGTGTTCGCAAGTATAACTGTGTCAATGGTGCCATCAGCACGCTTAGCCTTTTCGATCACTCGGCGAAAATCAAGAGCAGATTCATAGGACCAAGAATCCACTGCCGATGCAATAGCGACCCGACCTTCAGAAGAAAGCTTGGTTAACAACTCCATATGAAGTTTTTTAAGCTGACTTTCTTGAGCCTGAACAATGGCCGCGACGGCAAAACCCACTTGGGATTTACGACCTCGACTAAAAAACTGAGGGGGCTGAGGGAGAGTTTTCTTTGATCCAGAGTTTTGAGAATCTTTTAACTGCTCTTGCATCTTTTGGGCGGCTGCGCGGTAGGCGTCCATCTCATAATCCAAATGGCGAAAAATGATTTCCCGTAAACTGGGATCTTCAAACAGGGGCATTCGAGGCAATGTCATGCGGCTATCATTGTTGGCATACTTTGCGGCCACAACGAGTTCTTGGTCGCTCAAGTGCAGCTCATAATATTCCACAGCTCGAGCGCTTGCCGCGCGCTCTCGCTCAACTCCGCGATTAAACTCATCCTCATAAAAAGAGGCATCCGGCCTAAACCGGGAATCGCCCATAAGCCGATCAAATTCGGCCTTAATTTTCATATCGTAAGCCGCCAACTCCGCCCTGCCACGTTCTTCCCAAAGCCTCGTTAACTGAGTCTTTCCAAATCGCAACCACTGCTTAGTCCAGTGACTATGGAAGCTGTTAAGACTACTTTGCAACTCTGCGAGTTGCGCGTTTAAAATTTCAAGTATGAACTCCTGGCGAATTCGACGAAGAATCGACTCGGGATCGGACTGCATAGCACTCACATGATCAGAAATTTTTTGTTGAACGAGTTGACCTATGGTCGTCCCGTCACTTTCCACTCTTTCATCCAGCAAATTTTGGGCACAAGGATTATCGACTTTCTCGGAAGCAACCGAAGCGCCTACTGAGCGGGGAAAAAGACAAATAAAACTAAAAGTCGCCAGCAAAACCCAAGGTGAATTCCGATAACCCAATGCGATTGCCCCTTAAAAAACTGCTTCGTTTGTTCGATGATGATGATGCGCCACGCGTAGAGATGGTCCTAAGGAAAAAATATGCATAGTGTCAATGTTATCAATCCCTTAAAAGTCCTTAAAACAGCTGAGATTTTGCCCACTTTGGCCCTGGGTCAAATAGCAAGTCCCATGTCCGGGATCCTCAAAGCGGTAAATTTTAACAGCTAGGCTCTCATCGGCACTTTTAAAGCTACCCAGATCATGCCAAGTCGCAGGCGCAGGGGCTCCCGGAGTGACTCGGCTTTTAGGCCCCTGGGGCTCCTTTTTTAAGAAATAGTCATCGAATTTTTTCTGTTCCCGGGCTGTCGCTGGAAATAGGGCCAGCACCAAGCCTGTATAAATAAAATATTTAGATAGTTTCACCGTCGCGGCAAAATATCACAAAGTGCCAGCAAGAAAAGCAGACAAAAAAAACCCGGCCCGCGAGGGAGGTCTAATTCCCCGCGGGCCGGCCTGGTCTGACTCTAACGAATCGCTTTTTTTTGGCGATCCTCTAAACACATTTAAGGACAAGATCAAAGAATTTAGGCATTTCCACCGAGCAAAGAATCTTCACCACGCAAAGGTGGCATCAGTTGTTTCTTTTTCAGCTTTTCCACTAAAGTGGTGCGGTTGAGTCTCAAAAGACCTGCGGCGCGGTTACGGTTCCAGCCCGTGCGCTCCAAAGCCTGGAGAATCAAAATATTTTCGAATTGGTCGACAACAGAATTGAAATCAAGTCCATCCACCGGAAACACAACTTTGTCGGCGATCAAGCGAATCGCTTGCTCGATACTGATGCTGCCTTCCACGTCGAGCTGTTTGTCGTTCATTGATTCGGGCGCGAGCGAAGCAGCATTTTCGATCGAGTTCTCGATCGTGCCACCGTTTGCACTCTGTTCAATGATTCCCTTAGTAAACGTTCCGAAATTTTTCATAGCCTCTCCCCCTGTTATGAAATGGTCTTCGCTGGTTCCCAGCGTCGATACCGATGTACTTATTGCCGCACTCCCTACCCCGGATGCAGCCGACTGACTTGAACCCGCACTGCCTGGTTGCAGTTTAGCGGCATTCATAAGATCTTCAAACTCGATTTCCGACAAAGAAAGACGACGATACTTTTCGGGGAAATCGAGAACATCGATCATCCCTGAACTCTTAAGTATCACCATGCGCTCCATCAGATTCTCAAGTTCGCGCACGTTCCCCGGCCAGTCATAAGCCACCAACGCGCGTAACGAAGCTCTCGTAACCCCCGTCACTCGACGAGATTTTTCCTGATTGAACTTGCGAATAAAAAACTCCACCAAAATTTGAATGTCTTCCTTGCGTTCCTTTAATGAGGGAACGTGAATCGGAATCACATTCAAGCGATAGAAAAGATCTTCCCTAAATCGCCCTTCTTTGGTTTCAAGCTCTAAGTCCCGATTGGTCGCGGCCACGATGCGCACATCGGCATTGCGACTCTTCGTGGATCCCACTGGTTCAAACTTGCGGGTCTGCAAGACCCGTAGAAGCTTCACCTGAAGGTTGGCCCCCATCTCCCCGATTTCGTCCAAAAAGAGTGTGCCCTTTTCAGCGGCCTGGAAGCGACCCTCACGGTTATTAACGGCCCCCGTGAAAGCCCCCTTCATGTGACCGAAAAGTTCACTTTCCAACAGCTCCGACGGAATCGCCCCGCAATTCACGGCCATCAACTCATTGTTGCGGCGATGAGAACGGGCGTGAATTCTTTGCGCTACCAATTCTTTTCCGGTGCCTGAGCTCCCGGTAATAAGAATCGTGCTGTCGGTATCGGCAACCGTATCAATGAGATTCAGCAGTTCTTTCATGCGCGGTGAGCGAGTAAGAATGACTGGATCAAAGGATTCGTCTTTGCGATTCTGAGGCAAGTCGACTTTTTCGAGGTCTCGGCGGGTCAAGCCCCCATTCACCCGGATCACTTCTTCGGCGAAGCCTAAGACCTTTCCTTGGTGACGTGGATCCGTCCACTGCCAGATTTCTCGCAAAGCCATAAGCTGAGCATGATTCCACCGAGGCAGCGGCGCAAAGGCCACGTGCCGCACTCGAGGCGCCATCATCGACAAACGCGCCAACTGCTCCACTTGCTTAGGTTGCTGCACATCCAGTGGAATATAAACCAAAGCGTCGCATTGAATTCCCTGAAGGTCTTCAATGGCCAGCATGGATTCAGATTCAATCTCACTCTGAAAATGCTTGAACAATTGCGGAAGCTCCGTACGAGCACTTCCCCCAAATATCGCCCACTGTACGTCGATTTCTTCTCGACGGAGATAGCGATCTAGGCCCACTAACTGATGCAGAATCGTTGCGATCTCTGCGTCGGTGTAGCGGTGCTTTGATAATCCCTGCAAGGCATCGGCCTCTGCAGTCTTCGATTGCTCCCCACGCAGCAATTGAAGAATCGCCCCGAGGCCCTGTTGGACCCCTAAGACGACACTCACGCGTCCATATGCCATCCGTCAAACCCTCCCCTGGCTATCCGGATCAGTGCCCTGCACTTGATGTTAATTGATCTATTACCCATTAAACGGGTAAAAAATGACGACGTCAATTCGGCGCCGTCGTGAATTTTTGACACGAAAAATTCGCTCGGAGGTTAAACACATCAATAATATTTTCTAAGTAGCTGGAATCATGAGATGCCGCTTCTTTCATAGGGAGAAAGCCGCCAAAATGGTAGCGCCAGAAATTTGTTCAACGTAAATATTCTTCATTTATTTGGCGCAAATTCTCATTAGAAAAATGGCGCCGAAATTTTGGAGATAGCGAGGCCCTTCGAGACGAGGTCCAGAATGGGTTATACTGGCATTAGATGGGAAAACGCCTGAAAAAACGAAGCAAAGAATTACATAAACTCCAAGAGCTCAGAGACTCTAAGCTTGAGGAAATTCGCTTTTTACGAGGCGACGACTCTCCGGGACGCGAAACCTGGAGAACCTTCCGGATTATGGCAGAGTTCATTAAGGGTCTTGAAAAGCTCAATGGCGTAACCAAAGCCATCTCCATGTTCGGGAGTGCTCGCCTTAAACCCGGCTCCCCCTATTATGAACTTTCCCGAGTCACAGCTTACGAGCTTGGCAAAAAAGGTTTTACCATTATTACAGGAGGGGGCCCGGGAGCCATGGAAGCCTCTAATCGCGGAGCTAAAGAGGCCGGAGCTCTATCCATCGGGCTTAATATACGCCTGCCCTTTGAGCAGCACATCAACCCCTACGTAGACCTCTCAGAAAATTTTAACTTCTTTTTTGTGCGAAAAGTGATGCTGGTAAAATACGCTCACGCCTTTGTCATTTTGCCAGGTGGCTTTGGCACTTTAGATGAAATGTTTGAAGCCCTTACCCTTATTCAAACGGGGAAAATATCAAACTTCCCGGTAATATTAGTCGGGAAAAAGTACTGGGGTCCGCTGCTGAAATGGATCAAAGACTCCGTGGTGGATTCTGGTCTTGTTTCGCCTCAAGATTTAAACGATTTGCACTTAGTGGACTCTCCCAAAGAGGTGGTGAAAATCGTAGAAACAGCCTGGAAGCTTTATTTGAAGGATTATAAAAAAGAACTCGAAGCCGCGGAGCTGCTCTAGAAAGCCCCTCCAGCAAAACGCTTGGCCTTGTGCTCTCGTAGCTCGGCAGCTTCCACGCAGTAGCGAGTCCACGGTTGAGCCTCTAAGCGACCTTCGTCGATAGGCTCTTCGGTATCTTCACAAATACCGTAGGTGCCCTCTTCAAACTTCGCCAACGCACTTTCGATTTCCTTAAGAAGATGCCGATCGCGACGCTGCACATCAAGGGCAACATTTTGTTGCACAACGGCAGCAGCATGATCGGTTTCGTCCACCAGATCATCAGGGTTCAGTGCGAAGGAAGTGATTTTCTGCGTACGGTTGAGCACCTGGGCACGCAACTCGAGCAACTTTTTTCGGAACTTTTCTTGTTTTTTAGCATCCATAACCCGGGACCCCCTCCCCCTGAGAATACAGACAAACTATTCGGCCCTTTCGGCTAAAAACTTTAAAAGAATCTCGCCAGCTCTAATTTTATCAAATATCTCCGCTCTTTAAGGGTCAAAAAGCCGGCGCTTGTGCCTTGAGAGATCACAAAAAGTCTTATTAGGTCTTTCTATGCGTATTTTACTTACTGGTGGCGCGGGCTTTATTGGAAGCCACGTAGCTGATGCCTTGGTGACCGCCGGCTGCGAAGTGGTCGTGGTGGACAACCTCTCCTCCGGTAGCGAAAAAAACCTAAGCCAGGCCAAAGAGCTAGCGGCCTCCAAAAGCCTTCCCTTTTCACTTATCCATGCCGACATTTCCGATGCCACCGTGTGGCAAAAAATACCTGGGCACTTCGAGGCTTTCTTTCACTTCGCGGCCCAAACTTCGGTGACCTATTCGGTGCAAAAGCCCGAATTTGACTTTAAAAACAACGTGGAATCCCTCCTACCCATCCTTCGATTTTTGCGCGAGCGGCAGGTGAAGCACTTTATGTACGCCAACACGGCAGGCGCTCTTTACGGAAACGCCGAAAAGTTTCCTACTGAGGAAAGGGAATTTTTACGTCCCCTCTCCCCCTACGGCGCCACCAAGGCTTTTACGGAAACATACATTGCAAGCCTGAGCGCCTCGCTAAAGGCTACCGGCGAATGGAGCAGCGATCCCGCCGCAAAAAATTATTTTAGTTGGGCCTCTCTGCGCCTAGGAAATGTTTTTGGCCCCCGCCAAGTCACCAAGGGCGAGGCGGGAGTGGTTCCCATTTTCATTGAAGAACTGGCAGCAGGCCGCGCCCCAAAAATTTTCGGAGATGGGAGTAAAACCCGAGACTATGTTTTTGTGAAAGATGTGGCCGCTGCATTTTTAGCGACTTTCAAAGCTTCTCAAAGGGCCCCCATCGACGACGCTTTCAATCTCAGCTCTGGGGTTGAAACTAGCGACCAAGAAATTTTTGATGAGGTCTTTTCTGCCGTTCAATATCGGGCCGGCGAAAAAAAAGAAATTTTTTGGCCTAAAAAAATCACCCCCACTTTTGATAAAGTTCGTCCCGGTGAGGTTATTCGCAGCTCGCTCTCCATTGCTAAACTTAAAGCCAAAATTAACTATGCTCCGAGCCTAAGCTTCAAGGAAGCCCTGCACCAAACTGTGATGACCTATCCCCTAGCTCGCTAAAGCCCGACTCCTACCGCCCTTGACTTTTTTCCAAGGCATCCCAAATTCTTTAATACCAGCTCGTTGTGAACAAAAAATTAAATGGAGGTTTTATAATGAGAGATTTTGATTTATTGCCCACAGGACTTGACGGTTTTTTAAATGACTTATTTAAAAGTCCGGCTCACCACGCCAAAGACACCTGGACCAACCGAAGAAATTTTCAGCCGCCCGTAGACATTGAAGAAAGCGAGCAGCACTTTTTAATTTCCCTCGATGTTCCAGGAGTTGATAAAAAAGATATAAAAATTGAAGTCGTCAATGGCGAGCTTCGGGTCTCGGGTCAGCGAAAAATTGAACGACACAGTAAAGATAAAGGCTGGACCTTTAACGAACGCGTCGAAGGAAATTTCCTTAGATCCTTTAGCTTAGGTGACGGCGTCGATGCTGATAAAATAGAAGCGACTTACCGAGACGGGGTTCTTTACCTAGCTATTGAAAAGACTCAAAAAACTCGGTCGCGCGAAATTGCCATCAGCGACTCTCCCGTAGCCACAAAGGCCCTCAACAAAGCCTAAGCACCTGACATTTCTTGCCCTCCCCCACCCAGCGGCGCGAGTCCTTTCAAGGGGCTAGCGCCGCTTTTTTTTGAGGACTAAACACTGGGCACTTATCTCGTTGACCCCAGCCTAAGCCCCTGCTTTCTATCGAGGCGTGAACACCCAAAAAGCACTGATTATCGCACTCTTATCCTCCCCACTTTTGGCCCAAGAAAGTCCGCCGGCGGAGATCCTCTCCCCAGACGAAGTCCAAGTCCTCCAAAATTATTTTCTTCGAGACAAAGCAGCCATCAACCAAGCCCTAGGCGGAGAAGACCAAGACCTGGCCCAAAAGTGGGCTCCTCAAATCAATAAATTACAGGAGATTTTAAAAAAACTACCCGAGAATTCAGAAGTGGGTCATTACGCACGATTTGTCGTGGAAGGTGAAAGCCCCGATGAAGGTGCCTTGAAAGAAGCCCAAGCCAAAAGAATATTTGAAAGCTACAAAGTGGGCGACACCTTTAGACTGAACGAAGTCTTAGGACTCAGCCGCTTTTTCCACGAGGAGCCGCACCCCCTCGTTTACCGAATCCGCACCAAACACGCTCGCAGTCTTAGCAATATCCCCGGAATTTCCTACGCTTCAGCTTTGCTCCCCTACACCAAGTTTAAAGTGCGAGCGCTTCAAACACACCCTAGCTATCACAGCCTCAAATTTGATTATCAATATATTGTTTACGTAGAAGAAGTCGACGAGAGCCCTCAAAAAACTCCAGCCCGAACTCGGTGAGAATTTTCACCACGAGCCACCCAGAATTCATAAACTTCTTTAAAGCGGGACTCTAGGTTTTGATCTCCGGCCACAATGGAAGGATCGGCGATAATCTCATCAAAGCTTTTGATTTCAATTCCATGCGATGCCTTAATGGCTGCCTTAATCTCATTTACAAAAGTACGGAGCATGGCAAAGGGCTTATTAGAACCTGTGAGATTCAACCGTTTTTGCCCAAGGCGGGCCCGCTCTTGCTGGGTCGTCCAAGCCGACAAGCCCGTGATGTAATCTTCACTACCGGCACAATACGCTGCAAACTGAAACGACTGGTCGCTAAAGGCTGGCAGCAAGGAGTCGGGCAGTTGGGCCATCATTTCATTTTCGCCCAGCTTCCCAGATCCAGAAATTTCTCGAGCCGCACGCTCTTCCGCAGCTCGGCGATCCACAGTGGCTCGAGTCACATTGGGTCGCGTGACCATCAAGAAATGGCTGGCTACTCGAGAATCAGGGCCCAAAAGATGATTGTACTTTTGGTTCTCTCCGCGAAAGGCACTTCGAAATTTTACAAGGTGCGCCTGTGGAGCTTCTTTTCTAATGAAGTCCTCCATCACTTCAAAAACAGGCCGTTCACCAGTGGCGGAATCCACGTCGTCTTCACCTTGAAAAAAAACAACGCGGTCGCCCCACCCTGTTGAAGTTTTTCGCTTGGCTTCCAACCATGCCAAGGTTTTATCGGCAGTTTGGAGATAGCGCTTCACAGAACTTTCAATCAGCACTCCAATATCAGCGTCATGCGACTGAGCCTGCTCGCTAATCGCCGCAATTTGCTCATGCGCCGTATACGGATTTCCAAACGAAGTAAGCCAATAAAGATCCGGTTCATAGTAGGGGCTAAGATTATGCACTCTCCGCTCATGCGCCATCCGAGCGTGGATAAAGGCATCATTGGAACTGCTGCTTTGAGTTAGCACTGCCGTAAAAAGGGATTGGTCTTCAAAGGGGAGAAGAACGCTTGAATAAAGCAGATCTTTGTAGGCTGCGATTTCCTCAAAACCCGTGAGAGCATTCGGGGCTAAACCAATATCTCCCATAGAACCCGGGCCATCGACCGCGGTTATGTGAAGACCCAAGTCTCCAAAAAACGGAAGTCGATCTCGGTAAGATCCCACGTTCGAAGAAAAGGTCGTGGCTCCATGCTCACCCACAGCTGCCGTTCGGACGGGGCGCTTGGGAGGGACGGCGGGTTTCAATAAAATTGTTCCTAAACTCGGAACAAAGTCGGCCACCACTCGCTTGCGGGTCACGTTTAAGCGAATCCCACCCTCTGCTAAATCCTCAAAAGGTTCATCTTCAAAACTTAGGGCAAAGCTTTTTAAGGCCTCAACTCGCTGCTGAAAGTCTTTCGACTTAGGAAAAGCCTTGTATTCAATCTCGGCTAAAAATTCCCGGTAAATTTTTAGCATTTGCTCTAAGGGTTGAGTGTCGTAAGCACCCCGCGCTGGTGAATTTTGGCGCTCCCACTGATCTCGGCTGAAAAGAATGGCCGTCAAGGCTTCAGCATTGAGACTTCGACGATACCGATCCAAAGAAGCATAAATCTCTGAACTCATATGCCGGGTCACAATTTCGATCGCGGCTCGAACTCGGTCCGCCGAATTTCTTGAGCTAAAAAAATGGGGGAGTCCCTTCATTTTCTCCTGAAATTTTTGGTAACGCCCTTGGTCTCGATCACTTAAAGCTCCCGATTTTTTCTGAAGTTCCAGCTTATCTAAGTCTCGAAGCTCAGCTGCTGAAAGATGGTGCCGACCCGCAGAAACCCCTTGTAAAATAACCTGCTGATATTTTTGGATGAAGGGAATATTAGGTAAGAAAACCGTACCCTCCAGACTCAGATCTGCATAATCTTTAGGTGCCACCACAAAATTAGACCGAGAAAACTCTTGGGCCACGTAAGCGGGCGCGCCTTCTTGCTCCCACATTGTCCTTAATTGGGTGACATCAAGAGGCTCAGCAAAGCTCGAATTTTTCATTCGATAAAATTCATCTCGGGCCGCCGTGTAGCGTTTGTTCTCAGCCTGGGTGGCCGCTTCCAACTCCAGCAAAGCCAACTTACGAAATTCTTCTCGATATATTTGAGCCCATAACTTGGCCGCCGCTTGCATCTGCACTTCAACTTGGTCGATGCGATCGGTGAGGATATCGGTCACAAAAATCTGCCGCATTCCGGCACGAATATCGGCCGGCGTGAGAGTGGAAACATGGGAACTCAAAATCGCGTTAAGGGCCACGGGTGAAAGTTCACCGGGAAAAGCGCTGGCGCATGGCGGGGGCAAGAGAGCTTTGGTAGAGGGCCCGTCGATGGCAGCCTTAGAATTTTGAATGACTAAAAATGCAGAAATGATGAGAGAACTTAGCAATTGACGCACCCGCGCAAAGGTAGGGCCATACCTTGGTTCGTGTCAATGTTTAGAGGTCTTTTTCTCGAATGATTTCGTTTAGAAAAGCCAAGGGGGAAATTTGCTTGAGAACTTTGAATAGCGAGGAAAAGGGAACGCTGCATATCTGCATTATTATGCGCATATGCAGATTGTTATGCATGTGAAACGGACTGGCTTAGCTGGCATTTTCGGAGTGAACGTTTGATTAGAGAGGATCAAAACTGAAGCTATTTTAAACCAATAGCAACTACGATATGTTCACTTTCATTCTCAAAACGCCAAGGTAGCACAGCGGTAGTGCACCGCTTTCGTAAAGCGGGGGTCGTGGGTTCAATCCCCATCCTTGGCTCCAAATTCAAAGGTCCGTACTTGAGCTATACTCCCAAGACGATGTTGAAAATTTTACTTATTGCACTCGGAATTACCGCTACACTCTCCGCCTTCGCGAAGGGCTCCGCCGGACCAGGACCCGAAGCCGTTAAAGGATTTGAGGTAAATAAATATCTGGGCACTTGGTACGAGATCGGATCCATCCCTCAGAGCTTTCAAAAAGGTTGTGAGTGCACGCGTGCGAGCTATTCGCTGCGCCCCGACTCCAGACTTGATATTTTAAATCAATGTCGCAAAAAAGGATTGAGCGGACCTGTCACTGAAGCCAAGGGAATCGCAAGATTCAAAGACTCAGCAAATGTAGGCGACTTAGAAGTTTCATTTTTTCTTTGGTTCTACGGCTCCTACAGAATCATCGCGCTAGATCAGATTCATTACGAATGGAGCGTTGTTTCGAATAACAAAGCCAAAACGCTTTGGATTCTTTCTCGGAAGCCTGAGATGTCTCAAGATCAAATCGCTCTGCTTCTTGATATGGCCAAGAAGCAGGGCGTGGATACGTCTCGCTTTCAGCTCCAACGGCAGGACGGGTGCTGGAACACATCTTCTAATTAGAAGACTCGAAAGACTTCTGCCCCCTACCAAGACCCAGAAAAAGCCACCGTTCCCACGTAGTCCATTTCACGATTCACATTGTCGGTCGGCAAAAGAGCATTGATCCCATAGGAAGTCGGCGAGTAGTTCGGCAAAAACTGAACGGGCTCGTCTTGGGCCGTGCGCAAGCCATTGTCCACGGCAGGAAAAGGACCGATGGTGTTGAAAATCTTTTTGGTAGCTAAGGCCGCCTCTAATCTTTGAGCTTTGGCTTCAGGATCTTCTTGGGCTTTCTCAAAAACTCCAAAGTAGTAGTCCTTTAATTTTTCAAAGACGGGCTTGAGCTTACGGTTCATCGCCAACTGCCCCTGAGACATTCCCGCCACTCCCGTTCCCTCTTCGAAAACACTGGCTAAGAGCTTCTCTTGAGTTTCATGATCCACATTCATGGAGCGAATGACCATAGGAGGTCCCTCAGCCATTCCGGCCACAGCTTGGGGAGAGGGGGCCGTAATGGCATCTCCAATCATAGGAATGGGAGCAAAAATAGGTTTGATGCAAGCGGCCGGAGTGACTCCAAATATTTGCGCGCGAATGGCGGGGTCGTCGGGGTCGCAGTTAGAGAGGGCCTGAAGTGCCCAAATGGTTTCAGAACAATAGGCTTTAAGGTGCGTTTGAATTCGCAAAGCTTCTATATTGGTAGAATTTAGCGCAATTTGACCCAGTATTTTTACAAACTCGTAGGTAGTGTCTCCGGGACGAAGGTTAGGATCTAAGTAATTTTTATTAAAATTGAGGACCCAGGGGAAAAAATTGTCGGCGTTGTCGACCAACATCTTGGCCCACTTTTGAATGTTCTTCCGGCGCTCAGGCGTGAGGGAACGGGGACGCAAAATATGGAGCATGCCGGTTTGCTTATAAAAATGCCCATCTTCAAGGTGACCCATACGCAAGAGTTGATCACGAGGAGGAATGAGGTAATCCCTCAGAAAGGGCTGATCGAGGTTACGAACATAATCCACGCAGTTTTGGCCGTTATCGTCGCAGTGCTTATCGATAAAGGCTAGGCCCGCATGGCTCTGTCCCATTTGAATTTGGGGATAAACACTTGTCCCAGCCCAATCCTTACGAAAGGCAATAAGGACATCTCCGTTTTTCACGAATCCACTTTTGGCCAAACGCACCGACAAATCCACATCTCGATCACTAATATAAAAGCGGTAGCCTACAGAACTTTCAGGGCTTAGTGCTCCGGGCACTTGATAGCTAAAGAGTTTGTCGGTGGTATCAAAAAAGTCTGGAAGACGAAGCCAGGCTCCCCGAGGCAGTGCAAAATAAGGGGGCACGTCTTTAAAGGAATTATAAATTAGCTGAAAAGCTTCTGGGTCACTTTGCTCATTTTCAAAACTTGCGCCTTGAAGAGTGCTGAGGGTCCCAAAAAATAAGAGGCTTCCTAAAATTCGATTTTTCACAAATACTCCGCAATCCATTTCTCATATATTTGGTAGGAGCCCAAAACTTAGTTATTGGAGCAGACCGCGGCCCAATCAATCTCTTGTTCACTTAATAAGGCTTAATATCTAGCCGAAGAATTCATTTGCCTTTAATCCGCAAGTAGTCCCCTGGTCTCATGTAGGAAGTTATCAATTTTTGATTACTTTGGGGGTAGGCATCTTTCTTGCTGGGTCGAAGCCATGGCTAGTCACGATAATTTTAGTAAGTTCTCAAAGCAGTATTTTCGAAACTTTTTTGATAGATGGCACAATACCTGGGACTGCGCGCGTCCCTTTATTTTCATTCATTACAATTCACGCCGCTATGAGCTTGTTTTCATAGATGAAATGGACGTCAACCTAGGATCGATCGTAGCTGACCCCAAGAGATTTCATATGAAAATGCGAGCACTCCGCGTCCAACTCGGGTGCACTCAAGAATCGTGGGCAAAACAGTTGGGCATCACAAAGTCTAATCTCTCTGCTATCGAACGAGGGGCCAGAAGAATGAGTGAAAAGATGAGAGAGAGATTTTCCAAAGTAGCTAAAGATAATTTAAAGGAAGAAGCAAAAACGAACGATACACCATCCGAAAATTCCGCTTATGATTCCCCAAACCAAGCCAACACAACATTGTCGGAAAGTAGGGCAAATGACCCCTCAACAAAGACTCCACGAGCCCTGCCAGGGGTCGAAGACGACAACGCTCTGGCCAACTGGCTTAGCACGCTGAAGTGGTACAAAAACAAGGGAGCCCAATAATGGCAGTGTAATTTTAGACACTGACTTGGGTCTCCCTCGCCCTAAAAGTAACCAAATTTTGATAACTTCCTACACTAGACACCCAGCCCAACCTGACCCGGCCAAGCCAAAGGAGCCTAAGACTGAAGTTCTTCCCAGCGTAAATAAAGTTTTTCAATTTCTTTTTGTAATACAGCAATTCGTTCAAAGGCTTTTTTCTGTTCAGCACCTGCGAGGGTGCCCGCACTACCTACGAGCAAGTCCATCTCGCTTTCGCGTTTTTCAATGTTGGCTTCCATTCCATCGAGCTCTCGCTGCTCATTGAAACCCAGTTTCTTCTTCTGGGCATTGAAAAGTGGCGAATCTACTTTATCTCCAGCTTTAGGGGTCGGAGCGCTACGAGCACCCGGCTTCGCCTTTCGGCGTAAGCGCGCCTCCTCCCACTGATTTAAGCTACTAAATATTTCGGGACGCCCTTCATCCAACACCAAAATCTGATCACAGACTTGGTCTAAAAAATACCGATCATGAGTCACAAGTAATAGGGCCCCATCAAAGGCCTCGAGCTGTTCTTGCAATAAATCTAAAGTGGCCACATCCAAATCGTTTGTCGGTTCGTCGAGAACCAAGATGTTGGCTTCCTTTAGCATCAATTGCGCGATGAGAATCCTGGCCTGCTCCCCACCCGACAGCCTCTTAACAGGAAGATCCGATTGCATGGGATGAAACATGAAGCGGTCTAAATAACTTCGGATATGTACAAAATTTCCGCGGAATTTTACGTGATCACCTTGGGGACAGATGGTTTTAAGCAAAGTTTTTTCGGGATCTAAGAGCTCTCTATTCTGTTCAAAGTAGGCCACCTGAATGTGATCGGCAAACTTGATTTCGCCAGAGTCAGGCTTCATCTCTCCCAATAGTGTTTTGATTAAAGTTGACTTACCCGCTCCGTTTTTCCCTAACAAACCAATACGGGATTTTTTGCTAATGGTAATGGTCAATTTTTCAAATAATTTTTTATTCTTCTGAAAGGCCTTAGAAATTTCAATGGCTTCGATAAGTTTCTTAGGACCACCTTCCACAGCCTTGAAGGATAGGTTCACCTTACGCTCTCGGTTGCGATCACTGATATCGGCCACCTCGATCGCCAGCTCACCATGACGATCCATCCGAGCTTGCTGCTTGGTAGAACGAGCCTTAGGGCCCCGACGCATCCACTCCGTCTCGCGGCGGAGCTTATTTTTTAAATTCGATTCTTGTTGATTCTGGGCCGACAAACGGTCCGCCTTGGCTTCGAGATAGTCGGTATAATCACCATTGATAGAAAATATTCCGCCCTCATTACGCGGATCTAACTCAATAATTCGATTCGTCACATTCTGTAAAAATACCCGGTCGTGAGTGATCACCACATAGGCAAATTTGGCCTGATTTAAGAGTTCTTCGAGCCACAAAATGCTATCCACATCCAAGTGGTTGGTGGGCTCGTCCATAAATAAAATGTCGGGTTCTTTGGCAAGTTCTCGGACTATAGCCAGTTTTTTACGCCAACCTCCCGACAGCTGCGAAACCTTGGACTCATGACTGAGTCCTGCTTCCTCTAAGTTGAGCATGGCTAAGGCTTCCAAAGCCTTCATCTGTGCTTCCCACTCTTCTAAATTTGGCGGCAAGCCCTCCATCACGGAATCCAAGAGCTCTTTATCAAGGTCAAAATCGGGCATTTGGGCCAAATATGAAACCTTGATCCCCGATTTTCTGGCCACATCTCCCCGGTCCGCCGAAATGATTCCACCCAAAATCTTAAGCAAAGTCGACTTGCCAGCGCCATTGGGCCCGATAAGTCCCACTCGCTCACCCTCTTCAAAACCCACATTCAAAGAGTCAAAAAGTTTTTTGCCGGCAAATTCTTTGGAGAGCTTATGGGCATTGATTAGATTTGCCATTTTTAGTGGGCCACATGCTTGGTTTTAGAACGATAGTAGTCGAAGTCGCCCTCAAAGGTGCGCAGCTCTCCGTGATCTAATTCAAAAACTCGGGTGGCAAGGCCCCGCAAAAAGTGCCGATCGTGACTCACGATCATCACGGTTCCGTCAAAGTCTTGGAGCGCTTTGAGCAAAACTTCTCGAGATTTAATATCTAAGTGGTTCGTCGGCTCATCCAGTACTAAAAAATTTAGTGGGTTGGCGAGCATCGTGGCTAAGATCACCCGACTTTTTTCGCCGCCCGATAAAACCGAGATTTTCTTGTGGGCATCATCACCCGAAAATAAAAAAGCACCTAAAAGTGAGCGCACAAAGCCAATGCTCGCATCGGGCACTCGTGAATAAACTTCTTCGTAAACTGTGGACTTGGGATTGAGCACATCGAGGGAATACTGACTAAAGTATCCAAGCTGCACATTGGCTCCAACCGTGGCCAAACCGTCCGTGGGAGCGAGTTGCTTGGCAATGATTTTAAGCAAAGTAGATTTTCCCGCGCCATTCACCCCAACTACGGCAACCTTATCTAAGCGCCGAACCATTCCTGAGGCCCCTTGGAAGACGCGCTTTTCTTTGCCCGTATCACTCACATAGACTTTGCCAAGGTTTTGAATATTCACCACATCATTCCCGCTGCGAGGAGCGGCAGCAAACTGAAAGTGCATCACACTTTCTTCCACGGGAATCTCAATGCGTTCAATTTTTTCTAGTTTCTTCACTCGCGACTGCACTTGTGCCGCATGCGAAGCCCGAGCCGCAAAGCGTGCGATAAACTCTTCTTCTTTAGCCAACATGTCTTGCTGCTTGCGGTGAGAGGCGATGAGCTGCTCTAAGCGAAGCTTCTGCTCGCGCTCATAAAAATCGTAGTTTCCGCTGTAGGAAAGAATTTTTCGACTTTGGACCTCCACCACTCGACTCACAATTCGGTTCATAAAGTCCCGATCGTGACTGGTCATAAGCAGAGCTCCCTTAAAATCCTTCATCCATTGCTCGAGCCACTCGATAGATTCCATATCCAAGTGGTTCGTGGGTTCATCCATCAACAAAACATCGGGGTTTAAAAGCAGAATCCGCGCGAGCGCGATGCGCATCTTCCAGCCGCCCGAAAAGCTCTCAACCGGTTTTAGAGAATCTTCCGTATTAATTCCCAAACCCGCTAAGATAGAACTTGCCCGCGCATCCAAATCAAAGGCCCCCAGGCGTTCATAAGTTTCTTGGGCCTCCGAGTACTCTTCCACCAAACGCATCATCTCGTCGTCGCCTAGGGGGTTTTCTGCGGAGCCCTCGAGGAGCCTTTCGATTTCTTTAATTCGCGCTCCCAATCCTGAGACAGCACCCGCACCGGCCTTCACTTCCTCCAAGGCCGAACGTCCGCTCATTTCGCCCACATCCTGCGAGAAATAACCAATCACACATTTATTGGGGACCGAGACCTGTCCGGAATCCACGCCTTCTTCGCCACATAAAATTCGAAACAAGGTGGTTTTTCCGGCCCCATTGGGTCCCACAAGTCCCACCTTTTCGCCCGCGTTCAACTGAAAGGAGGTCTCCTCAAATATAACGCGCTGCCCGTAGCTTCTGGTGACCTGACTGAGTGATAGCATGAAGATCCTGTTCCCTTAGAATTTTGTTCCGATTGAAGTTTCCCCGTAATAGCTGAAAAACTTCTCTCCTTCAAAAGTCAAAGGCTCATGGTAGTAGCCCATGGTGGAAATTCGCACATAATTGAAGCCCATAAAATAAACCGCAATGCTGGGCTCAAAAGACACGATATAGTCGCGAGGGCGGCTTAAACGCTGCACATATTCCACCCAGAACTTAAGCTCCAGGCCATTGGGTAAAAAGGACCCAATCTCAGCGTAAGCCCGAAGCTTGTTGCTGGTGTTGGTATGCAGCTTACGGTCTTGCTCAAGGTTATACCGATAAGCCAATTCGCTTAATAAATAGGTCTTATCAGAGAGGCTAAAAAAGAGCCTGGGCCCCACATCGTGGTTCTGGGCCTTGCGCAAGGTCTCAAAATGGTTCAGCGTCATGCTGTAACCATAAAAACCGCCTAAGTTTTTTAGAAATGAAAAAATATACTTAGCGGAGAGCTCGGTGACTTCCTGACTCTTCACTTTGGTCTGGGTGTAGGACTTATATTTTAGTTTGTTTTCAAGGGTATGGCGAAAATACCTAAGAGACCCGTTATGCTCCACCGCCCAACTGGAATAGTCCGAATTGCCTCCGGCAAAATTCCAGTAAAGTTCGCCCTTTTGTGCGAAGTCTAAGCCCTTAAAGAGCATCGAAGACTTTTCAACCTGCTCTTTTTCTACAATGGCTTCGGTATCAGCCCAAGAGGGAAGAACCCCGAGCAAAAGCAAAGTAAAACCTAGGCAAAATACGTTCTTCTGTTTCATGAGCCTTTAATAAATCTAACACGTATCAACAGACTTTCTAGCCTGTCTTGCGAAGAGGTGGAGAAACTCGGCTCAGAAGCCAAGCCATAAGGCCCGGAAAGTGGCGCGACACAAAAACAATCAGCTTGCCATGAAGGGTGATCACAATTTCACGCCGGCGCTTTTCCAAGCCACAAAGAATATGCTTCGCCGCCCGTTCTCGGCTCATGGTGATCCAAGCTGGAATGGGATCCTCTTCCACCGGAAAGGCCGTACCGTCTTTTTTCAGACGCCGAATTTCAGACTCCACAAAGCCCGGCGCCACAAGAGTGACGGCAACACCAAAGTGGCGAAGTTCGAGATAGAGGCTGTCGGCCAAGGCCCGCACCGCGTATTTGCTCATGCTGTAGGGTGAATAGGTGGCGGGGCTCACAAAGGAGGCCACACTACCCAAGAGGCCCAGAGATCCCCGAGACTTTTTGAGGGCCGGCAAAAAAGCTCGGACGGTGTTCATCACCCCAAAGATATTGGTTTCAAACTGCTTGCGGTAATCCTCGTTACTAAGGCTTTCAAAGGGGCCGGAAATTCCCATGCCGGCGTTGGCAATCACCATATCCACAGCACCAAAGCGGGCCACAGCCACCTGGGCAGCCTCACGCATTTGGCTTTCATGAGTGACATCACCTACAAAAACTTCCACCCGATCTGGCGGCAAAAGGGCCCGAAGTTCATCCAGGCGATCTCGCCGCCGAGCAATGAGAAGAACTTTGTAGCCCCGGTCTAATAGCCTGCGACAGAGGGCCTCGCCGATGCCAGAAGAGGCACCCGTGACCACTGCAATTTTTTGTTTTTTCGGTGTCGAGTTCATCGCGATTTAGACTTCTAACACGTCTAGACAAAGATTCGGAGCCACGTTACAAGAGGGAAATCAATTTTATGGGCCCATAGCTCAATTGGGAGAGCGCCACAATGGCATTGTGGAGGTCAGCGGTTCGATCCCGCTTGGGTCCACCATTTTCCGGTGAAATTAAAGCTGTCTTGGAACTTTCCATGACGGCTTTTTTATTTTTATCGGGGGCTTACGTTTCGAAGTCTTAGCGCAAAGTTGGAATTTCAAACCTGACGGTAGCTGACTGCGAATGTCTGCATTTGGCTACTTGGTGGCTACCGTTTGGCTACCGGACCGGTGCCGCAAAAGTTGCTACTAATTACATAGCAAACTTTCGCGAAGATATTGAGTTCACTCATACAAGGACGCTCTCCTGAAATTGCTACGCTGGGTACTAGCCAACTGCAGTCGAAAAACTCAGAACATCCGAGGCAAGATCGCTAAGAAATCTTTCCCGATTTGGCATCGAATCGGACATTTGCGGAGGCAAAGTATTCATAAATGAGAAGTGTCCGGCTCCATCAATCACTCGTAGGTCTACTTGTAATTGAGGTCCAAGCGCATGCTTTAGGAACTCAGCTTGAGTTCTGGGCGTAATCAAATCATTGGTTCCGGCCCAGATTTGAATCGGAACGCGAATCTCACCCAGAGACTTTGGTGCTCTAAAAAATCCCGTCGGAGGAGTGAAAAGCACTAAACGCTTTAAGCGCTCATCGTGCGGTATGGGTAGGCGCTCATCAGCGTTCATCCACATCTGCCCGCCGGCGAGAGCCACCAATAGTGTGGCGCCGATGGAATGTCCGATTCCGATAACTGGAAAGTTCTGGCTGCCAATAAAATCTAGAGCGTATTTCAATCTGCGGGCACGAGTCATCAAATCGTTACTATTGGGATTGGGCGATACGAGCCGCTCAAAATGAGGAGCGATTACTGTGCAGCCGTGTTCTGCAAGAGAAGCGAGAAGAGGAATGTAGCGCTCGGGATTGCCCCCACTCCCAGCCGCGAAAAGTACGATGCGTGTGGGGTTTGCGGCTTCGATCAAAGCAGCTTCAAAGGCTTCATTGTCGGTACTAATAGAAATCTTTTTCACGGTCAGATCAGTATCATATGTTGGCTACGGTAGCCAAAAACAGTCTTTAACTACCGGGAATGATGGATTCGACCACGACTCCACCATACTAAAGTTGGAGTTCTTAAATATGGGCGTCGTTGAATTTCACTCCAAAATTACAAAATCCTGGTTCTACCGAAGAATCATCCGTCCGCTTACTTGGGTGATTTTGTTAGCAGGCGCCATAGCCATGATTTTCGTCAAAATAAATCCCTCACTCATTCATATGAGACGTTGATCGACTCGCCACCGACTTCACTGCCGATATCGGCAGAGACTTTAGCAACTCTACATATCCCACCACCGATCTCGGTAGTGGGATTCGTCACTCGAACGCCGAGCCCATTCACGACACTTCATATTTTTCACCACGCAGATTAAACCATTCGTTCGAACCCGCGACCGGATTCATGTGCTCCATCACTTCTCGCCATCCATAGAATCTGTTAAAAAATGTAGGTGATTGAAATCGTTTCTTACCAACAGCGATGGTCGGATGAATTCCAGTTAATAGCGACTAAAATCAAAGGGGCAGTTAAAGAATCCGCTGTGGCCATTCACCATATTGGCTCTACCAGCGTTCCGTCTTTGGCGGCTAAGGATGTGATAGACATCCAAGTTACTGTAAAAGATCTAAAGGTCCCGATTGAGAGGCCGCTGATACAAATAGGTTTTGAAGCTACTGATATTCAAAAAGATCACTGCCCGCCTGGAATGACGCTTTCCGCGGACGATCTAGCAAAGCGATACTACAGAGGGACAAATCGGAAAATTAATCTGCATATTCGGAAACAAGGCGCGTTTAACCAAAAATATCCAATTCTTTTTAGAGATTATCTAAGAGCAAATTCCTTGGCTCGCGACGCATATGGAGAAATTAAAAAGCAATTGGCTCGTCATTTCCCCGAGAATATTGATGCCTATTACGACATCAAAGATCCTGTATGTGATCTTATTATTTCAAATGCATTTGCATGGGGAAAAGTAAACCAATGGGAGCCAGGCCCCTCAGACATTTAAGTTCTCAGTGCGATTCTTGGTTTCTTTAAAATATCCGACTGCCCTCGAAAATCTTGGCAGCAATTTGGTCCACCATTCACTCCATCAACTCACCCACCTCATCCAAACATTCGTAAAGCTGCTGAGGCGATTGAATCTCATAAAGAGTCTTCTGCATCTCATCAATCCGGTATTCTCGATTCAGCATTTCCCGCAGATTGAAGGGACGAATTTCTGGAGACGAACTGAGAGCATAGGCGCATTCAGAAAAGGAAGATGCAATGCCTGCTCCAAATATACGCCGACCTTGAGGAGTCCTAATCAAGGTGAACTCCACTCCAAACCAATAGAGCCTCTCCCACATTCGAAGTTTAGCGGGATCGCCGCTATAACGACTCGCCCTGCGGCCTAACTCACAAGAAAAATCCGCATAGGCCGTATCGGCAAGAAAGGGGAGGTGTCCGTAAAGATCATGAAAAATATCCGGTGCGGGAGTGTAGGATAAATCCCGGGCATCACGGATAAAATTTCCAACAGGGAACTCGCGCCGTTCCAACATGTTAAAAAAACTTGCGGCGTCTTCCAAACCTTCAACAGGAATTCCACGAAAGCCACTTAGCGCGTAAAGCCGTTGGTTGATATCCTCCAAATAAGGAATTCTCTCATCTGTTATTTTTAAATGAGTCAGACCCTCGGAAAATATGGGGTGAATTTGAATTTCACGCAAAGGACTTTGCTTGGCGTACAATTCTCCCCAAACCTTGTTCTCATCTTTAGAAAAATCTTTAAAGGACACCACTTGCATTTAGCGTCAGCCTCCCTTTTGCCAACTCTTCCAATACTCAGGGGCCTCGCAGGAATTGGCTTGCGACAGAATGGAGAGGGGTCGTTGAGTGTCGATCATGACAGCCACTTCATTGGTGGACTGTTGGTCCTTGGAACGTTTGACAGCATCAGCCTGTGGACCATGGTGTATTCCTTGCGGATGAAAGGTCATCATCCCAGGTTCCACACCTGCACGGCTAAAAAACTCACCGGAGTGATAAAAAAGCAGCTCATCAAAATCAATATTTGAATGATAAAAAGGCGTCTTTACCGCTTTGGGGTCTCCATTTTCTAAGGGACGAGGCAGGAAGGTACACACCACAAAACCCTTGGCCACAAAAGTAGTGTGGGCCGAGGGCGGCAAGTGATAGCGATCGCTCGAAATGGGTCGGATGTCGCGCACATTGATTTGCCAAGGACAGAGCGTTCCTTCCCATCCCACCACATCCAAAGGATAGAAGGGATAAACCACCGTGGTAATTTCCCCGCCTCGCAGAATCTGAACTTCGTACTCACTCAGCTCGGGATTGATTCGGCTGGGGTCTGGTTCAGGGGTGCGAATGACGGCCGGATCAAAAAGCGCATGCTGACCCAGCATTCCTTTTGCTGGAAAGCCAATCTCACTAAACGATCTCACATGGAGAAGACGCAAGGGACTTTGGGGACGCCAACGAAAGACTGTGCCCCGTGGGATCACAATGTAGTCGCCCGGCTCCGCTGCCATGGGGCCAAAGTCTGTTTCAAGTATCCCGTGTCCCTTGTGCACAAAAAAGAGAGTGTCGGCGTCGGCATCCCGAAAGAAGGGAGGCAAAAAAAGCTCCAGACGTGTCCAAGAGATCTCAACATCGGCATTGCTGAAGAGTGGATTTCGCCTCTCAATAAAATTTCGTGCACCTCCCCCCGGCAGTTTATTTAATTGAAAAGCTCGAGGGCGCAGGGGCCCCTCGATTCGAAGCCACCCCACGGGGGGATGAAGGCGGTAGAGATGGGCATAGCGCCCGAAAAAACCATTTCGAGCATACTCCTCCTCGTAGGTTCCTTCCGGCAGTCCAACATGAGCCTGTGCGGCCACTTTACCTTTGATATATGGAATCATGGGTCCAAGATAATCTTTTAAAATAGTTAAAAAAGTGAAATATTTTTAAGAAGTCATTCAGATTTTTGGAGTATGATTTGCTTCCCATGTCGCTTTCAATCGATGAAGCTCTCATCTTAGATACACTGGCCCATGAAGGGAGCATTGCCAAAACGGCCACTGCACTGGGCAAAGGCGCCTCGTCGGTGATTTATACGATGGCCTCCATCGAAGAAAAAATGGGGCTTCCCATTTTTGATCGTAGTGGTTATCGAACCCGTCTCTTAGCCGCAGGAGATCGCCTCCGCGCGGCATGCCAGAAATTGATTGAAGCCTCTCTTGAACTCGAGGGACTGTGCCAAACTATCGAATCAGGCTTTGAACCCGACCTTCATTTTGTGGTGGAAGGTATCGTCCCCATCGAGGCGCTGTTAGGTCCCCTCTCTAGATTAAGTGCGAAGGGAGCCCCCACCCGCCTTCACCTCGACACACTTTACCTTTCTGAAGTTGAAGCTCGATTTCGTGAAATTCGTGCTGATTTTATGGTGAGCCTTCTCGAACCCCTCGACGATCGTGGTTTAGAATATCTGGACTTAGAAACCATTTGGGTCCATTTGGTCGCTCACCGAGATCACCCCTTGAGCCAGGGAAAACGTAGCCGATCGCTCCATGAACTGCGGGCCCACTCGCTGCTCACCGTGAAGGGGTCTGACCCTCGGCTACGAACACCCACTCGCTCACTTGAAGGAGGATCCACACTGCGATTCAATGATTTCTCAGTGAAGAAAGCGGCGATTATGCGAGGTCTAGGCTTTGGCTGGCTTCCGGAATATCTTATTCGCCGAGAACTCGCTTCGAGCACGTTAAAACTTGTAAAATGGAAGGGAGAAAGTCGATACGCTTACAAGCCACGACTTTACTACCGAGGTGGAAACTCCTTAGGGCGAAGTGGGCGAAAGTTTTTGGAACTGCTTAGAGGGAGCATGAACGGTTCATAGGCTTGGCATAGGCAGCGCCTATCACCAGCATACTCAGTTCCAATTAGCTCTACCCCAAAGAAAGCTGTACCTTCAGAGCAATCGTTCGAAACACTTTAGGGGGATTTATGAAAAAACAAATTTTAATCACAAGCCTGGGCCTTCTCTTCAGTGCAGCCTCATGGGCAACTGAACACCATATTCAAGTTGAGATCCAATTTTTCCCAGCACCGGCCTCGACCCATTTGGATTTCACGCAAAAAGCTTTGGCCAAGAAGGCGATTGAAACCTGTGGATCTGAGGGCGCTGTAGGAAACATCTCAAAAATAAATATTCAAATTAACAAGATGAGTGAGGATTACGAAAGCGTGGCAAGTCTTAGTCCTACCCAAGACCTATTTTTTATTTACCCTAAGATCTTAGCTGAGGCTCAACTGAGCTGCTTAGGTGAGATTTAGACTGTATAAACAGTCTAAACAGTCAACGATTCGTAAAGTCGCGGATGGCATTTCATTAGCAAATCCATCCGCATCCAAATAAACGATTGACCGACTACTCCACACCAAATTCCCGCAGCATGCTGTCCAGAACCTGCACGAAAGATCGGCCACCCGCCGTGGCCTCACTCGAGGCCGCGGTGCACTCCAAGTAGCCCAGCATAGCTGCAAAATCCGCAGGCCTACTCTGCTCGTCAAGCCACACTTTAAATTCGCACAACGCATCCATCCACTGACTGAGTCCATAGGGAGATGCGCTAGCCATCCTCACCAGGCTGTCTGCCGTAGCCCTAGGCTGAGGATGTCCTTTCACATGCTGATAAATCAAACGCACTATTGTTTGAAACTTTTCCGGACTCTCACTTTGAGTAGCTAAAATCTCCAAAGTTTCATCCGCCATCACTCCCACACTCAGACTACTTCGTGCATTCTCAATACAACGTAGCCACTGCGTGCTGCTTAAGTCCTTCACGGGATTTCATAGCCCAATGCCGGCGCCAGCCATTTTTCGACGTCTCTCACCGACATGTCTTTTCTGCGAGCGTAGTCCTCCACCTGGTCCTTGGTGATTTTGCCTACTGGAAAATAAGTCGCCTCCGGATGAGCAAAGTAAAAACCAGAAACTGAGCTCGGTGGATTCATGGCAAAGCTCGAGGTCAGGGTCATGCCAGTATTCGCCTCGACCTTTAGCAACTCCCACAGCAAAGCTTTTTCCGTGTGGTCAGGGCAAGCGGGATATCCCGGAGCCGGACGAATGCCCCGGTACTTTTCTGCGATAAGGTCGGCAGGACTTAGGTTCTCATTCGCACCAAAGCCCCAAAGATCCCGAGCTTTTTTATGCATCCATTCCGCCGCCGCTTCCGCCAGTCGATCGCCAAGAGCTTTGACAATAATGGCCGAATAATCGTCGTTCTTTTTCACATAACTATCTGCCAGCTCTTCCACCCGAGGACCCGAAGTCACGGCAAAGGCCCCCAGGTAATCTGTACGGCCCGAATCTACCGGGGCGACATAATCAGCCAAAGACGCATAAGCTTCTTCTGCCTTTTCTTTTTCTTTTTGCTGGCGCAGGAAGTGAAAGGTTTTCTCTAGCTTCTTCTCGGAAGGATGAGCGTAAAGCTCCACATCATCGCCTTGGCTGTTAGCAGGCCAAAAGCCCATCACACCTTTGGCCGTGAAAAGCTTCTCGCCCACAATTTGTTGCAGCAACTTTTCGGCGTCACGAAAGAGCTCTGAGGCCTGCTTGCCATGTTGGTCATGCCTTAAAATTTTTGGGTAGAGTCCCTTTAAGCCCCAGGTCCAAAAGAAAGGCGACCAATCGATAAGTGGCACAAGTTCTGTCAACGGAATCTCACTGAAAACCTGAGTCCCTAGTGTTTGCGGCACGGGAATTTCCGCATTCTTCCAGTCGGTCACAAGACCCTTGGTGCGTGCGACCTCAATGGATATAAGTTTGGCACGATTTGCCAGAGAGTCTTGGTACTGCTGGCGCGCCTTTTCGTCTTCAGCTTTTACTTTTGACCTATAAGCTTCCCGAGTTGCGGGATTTAAAAGTTGGTTCGCCACACCCACCACCAGTGAGGCATCCCCCACTCGCACAACCGGAGCCTCATAGTGCGGGGCAATCTTTACCGCGGTGTGAATTCGGCTCGTCGTGGCCCCACCAATAAGAAGTGGGATCTTCAGTCCTCGTCGCTGCATTTCCTTGGCATTGTGAATCATCTCATCAAGAGATGGGGTAATCAGCCCACTCATGCCGATGATATCCGCTTTTTTCTCCAAAGCGACTTCAAGAATTTTTTCGCAGGAAACCATCACACCTAAATCAATGACGTCATAACCATTGCAAGCCAAAACCACGCCCACAATATTTTTCCCGATATCGTGCACATCACCCTTAACAGTGGCAATCACAAAAACACCCTGCTTACGGGCGTTTTTATTTTTGAGCTTTTCTTCTTCCATAAAGGGGTTCAAATAAGCCACGGCCTGCTTCATCACCCGCGCACTCTTAACCACTTGGGGTAAAAACATTTTCCCGGCACCAAAAAGTTCGCCCACAACTTTCATTCCGTCCATAAGCGGGCCCTCGATCACATTCAAAGGCGCCCCATATTTTTGTCGGGCCTCTTCGGTGTCTTGGTCAATGTGAGTAATGATTCCCTTCACCAAGGCGTGAGCAAGTCGGGCCTCTAAAGACTCCGAGCGCCAAGCTTCGTCACTTCGCTCAACTTTTTTCTGGTCCTGGTTTTTGATGGATTCGGCAAATTCAAGCAATCGTTCTGTGGCATCAGAGCGTCGATTGAGCAAAACATCTTCTACTTTTTCTAAAAGCTCTTTATCAATATCCTCGTAAACCGCTAGCATTCCCGCATTCACAATTCCCATATCAAGGCCCGCACTGATGGCATGGTACAAAAAGGAAGAATGCATGGCTTCTCGCACCACATTATTGCCGCGAAACGAGAAGGAAATATTACTCACGCCACCACTGGTCAGCGCTCCCGGACACACTTGCTTAATTTCTTTTACGGCCTCAATAAAATCTACGGCATAGTTATTGTGCTCGTCCATCCCCGTAGCTACGGTGAGAATATTGGGGTCAAAAATAATATCTTCGGGAGCAAAATTAGCTTTTAATGTGAGCAAGTCGTAGGCTCGCTTACAAATTCGAACCTTGTCTTCTTTCGTGGCCGCCTGCCCCTTTTCATCAAAGGCCATCACAATGGCTGCGGCTCCATAGCGGCGCACCAGCTCCGCACTCTCTAAAAACTTTTCTTCGCCTTCTTTAAGGCTAATGGAATTTACGACGCACTTGCCTTGCGCGCACTTGAGCCCGGCCTCAATGACCGACCACTTAGAACTGTCGATCATAAGCGGCACTCTTGAAATATCCGGCTCCGCGGCTATCAAATTCAAAAAGCGGGTCATACAAGCTTCGCTGTCTAACAAGCCTTCATCAAAATTGATGTCGATGATATTGGCGCCATTTTCTACCTGCTGGCGGGCCACCACTAGGGCTTGGTCAAAGTCGCCTTTTTCAATCATCTTCCGAAACAGCGGGGAACCCGTCACGTTGGTCCGCTCCCCCACCATAATAAAGGGGTGTCCCTTTTCATTATTTATAGTGAGAGCCTCGAGTCCACTAAGCCGAGTCGCTTTTGCAACGGCTTTGATTTTTCGAGGAGAGATATCCTTTAAACTTTCGGCAATGGCTTGGATATGGGGAGGGGTGGTGCCGCAGCAACCGCCCACCAAATTTAAAAATCCGGCTTGGGCGAATTCCTTTAGTAAAGCCGAGGTGTCTTGGGGAAGTTCATCGTATCCGGTGTCACTTAAGGGATTGGGCAAGCCGGCATTGGGGTAACAACTAATGTAGCATTCGGCGATACTCGAGAGTTCCTCGATGTAAGGGCGCATCTCCTTGGCTCCCAAAGCGCAATTGATTCCTACGCTAAGGGGACGCATGTGGCGCACGGAATTCCAAAAGGCCTCAACGGTTTGACCTGATAAGGTGCGACCGGAGGCATCTGTGATGGTGACCGAAAGCATCACCGGCATGCGCTCAGGCTGAGTGTCTAAAAATTTTTCGATGGCGAAGGTGGCGGCCTTTAGATTGAGTGTGTCGAAGGTGGTTTCGGGAAGCAAAATATCCACTCCGCCCGCCACCAATCCCGTGATCTGCTCAAAATAATTGTCCACGAGCTGATCAAAAGTCACCGCGCGGTAACCCGGATCATTGACATTGGGTGACAAGGAACAAGTCCGATTGGTCGGCCCTAAGGCGCCCGCGGCAAAGCAAGTACGCCCAGGATACTTAGCCATCACATCTAAACAAGCCTGCTTGGCCAACTGTGCAGAGGCCTTATTTAACTCAAAAACAATAGATTCAAGTCCGTAATCTGCCTGGCCAATCTGCGTCCCGCTAAAGGTGTTGGTTTCAATGATGTCGGCACCGGCCTCTAAGTACTGCAAATGAATTTCACGAATCACATCAGGGCGCGTGAGACTTAAAAGATCGTTATTTCCCTTCAGGTCTTTGGGATGCGTGGCAAAGCGAGTCCCGCGAAAATCAGACTCCTGCAGTTTATAACGCTGAATCATGGTGCCCATGGCTCCATCTAAAAAGACGAGCCGGGTCTTCAGGAGTTCTCGTAATTTTAGGCCCGCCGCGCTTTCTCTTTTTGAAATCGTCATGGAGCTTTTTTATACTCAATCGACTGGGATAGAGCTAGTACTAAGCTCGTCATGGGAAAATACTTCGAGGAGCTCGACTATCAACAAACCCCACTGGGTGAACTCACTCTTTGCCGGAGAAGAATCCCTGCCCTGGGAGAAAAAGACATCTTTGAAATTAAACTCAACGGTGAATACCTCATGTCGAGTTTGTTTTATGGGTCCGAAGTTGCGCTGAGCACTCTCGGCCTTGCAGCCTGTAACTTTCCAAGTCTGGACGTGGTGGTGGGTGGATTGGGCCTAGGTTTTACAGCCAGCACGGCTTTGGATGAACCTCGACTTCGTTCCCTTATCGTTGTGGAATATTTAGAGCCCGTGATCGCTTGGCACCGCTCGGAAATTTTGCCCTTGGGCCCCAAGCTGAATGCCGATTCGCGCTGCCAATTTTTTCAAGGTGATTTTTTCATAGTAGCAAGCGGGGATTGCGGGGGCTTCTCGCCCTCTGAGCCTGGAAAATTATTTCACGCCATTCTCCTGGATATTGACCATTCTCCTGAGCATCATTTGAATCCCTCTCATGCCGCCTTTTATTCTGAGGCCGGACTCTCAAAGCTCGCCCAACAACTGCATCCCGGGGGTGTCTTCGCCCTTTGGTCAAATGACCCGCCGGAAAATAAATTTTTAACTAAATTAAAGGGGGTTTTCGCCACTTGCCAAGCCCATGTAGTGAGCTTTCCCAATCCTATCCGGCAGGAAGAATCTCAGTGCACCGTTTATGTTTCGGTAAAAAACTGACTCAAGAATAAGCTCAAAAAAAAGGCGCCACATCCCGAAAGATGTGGCGCCCCTCTCGAATGAGAAAACTACTTCAGGTGTTTGCTGATGAGTTTGGTCATTTCGAACATGGTCACTTCCGCTTTGCCGAAAATTTCTTTCAATTTTTCGTCAGCCAAAATGTTTCGCATGTTTTTGGGGTTCTGCAATTTATGTTTTTTGATGTATTCCCACATTTTCTTAACAACTTGGGTACGAGCCAAAGCGGCAGTTCCAACAACTGCTGCCAATTTAGCACTGGGAACCAATGCCTTCATGAAAGCTGCGTTAGGTTTACGCTTTGAAGCCTTTTTCTTTGCGGGTTTAGCTTTTTTTGCTTTTGCTTTAGTTTTTTTTGCAGGTTTCTTTTTGCTAGCCATTTTATTCTCCTTGAGCCGTTGTTGGGCTCATTGTTCCTCAATCCGTTGAAGCTAAAGTCTATGGCATTCTATTGATAATACAAGGGTGCCTCGACAAACTGCTTAGAATTTATCTTCGGCTATGCTAGGAAGCTTAGGGGAAGCTATGAAAAAACTAGTCAACGGTATCGTAAAGTTCAGGCGAGATGTGCTACCTAGCTACCGCGAAACCTTTGCCCGCCTTGCGCTAGGACAGTCTCCGGACACTCTTTTTATAGGCTGTTCGGATAGCCGAGTGGCCGTAAACGTTTTTGCCTCCACCGATCCGGGCGATCTTTTCGTGGTCCGCAACGTGGGAAATATGGTTCCGCCCTGCGACGAAAATGGCCAGTCCACCGCCGATGAGTCCGAAGCGGCAGCCATAGAATTCTCCCTCAATAACCTCAAGGTAAAGCATATTGTCGTTTGTGGACATTCAGAGTGCGGCGCCATGCAGGCCCTCGCCGCGGGTCGCCAAAAAGTTGAGATGAGCCATCTTCGTTCCTGGCTGCGGCATGGCGATGAAGCCCTCCGGAATATTGAACTGATTCCGGAGACCCGCCATTCCTTAGCGCTGCACAATCGCCTCTCGCAGATCAATGTTATCGAACAACTTAAGCACCTGCGATCTTATCCCATCGTGCAACGCCGCCTGGAGGAGGGGGAACTGAGTCTTCATGGGTGGTGGTTTGAACTCAGTCGTGCCGATGTTTATCGCTACGATCCTGAAACTAATCACTTTGTTCTGATTGAGGAATCCTCCCTTGCCGATGACTCCAGATTGGATCCTACCCACTGCCCTCCTCCTTAGCGCCGCATCGCCGTCGACGATTAAGTTTTTGAGCATTGCTGAGACACTTCGCCCATGTCATAAATACCCACCCCATGAGGAGGTCAGATTTTTTTTTATTGTCCCTCGCATTTTTAGCGAGCCACAGCCTATCGGCTGGAAATCTCGGGCCTTCACAATACTGGAGTGATCAAAGTGCAGGGCATGCTCGTACGCAGATATTTGAAGCCGAGACGCGAGGCGATGCTTATGTGGTGCTTCTCCTAAATCTCGAACGAAGGGAGGGGTCACTTAGTAGTTCGGAAATTATCGCAGATGACTCTCATGAGGCCCTAGCCCCAATGCCCGAAGCCATTAATTTTTACCAAGCCCTTTCCCAGCATTTGCCGCCCCCGTCTATCGTTCCTCTGATTGTGGCCAATCATAGAAATGTGAGCGGATGGGAGTTAGGCGAAGGCAATTCCGCAGCAATTCCCCGAGTCATTCTTCGTCAAGGTCGCGAGCGAATGGCAAGCTTTGGTGCGGAAGAACTAGGGGAGGCTGGACTTCCTAAAATTCTAGGGCTCTTAACTCAGCACTACAGTCCGCATCAAAAAGCCCTCTTGCAAAAAGCCGAAGCCCTCAAAAAATACCTGGCCCACTCGAAAACCTTAACTACCCCTGTCGAAAAACCCCGGGCATGGTCCTCGGCAGCCCACGAATGGGCCGTGGAGCAAATGCAGGCCCATCGAGTTCTCGAGCAAAACTGGGCTGTGTTTGTGAGCCTAAAGGACAGCGAGAAGGCCATCTCCACCCCCTTCAGTACCCTCACCTTGGACAACCTGGCGGACAAATGCGTTGTTTGCTCCCAGGTCTTCGGAAAAATTGTTTTACCTGCCTTTAAAGAAAGTCGCTTCAACAACCTCTATGCGGTAAACCGAAAGAATTCCTGGGTACAACGGGAATGGTCTTTTGATGCTAGCGATCGTCGTCCCCATCTGCTTCTCATGAGAGGAAATCAAAAACTCAGCGATTTGACCTTTCCTCACCCCGCCCTGCAGAACGCAGCCCAGCTGAAACACTTTTTAGAAAGGATATTGTAGTTATGTTAATTTCAAATCTTAGAAAAACTGTTCTTGGAATGCTCAGTGCCGTGAGTGCGGCATCCGGAGCCGCGGAACTCGAGATCAATCAAAGCGCGCCCCTTTTTAAAACTAAAACCCACAACAACCAGGACTTTGATTTGGCCAAACGCCGGGATTCCGGCGAATGGACCGTCCTCTTCTTTTATCCCAAGGCCGAAACCCCAGGCTGCACCAAACAAGCCTGTGCCTTTCGAGATAAAATTGATGTGATCGAAGGGGAAGGAGCTAAAGTTTTTGGAATCAGTGCCGACTCGGTTTCCAAACAAGCGGCTTTTCATGAAAAGCACCAAATGAAAAAACTTACACTGCTGGCCGACCCCGATAGCAAGATCATCAAACTCTACGGCACCAAGATGCCCTTGCTCCCCATGTCCAAGCGCTGGACCTTTTTAATCGACCCCCAACTTATTATCCGTAAGATTGAAAAGAATGTGGACCCCGCCAAAGACGCCGATCAAGTCGCCGCATGGATTAAAGAACTGAAGGCCACTAAACTTTAAAGGAAATTTAAGGGAAATCCCCCTTACCCTCGCTCCGATTCAGACTTTAAACTTGGGTCCCACTCAACAAATAATGTATAGCTGTGAAGTGGGAACGCTCAGTGTTCGGGAAAGTAAAAAAGCTGCACGCAATGGTTTGGAAATTAACCTCCACCGCTTAGACCTTATTTTGCGTTCAGTAGATGTGGGTTTGTGGCATTGCAATTTAATTAGTGGAAAAATCCTTTGGGACGACAAAGTCAAAGAGCACTTTGGTTTGGAGCCCCACACTGAGGTTACCTATGAACTTTTCTATGAACGAGTCCACACCCAAGACCGTGAACGCGTCAAGGCGGCTATTAATCGGGCCACGCACAGCTCCGATGTTTTCACAGAAGAATACCGCACGGTCGACCCCGCCAATGCGCGCATCCGGTGGATTCGCTCTTTAGGCCGCACATTTTTTGATGAGAATTTGCGGGCCCATCACTTTGATGGGATCACCATCGACATCACCGAGTCCAAGAATACCGAAGCGGCTTTGCATGACATAGCCGAAGAAGCCCGGGCGGCCGTGCGGGCTCGAGATGAGTTTCTGTCGGTAGCGAGCCACGAGCTGCGCACCCCCCTCACCTCCATGAAATTACAAATTCAGGGACTCCAGCGTGCCCTCCACGCGGACCATGAACATGTGAGTCGAGAGCGAATTGTCAAAACCATCGAGCAATCTGACCGGCAAATCAATCGATTGACTCGACTGGTGGAAGACATGCTCGACATCAGCCGCGCCAACACCGGTCGGCTGAAAATTCACCCTGAAACGATCAATGTCCACGAACTTTTTCACGATGTGTTGGAACGAGCGCGCCCCCAGTTCGAGCGGGCGCGCACCTCCATTGTCTCGTCCATAGAAGCCAATGTTCTGGTGGGCTGGGATCGTTACCGTATCGAGCAGGTCTTACTGAACTTGCTTACCAATGCTCTTCGCTATGGAGGCTCTAAGCCCATTGAGATCAGCAGCCGGGTGCGAGACTGTGCCGTTGAGTTTGCCGTTGAAGACAGAGGCCACGGAATTGCCAAAGAACATCATGGGAAGATATTTCAACGCTACGAACGCCTCACCAACCCCTACGACACAGGTGGAATGGGTTTAGGACTCTATATTGTAAAGCAGATTGTGGAGATGCACCACGGAACTATTTCGGTGCAAAGTGAAGTGGGAAGGGGAGCTCGCTTTGAGATCCTCCTTCCCCGCAATCCCTTCGGACTGGAACTTTAACTCAAGTCCCTTCTTCAGGCTGAGCAAAAGTGCTATCGAGTTTTTCAACTTGGCGATGCCTGCCTCCGCTGGCCATTCCGCCTTTGCGACCGATTTCGGCCATGTGCTGGCGATCTCGGCTTACGGCTTGTCCGCCCTTGCGTCCAATTTCCGAGCGTACTGTTGGGTCCAGATTGTCTTGTCTTCTTCTGTCTGTCATGGCGATGTTCCTTCCTCAATTATGAGTTTTATTTGAATCAGACTTTGTCTCGAGCTCACTCGAAGACATGCAAGGTCGATGCCTGAACCTAAAGGCAGAATTCGCCCGTTAAACCGGCCAAAAATCCCTAAATGAAGCGAGGGTAAGGAAAAGCTCCCCATAAGATTTCCCCTGTTTTTATTGACGCACTCCGGCAATTGGGGGTGGCGCAAATCCGAGCTCTTTAAGCTTTGCTCAAGGGCTGAGAGCAGCGCTCCCGTTGACTGCGCCCTCTCACCTCGCAAACCTTCTTAGCTCTGTAGGAGCACGCCGAAGCAATGCGGATTTAATTGCTATTAGTCAGCTATTAAAGGCACTCTTAAATGGTTTTGCTCGGAATCGCTGGCACCTTCGACCGCAAAGGCCAAAGTTCTAAGATTGGTTACGTGCGCATAATTGTAGACTGAGTCTTTGCCGCACGATCCTAAAGTCCAAGCAACATTACTCCGAAACAGTATAGATGCGAACCGGGATTTTTCTTCTTTTTTTGGCCTTTGCGGTTCGGCATGCCACGGCCGATGAGAAAGATAAAATTAACTGCGCGTTTTATCTGAAGAGTTTTAAGGCCGTAGCAAGCGGCTCTTATAAGGTTTCATTTATCAAGCCTGTGAAAATTGCCATTAGATGTGCAGGAGGGGGCATTTGTAGTCCGGCTGTGCGAAAAAGCCTTATCGAACGCTTTGCTAAGGAAGGTATCGTGAATTTTGAGATAACTTCTGCCGGAGCGAGCAATCTGTGGCAGGAGCCTATGAACGAATATTTCAACGACCGCAATTACGCGCAAGCCTTAATGGATCTGGGGTCTAACGATTATTACCTAGCCATGATCCCTACAAATCTTTCCATAGCCACCAAGTTAAAGCAAAATCTTAAAAGTGATGCGTCTTTGCGTGGCCGGCTTAAAAATTGGCTGGAGAAGGGCGAATTATCATGGAGCGATGCAAACTATGTAGCGGATCGCGAAGCTGCAATTAGTGTTCTTGATCATGGAGGAGGCCTTGATCATGTGCACATACAAAACCTAAGAGATTTTGATTTGCTAAACATTGCATTTTCCCATCAGCCCGGACAAGGCCAAATAGATTTTATAAATTTTCTACTCCATAACGAAGAAGCTAAAGGAAATCTTAAAAGAAATGTATCAACTCCTTAAATTCCTTTTGGGCATAAAAACCCTAGAAAATAAGCTTCTCCTCGTTCATTAGAGCTGGCAAATACGAAGCCCCCAGAGACAGAATGTGGTTACCGGGGTTTTTGCTGTCAAAAGTCCGAGGTCTGATGGGCAGAGTTAGGCCCGTTTTCTAGGAATTTGAAAAATAAACCTTCTTTGCTGGAACAAAGAAAAATATTGGAAATAAAATTGTATAAAACAGGGACAAACTCTTTCCTTGCGGGGTCCACTTGTTGTTAATTAGGAATTCAGCTACTGAGTAGCAGCAAAGGCCCGCCTTATAGCACTCGAAAAGTCGAGTGCTTGGTGTAAATGCCTTAAAAAAGTCCTCAAGTAACAGCTCTTCATCACCCCAGTGATAATTTCCAATCCAGCTTACTGATAAATCTCTGTCTCTATAGAAAACGAGATCCCACTCATCTCCGAGAGCATGCATTTCGATGTCAAAACCATTCTCCCTCTGTCTAGGTATATGTAAGCCACCGTCCGACTCGACAGAACAAGGAATTTCCCGCTCATTTAAAAAGTTCTTTGCTTGGGCAAGAGGATCCATGAATGGAATACTACAGGCCTCTTAAGTTCTGCTCAATATTCCAATCAATTGAAACTTTGATTTCGCAGCGCCAAGATTGAACTGGCGGACTTCTAGGAATTCAGTGGAAGCCAATCAATGGGTATCTTTGAAATGCTCAACTGTTAGTTCGGGCTCCGGGCCCTCTAAGCATTTACTCAATTTATATTTTTTATAAATCTCATAAAGATTGGTCATATTTCTATCGGGATACAACCTGAACGTGTAGGGCGTTCTGGGGTTAATCCTTAGCAACCGCTCTATATGTTCTCCTAAAGTCATAATCCCTAAAGGATGAACATAAACCTTGGTTTGTGTATAAAAAGCATCCTTTAGTCGTTCGCGATGTTTGGTAGGATTTTTTTTGCCTTGAGCTTTCTCAGAGTTATATTCGGTCCAAGCCAGCTCATTGGTCTTGTTGTAAGCAGAAAATCCGCCATTTTTATTTAACGTATCGCTGGCCAGTTTCGACATCTCAGTAATAATAAAATTTTCACCTCGATCAACAGGACTATCTAAAAAGTCTGCGCCTTTAACGTTACCAATATAACCGGTGACTCCGACCAAAGCTTGGGGTCCCATTTTTGAAAGTCGTTCGCCATTCTCATCGTAAATAGCAGGGAAATCCCTAACGGTGTTCTCTAGTGGACTATCCGAAAATCCCGCCACTCTCCCTATAACAACTTGTTTATTGCTGAACGCTAAATTGAAGTCGGATGGGCCAAACAGCTCATATTGAGTGGCGAGCGAAGCCACTTGTCTGCCGACTAAGCACTCGGCTTTACAAACTCCTTCATAAAAGGATTCAACTGCTCTGGCGGGAGACGCGGCCGCCATTAAATTTATATCTAGAAATCCATCATTGCCGCCTTTTTTCCATTCTTGGGAACCACTTTTGCTAACGCAAGAAAGATCTTCTTGCTTCCCAAAGGTAAAACTTCCTTTTTCAGTTTGTGCAGCTAGTTTTTGAGTCGCTTTCTTTACAGCTTGAGACACCTTAATCTTGTAAGCACATTTTGTAGCCTCTGAATCAATAATGGCCTTAAGTTTTTGATCTAAGACGGCCTGATTTTCTAAGGCCTTACCCTTGGGAATTATGATTCTGAGTTCTGATTCGGAGACAACTTCGTCAATACTTTTATTGTCACAGGGATTACCCTCAACAATAGAGATCTCGGACACGTCACCTTCTGTTATTTGCCAACCGAGAGAACTTAAGAAATTGACGTTACAAAGCCTGAGCTTAGACTCTTGTTTGGCTTGATCTGAAACAGCCGCACCTGCAAGTGAGCCGCTCAACAGTAATGTTCCAAAAAATAAGTTGTACCTTCTTAAATTCACACGATATATATCGGTACTTTTCGTAATTTTCATTAGAGTCAAAATCCAATGAATAAATCATTAAAATAGCTAGAATTTGCTCAAGGGCTGAGAGCTGCGCACCGGTGGACTGCGCCCTCTTATCTCGCAACCTTCATAGCCCTGGCAGGGCTAAAATTCTCAGCTTTTGCGCGCGGCGCTTAAAGTAAATTCTAGGTGACTTCTTTAACTCAATCTTAACGAAAGCTTACCAGACAAAGAGAATGTGAATAGGTTACAATATTCTCATGAAGCTCGGTTTCCTATGTTTTTTTAATTCTTGCACGGTTCTGTTTTGCAGGGGAAACACAATCCTTTGCCGGATTAACTGGGCAAGAGTTAGGGTACCTTTTTAGAGATGCATATCATGACGAGTTTTTGACTAGTACTCTAGGAGCCGCTCCCCATATTGTAGGTATTACTCCAAAGCAGATCTTTACGACTGCTTATAGAACATTCGTTGAATTTCACACAAAGCAAGATATGGGACAATTAGATTTCCAGAATTTTGATCTCCAGTGTGAAGTGAGCGGATCAAAAACAGAACTTTCCTTTTCAAACTGTAAATATTGGGATGATAAATCAAAATCTTGGGTTAAGCGCGAAGATGAAGTGAAGAACGTCACGGGCACCTCGTCTAAAAAGCCTATTTATTTATCTTACGGTCCATTCGTGGCACCGGGAGAAAAAATAAAAGCACAAATTGATCTGAGAAAAACGCTGAGTAATCAGAATAAGTCCGATCAGCTCGCAACAAAACTGAAGCTCGAAGCATCAGAGAGGCTTAAGCTACTTCAATCTAAAAACGAATATGAAATCGCTTGTGTGAAAGCCGGAGCGGATGTTTCATGCAGATGCCCCAATGGCATTATTATAAACCCCTGGTCTCAGGACTGTTTTACTGCCGAGGGGGCGCCCCGGCTCCGCCAACATGACCAAAACAAAGATCTATAACCAATTAATAAACCACTGAAACAGCCACGCAAAATCCGCCCCTTTCGATACCCATTCGAAAACCCCATAACATCTCCCAATCCAAGCAAGCCCCCCGCAAGTGTCTAAATTCTAAACAGGGCCTCGCGACGAATGTCGGCCACCCCCACCCGCCCCGAGCCTACTTTCCAGCCACGCTCTAAGTGCCTGTATTTCCTACATATATTCACTTGCCTCCCCAACAAGCTCGTGGCATAAGGGCTGCAACTTAAGACTTAAGGAGCTTAGTGTGGGTATGAAACGAAATAATGAATTTGTGGGTGCGACTCTAGACCGAAGCCAAGCTGTAAAATTCTATTATGGAAATGCTGCCCGCGACCTTCACGACAAACTCCCTCGAGAAGAAGACCTCCAAGGCCTTTCTGAAGTTTGGGATTCCTTAGCACAAACCGAACGCCTTTTGTTTCAACTCAACGAAAGTCACGCCAAACTTTCTTTTCTTATGGGTGATTTGCGTCGCCTGATTAAATAGGCATTTTGCGGACTTCGATTTTTCGAGTCGTCCCATCCATTTTAAAATCTAAGATTCTTGCACTTTTTAGCGCGAGCTGAGCTTTGATAAGAGGGTATTTTTCTAAAGCCTCAACAAAAAGCTCTGGCCACTCCACAATCATGAGTGACACTTCTTCGTAAGATTCGAGTCCGAGCTTGGCGAATTCGTCTACTGATTCCATGCGGTAGGCATCCAAATGAAGGACCAACCCGAGCTGAGGAATTTTATATTCCAAAACTTTTAAAAAAGTGGGGCTCTGCACTTGGGAAACATCTCCGCCCCAAGCCTCCAAAAGTTCTTTGGCAAAAGTGGTTTTTCCGGCCCCCAAATCTCCTTGCAATAAGAGCAACCAAGGTTGAGCTTCTCGCATTAGGGCCCGCTTGATGCCAACGACTTCTTGGGAAAAATAATTCATGCGAGTGCGCGGGAGATGGTGGCCTCGAGCTCATCAGCTAATTTATGAATGAGAGTCGCGTTCTCCCCCTCAATCATCACTCGGCAGAGCGGCTCCGTACCGGAGTAGCGCACGAGCAAGCGTCCGTTCGCACCCAAAAGGGTTTTGGCCTTATCCATGGCCTGCGAAATGTCTTTGATGGAATCTAAGGGAGGTTTCTGCGCCACATGAATATTGCGCAAAATCTGAGGAACAATGGTCATAATCTTGCGCAATTCAGAGAGGGGTTTGCGCGTGCGGCGCATATTGGCCAGAATTGCGAGAGCCGCCACGATGCCGTCTCCCGTAAAACCAAAATCTGAAAAAACAATGTGCCCGGACTGCTCTCCACCTAAACTGAGTTGCTTCTTGCGCATCAAATCTACGACGGAGCGATCGCCAATGCCCGCATATTCCACACTAATACCCTGCTTACGCAAGGCCATCTCCAAACCCACATTGCTCATGGGAGTGGCCACTAAAATATTTTGCCGCAACTGACCGCGCTCCGCCAAGTCGATAGCCAACATGGCCATCACTTGGTCTCCGTCCACCACCTCCCCTTCATCATCAACTAATATCACCCGGTCGGCATCTCCATCTAAAGCGATCCCGATATCGGCTCGATATTTTTGAACTTGTCCCACGAGACCGGTCGTATGTAGGGCCCCACAATCGTGATTGATATTGGTGCCACTGGGAGTGTTTCCAATCACAAAAACTTCGGCACCCAATTCTTCTAAAACCAAAGGAGCTATTTTATAGGCCGCGCCATTGGCGCAATCCAAAGCGATGCGCAGGCCCCGCAAATCAAAGCTGCTGGGGAAGGTAGACTTTACCTGCACAATGTAGCGCCCCATCGCGTCGTCGATACGTTTAGCCTTACCAAGTGCGGCTCCTGTGGGAAGACTATCTTGGAGGTCTTGAGAAAGGACCAGCCGCTCGATTTCAGCTTCCACATCGTCGGGAAGTTTATATCCATCATGACCAAAGATTTTGATCCCATTGTATTCATAAGTGTTATGGGAGGCCGAAACCATAATCCCCGCATCCGCTCGCATGCTCTTGGTTAAAAATGAGACTCCAGGTGTGGGCATAGGTCCTACCAGCAGAGCCGAAGCCCCATGACTCGTGATGCCTGCCGCGAGGGCTTGCTCGATCATATAAGAGCTTCGACGAGTGTCTTTGCCAATAAGAACCAGAGTATTTTTATCTACGCGCTTTCCACGACCCCGAAAGTAGTGAGCCACCGCTCGCCCCACTTGAAGCGCCACCTCGGCGGTCATGGGATAGCGATTGGCAATGCCTCGAATTCCATCAGTACCAAAAAGTTTTTTCGTCACAATTCCTTACCTATCACTTTAAAGGTGGAACCACGACGTCCACCAGGTCGGCGCTGCGCTTCACCACTCGGAGCTCTGGCGCCAAACGCCAATCCAATCGAGATTTAAAAGAACCTTCTTTATTACTAGGAATTTCAGCCCAAACGTCTAAATCGGTAGACTTCAACTTAGAAATAATATGGTCGGGGCCTTCGATTAAGAAACTCACGGCAGCCGGCCTAGGACGGATACCACGGGCTGCGGCATCCACCTGCCGAGTGCTGCGCCCCGTCCCCATGCGAATCCCCACCGGGATGTCTCTAAACCATTTGCGAGAGAGGCTGCCTTCGAGCTCCGCCACCACATGCACGCGCATGACCTGCTCATCAATCATCACACCCACCAGATCTTGGGTATTAAGGGTCTTATCGAACTCTTGGCGCAAAGAATTGGAAGAAGCCGTGATGGGTTCTGTGGGAATAGAGTCAATCATTGCCAGCCGGGAAGGGGCGCCCCTAATTTCTACCGTGCTGGGCTTCGTGGTGATGCTCACAATTTTAATTCCATCTTCGAGTTGGCCTGAAAAAACAGCCCGAATCGGCACACGCTTGGGAATAATTTTTTCAATACGTATAGGAATGGTAGAGGGCGAAATAGACAGAAGCTTGATACCGAGGGGAAGGTCTAAGGCACCTTCATCAACTTTTGGAGCGTAGTCTCCCACCTTATCTGAGAGCTTCAGAGTGAGAAGAATTTCTCGCTGTTCGTATTCTTTTAAGATCGCACGGGGGCCTGTCACTCTCACATTCACTTCTTTAGGAACTTGGTTGGAAATCACCAATCCCTTAGGCACCTGATAATCCAAAGTGACGGTTTTATTTATTTCCACTTTTTTTCCGCCTAAAACGGAAATCCAAAGCATGATGGAAATTATAAGGGCTGCAATCCGTAGGAGCCACGTGTCTCGACGAACCCGCTTCCAAGCCTTAGTCAGCGCCATACGAAGCTCCTTCTACCGGTGCGTTTGCGGCGGTGGGCCCCGTCACATTATGACGTATCAATTCGTCCTCCAAATCAAAGGCACGATACAAGCGGTCGCGCAAATCAGCGATGGTGAGGGCCCGGGTGATCTCACCAAATTCTACAAGTGATATTTCGCCACGTTCCTCACTCATCACCACCACCACAGCATCCGTTTCTTCCGTCAAACCCAAAGCGGCTCGGTGTCGGGTTCCCAAGTTGCGATCAATTTCAGCTTGCAAAGTCACGGGAACAAAGCAGCCCGCCGCCAAGACTTTACCCCCACGGATGATGACGGCTCCGTCGTGAATAGGTGAATTGACATGAAAAATGGAAACCAGAAGTTCGGCACTCACTTCAGCTTCTAAGTGAGTGGCTCCTTCCGTATAATTTTTAAGGCCGTGTTGCCGCTCCAAGGCTATGAGGGCACCAATGCGTTTGGCGGCCAGTATTCCGGCGGTCTTGCAAACTTCCTCCAGAACTTGGGCCGCCTTACTCTTAGTCGAAGATCCCGAGAGAAAAGGATTCCGGCCGATGTTGGCTAGGGCTCGACGAATTTCATCCTGGAACAAAACAATCATAATAATAAAAAGGTACTCAAAAAATTGTTTGAGCATGAAGTTGAGAACAAAAAGTCCTAAGCGGTCCGACAGAAAATAAGTCAAACCGATGAGGCCCATCCCCGTGAGAATTTGTACGGCTCGAGTTCCCCGAATCAAGAGCAGGATGCGGTACACAATGATGTACACCAGCAAGATGTCCACGACATCTTGCCACCGCCCCTGATCGAGGATTTGAGGAATGAAGCCCAAATACTTCATGCGACTTCTTTTAAACCTTCACAGGCTTAGAGAGATCAATCACAGTGCCCGAAGGGTTGGCATCCGACTTGTTCTCTGCGCGCTTCAAGGTGTTAGAGAGTTGAGCAGGAGGCTTTTTCTCAAGATTTTTTCCCGCCACGATCAAATCAATCTCTGCGGCATCCACGGTTTCATGATCGAGCAAGGCTTGGGAGAGAGCGTGAAGTTCTTTCATGTGCTCTCCTAGAACCTCTTTGGCGCGTAAGTAATTTCTTTCGATAATACCCCGCACCTCAGCGTCGATGGCCCGGGAAGTTTCCTCACTCAAGTGATTCGACTGTGAAATTTCCCGACCCAAAAATAAATTGTCTTGGCGGCCGCCAAAGTTCATTGGCCCCATCTTTTCGCTCATACCCCACTCGGTCACCATTTTACGGGCCAAATCCGTCGCTCGCTCGATGTCGTTGCTGGCTCCCGTGGTGAGGTGTTGGAAGCATAGCTCCTCAGCAACACGCCCGCCCATCATAAATGAAATCATGGCCTCTGCCTTTTCCTTGGTCAGCGTAAAGCGATCATCCACCGGCAATGTCATCGTGACTCCGAGAGCCGGACCTCGAGGAATAATGGTGATTTTATGAACGGGATCATTTCCCTCCACATAGCGCCCGACCAAAGCATGTCCGGCTTCATGATAGGCCGTGTGTTTTTTTTCTTCATCCGAAATAATCATAGAACGGCGAGGCGACCCCATCGAAACCTTGTCTTTGGCATGATCAAAATCTTCCTTGCTCACGAGATCTCGGTCGTAGCGTGCCGCATTCAAGGCCGCCTCGTTCACCAAATTTTCTAAATCAGCACCCGCAAATCCTGGAGTTCCTCGGGCGATTACATCCACGTCCACATCACTGGACAAGGGAATCTTCCGGGTGTGGACCTTTAAAATTTCCCGACGACCATTGAGGTCGGGCTTATTCACAATCACGCGGCGATCGAAACGACCGGGACGAAGTAGAGCCGGATCTAAAACATCAACGCGGTTGGTGGCCGCGATAATGATCACCCCTTCGGTGCCCTCAAATCCGTCCATTTCTACTAATAACTGGTTAAGGGTTTGTTCTCGCTCATCATGACCTCCGCCTAAACCCGCTCCTCGATGACGGCCGACGGCATCGATTTCATCGATGAAAATCAAACAAGGAGCCGACTTCTTGGCATTATCAAAAAGCGATCGTACCCGACTCGCGCCTACGCCCACAAACATTTCCACGAATTCCGATCCTGAGATGGAGAAAAAGGGGACCGAGGCTTCGCCAGCGATGGCTTTCGCTAAAAGCGTCTTTCCAGTTCCGGGCGACCCAATGAGCAGAACTCCCTTGGGAATTCGTCCCCCGAGTTTTGTGAATTTTTTGGGATTCTTTAAGAACTCCACAATTTCTTCGAGTTCATATTTGGCCTCGTCACATCCTGCGACATCGGCAAAGCGAACCTTGCTCTGATTTTCTTGGAATTGTTTGGCGCGACTCTGTCCAAAGCTCAGGGCCTTGTTGGACCCCGACTGCAACTGACGCATGAACAAAAAGAAAATAAAAAGTATCGCTAAAATCGGCAACCAGTTCAGTAAAGCTTGTTGAAAAAATGAAGGACGACTTTCATTTTCGTAATTAGGAACGATGTTATGTTTGGCGAGCACGCTCAAATAAGTTTCAGCCTTGGTGTTGCCCGTGCTGTGAAAAGTGGCGCCTTCTTTGTAGGGAGCCTTAAACTTTCCAAGGATGTCGGTTTCCCCCTTGAAGGTTACCGATTCCACTTTGTTATCTTCGACCAAACGAATGAACTCGCTAAAAGAAATGAGATTTTCTTTTTTGGGAGTGACCTGACTTTGGCCCACGATCCAGAGGATTCCAAGAATTACTGCAAGCCATAAAAAGAAAAAACGAAAATTTGATTTCATCTCTGTATTTTAGCATGTCTAAGACATGAGGCTCAAATTGTCTTCAAAGAAAGCCTCCAAACAGACACAGCGCTCCAGCTCTTTGTGTGCATATTCAGGAATGACGTGAATACCCACTAAGGCTAGGACCTGGCGTGGATTCTCACGTGCACTCAGCACGGGCCAGGCCTTCCAATAGGGCTTGGGAATATTGGCCTTAGCTAAGAAAGAGTCAAATTCCCGGGGGTCCTCTTTGCTACGAGCACGAACTTCAACCTCGGTAGGAACTCGAGCCCAGGCGAATTGTTGACGGTGAAGCGCCTTTTCTCTGGGCTCCCGAAAGACCCAATTCAGACTAAGACTTAGGCTCTGTGTTTTTGCCGGAGCGGCCGCCAAAAAGCTCCAAGCCAGCGATGGACCTAGCTTCAGGCGCTGGCCCATTTTTAGGGCCAAGGGTTTCTCCCATATTTCGGCAAAGTCCTCGCCAGGCCTAAATATTAATTGGTCTGATCCTCGGAAAAAACTTCCCCGACTATGCACAATGTCTTCTCCCCGCAAGAGGGCCTCAATGAGCAAAGGGTCAGGACTCACGCTCAGACGGGCTAGCCAAACGCGCAGGGCCCGCCGTTGCAAAACTTCAGGCCACTTTTCCAGCCAACCTAAAGCCAAAGACTCCCGATTGTCATCGAGCTGAGTGCTAAGCCAAACTTCCCACTCTCGTTCTTCGCTTTCGATACGCTCTGCAAGCCGATTGATATTTCGTAAAGCTCCAGGACGAATTTCTTCCATAAGGGGCAAAAGTTCCAGACGCAGACGATTTCTCAGATAAATCCCCCGCTGATTCGAGGGGTCTTCCACCCAAGCCAATTGGTGCTTGCGCGCATAGTCCACAATTTCGGCTCGACTGGCCCACAGAAGCGGCCGTACCCAGCGTCCCTCCACGGGCGAAATGGAGGCCAAGCCCTTAAGTCCCGTTCCTGCCATGGCCCGCATGACAAAGGTTTCCACATTGTCATCACCATGATGGGCCGTGAGGATTCGCCGACAACCCAACTCGTCGGCCAATGTGGAAAGAAGCTCCCGGCGCCTGTCCCGCAACTGGGCCTGACTGGATTTTTCCTCGGGAGGAATGCTCAGGGAATAACAGGCCAAGTTGAGTCGCTGGGCTAAGACCCCCACCCACCGGGCTTCTTGAGCCGAGCTAGGTCCACGAGTCCCATGGTCCACATGCACCATGCAAACTTCAACATCTAGAATTTTTGCCACTCGAGCCATAGCATGGGCCAAAACCGTCGAATCAAGCCCGCCAGAGGTGGCCAGCAAAAGCCTATCTTTAGACTCAAAAAAGTTTTTTTCCCGCACAAAACGCAAAAGGTTTTGCAGAAATTTTTCTTGCTCCAGCGAAAGATTCGAGGAAGTAAATTCCATTAGGGATAATACTCTTCTTGAAAGCCCGGATCCGAAACCGGTAAGGGGGCTTCACCCGAAGTTCCAGGAACCGCATTATCAAAGCCGTTGCCCCCGTTAGCATCTTGGACGTCGGCCGCGCCGTCGTTGGGCATCTCATTGAGATTTTGTGACTGGTTCCGTTGGGGCAAAAGGCCGTTGGGACGCACGGGATTCGCTTCCATTGTTTGGAGGTCTGCCCGCTCCATATTTGGGTCGGGAGTATTGTGGGCGGGAGCCTCAACAGGAGGCAATTCATTTGAAGAATTATTCACGGGAGCCCCAGCGGCCTCGGGACGAGGGGTTTCAGGAGCGGCTCGAGTGGATTTTGGAATTTGCAAATCCGCCTTAGATCGGCGACGAGAAGAGGTCGAAGGAGCTGTGTCCAAAGCTTCAGGAGCCCCTTGCGAAGCCTCCTTGCGTCCCGCAGATTCCAAGGAACCAGTGGGGCTCGGATAAATTCTCCACAAGAGCAGAGCACCTATAAATACCGCGGCAGAATAAAAGGCCCGCTTCCTTGGAAAATTCTCCATGCGTAGCAAAAAAACGGCACCGGTGCTGGCTACGGAATCAGGTTCCGCCACTTGGGCCACGGCCATACTGGAAGGCGTGGTATTAGAAATCGATTCGGGACTTGGCTGCATGGGGCCGGGCGCCTGTTGAACGAAATCCTCGGCCTCCAACTGAGCAAAGCGTTGCACAGAGCTACTACGGCTCCATTCTTGATGAGTGGAAGAAGACGCAACGGGTGCGGGAACTTGAGCCTCCCGGTTGAGGGCCTCAACAGCCGCTTTCTTTTCCTCGATTTTACGCAAATCCGGCAAAAGGTCTTGGAGCGACTGATATTTTAGGAGGCCTTTCTCATAGTCCGAGGCGGAAATTACATAATCTCGGAAGTCCGCACGTTCGTGGGTGGCCATTTCTTTGAGTTCATTCAGCCCATAAGGACCCAAATGCCTACGCTTTTTTAAGAGATACCATGCCACCGTCGTATTTTAACCAAATCTAGAGCTTTGATGACAGAACAAAGTTTTGTCGCTTCCCGCCAAAAAACCGTTATTTCACGAAAAGATCTCTAAGTTTGCGCCGTCCCTCTTCTCGGGCGCGCAAAATATCGTCTCTTTTCGAGGCTATAAACTGTGCGCGGCGACGCTCTACCGCACGATCAGCTAAGGAAGCTTTAATGAGGGCCCGAGAATCTCGGTAAAGACGAGGGGCCACACTGACAAGATGTTTGTGTAAATCTTCATCTTTAGAGATGATTTTGGCCCTGGCCGTTTCTCCAGGTTTCACGGTAGCCATCCGAACTTTTTGAAATTGGCAGAGTTGAGTGATGATCAATCGGTCCACCGGAGACTCTTCGGCAAAATTTGGAAAGAGGGTGGCCATCTCAGAACTAATTTCTGAAATGGCAAAAAGTTCGTCGGCCGCTTTGGCGTTTACGCCGCGCTCCGCCACAAGGGAAGAGATGGCCGCGTTATAAAATTGGATAAATTGGTGAGTGTCTAAAAAAGGGTTCCCACACCCTTCCGGAAAGACCTGATTATCCCAGTCTAAGGCTTCCTGACGCCCGTCAAAGCGCGGAGTCGCCGACCCCGCAAAGCTTCCCCCAGCCAAGGTCAAAAGGAGCGCCCATAACTTCAAATTCTTCATGACCATCATTTCCTCACCTTGATCTACTTTAGACCGAAGATTGACTTTTCGCTAATTCAGATTTTCGATCGGGGTATATGTCGAAGAAAAATCCGCTCCAAAATGCTTTTATCATCTTGGCCATTGCCATCGCACTCGGTGCCTTGTCTTACTTTGTGGTGAAGCCTCGCCAAGAGGCCAAAGACAAAAGCAAAGACGCGGCTCTCTTGCTTTATGCCGGGGCTGAAAAAACTCAAATTGAAGAATTCCGCTTCACCAATGCCAATGGAAGTTTTGATGTGAAACGCAAAGCCGACAATCACGAGAACTGGTTTTTGAAATTTAATGATAAAGTTTTTGATGCCGATAAAAGCAGCACCGACGCCTTGCTTTCCACTTTGCTCGCTGCCAAAAAAGAATCAAAAATCGACGGCACCCCCGAGCTGAAGGCTTTAGGCTTAGAACCCCCCAAATACCGACTCTCCATGGCGAGTGGGCAGAACCCCATTCAACGCGAGCTCTGGGTGGGAGAAGACACTCCCGTGGATTACCTCGTTTATGCCAAATGGTCCGACAATCCCGAGGTTTTTCTTACAACTCGGTCGCTTCGCTTCAGTTTAGACAAAAAAGTTGATGAGCTTCGAAATAAAAAAGTCCTCGCTGCCGACCTCAGTACCTTGGCAAAAATTGAAATCAAAACGGGGGGAATCGACAAAATCCCAGCCCAGCACCTCCTTTTTGAAAAAGGTGAGAACGGAGAGTGGCGGCATTCAAAAGTTCCCCTAGTAAAAGTGGAAAGTGCTGAGCTCGACAAGTTCCTCAAAAATCTCAGCGGACTCAATGTCGTGGCCTTTCCCAGCGAAGACCCCAGTGAACGTAAAAGCAAATACGGCTTTTGGAAGAATACAGCCTCCCTCACACTCACACCCTCCGACCCTAAGAAAAGTCCTGAAACGTGGGCCCTCGCCGCGGCCTACGACCGAAGTATAAAAAAAGATAAACTTTACTGGGCCCGCCTCGACCAACCCAGCACCTATGAAGTTTCCGACACTTTCAAAGATAACTTTAAAGTGGACCTCTTTCACTTTCGGACCAAGAAGCTCCCGCTCGTGAAGCGCGAGGAAATTAAATTTTTTAGCGTCCAGGATGGCTTGCAGAATTTAGAATTTACCAAGAATGGGTCCGAATGGACCGTCAAAGCCCAGGTTCTTAAAGGGGCCCTGGAGGGCAAGGCTAAGAAAGAATACGTCGAAGAGGCCTTGGCTCAACTGGCAGAATTGAAACCTACGGAGTACTTGGATGGCCGAAGCCCCTATGTCCTGGGCCTCCAAAAACCCAGCCGAGTGGTGGAACTACGAGCAGACAAAGAAAAAACTCTTGGCACTTACTTCTTTGGTAAAAAATTAGGAGAAGACAAGGTGGTCTTCCGTACTGAAGGTATGGACGCCGCTGCGGCAGTAGTGTTTAAGATGGACGACGTTTTAAGTTTTGCCCCCGAACAATTTTTAGAAGCCCCTGTAGTCCCAGAAAATACAGGAGCAAAAGGCCTCGGGAAGGAGTCGCAAACTCCTCCCCTGCAAAAAGGAGTTAAAATGCAACTAGACGCCACCGTAAAAACACCCAAGGAGATTCAAAAACTCCCTGCCTCTATCGTTAAACCCGGCCATCGTTACACCGCGGAAATGACTTTGAACACGGGCGCTAAGCTCGTCATCACTTTCACTCCCGACAAAGCCCCTTACACCGTGAGTAACTTTATTCATTTGGCACGCAATCGTTTCTACGATGGCGTTAAATTCCACCGAGTCATTCGAGACTTTGTGGTTCAAGGGGGAGATCCCACGGGTACTGGAACGGGCGGACCCGGTTATAAATTTGACAATGAAGACAACGATTTGAAACACAAAACCGGTGCCATTTCGATGGCTCACGCGGGACGCAATACCAACGGCTCTCAATTCTTTTTGGTTTTGAAACCCCAAGCGCATTTGGATGGTGTGCACACGGTCTTTGGTGAAATTACCGAAGGTTTGGACAAGCTGGAATCCATCAAACAGGGTGATTCCATGAGCACGGTGAAAGTATTCGAGGAAGCTCTTTGATCGAGAAAGGCCTAAAAGTTATCCTCATCTTGAGCGATTTCAGTTTAGCCTTGGCGCTGTTTTTGGGATTTTTCCAAGCCCGCTGGGGTTTCTCTTTTCACCTCGCCTCAGCGGGTGTCGCCATCCTTCTCAGCTTTTTTGCCAATTCCTGTGCCATTTTTTATTTCGTAGGCAGCGGAGTTTGGCTCAAAGACGAGGCTAAAAATTTAGCACCAAAAAATCGAGAAGGGGCGCTAAAAATTTGGGGGCTTTATGAAAAAGCCAACAAGCTTAAGGGTCGGGCCTTCCCTCTACCGTCTCTCAACATCGCGCTAGCCCTTTTTACCTTTATTTTAGGAGGAGCGGCCCAAGTCCATGCCGTCTCCCCCTACCTGCATGTGGGCCTAGGCATCCTATTCGTCATCACAAGTTTTTTGTCCACTCGAGTCGTTTTTTCGTCTCTTAAGACCAATTTAACTTTCTTAGATGAGGCCACCCAAATCATCGACCAATCCCATGCGCCCCCTTTAGCAAATTGACCCTAGGCCTTAGCTGTTTTAGGACCTTAGCTATGGCCGACAAATCGCAACGACAACCCGAAAATATTCCTGGCGCCTGGTACGTAGACGTCAATTGCATCGACTGCGATGTGTGCCGTGAAACGGCTCCTAATAATTTCAAACAACAGACTCAAAAGGGATATAGCTTTGTGTACAAGCAGCCCGCCACTCCCGAAGAGCTTTCTCAGTCTCAAGATGCCCTGGAGTCCTGTCCGGTAGAAGCCATTGGCAAAGACGGCTGATTTTTACATATGGCTACTCCCTGGATTGTGGTCAGCGACTTCGACGGAACTCTCACTGTAAAAGACATTGGAAACGAACTTTGCCTAGAAGCTTTTCCCGACAAATTTAAAAAAATTCATGCCACCTACAAAAGAGGCGAGCTTGACCTGCGTTCCATGCAAAAACTTTTATGGACGCATTTTCCTTATAACGCCCAGAAGTTTCGCGAACGCGCCCTGGCTTTGGCCAGCCTGCGCCCGGGCGTCAATAGTTTTTTTGAAAAATGTGTCGACCAAAAAATCCCCGTTTTTGTGGCGAGTTGTGGGCTTAAACCCTACATCACACCGGTGCTAGATTCTTTGCTCAGTCCAAAAGCTGCGACCGCCATTAAAGATTTGCGCTGCAACTTGGCCGAATTTGACCATGAGAAAATCTCAGTCTTCACCGCTCCCGACAGCGATTCCGCCTCACCCTACCCCTTAGACAAAGGGGCCTGGGCTAAGGAACTGGCCTTAGAATATGGAGGCTCCACCAAAATCCTAGGCATCGGCAACGGCACGAGCGACCAAAGCATGATTGGCTCCGTAAATTTACTCGCCGCGACGGAAGGCCTCGAGGAGCACTGCAAAAAAAATGAGCTCCCCTACATTCCCTTTGAAGACTTTCGGGATCTTCTCTCTTTAGTGATATTCTCCTAAGATATGAGGCGCTTGAGTTTTTTATTCGCGTTGTTTTTTTCCTCTGTTTTAAATGCGCAAGTTCCGAAGGTTTGGGAAGAACAGTCCAACGAAATCAAAGGGGCTCTTAAAATTCTTGGCCATGTCGAAGAAAATCAAATTCATTCGGACCTGCAGGGTCGCAGCTCTGGCAGCGTCAAAATTATTTTGCAGATTGAGACTTTAAGTAACTTCCATATCTACGAAGATAAGTTGAAGTTCAGCTCAGAAAAAGACGAGTGGTCCGAGCAGTTTTGGGAGGTCGAACAAATGGAGAGCCCTCCCACGATTCATTTCTTTGACCCAGTGACCCGGGGCTTGAAACGAGGTTTTAAAGGCGAAAATATTTTTGTGTTAAAAGCAAAGATACCCCAAGAAGTCCAGCATCCGTACCCTCTTTCACACCAAGTCCCACTGGTTGTGAGCTTGCAAATTTGTAACGATAAAATTTGCTTATTCCCCACAAGTATTCGCCTTCCCTTAGAAATCAGCGGCCCCAGTCAGTTCAAAAAGGCCCCCCTCCCTTCCTCCAGCTTTGTCTCGAAACTGGGGGAGCCCTTTAAAAAGTCCTCGGCATGGAATTTGGAAAAATTTTCACTCCTGACTTTGCTTTTATTGTTCTTAGCCGGGGTGCTGACGGCTTTTACACCTTGCGTGTACCCCCTCTATCCCATCACCCTAGGCATTTTTTCTCGATGGTCGCAGCGCTATCACACCTCGCCCCTGCTGCTTACGCTGAGCTACTGTGGGGGACTGACCCTCAGTTACGCCATGCTGGGACTACTTTCAGCCGGAGGGGGGATTATTTTTGGAGCCCTTACCCAAAAACCTGTTTTTCTTATTGGAGTGGGTCTTTTAATTTTAGGATCCGCTCTCGCATTTTCAGGATTGATTCCCTTTAAAGCTCCCGAGTTTCTGGAAAAGTTTTTTCTTAAGGAAAGCACCACAACGGCAAAAACTCATGGGGGCTACACTCTCTTAGGCAAAAGCTTTTTTATGGGCGCAGGTTTGGGGGTGGTCGCGAGCCCTTGTGTAGGCCCGGTTCTTATCGCAATTTTGAGCTGGCTAGGCACCGCCTTATCCCAAGGCGGGAGTCGGGCGGCGATCCAGGGCTTCACTTACTTAGCTTTTTTTGGATTGGGAATGAGTTTGCCATTTTTTGTACTCGGGCATTTTATAATTCGCCTGCACAAGCGCCCCCATCTGGGAAAATACACTCCCTACTTTAAACATATCGGCACGGCTTTGATGGTTTTGGCTTCGCTTTATTTTTTGGTACCGGGAATTTCGCTCCTGCGCACCAAAGGAGCCGGAACAGCCTCGAATGCGAGTCTGCCCCACGTAGAGCTCAAAGATTGGCAACGGAGTCGATGGGCGGTGGTAGATTTTCGGGCTGACTGGTGTGGGGCCTGCATTGAACTTGAGGACAAAACCTTTGCTCACCCCAGAGTGCGGCCCTTATTCGACAACAAGGAATGGGACTATGTACGAGTGGACCTGACGGAGCAAAATCCTGTAAATGAAAAAATCGCCAATGACTTTGGGGTAAAGGGTTTGCCAACCGTGCAGATTTTTAGTCCAAGCGGAAAGGCTTGCTTAGACCAAAGCCTCTTTGGCTTTGAAGAGGCGCAAGCCTTTTTGGAACGGCTACAAGAGGCACAGGCGCACTGCCGTTAATCCTAGAACCTACTCCACGCCCAAACGCAGCGGAATACTTTTTAAATATTCCCAGAGCAAAATGCTCCAGGCCGTAGGGCTCCACCACCATGAGCTACGGGGAAAGTTAGGGCTCTCGGTGACAGCTGCGTAAATTTCCACGTTCATCTTAGGCAGTCGGGCAAACTCCGTTTCTAAAAGTTTGCGGGCCCGGTGAAGATGGTAACTGGAAGTCACCAAAATCAGAGAATGTCCATTGACCCGCTCGAGGGCCTCGCGCACCTCCAAAGCATTTTCAAAGGTGCTGGTGGATTCGTGACCCAACAAAATACGTTTTTGGAAATCCGCACTCACCCCCTCCACTTTATTAACTCGTAGCAAATCACTCAACTGAAGTTGCGGATCCACTCCCGAAATAAAGAGCCATTGGCCTCGGTCTTGCTCCAGCAACGTCAACCCATCACGGATGCGCCGTTGACCACCGGTAAGGACGGCAATCAAGTCGGCTTTTTTTTCAGGTAAGACCTGGGGAGCCGGCAAAAGCGAGGCCGCAAAAAAACCCAGATCAAATACAAAAATCAAAAGCGGAAGAATAATGAGGTAGCGTGGGCGAAACGTCACTTGTGAGCTATGGCCTCGATTTCTACTAGGGACGCCTTGGGGAGTGCTGAAATTTGAATGGTGCTGCGTGCCGGGGGATTCACCACACCCTGGGATTCAAAAAATGCGGCGTATTCTTTGTTAAAAACTTCGAAGTTTTTTAGATCCGTTAGAAACACCGTAGTCTTAAGAATTTTAGTCGGGGCACTTCCGGCCGCTTCAAGAACGGCCGCAAGATTTTTCAACACTCTTCGAGTCTGGGTGGCAATGTCCGCGGGCTCCAGCTCCATCGTTTCGGGGACCAGGGGGATTTGCCCAGAACAAAAAACCATATCGCCTAAAACCAGGGCTTGCGAATAGGGTCCGATGGCTTTGGGCGCCTTATCGGTGGAAATTCGATTTGCTTTGAGTATCATAATTTTTCTTCTCCTGAACTTTTGGGATTTTCTTTTCGTTTGGGACTCATTTTAACTTCAGCTTGAATGTTGAGAGTATAATTATCAAAAAAAGACTCAATGGCATCCTTCACAAAATCTTTCGGGAAGGGGATCTGCGTGAGAGTTTTGGAAACCTTGTCTTCGGTTTTCACATAGGCTTCCGCCCCCAAAGTCACGGCCTTCTTAAAGAGACCTCCTACCAATTTTCCTGCAGCTCCTGAGTTCGTCCCCTTTGAATCAGGAGAACCTTCGAAATCTTCGCTCATGCCCCCGCCTTTTTCATCTGCGCTCGTTTGGCAAATTCTTTAATGGCTAAAGGCAAAGAGTTGCTAATCAGTCCTTTCAAAATAAAGCCTGGCACCGAAAAGGAGAATTCCACATCTAAGGAGTAGGTCACCTCAGTTTTTTGGACTCCTAAGGCTTTAAGCCTCCACCGCCCATTGTTTTTCTTAAAAAAAGAGCTGTCGGCAAGCTCCCAGCTCAATTCAGCAACTCCCTTGGCTTCATCAAATTTTCCTGTCGCCCAAACGGAATACTGAAGTCGCTTGACCATCTCCATATCGAAAAATATCTTTTTTCGATCCGGTTTTTCCTCTAAAATTTTGGCATCTTTCATGCCCGTAACAAATTGCGGATAGGCCGCAAAATCTTCGATAACTTGGTAAAAATCCTTCATGGGGATATCTACGACTTCTTGGCGCTCAGCTTGGGCCATTTTTCACTCCATTCTTCAGGAATACGCAGCGGTTTAAACTGGGAGCTTCCATCCGCGTTTACTACTTTTCTCACATAAACATGATCTGTGCGAGCCTTGGCCGAGAGCTCCTTCCCCACCCAGATTTCGTAGTGAAAAGTGCATTGGGTCTTACCCGTCTGTTCCACGTGCGCTCGCACCAAGGCGACTTCGTCAAAACGAAGGGGCTTTCTATATTCCATATGCACCGAAGTGAGGGGAAGCATCAAACCTTGAGCTTCGAGTTCTTGATAGGAGACTCCCGCCCAGCGCATGAACTCTATGCGGTACTGCTCAAGATAGCGGAAATATCGGGAATGATGAACGACCCCCATCGCATCGGTATCGAGGTAAGCGACTCGAAATGGAAGCTCAAACACCGCGAGCGCCCGTTACTTTCAAATGGAGAAACAATTCGCTTTTCACTTTCTGCATTTTCAAGATTTTCAGTCCCTTGGCGCGGACCAAGTCAAGGGAACCTGCCAAAGAAGGATTCTCAGCGCCTCCAATAATTCTCGGAGTCCAAGTTAAAAACAGTTCCTGAACCAGGGATTGATCTAAGAAGGTGCAGAGGGTTTCACCGCCCCCCTCGATAAGAAGTTTTTTCACACCACTTTCCCGGAGGCGATTCAGAACAACTTGCAAGTCAATTTCAGATTCGCCAGCTGCAATGACAAAAGCTCGGTCTCGCACCCGCTCGGAAGTCTTTGCGAAGGACTTCTGTGTGGTAAACACAAAACGAAGCACGCGCGATTCATTCCAGAAGGGTAGATCTTCAGGCAGGTCTCCACTACGGGTGAGAATCACCTGCAGGGGCCGCCAAGTGGAGCTGCCTTTGATGGCCTTTTTCCATACGCGTAAATTGTTCGCTCCCCAAATAATGGCATCGGACTGAAGGCGAAGTCGGTGCATACGCCTACGATCTTCTACCGAACCCAGGGGCCGACGCGGGCTATGCCGATCGGCTATTTTTCCATCGGCCGAAACGGCAAAATTTGCAAAAACCCTCAAGGACTCATCCCTTCTTTCTTCAGCACAAGTCGCATCACTTGCTCCGTGCTCATCCCAAATTTGAAGGCGGTGGCTCCAAGATTTTTCCCCAACCACCTTTGAGACCGACTCACTATGTAGTTGTCGACCACCACCTTGACCGATCCCGCCCTTGCGCCCTCGAGAACACAGTTTGGCAGACCGGCATTAACCAATTTTGCTCCTGAAATAAATAATCCTGAACCTAAATCCTCGTAGTCATTTCGCTCACGCATGGAGGCGGCGCAAAGTGAACGCTCTAATTCCTTGGTAGACCAATCCAAGCCCATCACCTCATTGTTGTAGGGAATCGCAATCGTGAGTTTTTCCAGACTCAAGGGACCCGCCTCGGCCCCCATTTTCACGGCACCCCCATTTATAATAGCCACATCGGCTTTGCTCGCCTTGCGATAAGCATCCGCCAACCACTGACTGAGTTGCTCTTGACTCAGAGGAGCCGAAACCGTGGCTAATGTTTCGTCGGCTTCTGGGGCCTGCTTTGCGTAAACGGCCTCTACCTTCGCTTTCACCTCGGAATCTTCTGCGAGATCGGCGCTGACCGCAATCAAATCATAACGCAAGATCTTCCAAACTCCCGCTTTTTTCACGAGTTCAAGACGATTGATGGCCTCCCCAAAGGCCCCCGCCTCATAGATGGGAAGACAAGTGCTTTCATCTTTGCGAATTTGGTGAGTGTGAGCTCTCAAAAGGGCCAGGCCTTTGTGAATTTCCTTATTTTCACAAAGATGGCGACTCAGTTGCAAATCGGCCTCCAATTCTTGGTGGGTGACCCACAGAACCGGAATGCGCGGATAGAGCTTGTCGTATTCAAAAAGGTCGCCCTTCTGCGGTTTCATTTTAAAATCGTAACCGGCTCTCTTAAAGTCAATTTCTCCCGGAGTCGGAGGAGTGGTCCACGACGCCACAACAAATTCTGCCCCACTCTTAGGCCCTTTCCAGCGATAGTCTTTGCGCCACGGACTGGGACCTCGGGTAGAACGAATGTTGGGCGATACCCATACGGGAATTCCAGAACCCTCCATGAGCTTCCTCAAATCTTCTACCGAACGCTTGAGCTCCCCGTTGCCTAAAACAGCCACGTCAACACCCAGGTCTTTGAGAAGGGGGGCACAGGCCCTATCTTCGCTTTTTCGACAAGGCAAGGCACCCTTTCCAAAAGCGTCTCCCCCCATAAGCACCAAAACATCCGTACTAGATGAGGCCTTCGCACGTTCTTTTTTTATAATTTGGGCTATCCGAGCATAGCCCCCAGCTGCAGAGGTAGGCGACTGTCGCAGCTGCCCGTGGAGGTCGCTGAAATGTAAAATCACAACACGGGCTTCGCCCGCCGGTGCGGCTTCGGGACTTGAGGGTGAGGATGGGTTATGAGTACACTGAGTTAACAATAGAAGAATTAGAGGAAGGGTTGCTTTTCGTTCGAAGCTCTGCATAAATCAGAAAACAATACCACATCATGGCACGACAGCTTGCAACTCTACCCAACTATCTCACGGTCTCGAGAATCCTCGTTTTGCCGCTACTCGCCATTTTAATTGAACGAGAACAAAACGCCTGGGCGTGCCTTGTGCTGATCCTCGCTGGATTCTCAGATCTATTAGATGGCTATATTGCCCGTCGGCAAAAAATCGAAACTGACTTTGGAAAACTCATGGATCCCCTCGCCGATAAAATACTCCTAGGCGTAGGTGTGATTTTTTTAGTGGCGCGGGCGCAGGACCCGCTAAGCCCCTGGCTAGCGGCTTTGTTGCTAAGTCGAGAATTTCTGGTGACCGGACTGCGCGCCATGGCGGCCAGCCGTGGACTTATTGTGCCTGCGGGAAAGATGGGCAAATGGAAGGCCTTTTTTCAATTTATTGGCCTGGGGGCTTACGTCCTAGGAGGAGAATATTTCGGACTTTCCCTTTCCACACTCGGAACCTTCTTACTTTGGGCTTCCGTGGTCTTAAGTTACCTCGCCCTGATTCAGTATTCTGTAAAAATTTATCGAGCACTCTGGGCTAAATGAAAATCCTGCTCATCAAGCTGCGCGCACTGGGTGACAGCGTTTTGTTGAGCAGTGCGCTCGCGTCACTACAAAAGCTTTATCCACGGGCAGAAATCTCTTTGCTCTTGCCCGAAAAATGGGCCTCTCTTTATGCTTACGACCCCCGAGTCGCGCAGCTTTTTGCACGCTCAGCCCATAATTCCTGGCGGCAAGACTTTCAGCTGATGCGCCAGCTCGCGGCCGAAAATTTTGATGTGTCCGTGGCTCTTCATGCCAGCTTACGAAGCACCCTATTCTCCATTGTGAGCGGGGCTCCGGAGCGTGTGCATCATTTCCACGGCTTTAAAGATCGCAATCTCTTTTCCACTCGATTGATTCCTGGCAAGAGCGAAGTGAAACCTATTTTAGAGCGTGACCTCGATGCCGTGCGAGCCCTGTCACCCCATCCCCTACAGGTCGAAAGGCCACAAATTATTTTAACTGAGGCGGAGGTGGGCCAGGCTCGGGAATTTCTGGCTGCGCAAAATTTGAAGGGTCCACTTTTGTGCTTAGGCTTGGGGGCCAGTCGGCCCACCAAAGTCTGGCCGATGGAGTCCTATGCCGAAGTGGCACAGAACTGGCAGCGAGAGAGAGGCGGCCCCGTGCTGGCCTTCTATTCAGAAAGCGAAAGAGCCTCTGCGGCAGTGCTGCCAACTTCGGTAGTAAGCTGCGTGGATTTTCCCCTTCGCCAAATCGCGGCCCTCTTAAAAATTGCTACCCTTTTTATCGGTAACGATTCTGGCCCGAAGCATTTAGCCGCCGCGGTGGGTACCCGCACTCTGAGTATCTTTGGTCCGGAAGATCCCTACGAGTGGCACCCCTACCCCAATGATGAGCACCCCTACCTTTTTCTCCCAGACCTCGAATGTCGCACCGAAGTATCGCCCAACGGTCGCCGCTGGTGCGGCCTCGCCCAATGCACCATTGAAAAACACCGATGCATGACGGGAATAAGCCCGGCCCAGGCTTGGGACTATGTTCGGGCCCTTTCGTCTCAAAATTAACTGTGCGCTAAATAGTGTGGCTGATTAACGAAGGTAGGCCCGAATATTGCGAGGGCCCATCTCGCGATGAAAATACTTTTGACTAAAACCCGAGAATTCACCCCACCCTTTTGCCCAAATTCTGAATGCCTAAACCATCGATTATTCAAAGAAATAACCCCCGTGCGTTGGTGGAAAAAACATGGTTACTATTCTGACCTCAAGAGCGAAAAAACGCAGAGGCTACGATGTAAACTTTGCAGAAGCACATTTTCTAAACGTGCTTTCAGTTTGCACTATCACTACAAAAAAGCCGACAAAGGACTTTCGGCAAAAATCTTCAAACTTCACCTTTTGGGCATTTCAAATCGAGAAACGGCACGAACTCTCGGCATCAGTGAATGCTGCATGCGAAATCGCCTCCATAAAATGGCGAGATGGGCTTTTTACCGACATAAAAGCTTCCTGGACAAACTCCCCCACATTAATGAATCCATTGCTTTCGATGGCATTCGAAATTTCGCCATCACCCAACACGATCCCAATGAAATAAATCAGGCGGTCGGTCAGAAATCCCTCTTTATATACGACTTTAATTTTATTCCTCTAAATCGAGCTGGATACATGTCTGACCGACAACTTGTAAAAAACCACAAAATCCAAACCGAGGTAGGAATTTACCCAGAAAACGCCACTCAGCTGGCCTCTACAAATCTCTTTAGTCGGCTACTCCTGAAAGTAAAGCACGGGAAACGTCTCGAGATAATAAGCGACGAACATTACCAATACAAAAAATCAATTCATGAAGACTTGAAAGACGCCGGCATCCACCACATAACAATCTCCTCCAAGGCGCACAGAGATTTTCAAAATATCCTTTTTCCAATCAATCATTCCGATTTACTCATTCGAAAGCAGTTGGCGGCCTTTGCCCGTGAGACAATTTCCTTTTCGAAAACGCATGCTCGAATGTGTCAACGATTTATACTTTTTATGGTCAAAAAGAATTATATGGTCCCCCAATTTACAAAGAAACATGTGCGGCGACCACGAGCCCACCTTGAAAGCCCAGCGCAAACTCTGGGCCTCACATCGAAAATTTTTGAATTTTACGATTTTTTTAACGAGCTCATATCACCAGAACAAGTAACTCTTCCCAATGAGTGGCGCATGATAATCGACGGAAGAGTTCCGTATCCGCGCCAACCAATAAATTGAGGAAAAGCCACACTAACTAGCGCACAGTTACGATCAGAGGTCCGTACTGGAGGAATGCCACTCAATAGACGCAGGAGCGTTCTTTTGGAGGTACTGTAATTCCCACTCGGAGTTGCAGAGAACCACACTATGTCCGCTTTGGTCTTTAACGAGGGGAACTCGAAGGTCGAGGTTGGCGGCGCTGATGGTCGGGTCATTGAATTTTAGCCAACGGGCCAAGGTATAGGGAAGCCGATCCAAGATCGCTTCCACCCCGTACTCGTCGCGAAGTCGAAACATCATCACGTCAAATTGGAGACTGCCCACGACACCTAATATTGGATCCTGCAAACCCACTTGGGGTTGGATGAATAGTTGCACCAAGCCCTCTTCGCAAAGTTGCTCTATGCCTTTTTGAAGCTGCTTGCGCTTGATCGGGTCTTTCAAGCGCATTTTTCCAAAGCGCTCAGGAGAAAATTGAGGAATACCTTCGAACTGGACTTTGCTTCCCGTAAACACGGTGTCACCAATGCGAAAGTGACCCGGATCATGAATACCTATGATGTCGCCCCCGTAAGCATCATTCACCGTGCTACGATCTTGGGCCAAAAATTGCTTAGAGTGCGAGAGGCGAATGGTCTTTTCCAAACGCGCGTGCTTTACGTCCATGTCGCGCTCAAAGTGACCCGAACAAATCCGCAAGAAGGCCATGCGGTCGCGATGCGCTTTGTCCATGTTTGCTTGAATCTTAAAAACAAAAGCCGTGAAGCGATCTTCATCGGGTTGCACCGGCTGAGGGCTGGCAGGCTTAGGCTGAGGACCCGGAGCAAAACTTGAAAATATATCTAAAAAAGTGGGGACGCCGAAATTATTCCGAGCACTTCCAAACAAAGCAGGACTGACCTGACCTTTGGCGAAAGCATCCACATCAAAAGGCCCCAGAGCGCTCTCCAGCAAATCAATTTCTTCCACAAGTTTACTTTGCTGCTCTTCATCCACAAACTTGAGAAGTTCCACCGAATCTGGAGCAAAAGAATAGGCCTGCTCCCGCGCGGCATGACCCACCTTTTCGGCGGGCTCAAAAAAGATAAATTCTTTACGAACCCGGTGATAAACCCCACGAAAAGAGGGGCCCATACCAATGGGCCAAGTGAGAGGATTGGTAGTGATCTTAAGCACAGCCTCGATTTCTTCCATAAGCTCGAAGGGATCTCTGGCTTCTCGGTCCATTTTATTAAAAAATGTAAAAATGGGAATTCCGCGCATTCGGCAAACTTCAAAAAGTTTCAAAGTCTGAGCTTCCACGCCCTTGGCCGAATCTATCACCATCACGGCCGAATCCGCCGCCATGAGCGTGCGGTAGGTGTCTTCTGAAAAGTCTTGGTGACCGGGGGTGTCTAACAAATTAATCTTAAGGTTTTTGTACTCAAACTGAAGCACACTTGAGCTCACGGAAATCCCACGCTGCTGCTCGAGCTCCATCCAGTCTGATACCGTTTTTCGTCGCTGAGCTTTGGCTTTCACCTCACCCGCCTCTCGAATTTGCCCTGTATAGAGAAGGAGTTTTTCAGTGAGAGTCGTCTTGCCAGCATCGGGGTGAGAAATAATGGCGAAGGTGCGACGCCTTCCGACCTCAAAAGCAAGATTTGCATCCATGGATGGGAAAATTATTTAGCACCTTGCCGCAAGCAAAGATAGACTAAGGTCGGACAGAGAAGATATTGTGCCTAGATGGGCGGCAAAAACCCTTATGTAGACGAAGTAAAATTTGAACGGGCTAAGCAAAAGTTCACTGTGACTTTTTTGCCCGCAGGCAAGGTAGTGGAAGTCGACCCAAACAAAATCCCCTACGGCTCCACGGGCCTGGAAGGCAGCCTCCTCGATATCGCTCTGGGCAATGGCGTGGACATTGATCACGCCTGTGGCGGTGTGGTGGCCTGCTCTACTTGCCACGTTTACGTTAACAAGGGCCGGGGTACCTGCAATGAGGCGGCCGAAGCGGAGCTGGATCAAATCGACAACGCTCCCAAGCCGAGATTTAGCTCGCGATTGGCTTGCCAAGCTGTGCCTAATGGTAAAGAAAATTTAGAAGTAGAAGTTCCGAATTGGAATCGCAACGCCGTTCGCGAAGGCAGCTAAAGTCGGCCTTTTTTAAGGTACAAATGTCCGACACTCGAAATTTGGATCCCCAGCCTTTAAAGTCTCCAATTGCACCAAGGTACTGCCCACTAATTCCTTAGCCTCTTTCAGCAGTCGTTTTTCCTCTGGAAACTGAGAGGTGGAACGACCCAAAGTGTCCACCACATCAAGACTAAGAACTAATCCGAAGTTGTAGTCCACAAGTTGCAAGAGGAAGCGCAGGTACTTCAAACGCTCTTCATCCGAGGTGAAAAAGGCCACTGCTTCTGGACGATGAAACAAAATATAATTTGTCATTCTCTGGACTAAATCAACCGCGGCATTCCGGTAGTCTGTAGAACTAAAAACTCCCCCAGTATCGGCCCTCAAAAACCGCGCTCTATTTTCGAGATGCTGCTTAAACCAAAAACGAGCCAAATCAGGATTTTTTTCAAAGGCCGGCAATATTGCAAAACGCATCAAAGCGCATTCATAAATGGGTCGGCTGTAGACCCAAAAATTGGAAGCGGTCTGGGAAATTGGCGCATGGGCTTGAGCCCAAACCCAAAACTCCGGTTCCTTGAAGGCACCCATAATTTCAGGAGGATTTTGCCGAAATCTAAAGTCGGGAGCTCGAGAATCAAAGAAATAATTATAGGCCCGTAAATGTTTGTCGTATTGGAGGCGACGTTCTGAATCCAATAGCAGTCCCACAATAAAATCCACGGCCTCAGAGGCCCGGCTGAGTGTGGAAGATTCTGCAGTGCGAATTCCGGGACTGCGCATCAGCTCCGATATCGTTGCTTTTAGCGCCTCAGCCGCCTGCCAAATCTGAATATCATTGGCAAAGGGTTTCACCTTCAAAACTGTATAGTAGCTGGGGCTTATAAAACTTAGCAAGGCTGAGCGCACCTCAGTGGAGAGGGAGAGCTCTAATCCAATTCCATGGGGGTCACTGCGCCCACCAGCGGGTCCACTCCCAATTTTTTCAAGAAGGATCTCAAGATCTCCAAGTTCCTTATCCAGCCCAGCTAAAAGCGTCGTATCTGGCTTCTCTCTCGCCAAAAGGGAATCCCTCTCTCCCATCAGAGCGATTTTTTCTTGCATCAAGAGAGCCCAATTTTCTTGGGCAGAACCCATGGGTAAAATGGCCTGAGCGCTAAGGCTTAGAAGCAAAGCGAAGCTCGTAGCCACAGGCTTTGCGTATGCAATCTTGAACATAACTAAAGAGTTCATAACCTTGGCCTTTGTCATCCATCCACCGGCCGGATTTTGTATCAAAGTTAAAATGCACAGCAAAGCCTAAATGTGCCGCAGCCAACCAGATCTGGCGCACACTGGGCTGAGGACTTAAAATTGTTCGGCTTTTCCCAGTAAAGATGGTGAGCGCCCCTTGGGAGAGCTCAGCCTCTGCCACGTCAGGGTCGACCTGATCGAAGGCTTTTTCAATTTCTCGAAAAACCTCCGCAACTTTTTGGCGATAGGCCTTTTCGTCTTCCATCACAGAAGGGCCTCACGTCGAAGCAGAGCATCCGGGTCGGGTTCTCGACCTCGAAATTTTATATACAGGTCCATGGGATTCTCAGTGCCGCCCTTAGAAAGGATATGTTCTTTAAAGAGTCCCGCTACTTCCGCATTGAAGAGGCCTTTTTCTTTGAAAAACTCGAAGGCATCGGCGTCTAAAACTTCCGCCCATTTGTAAGAGTAATAACCCGCAGAGTAACCCCCCGCAAAGATATGAGAGAAGGAAGTGGAAAGAACGGATCCCGGGATCTTCGGCAAAAGCCGCAAAGCTCCTATGGCCTTATCTTCGGCCTCTTCTAAGTTCGTAGGAATTTTGCTGGGATCGCCTTCATGCCAAAAGAAATCCAAATACCCGAACATCAGCTGCCGCAGCGAAAATGAAGCGACTTGAAATTTTGCAGAATCTTTTATTTTTTGAGCATATTCTTCCGGCAAAGCCGCACCGGTCTCAAAGTGCTTGGCAAAAATATCTAACGACTCTTTTTCCTTCACCCAGTTTTCCATGATTTGGGAAGGTAGCTCTACAAAATCCCAATAAACATTAGTGCCCGAAAGGCTTCGGTACCGACACTGCGAGAGGAGTCCATGTAGGGCGTGACCAAATTCATGAAATAAAGTTTCAACTTCACCGTAGCTTAAAAGTGAGGGCTTCGTGGGCGTGGGCTTTGTAAAATTACAAACGATGGCAATGTGGGGTCGCCGAATCTCGCCCTCAAACAATCCTTGCTCGCGAAATGAAGTCATCCAAGCCCCACCCTTTTTTGTGGGCCGAGGAAAGAAGTCGGCATAAAAAAGCCCCACCAACTCTTTGGAGCTCTCGTCGTGCACTTCAAAAACCTTCACATCGGGATGGTAAACGGGCAGGTCGTCGCGAGGACTAAATTTTAAATTGTAGAGGCGACGCGCATGTTCAAAGACTCCCGCAATCACATTCTCTAATTTGAAATAGGGCCGTAGCAGCTCCTCATCAAAGGAGTATTTTTTCTGCTTAAGTTTTTCAGAATAAAAGGCCGAGTCCCAGGCGTTAAAAACATCAGAGCCCGTGAGGTCTTTTTTAAAGGCCTTCAGCTCATTAATTTCCTCTTTGGCTTTGGGCCGAGATTTTTCAAAAATGCGGTCCAAAAACTTGCGCACGCGCTCCGGGTGCCCCGCCATTCGCTCTTGAAGGACATAATCCGCGTGGTCCTTAAAACCCAACAATTGGGCCCGTTCAAAGCGGAGCTGCGCAATTTCTCGAGTATTTTTTTCATTATCAAAGGCGTCTTTATAAGACCGCGTCCCCAAGGCTTTAGCGATAGTTTCGCGCAATTTTTCATTCTCACAATAGGTTAGCAAGGGGATGTAGGAGGGAGCATCCAAATTAAAAAACCACTGGCCTTTTTTGCCTTTTTCCTCGGCCGCTGCGGCCGCAGCTTCCAGCGCAGAGTCTGGCAAGCCCTTCAGCTGAGAGATATCCGTGATCCAAAGTTCAAAGGCATTGGTGGCCTTCAGCAAATTCTCGGAATACTCGGGGCCTAGCTGAGAAAGTTTTTTATCTATTTCCCGCAATTTTTCTTTGTCTAAAGGCTGAAGCAAAGCTCCGTTTCGCACAAAGTCTTTGTAGTTTTTCTCTAAGATTCGAAGTTCTTCTTTACTGAGTTTCTGAGTGTGCCGAGTGTCGTGGGCTTCTTTGATTCTTGCAAAAAGTTTTTCATCAAGGCCCAGGTCGTTGGAGAATTCTGCAAGCAAGGGAGACATCTCTTTGGCCAAGGCATGAAATTTTTCATCGGCTTCGGCACTGAGTAAATTAAAATAAACTTCAGAAACCAGGCCCACTCTTTCGCTCGCCGCATCGGAGGCCACCACAGTATTAAAAAATGTAGCGGGACTCGGGTCATTTTTAATTTCATCAATGCGCTTTTTGGCATCGGCTATGGCTATTTTCAGCGCCGGCAAATAGTGGGCGAGCTTGATGTCGTGAAAGGGAATGGCGCCCAAAGGAGTGGTGAAAGGTTTTAAGAGCGGGTTGTCTTGCATGGGGCCATTTTAGCATGGACCCGGGCGGCTTTCGAAAGGCTAGCGACGATATACAGGGGCAAAGAAGGTGGCGAGTTCCGTGCCGCCACTGCTCTCGGCAACAAACTTCCATAGCACCGGCTCGGTGTTGATCACATTTGAAGTAGGGGTGCTAATGGAGCCGCCGCTAAAGCTTGTGGCCTGTCCGCTATTGCATGTTCCAATGAGAGCGTTGATGCTATATGCACCATAGATTTTGACTTGATAAGCTCCAACAGGACATTTGGCTATAAATCCAGAGCCGCTAGTGAGATCCACCGGCAAATAGAGCTTCCCCCCTTCCAAAGCAGGAGAAACCGGATAAACCCGCGAATGGCTATCATACTTCGGATAGCCTCCAGGATACGCCAAACCCGAAACTAGCGGAGTCTCCTTCAAACTCAGATTAACCTCTTTACCCGATTGCAAAACAGCCACCCCGCTGGCCATCACTCGCATGTCGGAATCATAGGCCGGATACAGATTTACCCGGGGCATTCCGTTGGCATCCACGTGAGAAATGGCCGAAACTTTCTCACTACAATTCGCACCCGATACAATCCCGTTATTGGCAATAGAGAGGGCGATGAGATCCACTTTAACAGCACCCACAGCCGGAACTTCTAAACTTACAGTGTCTCCAAATTTGTAAAGCCCCTCCACAAGACCCAGCCTTTTTGGTCCAAAAAAACTAAGGGTTTCGCCAGGTGAAGTAGACAGAAAAGACGCGCGATCTAAGCGCGAATCCCCATTGAGAGAATAAGCATGAACCATATAACAGGCATTGCCGCCCGCATCGGAGATAGATTTTGCTGCATATTCGCCCTGGGGCCTTCGTTCAATACTCACATTCACTCGCGCCCACTCATCGCTTTCCCGATGACCCGTGCAGGCTCCCAAAAAGCCCAAAATTGTCGCTGAGGGAATCAATATAAAGATTTTTCTCATTCCAATACCCATAGGTACTTATCGACGGGGCCTTGACCCACCTTTACCCTTCGGAGCGTCAAATCTCCGGCACCCCTAAAAGCATGACCTTGTTTAGAGGAACTGCTAAGAAAATCCCAATGGATTCACCCCTACTCTCTTCGGGTCAAGTGCCGCTGGTGCCCCACAATCACAAAGAGCTCGACCGAAATTTTGCCAAAGGAGGTCGCAGCTTTTACTTCTTTGATTTTGACGACAACGTGATCCACTTGGGAACGCAAATTGTTCTCTTTCACCGCCACAGGGCCGAAGAGCGAGAAGTCTCCACCCAAGCCTACGCCACGATTTCAAATTTAGTGGGCAAGGCGGGGAGCGAGTGGGAAGATTTTGAATTTCGCCTCGATCCCGGGCCTGAGAGTTCCTTTCGAAATTTCCGGGAACAAGATCGAGCCCGCTTGGCCGGTAAAAACCAACCGCTTGTGCACGACATGCTCTCTGCCCTTCAAAATCCATTTTTAGAATGGCGAGGGCCGAGCTGGGAATTCTTTGTACACGCGGTGAACAACAACCGTCCCCTCTCCATAATTACCGCGCGAGGCCACCACCCTCACACGATCCGTCGGGCCATAAATATTTTGGTGGAGTCCCGTGACTTAAGCGCCAGCCCGAACTACTTAAGCATATACCCTGTTTCGCATGACGACACTCGCAAGAAATTGGGAGATTTGGATTATAAATGGTCCATCGCGGAGCTAAAAAAAGAGGCCATCAAAGCCGCGGTTCGAGACGCCTTTGAATGCTTCGGAGAAAACCCCTTCCATCGCTTTGGCATGAGTGATGATGATCCCTTAAATGTGGCCCTGATCCGCGAAGCCATGCATGATTTAAAAAAGATTTATCCTGAAAACGCCTTTTTTGTTTTTGATACTCACGGTAGAAAGATATCCCGCGAAGAAATTTTAATCGATGGAGAGAAATCACAGAACATGACCCTAGAACAAATGAGTTTATTTTAAATGTTTGAAAAACACAGTTTCGAAACTTGGGTCGTATTTCATCTTATTGTGCTGGCCCTTTTGGCTTTGGACTTGGGGATTTTCAATCGCAAAGCCCATGTCATCCGTCTTAAGGAAGCTTTGGGTTGGAGCGTTGTTTGGATCCTGATTGGCTTAGGATTTGGATACTATATTTCCTGGCACGACGGGGCTCAGGCCGGAGCAGAGTATTTGGCGGGCTACATCGTTGAGAAATCCCTTTCCGTAGATAACCTCTTTGTTTTTGCCATCATCTTTTCAGCCTTTAAAATTGAGCGGGGACTGCAGCACCGCCTTCTCTTTTGGGGAATTCTAGGCGCGATCATCTTACGCGCCGGCATGATCTACGCGGGAGCCGAGCTCTTAAACCGCTTCCATTGGGTTATTTATATTTTTGGTGCCTTTTTAATTTTTACGGGAATCAAACTTTTTTTAGCGGGGGACAAAGCTCCCCTAGACCCCCACAAAAGTCCTTTTCTTAAACTCGCCCGAAAGTTTCTTCCCTTTACCGATGCCCCCCACCATGGCCGTTTTGTTTTGGTGGAAGATGGGAAGAAGAAATTTACCCTCTTTTTTGCCGCTCTTTTACTTATCGAAAGTTCGGATGTGATTTTTGCCCTAGATTCAGTACCGGCCGTATTTGGAGTCACCCGAGACCCCTTTATTGTTTATACTTCCAATATATTTGCCATCTTAGGACTACGGTCTCTCTTCTTTGTTCTTGAAGATATGCTCTATCGCTTTCACTTACTTAAGGTGGGACTCTCCCTTGTCTTAGTCTTTGTAGGGTCTAAAATGATAGCTGAGCCCTTTTTTCACATGTCTCCCTGGACAAGCTTAGGAATTATCTCAGCAATATTGATAACTTCGATAGTGTTGTCGTGGTGCTTTCCCCCTAAGAAAATATAAGAACTTTGACCTTGTACTAACGCGGGGGGGCACGATATACCCCCTCTTCCCGTGAAAAGGCAAAGATTATCATTCCTTATCGCTGCTTGGATTTTAGCAAGCAGGATATTTTATCTTGAGGCCCAAGCCCAAGAAGCAGCAGCCGTTCTACCGGCCAAAGTTCACCGCATGCGCCTTATTAATATTTTTGCTCAGCCCATCACCGAGGCCTACAACTCTGCGGGCCGCCGCGAAAATGTTGTGGCGCGGATGAACCAAAAAGTTCCCCTCGAAAAACTCACAGCGGTAAATGATAGTTTCAAAAGTTTAGTGGCTCTTTTAAACGGCATCGATTCTGGCTTGGGTGACAAGGTGCTGGATGTGGATTTGGAAAGCAATGCCACCTTCAATAATCACCTTATATTTGTAACCTTAGAACGAGGTTTTACAGATAGACTTTCGGGCGGATTCAGCGTGCCCTTCGTGCAGCAAAGCGTGAAGGCCGACTTTCGCGCTAATGTTCGGAACAATTCTGAGAACCTGGGCATGTCGGTCAAGTCTCATGCCCTAGCCCAGGAAGAACTTAAAAAATTTAACACCAACCTTCCCAATACAGCCACTTTTGAGAAGGCTCTCTTTCTAGACAAAGGCTACAAGGTTCCGGGCGACTTCAAAATGCAAACTTTGGCCGACATTGAAGCCGGCCTTCGCTATCAATTTTTACGAAGTGACCAGGACCTTGCGGCTCTAACCTTAGGCCTTCGCTTTCCCACCACTTCTCACAAACCCGATTACACCAACATCCTCGACAGAGGCATCGAAGGCATCACGGACAACCAATTTGACGTGGGGCTCCAATTTGTAAATGATTTTTTACCCTACGATAATTTGATATTTGGTACGGCTGTTCAGTACACCTTCCAGATGCCCGATTCTATGAATAGACCAGTACCTCGACCCGGCGAGGATAGTCTTCCCGATCTGAAAGATCCCTATGTTTGGGACAATGTTCGGCGCAATATGGGCGACCTTTTGGAAACGGAAGTCTCTGCAACCCATAAGTTTTTCCGAAAATCTATTAGCCTTTGGACAGCCTACCAGTTCAAATATAAGGGTTCAGACAAATATAGCGGGGGTAAAACCCTTGATTATACTAAGCTTTCTACAAATACAGACTATAGTTTGCACCGGCTTGAGTTCGGACTAGGATACAGCGCCGTGCCAGCATTTTTACGACACAAGATATTTGCCCCCTTCGATATCCGCTTAAGTTACAACACCATTTTAAAAGCCCGAAATCGACCGCGGGCTCCTTACGCCCGCTTGGACCTATGGACTTACTTCTAAAGGAGAACAACAGAGTGCAGTATACCGTTATCAGACTCAGCTTATTGACCTTGGTATTTACAATGATTTCCTGCGGCCAAAATTCCGCAGCACCCTCCCAACAAAATGCAAGTCCTTCCGCCAACAGCAGCGATGCCGGCGATGTCGATAACGAAATCATCCCTCCTTCTTACAGTACATCCATTCGAAAGAGCCATGTCACCCGCAACCTTCGTGCCTGTGCTTATTGGCAAGTTCTGGCGGATCGAACGAAGGCCGACGCTTCCGATGCTTCGCCCACTTTTCAAATTGTGCACGGACTCGAAGTGAAGCGAGCTTGGTCAGAGCGAGCCTTCTCTCCCGCTTTAGGTCGTGAGGGCTTCAAGCCCCAAGTGACAGGATACTTCCGAGCTTCCACCTTGCCGCAGATCTTATATTTTTTATCGGGTGAGCACGTCGTTTATGAGAATCGCGAAAAGTATCCGCAAGAGGCCTCTCAGTTTGGCTTCGTTAAAAAAATCCCCACTCGTTTGGAATCGATTGCATTGGAAAATGTGGATAGGGCATTGAATGAGTATCACAGCCAGGGCCTACTTACAGACACTCAGTATCGACACTTAAAATCTAAAGCGGCTGCTTGGGCCCGGGCGGATTTGCGTGACAGTGAATTCCGTAAGCTCCGCAATCAGGGAATTAAAACATTGGTGGCCCAACAGATTCCCGGAATTTTCACCGAAAGCTCTGAGCCTTCAACACGAATCGAGAAATCTAAGATTTTGGAAAATCTTTATAAGGTTTTAGGCCGCAACGAATTCACTTGGAAGGATAAGGACTCTATAGAGCTTTTGGGCCTTGCCACTCCTTTGTTTATTTCCTCTTCTTGGGTGGAGAGAAAAGAAGATTTGCAACGAACCTATGCGGCCCTAAGTCACTCAGATAACAGCGATCGGGAAATTTTTTGCAAATTTGCCATTGCCAGTCGCCTCACGGCTCAAATCATCACAATGAAAGGGATCAAGGCCGCGCCCGCAATGCTGGCCGACGGAACCCTGCCTAACTTCAGTGACTACAATGACTTCTTTGAAGGAACCTATCCTCAAACAGATATCCCCAGCATTTTTGAGAGTGAAGGAGTGGAAAAACGCAGCTTAGTGGCCACTCAAGACTGGCTCGAAGCGCAAATGGCTCACAAAGGTAAGGCGGACTACATGCTAGCGGGTCGGTCTGACCTCTCGGAATTTTTAGATGTGGTGGATTATTTTGTGACTCTTAATTCCTACCGTAGCCCGGAACTTTGGGGCCCCTATTTAGAGCCCAAGCTCCTATTGGCTTCGGCCGCCATGCTAGGAGTGCAGGCCAAAATTCTTAGCACCCGTCATATCGAGCTTCGCCCTAATGTGCGACTTTCTCTCACACCTTCGATTGACGACAGTCCTGAGAATCTAGCAAAGCTCTTAAGGCTGAGCTTGCATCGCATTGAGGCCTTCCAATCCTTAGCCAACAATCCTACTAATTTTGAACTTAAGATTTTTACCCCAGCCCAGCGCCGAGCTCTTACGGAAGGTTTAAATCTCCAACTCACAACCCTCGTTGTTGAGGCACGTAACCGCATCCGAGAAGGGTCGATTAATGAGCCTGTGCTCATGGCCCACGACGAAGTGGCCGACGCCATTGGAAATCAATTTTTGCGTAAGCTCACTCAAGACTATCGCAACAAACTGAATTTTACAGTGTCGAACTAGTCGAGACCTAGAACACGCCCTCTTTATCTAGAGTTTTAACGAACATCAACGCGGCTTCGGCCGCGATCTCTTTGGTAACGCCTTTGTCTTTTTGTCTATTCAACCAAGCTGTGGAGGGAGCGCCGCCTAGACCCAGCATCTGCGCGTTGTAAGTTCCCCCTGCTTTTTTCCAATCAAAATAATCTTTTTTAAAGCCGGCGTTGTGCGCAATGGCCCCTTTTTGAATCAAGTCGATGAGGGCCTCATCCATATTTTTTAAAAATTCAGCCTTATTTTTTTTGTAGGCCGCATCTCCACCCAAACCTCTGTAAGTCCTCCAGGTCTTAGGTTGGGTGAGCTTAGCAGCTTGGGCTACTTTACCGCCCGTTCCACCCACGCCATGACAATACACACAAGAGTTAGCCCCCGACTGCTCATAGATAGCTTGGCCCATAGCTTTGTTGGGGCTTAGCGCGTGAGCCGAAAAGCTAGCGCTGAGAACGAAGAAGGCTGAAGAGATTTTTAGTGTATTAAGTTTTTTCATATCGAGTCCTCAGTTAACGACTGATTCAAATACTTTTCAATGAGCCTAGAAATTTTTTAAAGTTTTGTGAGGAAGGCTTTCAATGCGCCCAGCCGGAGTGATTTGGACAAAGTTGAGCTTGCGCTGCAATTCTTTGACGTTTGCGGCACCTCCATAGGTTAACCCAGAGCGCAAACCACCCACGATATCGGCTAAAATCTCGTGCTCATCCTCACGGTAAGGCAGCTCGGTGGACACCCCTTCGGCCGTTTTCCACTCCGACATCCCGCCCGTAAAGTCCTCTTGGGCTTCTCGACTCGCCATACCCCGGTAACTTTTAACCCGCTCTCCAGACTTATTGGTAAAGGCCTCGCCCGGAGTGGGCCGAGTGCCCGCCAGGATGCCTCCGATCATGACAAAGTCAGCCCCAAAGGCCAGGGCCTTCACAATATCTCCGGGGTTACGAATGCCCCCATCGGCCACAATAGACCGGTCGATCTTGCGACATTCTTGAATCGAACTCAGCATGGGTAGGCCAAATCCAGTTTTAATCCGAGTGGAGCAAACTGAGCCTCCGCCAATACCCACCTTAATAATATCGGCTCCACAGGAAGCCAGGTAATCAGCTCCCGCATAGGTGGCCACGTTCCCCGCCATAATGCAGGCCCCGTCCCCTAAAAGGTCTCGCATTTTCTTTAAAGTCCGACCTACATAGCGGGCATGGCCATGAGCCACGTCGATCACATAGTAAGTAGCGCCCGCATCCCGCAAGGCCTCTACCCGCTCCAATTCCTTATCGCTGGCGCCAATGGAAACAAAAACACTACCTTTGCATTTTTTAAACTCGGTCACATTTTCTTCCACACTCATAAAGCGGTGCAGAGCTCCCATGCCGCCCTTTTCACTCATAAAATTCGCCATGGCACTTTCGGTAACCGTGTCCATATTGGAACTCATTATGGGTAGCTGGAGTTTGAGTTTGCCACTTTTATCAGTGACGGCGGTTTCCACGTTTCGACGACTTTCGTAGTGATTGTAAGAGGGCACGAGGAGAACATCGTCAAAGGTAATAGCGCTACTATTTTGCATGGATGCGAGCCTAGACGGGGCCAAGGCAAGAAGCAAAAAAATAGGTCTAAAAGGGCCCGCCCGTTGACGGTTGGAGGTGAAATGACTAACAAAAGCCTGCCGGTAGAAAGCCGGTTTCTTCACCGAAAGTGGTCGGGTAGCTCAGTCGGTAGAGCAGAGGATTGAAAATCCTCGTGTCGGCGGTTCGATTCCGCCCCCGACCACCAAGTTGGGGAAAAGGCGTCACAGAACTTTTTCCGGACGTCACCCACCCTAGCCTCCTACCCCTCCAGCTCCGCCTTCGTCTGTCGCTGAGCCACAAAAACTTTCTGAGTTCTAAACACATGAACTAAAACCGCCGTGCCAATAAGAATCATTAAGAAGCACAAAATCTGCCCCATCGAAAACAATTCATTCACGAAGAGCCCCAGCTGAGCATCCGGCTCACGAGTGTACTCCACTAAAAAGCGACCCACCCCATAGAGAACTAAAAAAGTCCCACCCAAAATGCCGTGACGAAACTTCTTATTTTCCAACAAATACTTCTGCAGAAAATACAAAATCACGAAAATCAGTAGCCCCTCGCAGAAGGCCTCGTACAATTGCGAGGGATGCCGAGGCAGTTGCATCTCATCTCGCGGAAATATCATGGCCCAAGCTACCGAAGTCGGCCTTCCATAAAGCTCGCCATTGATAAAATTTCCGAGGCGCCCAAAAAACAAACCCGGCCCTGCGCAAAAAGCCAGCGTATCGGTGACGGAATAAAAAGGCACTTTGAATTTTCTCGCAAAAAGAGCGCAAGAAGCCACCATCCCTAGAGCTGCGCCGTGAAAAGAAAGGCCTCCCTCCCAAACGTAAAATATTTCAACGGGGTTGGCCGAGTATTGGGGCCAATTGTAAATAAGGCAGTAAACCAACCGCGCTCCCAAAAGCATCCCAAAAATCAAATAGGAAATAAAACTTTCGCAAGCCCGGTAATCAATCCGAATCAATCCTCGGGCCGCTCGCTTTTTAAGTAAGTAGAAGCCCAGAAAGAATCCAATCACGTACATCAGCCCGTACCAGCGCAGCTTAAGGGGCCCAATACTAAAAATCTCGGGTTTGATGTTGGGGTATGAAATCATAAGCTTTGGCTCTATATTAGCCCCTGATGGCAAAAAAAACAGCCGATCACTACGCCTATCTTCATGGTTATAACACCAAAGAAGAGGACCGCCTCTATCACCAGGCCAAACTTTGGGAGGAACGCCTCTATAAGAATGTGCACTGGCCCGAGCAAAGCCGGCATATTATTGAGCCCGGCTGCGGCGTGGGGGCGCAGAGCGAAATTTTACTTCGGCGCTTCCCCAAACTCCACCTTAGTTCGGTGGACAGGGCCCAGTCGCAGCTGAATCGGGCGAAGAAGCACCTCAAAAAACACGAGCTCTTAGAGCGAGTAAAATTTTTTAAGGCTGAGGGGGAGAAACTTCCCTTTCCCGATGAAAGTTTTGACGGGGCCTTTATTTGCTTTGTCTTAGAACACGTTGGCGATCCCCTGCCGATGCTAAGTGAACTGCGCCGAGTGCTACGCCCGGGCGGGGTGATCTATTGTACCGAAGTGCTCAATGCCTCTTTCTTTTTCCATCCCTATGCCCCAGCCACCCTTAAATACTGGTTTGAATTTAATGACCAACAGTGGAACATGGGGGGAGATCCCTTTTGCGGGGCCAAGTTGGGCAATCACTTGCAGGCCGCCGGCTTCCAAAAAATTGAGACTGAAATTCAAAGTTTTTTATTGGATAAGCGTGCCCCCAAAACTCGACGCATTTTTATGGAAGATTTCTACAACTTGCTGATGAGTGCGGCACCTGAGCTTTTACGAAAGAAAAAAGTGACACAGGTGCTTGTGGACTCAGTGAAGAAAGAATGGGCCGCGGCAAAAAAGAACCCTGAGGCCATTCTGTACCAGTCGCTGGTTCAAGCCCGCGCCGTGGCGCTATAACCGACTCTCAACCTCTTGGTGAAGGGCCGCGGCCATCGCTTTTTGAACTTCGATGAACTTCGAGAGGGGTTCTGCCCCTGCTTCAGAAAAATTGCTCCAAAAAACAGCAAGTTTTTTGAGCCGCATTTTTTCATTCTTAAGTTGCGCCCGAATTCGCGGATTTTGCATTCCTTTAATGACCACGGCCGCAGCCTCCCCTCGGAGGTCTTGAATCCCAGAACGACGAGAGGCACTTAAGCGCTTCTGCAAGTCCACCATAAAGAGGCTCGTGAGCCCCTTGGAGGCGGCAAGTTTCGCCTCACTTGAGAGATCATTATGCCGAGCTTGGGCCCGTATCGGCGTGCGTTGGGCCGTGGGGCACTGAGCTTCATCAGCAAGGGACTTTTGAAAAGTTCGCTGAGCATAAATTTTCTCTAGGCTTTCACAATTCATCTTAAATCCAGAATTTTGTGCCTGCAAAAAGTACGTGAGCTTTTTTAAACGCTCAAAAATTTCTTCGTTTAACTGCGGCGAGGAAAGCTCGACCACTCGAATCCTGGCCGGGAGACTTTGGCGGTAAGCGGGAAGTCGGGTGTAAAGCCGCTCTAAACTTGTCCATAGCTTTTTTCGATAATTCGCCTCTTGAACATGGCTTTTCAAGGCCAGGGCAATATTTTCAAGAGAAAGGGACCCTTGTTTTTCTTCCACGAGTCCAGGGGCTCCCATCAAATCCAAAGCGAGGCTCCACTCTAAACGATTTTCGCAGCTCACATTTTCCAAGCAATACTTTGGAAAAAGTTTGCATCTCCAGGAACTGTAAACTTTTTGAAAAAAATTATTTTTTGTTGGTGCCAGGGGCGGGACTGAACAGAAATGTTTTTCGAGTTTAATTTTGGTTGGCACCGGATAGTGCCCGAGTCCGAGAAATTTTAGATCTGCATAATCTTGGCCCGCTTGGTTTTTATCGGCCGCCCAAAGACTCAACTTCTCCCATGGAGCGCGGTCCCATTCCCTTAAGGCTTTCCAGCCCGCCAGGGGGGTGCTGATAATTTCCAACCATTCTTCGCGCAGAGGTGGGGAAAGACCTTGCCACTTTATCGAAAAATCTAAGTCTGTGGGGGCCGAGAAGAGCTCTGTCAATTTGGATTTTTCACCTGCGCCTCCTGCTGGGGGCACTCCAAGAAAAAGACTTAAAACTAAATAGAAAAACCTCGGAATTCGCACCTGACTTTATCGGTTGAAAGGGCCGAAGAAGTTGAGGCTTTGTCAGCTTTTTGACGAACGCTTGGCCACGACAGGTTTAAAGGGAGGGAGGTAGCCTGCGGGGGCGACCCCCGCAACCACCACGTTGCGAGATTTTTTCTTGCCCTCATAAAGAGCATCATCAGAAGCCTTCACCACTGTCTCCACGTCGGCACCATGGGTGGGGTATTCAGATACACCAATAGAAACTGTAATTTTTCCCAAAGGCTGAGTTTCTTCCAAGGGAAAGGGAGCGTCTTCCACTATCTTTCTAAACTGCTCGGCCTTTTGCAAAGCATCGGCGAAGGCCGTGTTCGGCATCAAAACCACAAATTCCTCCCCCCCATACCGACACACCAAATCCGAATTTCGAAAACTGCTTTTGAGGAGCGAAGCCATTTGCTTCAGAACAGCATCTCCAGCAGGGTGCCCGTGCGCGTCGTTGTATTTTTTAAAGTGATCCACATCAAAAAACATCAAGGACACCGGATGCTCCGTGCGTTTGGAAGAATTAACTTCTTGGCTAAAGCGATCTCGAAAGTAGCGCACGTTATAAAGACCCGTAAGTCCATCTCGCACCGAGATTTCTACCACTCTACTGTGCAGCAAAGCGTTTTCAAAAGCCGTCGCGATGGTTTGAACATATCGATCCAAAAGAGCGGAAGATTCGTTTTCGTCCCATTCCGCAGGTAGGGTCACAAAAACCCCACGAGGAACCTCACGAGTGAGAAGTGCCGAGGCATGAACTCGGTCCCCCTGAAATGCCCCCAAAGCACTTTCTGACTCCCAGGCCTGGCGCAGAAGTTTACGAAAACCCTCATCGCTTGCTATTTTTTTTAAAGATTCGTTGAGAATCTGCGGAGAATCCAAAGCCTGCTCGGGCAAAAGATACGCGGGCTGAGTTCCCTGCCATAGGGTGGCCGGACTGCGGGCTGTCGCCATTAAAGATTTTTGAGCGGGAATATACTGAAAAAATAAAGTGGGGGCATTTCCAAAGGCCCTCGAAAGGCCCTGGCAGCCCAACTCAATCACTTTTCCGAGGTCCAATGTCTTGTTAAGTTCAGTCGCCGTAGTGGCCAGAGCTAGAATTTCTTCATTCTTGCGCTTGAGTTCTGTCAAAAGAAACTCTGAGTAAAATCGCAGATAAATTCGCTCGCACACGTGTTCTAAGAGCACCCTTACGTCATCGATGTTTTCAAAGGGTTTACTCAGATAATCGTGAACCCCTAGTCGCATCGCCTGGACTGCCGTCTCAAAGCTGCCATGAGAGGTCATAATGATGACCTCAATCTCTCGGGATATTTTTTTTACTTCGGCGGCGAGCTCAATTCCCGTCATGCCGCCCATTCGAATGTCGGTCAGCAAAATATGGGGAACGTGACCGGCGGCAAAGTATTCCAAGGCCGCTTCCGCATTGGGAACCGTTTGGACTTGAAAACCCCAACCGGCAATGGCCTCTCCCAACATGGAGCGAATGGATTCTTCGTCGTCAGAAACCAGCACCACAAAGTCTTCCGTCTTGATTTTTGGAACGCTAATGTCCATCTTCCCCACCAATCTTGGGCTTGCGCATCTGAAAGCGCGGTGAAGGTTGTGGAGGACTAGCAGGACCCGTCTCCGTCCTCGTTTTTCCAATGAGATGACTAGGCACAGGAGGCTTAATGGTGCCCGGAAGAGGCATTTTGGCAGGCACGGCGCCAGCTTCTAAAGTAGGCGTTGCGGGACCCCCTTTGAAGTCGCTCTCCAAAGTGGCGCCTCCGCCTTTACGATGTTTAATTTCTTCAAGCTGCGCAATAATTTCCGCATTGCGTTCACCTCGCGCCATAAAATCTAAAAAGAAAGTCGTGCCCTCCCCCGGCGCGCTAGAGAGAGTGACCCGAGCCTGGTGGTCACCCAAAATCCCCATTGTGACCGAAAGACCCAATCCCGTGCCGACGCCCTTAGGCTTGGTAGTGAAAAAAGGCTCAAAAATTTTCTTTTGAATTTCTGGAGTCATACCACTTCCTCGGTCTTGAATAGCGAGCCGGCAACAGGGCCCCTTAAAGTCGGGACTCGCAAAGGCTAAAAAATTTCCCAGCGGCGCTGTGGCCCCGTCAGGAAAGTATTCTGTGCTGAGTGTGATGAGACCACCTTCGGGCATAGCGTGACCTGCATTTTGCAACATGTTCAAAAGTACTTGTTCTATTTGATTGGCATTGCCCTTCACCATTTGTAATTTATCGGTGAAAACCTTCTCAACGCGAACTTTTCCGAGGTTTAAAGAATGCTCCATCAAATGGATCGCCTCCCACCCCACGACTTCCAAATCCATCAGTCCCTGTTCGGCCTTTTCCTGCCGCGAAAAACGCATGAGGCTGTCGATGATGCCGCGGCAGCGCTTCGTTTCCTTTTGAATAATTTCCAAATATCTATAAAGCGGCGATTCAGGTGCCGCCTCTATTTTCTTTAACTGCTGCAGAGCCATATCGGCGTTGCCTAAAATACCCGCCAAGGGGTTCTTCACTTCATGGGCAATTCCCGCGCTTAGAGTGCCCAGCGCCGCCAACTTTTCGTTTTGGACGAGAGCACCCTGCGCAGCCTTGAGGGCTTCTTCTCGGTCATAAAGACTGCCCGCCATGTGGTTAAAGGCCTGAGCTAAGTCTCCTATTTCATCACGGCGATCTTGGGTCACTCGTACCGAAAAATTTCCTGTTTCCAAAGTTTTGGCCGCAGCCACAAGACTTTCAATGGGGCGACTTAAGCGGCGCGAAAGCCATTGGGCCACCATCACCCCAAAACCCAAAAGGACAAAAGCCATGAAAGCCTGTTTAAATAGAAAGGAACGAAAGCCTTTTAATATGCTCTCCCGGTCCACAAACTGAAACAAATTGAGCTGCAATTTTGTGTCGGGCAATGTCACGCTAGACCAAGCAAAGAGGTAGGTATTTTCTCCATCTGCGCTGGGAATTTCCCGCGAAGTCGGCAAGGAGTTTTTCCAATAACTTTCTCGCAGCTCTTTAGTGGACAAATCACGTATCAGAGAAAAAAGGGCTTGGGACTCGGCCGTGCCTCCCCATACAAAACTAGGCCAGTCATTGGGGTTTTTTCGCTCCCGCAAGCCACTCACATCCAGGACTAGGCCCTGACTCAATCCTTGGCGAAAGGTGTCGTCGCCTCCCAAAACAAGTTCTTTTTTCACGAGAGCCTTGGCCAGAACCTTGCGACTAAGCCCACCTTCCTGCAAATATAACGCTTCTATCAAAACGAGGTCATCGGGAGAGCTGGGGCTTCGGCGAACCTCGAAAGATTCCGTGAAGTTTTCGCCCCCCAGGCTCGTGATATCTGGCGGAAAAAGGGCCTGTGGAAAATTTGGAGAAATCCATTTTTTATCTTGAACACTCACAAGTTTCCAAAGATTCGTATCTAAATCCACTTGGCCTGCGGCCACATTTTGCAAGCGAGAAAGATTTTCCCGAAAACGATTGCGCGCTAAAATAAGATTTTGCCGAATTTCTGTGGTGCTCTGGGCCACCTGAAGGGTTTGCAGTTCTCGGACCGTGGCAATTTTATCTTGGGAGAGAAAATCTCGAGTGGAGCGCATCGACAACAAGGCCACGGCCGCCGTGAACACGATCAACAGTCCGCTGATTTGATGACGTAGGGGGAAACGAATACGCGAGCGCTTGGGCTCGACAGCAGTACTCATCTCTCCTCGTTTTGTTCCCGAAAGTTAAGTTCAAACCTGACCGCCCCTCGGGGGCTGCGGACTTCGAAATTTTCTACTTCAGTTCGGGACTCCGGCTTAGCAAAATCCACTAAAAAAACTCGGTGAAAGGGGTGCGCAAAAGCATAATGCGTTTCTTCTTTCATCGTAGAATCAATTTCATGAACCCATTCCGAAGCACGTCCCCCCAAAGTCATTTGTAAATCTTGAGGAGCAAAATCGCTCGCATTGGGTAGACCTACCGCTACAATCACCTGACGGATATTTTCCTTGTATGCAAAAGCAAAGCCCGGGCTCACTTGTTCTTGGGCTCGATAGAGCGACTGGTTAGCCGGCAAGGCCTTGATCGACAAAATCAAACGGCCTCGGTCAAAAATCTTCGACTCCTGCACCTGACGGCGCACGTACTTTCTATATTTTTCTGAAGGGGAATTTAAAATTGAAACCGTGCTGCAGGCCGAAAGGCCAAAACCAATAAAAACCCAGAATGTAGCCACGCGCCCTAGTTTCCCCATCACGCATTAGTTTAACCGAGGCTAGGGGACTAAAGAAGTTCTTCAACCTTAAAAATTGAATGGAGCTTTAAATTCAGGGCCGCTTCGATTTTTTCTGCCCCACCCATCTGCCGATCCACAATACATAGGACGCCCCGCAACTCGTAACCTTCCTTAGTTAAATATTGCGCCGCGCTAATCAAAGAGCCGCCCGTACTCACCACATCTTCCAAAAGATAGACTCCCTGGCCGGCCCGAGGAGCCGCCCCCTCTACGGCTTTACCCGCACTCATGCCGTGATTTTTAGCCTCTTTGCGAACCAAAAGTCCTTCGAGTTCCCAGCCCTGGTCGGCGGCAGCTTGAATCACTCCAGCCACCAAGGGATCTCCCCCCACACTCACTCCCGCAACAAAAGATGGCCGTGGTGAAATTTTTTGGAGCTCGGACACAAAAACTTCCGACAGCACTTTTAAAGATGGACCATGAAGAGTGACCTCTTTGCAATTGATATAATAGTTCGACATCTGCCCACTCGCGAGCTTGATTTCCACGCCTGTGCGTAAAGCTCGACTTTTCATGAGCGATTTTAATTTTTCTTTCACGACAACCATCCCGCTGCTTTAGCAAATAAAGCCTGGCGATCCACCTCATTTAATATTTCATGACGAGCCAGAGGAAGGCTCAAAAATCTCTTATGAGTTCCTAAGCGCGTATAATATTCTTTTACAGCCTGAGGATCCACGATAGGATCGGCCTCGCCCACGGCCAGAAAAACGGGGATTTCCACATCGTGCGGCTGAGCTAAAACTTTTTGTGTGGCCACTTCCATCGAAAGAAAAAGAGCCGGGCTCGCCTTTTGGTACATCAACTTGTCTTCCCGCGCTGCGGCCTGGACTCCCGCATCCCGACTGAGTTGCTCCACTTCAATGCCATTGGCGAGTTCCATATAAGGAAAGGCCTTGTTCAAATTCTTTGCTAAAGCCACTTTCCATCCGGGAACTTCTAGCCTGAGCTTAAGAGGGGGGGCCGATAGAAAAGCGCGTTGCGCGAAATCGCCCGTGAGCTCATTTTTCTTACCTTCAATAATTAAATTGAGTGCGAGGAGTGCCCCCATGCTGTGGCCCACTAAGTACCAAGGGGTATGGACCAAACCTCGTTTGGCAATGGGGCCCGAATGAATCCACCACTCCTGGGCATGGCGGATTTCCTCCAGCATAGCCGGCACCCTTTCCATTCGATTCTGCTGGCCCTCAAAACGTGAAAGCCCATGCCCCGGCAAGTCCGGCGACAAGACATCGTAACCCAATTCATTCAGATACTGCGCCCACTCGGAGTATCTCCCGCTGTGGTCGCCCAAGCCATGAATTACCCAAACAAAACCCCGAGGTGGCAATTCGGCTTTGTAAGAATTGCGCCACCACCTAAGAGCCGAACGCGTGCCAGGAAATTGACGGCTGTTTCTCCAGAGAATTTGACTCATTCGGGCTGGACTATACTCAATGATTCGCGAGCGGTGTAGACTTTAAGGAGAATGAAGTTGCGATTATCTCTTTGCGTCATGGCGGCGATTTTTTCTTGGGCATCTTCTTCCTTAGCCCAAGCAAAATCAGATTATCTTATTGAGGTCACTCCCACCCTCGGCCGCAACTTGCCCTATCATGTGTGGGGCGCCGACAACTCCCTTGCCGTGTACGGAGTAAGAGCCGCAACACCCCTCAACAACAAGGGAGCCTTAGAAGCGGGATTTCTTTACTCTATAGGAAGTGGAGACAAAGCTCGCACCTTTGACTTCGGCTACCGCTATGAAACCGTGCTTTCAACAATCAATTTTATTTTAGATGTGGGCCTGCATATCTCTAAGTTCACTCTGAAAACGGATTACACCTCTCTAGGCACCTGCATTCCTTCCGATTGTAGTAATGACTCAGGGGTAGCCTATGGCTATTATTTCGGAGGCGGATTGCAGGTTCCGCTTTCTCCGCAAATTCCGCTGCGTATTCGCATGCGCTTTTACAAAAACCCTAGCCTCTGGCTCCTACTTGAAATGGGAATGGGGTTGCGTTTTTAGGGCCAACCTTGAAGAGCCCGCCAAGCTGTGGGAGTCTTGGCGCATGCCAACACTACGCATTGATCTTGAAATTCTTTCCCCCAAAGCTGCTCTCCGTAAAGCCGCTGAGGAATCTCGGGCCCTTATTTTGGGAATGGCCCAAGACACGGGCAAGGCTGTGCCGGTACGTTCTGCAAAGTCTTTAAAAATCTACACTGAGGCCTTTGAGATTCTTGGACGGCAAAAAAGTTTTGAAGGAACAGGTGGCCAGGTCCATGCCCTCTTGGATCACAGTGAGGGACTTCGCCAACTACCCGGCTACCAACATTTACTCGGTCTTGGCGTGGGCAAATCTAAAGATTTTTTTTCGCAGAATATTTTACACTGGGCGGGAAAGCTTGCAGGGCAACTTCGCAACTTAAAAATTACAGATGCTGATTTAATTTTAGATACTCTCTGGAACGGAGCCGAATCCGCTAAGTCAGATTCCGCCCCCAAGGATTTTGCCGGTCGCCCCTCCCTCTCGGGTTTGGTGAGCAAAGAAGAATTCTTAGAGAAATTTGCCCTAGGCCTTTACCTGGGCTCCTACCGTTTTGACATTTATAAATCCAAAAAATCTAGCTCCGAAAAAGACAAATCAAAAAAGCCCGAGAGACTTCCCAGGGTGCGCATTCAATTCCAAGGTATTGATGAGAAAAAAGCCCAAGGAATTTTAAAACGCGCCGAAATTTTAGCCGAATCCGTCACCCTTTGCCGAGACCTCCAAACAACTCCCGGAGGAGACTTGCCCCCTGCAGAACTTGCTCGTCGCGCTCAAAAGGCCGGGACAGAAGCGGGATTTGCCGTCACTATTTTTGATGAGAAAAAACTAAAGACCGAAGGTATGAATGGGATTCTCACGGTGGGCATGGGTTCAGCCGAGCCCCCGCGCTTTATGATTTTAGAGCACAACGCTGCGAAAAAATCCAAGCTTCCCACCGTGGTTCTGGTAGGCAAAGGCATCACCTTTGATACGGGTGGCATTTGCATAAAACCTGCCGCCGGCATGGAAGAAATGAAAATGGACATGAGCGGATCGGCTTCCGTCGTGGGCGCGCTCTACGCTTTGGCCAAACTCAAAGCCCCCGTTCATGTGGTGGGACTCATTGCCTCAGCCGAAAACATGCCGGGAAGTCGAGCCGTACGTCCGGGAGATATTTACACCGCTCACGACGGCCAAACAGTTGAAGTTATCAATACCGACGCCGAGGGCCGCCTCGTGTTGGCCGACGCCTTGTCTTATGCCAAGAAGTATAACCCCGACGCCGTGATAGATATTGCTACGCTCACAGGTGCGGTCCTTGTGGCTTTGGGCCATGCGGCCACTGGCATCATGGGTACGGATAAAGATTTACTCGAAGGTTTTCGCCGGGCATCTGACCGCGCGGGAGAGAAAACTTGGGAGCTGCCCCTCTTTGAAGATTATGAAGAACAAGTGAAATCCAAAGTGGCCGATTACAAAAACGTAGGCAATGGGCGTGAGGCCGGATCTTGTACGGCCGGAATTTTTTTAAAGGCCTTTGTCCAAGGGGCCTACCCTTGGATTCACTTGGATGTGGCCGGAACCGCCGACACTCCTCGTGGTCAGGGAGCCCATTGTCCGCCCGATGTGGGCACGGGCGTTCCGGTCCGCGCACTGGTGGAGTTTGCAGAGCACTTTGATAAATATTTTGTGCCTAAGAAAAAGACGAAATAAAATTTTAGATTTTAAAGATCTCGAAGAGCCACGAAACCGGACTCAGATATAAACTGATTTCGGTTTCTCACATCTAGCTTCTTCTCTAAAGGAGCGGCTAATGACCTCAACTTCATCAAAACCGAATCCACCTGGCGAGTCGGGAGTTCCCAGGCCAAATCTTTGGCCATCAAGAGGTGAATAACAAAACGTTCCGTGCGCACTGGGTAGTCAGGATAGTCCGAAGTCGGATTGTAAAATGCACTCCTACGAAGGGCCTTGATCGCTGCAGAAAGTTGAGTCTGCTCATCCGATAGAAATTCAAAGACGGGCTCCATTTGCTTGGTCTCTAAGGCAGCCAAAAGCACATCAATAAATTTATTGTGACTAGGAACTAAGGGAACAAATCCCCGCTCCAAACCCAATGCAAAGGCTTCTTCCAAATTCTCAGCACAGTTGTTTTCTCTAAAAAGGGGCCGGTTAAAACGAAGGTCAACAGGGTTCCAATCCCTAAACATCAGACGCAGATGCCCTTCCAAAAAGTGAGTAGCCATGTCATGCGTGGCAACAATCTCTTCAGGCAAGAGCCGCTGAAGTTTTAACAGTTCTTGAAATCTGACTTCTAATTCTCGAGCACTTCTCATCATCGCTTCCCGCGCGGGAGCGTTTGCAGCAGCAAAGACTGACTTGGGATTGTCGATAGCTCGAATGAGGGAAGCATAATTTTTTTGAGGAGTGGGTGCCATTGAAACAGCCGTGTAAGCCTCCAAGATCTTCGGAAGCTCCGTGTTTGTGCCATGAAAAATAACGTAAGTTTCCAGAGCTGTGAACTGTTGCAATGTGGAAATTAAGGCGGCAGCCGCAGGGCTAGGTTTCGCAGCCGAAATACTATTGAGGCAGCCGCAAAACCCCAGAACAAGGAGTCGACCAAAAAATTTCACTTTAAAAAAGCCTATCGTTGATCTGGCGGAAGCTCTTCCTGAGCTGGCTTGTCGATATCAATCACTTGCCAGCCTTCAGGGAGTCGAACGCGAGTTTCGGCAATTTCCCGGAGGGCAATCACCGCGGGTTTGTTGTTAGGTGCTTCTACTTGGGGCTTGGAGCCCTTCATCAATTGTTTGGTGCGCTTAGCTGCTAGGTGGACCAATGCAAAGCGATTGGGAACATGATGTAAGCAATCTTCAACTGTAACTCGCGCCATGCGGAATCCTTAAAAGAAATCCGGCAGCTTGGCAACGACTAAGTCTTCCTTATTCCTTCCAGTCACCCGTGGGTTCCCGATCAAAAATCTTAGCCAGGTTGGCCGGGTAAAACTGAAGCTGCTCTTCACTTAAAAGACCTAGGTAAAAGGCCTTTTCAATGCCTTCGCTCCCCAGTTTTTTCCCACGTAAGTAAATACAGCCGTAGGGGGTGGCAGGTTCACCCTTAGGACCAATAACCTTAAATTCCAATATGTTAGCAAAGGATATTAAACCTTCCTCTACGCTGCGATACCGAGAGGAGCTGGATTCTCGATACCGAATTGTAGATTTAGAACGGTCAAAGACTAGGCCTAGATACTTACGATGAAAAAGGAATATCCCGAGGTAAAGGATCAGGCCAATTCCCATAAGTCCCCAATTAAAATACTGCTGAAAGCTTAGAGCTCTTTCCGTGGAATCCACCCACCCCCGACTGAGGAGAAAAAGTCCGGGCTGTCGGTAAAAGGTTAGAAAAGCGGCACTCACAAAGAAGACCAGGGCCACCAGCCGGGAAGTCACGGGCCCCAACTTTATAAGGAGCTTTTTTATTCCCCGCTGCCTCTCTTCGAAATCGAGTTCCAGTAGACCTTTTTCAAATTGGCTTCCCACAAGTTCAAACATAAGTGACATGGATGCTAGCTTTAGATTAAGCCCCTCTCAAATGCTCAGCACCGAAATTCAAATGACTGAAAACGAGGGGATCCTCCTCATTGATCCCAGCATGGGCCCCTCCTTCCAAGTCGCTGGAGCTTTCCAGCGCCTGGGGCGCCGCTTACTTAGCCTCTTTCCCAATGAGGCCAAAGCCAAGAGAATTGATAAAATTCCTATGCAAACTTTTGTGTCCGACATAGGGCTTGCAGCGGGCCTTTTGCAGTCCCAAGCTTTTTCTACGGTCATTTTGGGAAACTCCGAAAATTTAGCTTTAAATATTCCAGTCACTCATGTGGCCCTCGAAGCCGAACTCAAACTTTTGTCTGAACTTCGAAAAAGCAAAGCAGAGCTTCATGCTATCCTCCTGCTGCCTCTCTCCACATCCAATGAAGTTCTTCGTCGCTTGGAAAATCCGTTGAATACAATTTTTTTAGTGCCGCCGGTCTTTGCCTTTCGGGACCACGGACTTTTTGATTTGAGCCTCGAGCTTTTTAAAAAAAATCCTGCCCTTTTAAAAGTGGATAAAAAGCAGATGACACGCAGTTTGGGCGAAGTTCTTTATAGCGGGGACTTAGCCGGATACCTGGTGAGCTGCCCGCAGAATAAAAAACTTATGGGCCGAAGCTTCCGGATCCCTGGCTTGGTCACAACTTTGCCAATGTGGATTGATGAATTTCGTGAGGCCTTTGGAGCCCGCCCTACTTTTGGACAAAAAATAGCGGCGTCAATGACTCACACAGAGTGGCCTGAAGTGGGTCCCCTCAATGCCCACCGCGAGCTCCTTTTAAGTCCCACGGAAGAATTCTTTCCCACGGTAAATACTTCGCTCAGCCGGGCGCTACGCAGCAGTGCCGAAATATTTCGCCGCAGCCCTGCCCACGACCTTCTTTTTCAACCCGGCCGTGCTCTTTAATTCCTAATGAGTTCTTATAAAAGTCCCGACATTAAAAAACTAAAAGAAAGTAAGAATCGAATTCAGCTTTGGAACGGCATCGATTTGCAATTCCACAAGCCTCTCGAAAAAACCGAGCCCATCTCATTAAAGGAGCTCCTGCCGGCCGACAAAATCCCGAAACTGGAAATTGAAATTGGGTGTGGGAAGGGCGAATTCATCGAGCGCCGCGCGCGAAAATATCCGGAAAGGTTTTTTGTAGGTATCGATCGCAGGTCCGATCGTTTTAAGCTCACCCAGAAAAAATTACTTCGAGTCAACTCGCATGAGAATTGGATCCTGATTAAAGAGGATGCGCGGGCATTTTTAGAAGGGGGCCTGCCCCCCATTCAGACCTTACATGTTTATCATCCCGATCCCTGGCCCAAATCGCGGCACCACAAACATCGATTCTTTCGCTCGCCCGACGCGAGGCTTTGGGCCGAGGCCATTGTGCCCGGCGGTGAGCTGCGGCTATCGAGTGATCACGGAGAATATTTTTCGGAGATCTTGGATATTATTAAAGGCTGGGACTTTTTGCTTCCTGGGATTCTTTATCGCAAAGAACACTTCCATGGCTCGCCGATGACTCATTTTGAAAAGATTTTTCTCTCAAAGAAGGAACCTGTCTACAAAGGCGTTTTTACTCGGGTTTAGGCTTGGCCTAAATCTTGCGAGGGCTAATCGCCCACGAACGGGTTCTTGTCTGCCAGGAAAGGTAGATCAGCTGAAAGGAGGCACTTATGTGCCAAATGGATGCTCTACTACTGATCTTAAAGATACTGAATGCGATCCAGGTGATTAGCGTCATCTGGATCGCTAGAAGAAGACCTAAGGACTAACAACCCTTAGGTCTCTTCGACAGTTCCTGCGAAAACTTAAGTCCGCGACTGTAAATATTCTTAATCGCTGAGATTTAACGGATTAAGGAAGAACCCCGTTCGTGGGTCCTTTGATTTCCTCCAGAAGGCGCCTGGCGCCTTTTCATGCAGGCGGAGCATTAATTTTGGTCGTTAAAGCTTTTGTAAAAACCCGCCGAAAATAAGAGATGAAATTCTTTTTCACCCACCTCTCTACCTTCTTCTATTTTTTCGCCTTTCCGGTGCTCGCCAATCAAAGCTCTCTTTACAACGGCGCTGAACGAACCCTCTCCGCTAAGGACCGCAATCGTGTGCTCACAATTTTAGACACTATGGGTGTGGACTATGAACTTAGTGGCGGAAAGATATTGGTGAGCGAGGACACTCGTGAATCGGTGCAGGACTTAGTAGCCACTTCGCTTAGCCAAAGCCTGGGTGTGGCTACCCCGCCCTCTAAGAGCCCGACTTCCAATAAAGAACGGCCCGCGACGACTCTAGTAGATCCGCTCTCTGAGCTTTGAGGCTTTAAATTTTTCAGCTTTTAAAAGTTTCCGTGCCGTATCCTTGGGCCTAATTTTGTTGGGCTGCACTTTCAGACTGGAGTGCTCGTCAATCGCTAACTATTTCTCGCTGATTTCAGAGCAGAGACTAGAGATGTCAAATCAAATATTAAGCTCCGGTGGCAGTTTCTCAGATTCATACCTTTCGCAGAACCATGGCATATATTCGTCTTTAAATGAATCCATTGGAATATTTGGTAAACAGAGTTCAAATTGGCCACCCGAAATGGGGCCTGCTAGGAGGGGGACAGCTTTGGCACTATCGCCCACGACCAAAGCAATTCGTTTAGGAGTGTCTCTTCGAGCGGTGAGGTCAGAAATCCGCTTTGAATCTTCGGGCTTCAAACTGATAAATAGGGCGAACGATTTGGGATTGGAATGACACACGTTGAAATAAAGTTGCTCGAAACTGTCTGGGGTCAAAAACGGCTTTTCGTCGACAAGGAATTGCTCGCCCAGTTGATAAATAACTTTTTTTAATTTTTTGCCTGCCGTCTTTCGCTTATAAACAAAGTGAAAGCCCACGTCTTTCCTTTGTCCAAAGCATTGCTTCTGCAAATATATTCGCTTCAGGCGCTCGTAGTTTTCTCTGCATGTCTTGTTTGCTTTGTCCGCTTTGAGGCAATCCACTTCTGCTTCAAGCTTGTCCCGAGAAACAAAAGGATTGGAATAATCATAGTTCTTCGACTCTTTACAACCGAGAGTTGTTAGCGTCATTGCGAAACAAAGAATCAAGAAGCGCATACCAAACATATAGTCCGCCCATAAGGGAGTGTCCGCAAAACCAATCATTTCCCCGGGGCATTCGAGGCTGGAAATCCCAACTTTAGCGACGCAGCGCTAGTAAATCTGGCGATTCGGAACGAATCGCCCAACGGGGCACGAAGACTGTACAAAGGTTAAAAAGTTCGACATAGCATCTTCAATACTTTCAGCGACTTATGCCTGGATCCTCTTTTGCGTTAGTACACTAATAATCTTAACTAAGGAGGCCCTCTCAAATGTTTAAATCTCGATTACGCATAGTTCTTTTAGGAACCCTGGGATTCAGCACCCAAATTTTTGCCCAAGCCAAAAAAGAAGGTGTGATTGAACGCTTTCGGGGGCTTTTTCAGTCGAAGATTGAGGTCTGCCAAGAACTCGATTTGTCGGGGACCTGGCAATCACAGAAGAGCGATAAAAAATTTATCGTCACCCAAGAGGGATGTACGACGGCCAAAGTTAAAGATTAAAGCCGACGAGCCCTGATATACGTTGTGAATACTGAGAGCAAAGCTTCCACCGATGTGCCGGGAGCCTTATTGAAGATTTTTCGTTCACACAATGTCCCTATGAAGCGACTTAGCTACACCGCCGACATGATCCCATCCGAAATTTCTGATGAACACAGTTCGGTTGCTGAGATTCGCTTTGAGGCAGAACTGGCAGCTCCAGAAGGGTCGGCTCCCTACTCGTCAGCAGTTATCACAGCTACCGCACGAGTGAGAGTAAATGTCCGCGAAGCTTACTCCTGGAACGACAAAACACGTTCTTCTGAAATTAAGCACCTCGGAGATACGATGACGATAACTTTGGAAGACATTAAGCTGAAAGAGCTCATTCGCACCGATGGAAGCGCCGAAAAAGACAAACTCGTCTTGAGAGGTTTAAACATAGCCTTAGATGTCTTCAATCGGTATTTTGATAACCTTACCGTTGAAACCTTTAAAAGGGTTCGCAGCGAGATTAAATCCGCTCAGTAAGAGAACATCTATCCATTGTTCGCCTTTGAGCCTATCCAGTGCCGCGAAGGCCTGGATAGGCCTTTTCATTTGAAATTGCCCTCCCGCCCCGCTCTTGCTATCACTCTCCCCACTCATGAAAGGCCTTTTCATCCAAACCTACGGCTGCCAAATGAATTCCTCCGATTCCGATCGGATGAAGGCTGTCTTGCAACCTCTAGGCTTTGAAAATGTATCCGACCCGGCCCAAGCAGAACTCGTGCTCATCAACACCTGCAGCGTGAGGGAAAAGGCCGAAAATAAAACAACTTCCTTTGCCCATGATCTTAAATTTCTTAAAAAAGAAAATCCGCAGCTTAAAATCGGCATCACGGGCTGCGTGGCTCAGCAAGAAAAAGAAAAACTCTTAAGCGAACTGCCCTTTGTCGATTTGATATTAGGACCCGACAATATTGATGAGCTCCCTTGGATTTTAGAAGAACTCGACCAACAAGAAAACTCTAAATCCATCGTGCGTGCCGACTTCGACAAAAGTGACCCTCGAGTGTGGCGCACCCAGAACAAAGTTTTGAACCCCGGCCCCACGGCCTTTCTTTCTGTAATGAAGGGATGCGATCACTTTTGCAGTTACTGCATTGTTCCTATGACCCGCGGGCGCGAAAAAAGTCGACCCATTGCCGACATTCTAGAAGATGTGCGTGACTTGGTATCGCGAGGGGTCAAGGAAGTGACTTTCTTGGGTCAAAACATCAATACCTTCGGCAAACGTGCGGGTGAATCCTTGGCCGATTTATTTTACCGAGCCGCTGAGATAGAAGAGTTAAAACGCATCCGATTCACCACTTCCCACCCGGGGGATTTACAAGAAAAGCTCATTCAGTGCTTCAAAGACATTCCTAAACTCTGCTCCAACTTTCATCTCCCCGTGCAATCCGCCTCAAACCGCGTGCTTCGAGACATGCGCCGCTTTTACACGATTGAGCAGTACCTTGATAAGGCCCAAGCCCTCCTGGAGGCCCGCCCCGACTTGGCTTTTTCGACCGACATCATTGTGGGCTTTCCGGGTGAGAGCGAAGAGGATTTTGTAAAAACTTTAGAGCTCATCGAAAAAATGCAGTACGACAACGTTTATTCTTTTGTCTATTCGCCCCGTCCTGGAACCGCAGCTGCTCTTAGAGAAGATAAGATTTCGGAAAATGAAAAGTTTTCACGATTAGCTCGGCTGCAAACAGTTGCACGAAGAGTTTCCAAGCAGCGTCACTTAAACGAACGGGGCCAGTTGCGAGAGATTCTTATCGAAGGAGAATCCAAAAAGAATCCCGCTCGACTCACTGGAAGGTCGTCTCAAAATGTTCCGGTTCACGTAGATCGTTCCGAAGGTTTTCAGCCGGGAGATTTAGTGAAGGTAGAAATCGTAGATGCCGACCTAACCCATCTTATTGGCCGGCGCCCCCAGATTTTAAAAGCGGGCCACGAATCCCGCGCTGCCCATGTAATAAATTACTGAACGAATAAGCATCGAGCCCTCAAAGAAATAACCATAGTAATCGCTCCAAAAATATCGCCCATGAAGGCCGGCTTCCACGGGTATGGCCACATCGTAAGGGAATGTTGGATCTTTCATAAAGCTGAGCCCCAGCTTGGGCCCTATCATAAAAGAATTGGTCGACGGCGGCCTAAATATCCACTGCACGTGCACCGGCAGCTCGAAAAAAGGTTCCTTGGCATAATGATGATAGCCCAGGCCCGCACCCACCTCCACCTGGTCTACGCGTTTGCCTACCAAGCCGTTCTCGGTGAGATTAAGAAAAAACTGTGCCCGTGCTCCTACGGCTAAAGGGCGTGATCCATAGGTCCCAGAAACTTGCGTGATAAAACGTGAGGTCACTCGGCGTTTCAAACGAAAAATTGTTCCCAGTTCTTTGGCTTCTTCACTCGGCAACGAAAGGCGCTCCACTCGGTGCAAGGGAATCCAGGCGCTCACGCCATTACTTTTCACTACCGAATACCATTTCTTTCCGGGAGAAATACCTGAAATCAGAAGTGACTCTCCACGAACAACCGAATCTTCCATCAGACCGTAAGTTTCTCCCGGGCCCTTATAAAGTGGACTGCTCACTTTGGCTTTGCCTTGCCAAACCCCTTGGGCCTGCGCCGATAAAACAAAAATAAAAAATAAGATTCGTAGAAACATTTTCATACAGTAAGATTCTCTCCACGCTCCAAATAAGCTTGGGGATTTGAAATCTGATTATAGGTCCAAAGGGCCAGAGCAATGGCCATCCAGGAAACTAAAAAAGGCACGCCCACGGCTGTGAGAAATACCCCCAGCACATAAGACATCAACACCACGCTCATGAAGGCTCGGTGAGAGTTGGCAACCGGCAAGAAAACGGGATGGAAGCCCTTAGCGGGACTCAAAAGGTATCCCAAAAGGGAGGCATCAAAAACGTAACCAAAGAGATGGGCCGTTTCCCAATGTCCCTTGGTGGGAGGCAAATGTAGAGAAATCACTAGAACACTCACCGTGAGAGAAAGAAAACGCGAGCCCATAAAAAAAGCCACAAGAAAACTCACCAAAAAGGCTTTAAGACGAAGCAAGGTGTTTCCCGAATCTAAGGGAAAAAGGGAGTTAACCCAAAACCAACCCCCACAAAACAAGAACAAGAGTGGAAAAACAGAGGATGAACGTGAATAGCGAAAGCCCAGAGTTGATACCTGCACTTTCTTCCGGATGTCCCAAAAATCTTTGCGCAGAAAGCCAAAAAAGACGAGGCTCAAAAGAATAAAACGGAAGACAAAGGATCCCAAGTAAGCCTTCCACCAGTGAGCATCCGTACTCCATTCCGCTAAACGCGAGCTTGCAAAAAGCAGCAAGGGCTCCCACAAAAGAGAAAGAAGCAAAAAAAGACGAAAGTTTTTGCGCAGATAGTGTCGTAGCCGAGGGGCCAAGACCAGCGGCACCACCACGACTAAAGCCCACACCAAAGCCAGGACCTCGAGGGCTCGACTAAAATCCCACGCGTTCCGCCATTCCTCGAGCTGAAAACGTAGCTTCACCTCGGTCCCCAAATACTTAAAAAAATCGTAGATCGATTCCGGAACAGAGAGGAAATTCCAATGTGAAAACCAAAAGAGAGTACTGAGCACAGTAATACCCAGGCTAAAGGTAAGGGAGCGCCCCATCAGATAGAACAAAATCCCCAACCAAAGTCCCAGGAGGATTCCATTATTACTCATGCGCACTTCTTCAAAAAATACAAAGGGCTCGGCCGAGGCTACCGTCTCAAAAACTTCAAAGCGCCCACGCAAAAAGGCACTTTCTTCAAAAAAGCCCCGCACTCGCAAAAGGGGTCCAACCTCCACAAGTTTAAAGTCTTTTTGAAGTTCATTTTTAAAGAGGTCTTGGTAAATGTCTTTTTCGACCGTGCGCTCAAAAATAATCTCCGAGCCTACGGGCAAATTTCGCAAGGGAGCCGACCAACGAAAATCTCGATAAATAGCGGCAAAAGCCTGTTGCTGGGTAGCACGGCCATCAATTCCTAAACGTAAAACAAAAGGGATAATGGAAAAGACCAAAAAAAAGATCCATAAGCTTTTTGATGTGGGGCGGAAACTAGAGTCCTTTAGCCCACTCGCTTGGCCTTCGCTTTTCATGATAATCATCTTAATATGAAAACATTAATTTGTGCCGCACAGCGAACAGCGATTGGCTCTTTCCAAGGCTCTCTCTCTCAATTTAGCGCTCCGCAGCTAGGCTCCGCAGTTATAAAAAGCGCGCTGAATCAACTGAAATTAAAAGCCGAACTTATCGACGAGGTCTACATGGGCTGTGTGCTCACCGCAGGCTTAGGTCAGGCGCCGGCAAGACAGGCCGCACTTGGCTCAGGCCTCCCCTCAAGCGTTCCTTGCACTACCATAGGAAAAGTTTGCGGATCGGGACTTAAAGCCGTTATGTTGGCCGATTCTGCGATTCGTAGTGGCGAAATTTCAAGCGCCATTGCGGGGGGCATGGAATCGATGAGCCAGAGTCCGTATCTTTTGCCGAAAATGCGAGGGGGCCTACGCCTAGGCCACGGCGAATTGGTGGATTCAATGATCAAAGATGGACTTTGGGATGTCTATAACAATTTCCACATGGGAAATGCCGCCGAACTTTGCGCAAAAAAATATGAGTTGAGTCGCGAAGCCCAAGACGCTTTCGCCACCCAGTCCTTTCAACGAGCTAAGGCCTCCATCGCCGCTGGACTTTTTAAAGAAGAAATCACTCCCATTGCCGTAAAGATAAAAAAAGAGACAATGGATTTTTCAGAAGACGAGCAACTAAAAAGCTCCGACCCCACTCGCTTTGCATCATTAAAACCAGTCTTTGATCCCACCGGATCGGTCACGGCCGCCAACTCCAGCAGCCTTAATGATGGGGCCGCCGCACTTTTCCTTTGTTCAGAGGACTTTGCCAAAAGAAACAATCTCCAACCCCTGGCTACTATTTTGGCCCAAAGCCAAGCGGCCCAAGATCCCGAATGGTTTAGCACCGCACCTGCCCTTGGTATCGAAAAACTCCTCACTAAAGCCGGAAAAAAAACAGCTGATATTGATCTTTTTGAGATTAATGAGGCTTTTGCAGCCGTTGCTTTAGCCAATAACAAAATCTTGAAACTTGATCCCGCCAAAGTAAACATCCGAGGGGGTGCCATTGCCTTGGGCCACCCCATTGGAGCCTCGGGCGCCCGAATTCTCAGCACACTCATTCACGCTTTGCGTCAGGAAAAGAAAAAATTGGGAGTGGCGAGCCTTTGCATCGGGGGTGGTGAAGCCGTTTCGCTTCTAGTAGAAGCCCATTAAATGACTCAGGAATCCATCCTTCGCTCTATTCAGAATGAGTTAGAAAAACTCAGTGCAGCCCAGGTTGCCGATTTTTTCTTAAGTCCCTACGTTTCCGAAAAACTCTTGAATGAGGCCACGGCTGAACCGGGCCCCTCGATGTGGATCGTCAATCGAAGCGATGTGTATGATGAAAGTCTAAGAAAACTTTCGCAGCATCCCATCGAAGGTATGGCGTCTCGTGCCAAAGCGAAACTCAGCGCCCGTTACTCCAGCTTAAATTTTTTAGCACCTCCTGAAGTTCCCGAATCTTTCGAGGAAATCCCTGAATACAGCGTGGAGGATTTACTAGGACATCCTCTATGCCCCTTTGAAGGAATGATTTTTTTCGCGAGGTCTTTAAACGAGGATCACCGCAGTAGCGCCGCCCTTTCCCTTACCCGGAGAGTGGTGGAATATCCCCCAAATTGGAGCGTCGGGATGGATGCCAAACAGGCTCTCATGGATGTCTTTGGGGGAATGCTGATAGGCGACCCCTCCGACTTTGTCCGAGCCTATGCGGCACGGATCCCCTTCCTCCCCCCAAGCCTTATTCAAGAAGGTCTAAGTAAAGAGAAAAACGATTTGGTTCGAGGAAGACTTTTACAGAATCCGGCTTTAAACGAAGAGCTCTTAAAAACTTTTGCCACCGACTTTTTGAATCGTAGCGATCATAAGCAATATCCCTTCACCGAAACGGTTTTGGCTCTGGACGAACGACTGTGTTCCCCCTTGCGAGGAGAGCTTTTGAAGAAAGACCCCCTTCCCTTGGCTCGCCTCATTCACGAGTGGTTTTTAACTTTTTCATGAAACCTACACTTCTTCTCCTTCTCTGTGCTGCTCTCTGGAGTTCAGGTGGGATGTTTATAAAATTGATCTCGCTCCCCGCAATTGCCACGGCGGGTGGGCGTAGTTTTGTAGCCTTTTTATTTTTAGTCGCTATTTCAAGAAAGTTTTCCTGGTTTAAATCCCGAACCGAGACTTACCTTGCCTTGGCCTTTTCGTTTACCGTGATTTTGTTTGTCGCCGCAACAAAAGAGGGGCCCGCGGCCAACGCTATTTTTCTGCAAAGCACGGCCCCGCTTTATGTGGCACTTTTTTCGGCCGTCTATCTCAAAGAAAAACTTCGTTCCTACGACGGAGTGGCCCTTCTTTTAGTTTTTGTGGGAATCTGTTTTTTTTTCGCTGAAAAAATGGGCGGCTCAAATCTGATGGCTAACTTTTTAGGCCTCAGTTCGGGCCTGGGCTTTGCCTTTTATATTTTGATCAGTCGCAAATTATCTACGGAAGGCATTTTCCGCGCGGTCGTGTGGGGCAACCTTTTTACCTTTATTTTTTCCCTATCTGCTTGGCGGGGCCTTGAACTGCATCAACAAGATATTTGGGCCCTCGTGCTAGTGGGAATATTCCAACTGGCTTTGCCTTACTGGCTTTATGCCAAAGCCTTACCCCACGTGAAAGCTCTCAATGCTAGTTTGATATTTTTACTGGAGCCTTTACTCAATCCCGTTTGGGTTTATTTAGCTATTGGTGAGCGCCCCTCAACATCGGCCATGCTGGGCGGTGCGCTGGTTTTAGGAGCGGTACTCATGAAGCAGCTTTTGGACTACCGGACACAGAAGAAGAGCCCGCCTCAGTTGCCAGCGGTGGATTAACCCTTAAACTCCATACCCAAAACATAAACCTCACGACTCCCCTTACGAGTAGCCTCAGGCCTGTTCACAGAACAGCCGCGAAAATACTTTTTAAAATTCACATAAAACTCTGTAAATCCCGGCCCCTCAAAGACTTTCACTAAAAATCCACCGCCGGTGCGCAAGGCCCCGGCCTGCGCCAAACTTAGAGCCTTTTCGGCCAGTGCCACAGAGCGCGCACAGTCACTCTCAGGAATTCCCGTGGTTTTGGTCATGGCATCGCTCTGAAAAAAGTCGAAGGGTAAATACTTCGCCAGCCTCACATCGTCTGCCTGAAGTTCCATAATGTCCCCCACAACCGTTTCCACATTTTTCAAATCCACTTTAACGGGATCCAAATCAATTCCAAAAAGTGCGCCCCCTGCTCCTACCTTTTGAGCGGAGTACTGCAGCCAAGATCCGGGAGCACAGCCCAAATCCAAAATTTTCATGCCCTTTTTTAAGAAGCGACTTTTTTTATCGAGCTCTTCTAATTTAAGAGCGGAACGAGCCACAAAACCCTGCTTCTTGGCTTCGTGATAATAGGGATCTTTGGGTTCGTATTTTAGTCCTTTACGGGTCTTTCCCATGGCGCATCTTGTAACGCTGCATCTGAAATTTGTCATGAAAAGAGCGATTTAAGACCTATTAATTCGTAAGTAGTTAAGAAAAACTCTAGCTCTAATACCCATGAGGGATATGGGAAGAGTGTTAACAATAGGCATAGTCTTGTCTTCGGGGGTCGCACAGGCCTTGGAAAAACCCGGAGCCGTTTTGGTTATGGAGGGAGCCACAGATCTCGAACACCGAGACTTAGTCCCATTTCACAACCAAAATCTAGCAGAATTCAACGGCAGCGCCGGCGTTGATGACAACGATGATAGCTTCACGGATAACATTCTAGGCTGGAACTTTGTTTCCGATAACGCCATCTATTTCCCCGACAAAATTCGAAATCTATTCACTCAAAACGAGGCGCGAGTGGATGAAGTTTTAAGTCTTTACACTCAAATCGAAGAAGGCGTGGAAGCCGCAGCCCAACGCTTGCGCTCGGACCCGGCCTTAGAAGCCGATTTGAATATGATCTTAGACCTAAGTCACGCTACTCACGTGGCGGGCATCGTTGCCAAAAACTCCCTGGGAGCAGCCAAGATGCAAAGTTTAAATATTTTTGAAGGTTCTGAGAATGAGCCGGAGCAGGCTATCCGCTCCCCCTTTCGATCCCATTCAGGCCGGATGAGTTATGGTCACAGAGGAAATCACTTAGGCACCTCCCCTTCGAATGCCGTGAATACGGCCAGTGCCTTTGATGACAGTGCAGGCATCACTCAGTTCGTAAATGCCGAAGGCCTGCGACTCAAAAACATGTCCGAGCGGGTGGCCGAGTACATCAAAAGCTCCGGCGCGGGTGTTGTGAACGTGAGCTTGGGTTGGACCGAAATTGCCCTGGCCGAGCACTTCAACGACATCTGGTTAAATGAACTGGCCGAAAAGGGCCTCACACTGAGCACCCGCCGTTCGCCAAGCCAAGAAGCTAATTTCCTCCGGCTGGTAAACGGTAATTTTTCGGCTTGGAAAAAATACTGGGAAACCGTGGTGAGCGCGAATCCAGATGTGCTTTTTGTGGTTGCCGCTGGAAACGCAGGACTCATACCCGAGCTCGCCAATAACGACTTAATTGACGAGGTTCCCGGAAATTTCAGCACTCGATTTAACAATGTGATCACCATCGCCGCGACCGATGCCCAGGGCGTGATTTCAAATTTCTCCAGCACGGGTGCCCGCACTGTGAATCTCGCAGCGATTGGCCAAGCGGTGCCCTCATTGGCCCCGGATAACAACCAGGTCACCATGAGTGGAACTTCCATGGCGGCACCAGCTGTAGCAGGAGTGGCTTCACAAATGCGCACGCTGAATCCCCGCCTTAAGGCCAGCGACGTGCGCCAAATCTTAGAACGCAGCGGCCAGGAACACCCCTCTTTAGTAGCCAAAGTGAGCTCTAACCGATTGTTAGACGCCCAAGCCGCTGAAGTGGCTGCCCGCAGTGCCGAGCCGCTTAACATCGCCCCCGGACTGCGATTTGCAAGTGTAGGCCGAAACCTACTTCGAGCCACACCTCAACGAAGCAGCCTGTTTTTAAACAGCCTGACTCCGCCCGCAGGGAACTCGCAGGTACAGTCGTCCGAAGTTCCAGCCGCTGTCCTTGAAATCATGCAAAAACGCCGGGCTTACGCCGGTAGCTTGCTCTAGAACGACTTTCTTTGGCTAAGGGCCTCTCTTTTCTGCTAAGGCGAAAGGATGAGGCCCACCATTTTTCCCCGCTTAGCACTTTCCTATTTTATAGCTTTGAGCTCAAATATTTTTGCTCAGGCCTCTACGGAACTTCCCCTTGTTTTAAATGATCTCAAAGGGAGTCCGGCCCAATCCGATCCTGAGTTTATTAACGAAATCAATCTTTACTGGCGCAATTTACTTAAAGACAAAAAAGATGTGCCCGCACTGCCACCCTGGAACTCGGAGCAGCTAAGCGCAGTCCAAAACTCAGGTTTGGAATGGTTTGCCTATTTTATAGAAGACCCTCGCACCGATCCCATTCGCATGCGAAAGGCCTTTCAGCAGGCTCTTATGGAGGCCAAACTCCCTGAGACCATAGCAAAACAAGGCGAGGCCCTTAAAAACCTCGATTTTTTGCTGAGTGAAATTGAAGCTAAAATGGCTGTGTGGTCGGGCACGGATCAGCCCAGCCCCTATGTGCAAACGAAAAATGGACGTTTTGTACTGAAAAGTCCGGAAGTGAAGAAGGTCCAGAGAGAAGTTTTAAAGCGCAGCTTTTTGAGTTTTTTCGCCCTAACCGAAGTGGATGCGAAGAAATACGAGATCACCAAACGCAGTGCGGAGCTTTATAAAAATCCAACGCTCTTGGTCACACCTAGGCCGACGATCGTGGGAGAGTCAAAGCCCTAGGCCTTTGTGCTCGAATGAGCCAGCAACTTTTTCTCCCGACCATCAATTGATTTAATCGACATAACGACTAAACTTTTTTTATGAAAAATGCTTTCTTGATTGGCCTCTTGTTGTGGGCCTCAAATATTCGAGGCGCGGACTCAAACTCAGAATCCGTCGCTAAAGCAGGAGCAAAGTATTGTTCAGAAGCCGGGGCTTTTATGTCGCCGGAATTCATCCGGAGAAATAACTTTTCCCCTGAAGCCACCAAAAGCTTATTATCTGAATTCAATGTATACCGTTCTCTTTGTAGTAAAGATGGGAAATTTACTGGACGAACTTCCTTTAAGGTTCCCGAATCCATCGCCATTAACTTCCAGTCCATAGGTGAAAGCTGGACAAATTTGGGAAGAATCCTGGAAATCGCCCACGCCAAAGAGTCAGCGCTCGTATTACTCAATGTTCAACAGATTTCTTCAAAACTAAAAAGTTTCCGCAATGAGGTTGAAACGACGTTCAGTGGTGAATTTTATAAAGGCATGAAGTCTAAAGGTATGAGCAACGACGACATTAAAAAGAAATTGACGGAACTTTTAGCCACGGCAAATGAACTCAATCGGGGTGATCGCAAGCGGTCCGAAGCTGCAACGGCCCCCGCTGCCCACGGAATATAGTTTAGCCCTAGGCAATCTTAAGAGCCGAAGCCATAAAACTATCCATAGCCGCAATCGGGGCCTGGGCGGCTTCCTTCTTTTCCACCATAAAATTCTGGTAGGCCACTTGGTACAGAAGCGAAGCGAGAAAGAAAGCATTCTGAAATGCCGATAAATCCGAATGCACTAAAAGAGCGCTATGTCCCTGCGCCAAAACTCGCTCATAGCTCTTCACGATCCGGTTAAAACCCTGCTCAATCGTGGCCTCGATTGGCAAGGATTCCTCTGAAGCCTTGCACAACACGCGCAACACTGTGAGATTTTTCGCGTAGGCCTCAAAAAAATCCAAGAAACTTTGGCGCAAGAAGCCCCGAAAGGCCTCCGCTGAACTCAAATCAATGTCTTGTAATTTCTGCTCGGCATGCAGGTCCATATTTTGCTGCCATAGGTCCACACAGGCTCCTAGGAGTTCCTTTTTGCTGCGAAAATACTGGTAGAGAGTTCCCTTAGCTAAACCCGCCGCGCGAGCCACATCTTCGACGGTGGTGTTGTGATAGGATTTTTTGGCAAAGACTTGCACGGCCGTTTCCAGCACAAGCGCTTTGGTTTGGGTCCCCTTGACCCTCATTTTCCTGGGGGCTTTCTCAAGCATGAATAGAGTGTCTTTAAACATTTAGAAATAGCCACTCAAGATGAACGAAAAAAATAAAAAAGCCCGCAGGCGGCACTTAGGGACTTGCGTCTCAAAGTGCCCACCTGCGGGCTCTGACTTAGCTAAGAGCTAAGTGACATTCGGAACTGACTAGAAGTCCATTCCGCCCATGCCACCCATACCGCCCATGCCGCCCATACCACCGGGAGCACCGCCAGCTGAGGCACCAGAGTCACGCTTTGGCTTTTCGGCAATCATCGCTTCAGTCGTGAGCATCAAACCGGCAATGGAAGCTGCATTTTGCAGTGCAGAACGAGTCACCTTTACAGGATCGATCACACCGGCCACCAAAAGGTCTTCGTAGACTTCAGTAGCAGCGTTGAAGCCGTAAGATGTCGATGCGTTCGCACGCACCTTATCCACAACAACCGCTCCGTCTTGACCGCAGTTACCAGCAATCTGACGAAGGGGCTCCTCAATAGAACGGCGAATAATTCGTGCGCCTACAGTTTGCTCAGCGTTATCGAATTTTAAGCCTTCGAGCACTTTCGCAGCTTTAATAAGAGCTACACCACCACCAGGCACAATGCCTTCTTCAACGGCCGCACGAGTGGAGTTCAGAGCGTCTTCCACGCGAGCTTTCTTTTCTTTCATTTCAACTTCGGTAGCCGCGCCAACGTTGACTACGGCAACACCGCCAACCAATTTCGCCAAACGCTCTTGGAGTTTTTCGCGATCGTAGTCAGATGTGGTTTCGTCGATTTGTTTACGAATCGATTTCACGCGACCTTCGATTTCGGCTTTCTTGCCTGCTCCATCTACCAAGATGGTGTTGTCTTTATCCACAACCACTCGTTTAGCTACACCCAGATCAGTCAGCGCCACGTTCTCAAGCTTGAGACCCAGGTCGTCTGAAATCACGCTGCCGCCGGTCAGGATCGCCAAATCCTTAAGCATGTCTTTACGACGATCGCCAAAGCCGGGAGCCTTAACGGCACAAACCTTTAGCGTGCCACGGAGGCGGTTAACCACCAAGGTAGCCAAAGCTTCGCCTTCAAGATCTTCCGCAATCACAAGGAAGGGACGTTGGGTCTGAGCAATCTTTTCCAAGATCGGGAGGATGTCTTTCATAGAAGAGATCTTCTTTTCGAAAATCAAAACGTAGGCATCTTCCAATACCGCTTCCATGCGGTCCGAATCGGTGACGAAGTAGGGGGAGAGATAGCCACGGTCAAATTGCATCCCTTCCACAACGTTCAGCGTGGTTTCGAGTGACTTGGCTTCTTCAACCGTGATCACACCTTCTTTACCCACTTTTTCCATGGCTTCCGCAATGATGTCGCCAATGGTGGCATCGCCGTTAGCGGAAATCGTGCCTACTTGGGCAATTTCTTTTTTTCCAGCTACGGGCTTCGCCATTTTTTTCAATTCTTCAGTGATTTTAGTTACCGCAACATCGATGCCGCGCTTCAAATCCATAGGATTGTGGCCCGCCGCTACCATCTTGGCACCTTCGCGATAAATCGCTTGGGCCAACACTGTAGCTGTGGTGGTGCCGTCACCGGCGTCGTCGTTTGTTTTAGAGGCGACTTCGCGAACCATTTGCGCGCCCATATTTTCGAACTTATCTTCGATTTCAATTTCTTTAGCTACCGTCACACCGTCTTTGGTGATGAGAGGGGCGCCGAAAGACTTTTCGATAACCACGTTGCGACCGCGAGGTCCCAAAGTCACCTTTACGGCGTTGGCTAAAACGTTCACACCATTCAAGATGGATCTACGGGCATTTTCGTCGAAAGAAACAATTTTTGCTGCCATTTATATTCTCCTTAATTCCTAATCTTATTCAATGACTGCCAGAACATCTTCTTCACGTAGAATGAGATGCTCTTCGCCGTCGATTTTAATTTCAGTGCCGGCGTATTTACCGAAGAGGATTTTGTCACCCTTCTTTACGTCAATGGCGCGGATTTTACCGTCTTCCAAGATGCGTCCGTTGCCCACGGCCACAACGGAACCCTCCAAAGGTTTTTCTTTAGCGGTGTCGGGAATGATGATCCCGCCCTTAGTTTTCTGCTCTTCTTCAAGACGTTTTACGATGATGCGATCATGTAGGGGACGAATAGCCATTTTTAACCTCCTTGTTAAAATCTTTCTCTTTAAAAACTTCTTCCATCGGGAATGAAGTATTTTTCCTAATGCTTGTGACCACAGCCGCCGGTGCCACAAGTTCCACCTGGGGTCGGGGCCTCAGCCTTCGGTGCCGAGCTCACTTCAGTGGAATTTGCAGGCGTTGCGGGAGCCGCAGCCTTGCGCTTGTAGTCGGTGGTGTACCATCCACTGCCCTTTAGAGCAAAGGAAGTCACCGAGATGACGCGTTCAATTTTGGGGGATTCACACTTAGGACAAGCGGCGGGCGGGGCATCCGACATTTTCGCCCACACTTCGAAAAGCTCCGTGCAATCAGAGCATTTGTATTCGTAAATCACAGACCGCTTAACTCCTCGTTATCTTTGCTTAGGCCCCTGCAAATAGTCTTTTTTACAGGCTGTGCCCAGGCAATTGTGAGGGAGTTTGGGGTGGGATTTGGGAAAGGCAAGGGCCCTTGCTTAACTTTGTTTTCCTTACGGAAAAACGCAGTCGCATCTATTTGATATTATTGATATTTTATAGGTAGAACTAGATAACAACATAGGTCATAATAAGAGACGGAGGTCCTTTGATGCGTCTTATTTCATTCTTTTTCGTATGTTCACATTTATTAGCTTCACAAATCCAAGCGGAAGAATTTGTTCTTGAAGAGAGCTCGAGCGACATTATCCACAAGAAGGATGAAGAACAACGAAGCATCAAGGCCCAGCAAAGCCTGCCCTTAGACTTCAGAATTAAGCTGATTGCCTGCTATCAGCAAATGGATAAACTCTTCGGCAAACAAAAACTTTATAAAAAAGTAGCCACCTCGGAAGCCTTGCTTCGCCTGAGTCAGATCCGCGGACCCCAACAATACCTCCTTCTCAATTCTGATAAGGAAACGGCAAACGCATTTTTTCATCGCATCATGATGGCCGGAAGTGATCCCAGCGAAGGCGATCGAAAGAAAAATTGGAGCCCCATGACCGCCCCCGAGATCCATCAAATAGACCAAGGCACCCTACTAAGAGAATTAACACAGCATCTCATTGACAGTTACGAAAAGAACTTTGGAAAACGTGAAACAATAACCTGGAATAAATTTCTAAAGACACATTTCATAGGCCAGGACAAAGCCTGTAACAAACTTCGCATGGACTTTAGTGCCGAACTCTATAGGGGTGGCGGAGTTTAATTCAAGGGCTTAAAAAATTCCCCCGGCCAACCGATCAAAATCCTCTCGAAAGACCTCAGACTCTCGGTAAAGCCCCTCAATACGGTAAAATTTTCGAAAGCGCTCGGCAAAACTCCCCAGAGCTGCAGGATTTAAAAATTCCCTGAACCTGGCCCCCTCGACCTTCAAAAATTCCCTAAGGATCTGCAGAATCTCATTTCGACTTTGGTAGGCTTGAGAGGGAGTTTGCTGATCCCACAATTTCCCTGAATAATAGGCAGAAAGGGTTCTGTATGCAGGATAACTCTCCATAGTAAAAAAATCGTTCGAAATTTCCTTGTCATATTTTTTCAAAGCCATCATTTCAGAGCGGACTGCTGCAACTTCTTCGGCGTAAAAAAGGGCCGGGGTGGCGAAGGGGGCGAGAAAGGCACGGCGACCGGCGTCTTCTAATTTTAGACCTTGGGCAAGAAGAAGATTTCGTCGATAGATCCATCGCCTAAAATGTTTAAATTCATGGAAGAGAAGAAAAATTGGGCTGTGGCGGTCAACCGCCAAGATGGGAGATCCCGTCGAGCTTAAAAGAAAGATACCGCCCCAGATTCGAGACCGACCCCTCACGGTGTCCCTCAGAACAATCACTCCCATCGGTTCCAGGGCTTCCAGTTCGTCTATAATGGCATTGATGTCCCGATTTTCTCCGTGATTTAAAACAGCCCAATCAAAAACAAGTGTGCCGTCCTCACCCTTTTCAACAGTATTTGAGAAAAATCCTAAATTCCATCGATTGATTCGGGTTTGAATCACCTCAACAGGGTTGCCGTGGTAGCCGCCTCGAGCATTGGCAAGAGTCTCACTAAACCAAGTGGCACAATTATGAATCAGAGCCCGAGGTGAGTGCCCATCGATAAATTCTGCAGGGATCTCCGCAGCAAAGGCTGTGGAAACTAAGACCTGCATCAAAATAAGAGAGAGAAACTTTGAAATCATTCGATGATCGGGGAAACTTTTGTCTCCAAAAGCCTTCCGTAATGACCTAGCCACTGACTTCGAAAATAGGGACTGAAGTCAAAGATCGGGCGAAGCTCCGCAAAATCCACAAGGGCTCGACGTCCCTGTGCGCCCCAAAAGTCTCGGTGCATTTCAGTGAAAGGAAGTCCACGAGCAAAGGTAGGGACCTCCATTTTTATATCGGACAAATCCCCACTTTCAATGTCGCCAAAAAACTCCTCTGCTTGCATCTTAAAATACTCCCGCACAATTTCATCAATCTCCGTCGAAACCCAGTTGGCACCTTGTTTAAACTGCCAGTCCATAAAGTAGTGATTCAGAACTAAAAGATAGGGATGCCGGTCGAGTTGGCGTATTTGCGAGAGATGCTCAGGAGCTCGGAGCCTTCGAGCCATAAGAACGTCTTGCACCGCTTTGTGATCGAGCTGAAGCAACTCTTCAGGACTGCGACTCAAATCTTCAAAGGCGGCAACACTTGCTAAAAATTTCTCTTGTCTATTCTCTAATCGCTGCTCGTATTTTCGCTTCCAAGCCGAAAAAAGTCGCAAGGCGTATAAAACATCAGATTCGGGCTGTCGGTAATCCAAACCGATTCGAGGGCGGCCGTGAGCATCAAGATAAAAGATACTAAAATCCCTAAAACGAGCACCCGCTTGAAGAGTCTGATTTTGACCCGAATCAAGAAGCATCAATTGCCCCTGCAAATTTTCACTCTGCAAGGCGCTAATGACCTTATTCAACAACTCACTTTTACCGATTTGAATTAAGCCGATCTCGTGAATAAATTCACTGTCTCGAATCTCACCTAAACGAGGGGTCGGCGCATTTTTCGTTTTGCGCCAGCCCCACTCCGCACTCACTCGAGTGAGTCGCGGAATGAGTGGGTAAAGGGGATTGCCGTGGAAGCTGCCATCTTCCGGAAAGTTTTGCGAACATGGTAGGGGGATAAGCGCCCCCTCACTTCGAGTTGTAAGGAGAAAAAATCCGAAGATTAAAATGGAGGCTAACTTCATGGGAATTCGCATAGCTAGGGACGGTCCTTAGCTCGTTTTGACGCATGAGGTCAATCTGGGCCTCTTATAGCAGCCATAGCGCATTTCAGCCCTCCCCACTGACACCCATTCGGGCCATGAAAATATTCAAAGATTTGTTTTGAAAACTTATTGCGGGTGGGACCTTTAGGAGTTAATTTCGAGCGCCGGCCTGGTTCTCGGTACGATAGGGCGGCATAGCCAAGTGGTAAGGCAAGGCTCTGCAAAAGCTTCACCCCCAGTTCAAATCTGGGTGCCGCCTCCATTCCTAGGGGCCCTCTAATAGTGACCCTGAGCAGCAGCTCAGCAGGCCAACTCAGAGGGTTATGGACCTAGGTCTTCAAAATCCTTAGAAATTTTCTTCAGACGAGGGTTAGGCTAAAAAAATACCATATATGGCCACATATGGTATTGCAGATGTCTATTAGTGGTGGCATCCTAAAAATACCGACATGCCGTTGGGGAACGGCGGGGCTGTTTTGGCCTTAAAAAAACAGCCTACGGGCAACAAACAAAGTGAATAAAGTGTCGTCTGTCGAAGGACAGGGGACCAAAGGCAAAAAAGGATTTTATGGAAAGTTTTTCTCTTGTTCCCGAAAAAGCAGAAGCTGCAAAAGGCTCTTCACTCAGTGTGAGCACCAAAAATGGCCAAAGAGTGGCCTTCGATGAGGCAGCTCTGCGCAAAATGATTGTGGAAGCCTGCCGTGGTTTTGAAGATGTGGTCTCCCCCGACATCATCTTCAAAGAAACGAGCAAGAACCTTTTTGAAGGTATGCCCCAAGAAAAAATCACCCAGGCCGCTATTATGGGTGCGCGCGGACTTATTGAACGCGAGCCCGCCTATTCCTACGTCACAGCTCGACTCTTGCTCCAGCAACTCTTTGAGGAAGTTTTAGGACAAAACATAGACCTTTCTTCTCGGGCGGAAGCTTATAAGGCTTACCTACCCCGTTACCTCGCAAAAGGGATTGAAGCAGGACGACTGGACCCTCGCTTGGCCACTGATTTTGACATCGAAAGACTAGCGGCTGTCTTGGAACCGCTTTTTGATGAACAGTTTACTTTCTTAGGTTTGCAAACATTGTACGATCGCTACTTCATTCACTTGGAGGGTCAGCGCATTGAACTTCCACAAATTTTCTGGATGCGTGTGGCGATGGGCTTAGCCCTTATGGAAAAAGACAATACAGAACGCACGAAGCGCGCCGAAGAATTCTATCGCGTGCTGTCCAGCTTCGATTATGTCTCGTCCACCCCCACTCTCTTCAATGCAGGCACCCCTTATCCGCAACTTTCTTCGTGCTTTTTGACGACAGTTCCCGACGACCTTTATGGAATTTACTCAGCCCTTCGGGACAATGCCATGCTCTCTAAGTTCTCGGGCGGCCTCGGTAACGATTGGACTCCGGTGCGCGGCCTAGGCTCTTACATCAAAGGCACCAACGGACAGTCCCAAGGCGTGATTCCTTTCTTAAAAGTGGCCAACGACACGGCCATTGCTGTGAACCAAGGAGGCAAGCGTAAAGGTGCCGTGTGTTCGTATCTTGAAACATGGCACATCGACATTGAAGAATACTTAGAACTTCGCAAAAATACGGGTGACGACCGACGCCGTACTCACGACATGAACACGGCCAACTGGATCCCCGATTTATTCATGAAGAGACTCGACACCCGCGGGGACTGGACACTCTTCTCGCCCGAAGAAACTCCCGACTTGCATGACCTCATCGGAGCAGCTTTTGAAACTCGTTACAATGAGTACGAGCAAATGGCTGCAGCTGGGAAAATCAAGAATTTCAAAAAGCTCCCCGCTCTTGATCTGTGGCGCAAGATGCTCACCATGTTGTTTGAAACGGGTCACCCCTGGATCACCTTCAAGGATCCCTCCAACCTGCGCTCACCTCAACAACACGCTGGTGTTGTACACTCCTCAAATCTTTGCACAGAGATTTTGCTAAATACAAGCAAAGACGAAGTGGCCGTTTGCAACTTGGGCTCCATTAACTTGGCGGCCCATGTAATTCGCGGCAAAGGTTTAGATCATGAGAAACTTCGCCACACCGCCCGCGTGGCTATGCGCATGCTAGACAACGTCATCGATCAAAACCTTTACCCTGTTGAACAAGGTAAAAATTCTAACTTGCGCCACCGTCCCGTAGGGATGGGCATCATGGGATTCCAAGACGCTTTGTACGAGATGCGACTGCCTTATAGCAGCGATGCGGCGATGGCCTTCGCCGACGAAAGCATGGAGATCATCTCCTACGCGGCCATTGAAGCCTCCTCTGATTTGGCAGCCGAACGCGGGACTTACTCCTCTTATAAGGGTTCACTTTGGGACCAGGGAATTCTTCCCATCGATTCCATCGACTTGCTGGAGAAAAATCGAGGCCAAAAAATCGATCAGGACCGAAGCATGAAACTTGATTGGGCACCGCTGCGAGAGAAAATCAAAAAGCAAGGCATGCGCAATTCCAACTGCATGGCCATTGCTCCGACGGCCACGATCTCAAACATCGCCGGCGTTTCTCAAAGTATCGAACCCACTTACAAGAACCTATTTGTTAAGAGCAATATGAGTGGTGAGTTTACTATTGTGAATCCCTACCTTGTGGCCGACCTAAAACAACGCGGCCTATGGGACGAGGAAATGATTAACGACCTTAAGAAGCTCGACGGTGATTTGACTAAACTCGACCGTATTCCTGCCGACCTTAAAGAACTTTATCGAACTTCTTTTGATGTCGAACCCAAGTGGCTTATTGAAGCGGCCAGCCGTCGCCAAAAATGGATCGATATGGGTCAGAGCCTCAACCTTTATATGGCCCAACCTAGCGGCAAAAAGCTCGACGACATGTACCGTCTGGCTTGGCGCAAGGGACTTAAGACCACCTATTACTTGCGCTCACTAGGGGCTACCGCAACGGAAAAGTCCACGATCACAACTCGGGAACACAATAACGTGGCTCCTGTGGCTCCGGTCCAGGCCGAAGCCTCAGCACCGAAAGACTACGAACCCAAGTTCTGCTCGATCACCGAACCCGATTGCGAAGCCTGCCAATAAGTGAATAAATAAAAAGTATATAAAAGAAAGAAAGACGACATCATGGAAAATTCCGGAGTACTTCTCGCCACCCAACAAGTTCTTTTCGACCCCAAAGGCACGAGCCGAATACAGGTTGATGAGAAAAAAATCATTAACTGCCGCGCCGATTTAAATCAACTGGTGCCGATCAAATACCAGTGGGCATGGCAAGCCTACCTAGACGGTTGCGCGAACCATTGGATGCCCCAAGAAGTTCCGATGGCCCGCGATATTGAACTTTGGAAATCGAATATCCTAACAGAAGACGAGCGCCGAGTGATCAAACGCAATATGGGCTTTTTTTCTACGGCAGATTCTCTGGTGGCCAACAATATTGTTTTGGCCATCTACAAACACCTGACCAATCCTGAGTGCCGCCAATACCTGCTGCGCCAAGGCTTTGAAGAGGCGCTGCACACCCACGCTTACCAATATGTGGTGGAGTCTTTAGGCTTAGATGAAGGCGAAGTCTTCAACATGTACCGTGAAATCGTGAGCATTCACAATAAAGATGCTTTCGAGATCCAACTGACTCGCGACATTCTAGATCCCAATTTTGAGACCGAAACTTTTAAGGGCCGCCAAACCTTCCTCGATAACCTCATCGGGTTTTATGTGATCATGGAAGGGATTTTCTTTTACTCTGGATTTGTAATGATGCTGTCTTTCCAACGCCGCAACCAAATGGTGGGCACAGGCGAGCAGTTTCAATACATACTGCGCGACGAAACCAAGCACATGAACTTTGGAATTGACGTGATCAACCAAATCAAACTCGAGAACCCCGACATTTGGACCAAAGAGTTTAAAGAAAAAGTCGTGCAAAATGTACGGGAAGCTGTGCACTTGGAGATTCTCTATGCCAAGGATTGTTTACCAAATGGAATTTTGGGTCTTAACTCGGAAATGTTCACCGAGTACGTCCAGTACATTGCGGATCGCCGCTTAGAGAAGATCGGTCTCCCCCGGATCTTTAATTCGGAGAACCCTTTCCCCTGGATGAGTGAGATTTTGGATTTGCGCAAAGAGAAGAATTTCTTTGAAACGCGAGTTACAGAGTATCAAACTGGTGGAGCCCTAAGCTGGGACTGAGCTAAGGCCTTAGTGTTTTATTAGCGCCCTCTTCGTTCGTTTGAGCCCCGATGGAACCCTCCCTCCATCGGGGTCTTTTTTTGCCTTCGCCACGATTTCAGCGGGCTCGAGAAATTCTTTAATCTCCAGTACGCACTCTGGCGTGGCACTGCGGGTGCCAAAGTATAAAAGCTTGGTCGAGTCGGAAGCCGAATCATATCCCGAAGTCTGCATGATGATATAGCCCATGCGCATGTTGAAGTAGGGGCAGAGGGCTAGGAGCGATCCTGCTACCCTCGTGTTTTTGGAGATCTTTCGAGCCGACCAAGCCCTGTCATCTAAATTTTTAATGAGATCAATATAAGCTTCCTCATTCTCTTGGTAATCGTGATAGCCGGTTTTTACGGAGCACCAATTTTGAAAGGCTTTGAGGCGCAGTTTGATTTCCTGTTGCTCGGCCGCTTGAGCATGAATTTCGTTGAGAGTTTCTTGGACATAAGAACGCACAAACTGATTGGCCGAGATCTGAAGCAAACCGAAGTTAGTCTCGCGATTCAATTTACTTTTTAAACGCCCGTCTTTTAAGCCATTAAGGAAGTCGTCTACAGAAGCCAGCATACTAACAGATCCATCTGGAGCCTTTTTACGAACAAAGTTTTTTAAACGATTCTCCAGATGTTCCTTGCGCTTTGTGGAATGCAAAGTGATGGATGAATAATTCCAGAAACTTTCTTCTCGAGTCATGCCAATCATTTTTGCCACTCTTGCAACGACTTGGTCGACGGGGTCGGTCTTAGCCATATCTTTGGCCAGCATTAGAAAGAGATTGCGAACATTCACGGGGGTCTTCGCGCAGGCTCCACTCACTTTTGGAAAATTCAGGTTGGGCGTGGGTTTTACAGTGTTTTTATCGGCCTCTACCCAGTCTTTACTTTGAACAGACTTTTCGCGTTCCTTAAGGAGGGTGGAATTGTCGTAATCTCGAGGAGTATAAAGGTTATCAAGCTCAGGAGCTGAGGCCTCATCCCCAACATCATCATCGCCATCATTCGCATTTTTGGAAGCAAAGGGATTGGCCGGTTTTAGATTTTTTAGTCCCACGGACTCACCGCAGGCACTCAGGATGGAGACTATGCAGAGATAGGGCAAGACGGATCTCATGTTTAACTATCGGGATAAATGGTGGAGATCTTTAGTTAAGTAAAATTCTCGGGGCATTGAATTTCCTTCCATTGCCGGAAGCAAAATAACGCGCTGCCCACATGAAAAAGCGCCAGGCGCCGACTCGTTCAATATTTTGACGCTGGCGTCCGATAAGTCTTGGGTGAGGCGAAGTTTTGACGCTCTTTGGATTCCCGTGCAAACGATAGCTCTGGCGACGGCCATGCTGTCGCCCGTGCTTTTTAAAATGGATCGCAAGGGAAATTTTGACAAGAGCCTGGAAGTGGCTGGCAAAAAATCCATTCGCAGTCCCGCCTCAGTTAGCAAAAAGATTCGACACTATATGAATATAAGTAGCAGCAGCGTTGCCCTGCCCGCCTTTGAAGAATTCTCTGCTGGGATCCGTCCCCGCATTGAGGTGTCCAATCGGCAGTTGCGCTTTGAGGTACCCACAAAGGAAACCCTGACCTCTTCGACTCACACGCCTATCCGAGGACCGGCTTCGGTCCGCATCCTCCCTTCTGCGTGGACCTTGATTGAGCTCCGACAGCAAAAAAAGTCTCAGGGTCAGTCCGTAGGAATTTTAAAAAGCCATAACCCTAGTGATATCGCTTCCACAGAGTATGTGGAGCTAGAAGAGGGTGAAAATTATTTCGAAGCTTTGTTTAAAAACCGAAGAGGCGAACTAAAAGCTTTTCCGCTTAGCGTGAACTTCACACCTAAAAAGCATGGTCCATAGCCAATTCAGAATATTTGGCCCAGACTTGGTAGCGCGCTTCCACGCGGTAGGTGCCCATTTGGCGACCCAGCGCCACTCTTAGTGGATTTGTTTTAGACCAAGGGTAGGGCCGATTTTGAGTTTGAATGCTACTCACGCAGTCCACGCTCCAAAGATCATTGTTCATCCGCACAAAGGTTTTCCACTCGAGGGGATTAAAGCCGCCATTGTAGCTCCAACCTGACTTAGTCGAGAGTTGAAAGGTGGCCGCCTTTTCGGCGAAGGCTACGGCGTTGTCGGCTGCAGTTCCCATGTCTCGGGTATCGGGACGAGATTTTAAGAAATTAGGAATGCCCTTCATCAGCATATATTTTGAGCTTCGTTTGGCCATGCGGTGGCGAAAGGCCGCGTCTTGCTCGGAACTCATCCCATAAGGACGAGCACCCCGGGTGTCGCGTCGGCTGAGGTAAAAATTATAATTCGTGTAATAGTCGCGAAGTTCTCGGCGATACTCACCCTCAAGCTGAGCGACAAGTTCAGTCGACATCAAGCTGTTGTTAAGATCGGCGGCCAGGCTAGGTACCGAAGTGTCGGACACATGCACGATTTCTACCGCGTAAGATCTCCCCGTAGCGGTTTGCACAGAATCCAAATCCTCCTCCAGCAGTGGAATAGGCGAATAATTCTGGTTACTTAAGCCTGTATTTAGGGTGGCATATTCGGCCTGAGAATACTGAAGAACCTGGCCTGTGGGGCGCAATTTGGGGCGATTTTGGGCAAAAATACAGCTACTAATCCCCAAAGCAGCATATAACGCCTTTTTAAACGCCCGTTCCATAGTACTTCTTTAGAATGCAAAGGATGTACCTAAAGGTTAAGCCCTGAGGGGCCCAAATATTTGACCCCTATAAAAAGGCCCCAGAAATCTCGTCGCCTAAGGTCCCGAATGTCTAAAAATTAGACAGTATTGGGAAAAGCGATTTAAAGCCTGGGGGTGTTGATCCCAATCCTTTATGAAGACGCGAGCTTAGTAGCCGTAAATAAGCCCACCTCATTACCTGTGCATGAAACCGTCGATAAGGCTCGACCCCACCTACAGGGAATCGTGGAAAGGCAAGTCGGACTGCCATTGGTACTCTTTCACCGCCTGGATTTAGAAACAACTGGGGTGGTGCTTTTTGGAAAAGACCCCACTGTAAACCGACCCATTACCGATGCCTTTCGGGATCGAAAAATGCAAAAAACTTATTGGGCGGTGGTGGATGGTCGTTGGCTGAGCGAGTGGTCTAATGTGGAATCGTTTATTGTAAAAGCTGCGGGCGGAAAATGGTGCAATGCCCTTAGGGGTTCCGTCTCTGAAGCGGCATCCACAGATTTTCAGGTGCTGGCTAGTAACGGCAACAAAACCCTTTTGGAAGTAAAGCCCAAAACAGGAAGAACCCACCAAATTCGTCTGCACTGCCAAAGCAAGCATCACCCTATTTTGGGCGATTCGCTTTATGGTCGAAAGGACCCCTTTGGTGTGACCATGGCTCTTCACGCCCTTGAGCTCTCGTTTTGCCACCCCCTCAGTGGAGAAGAACTTCGCCTCAGAGCACCCCTCCCAGATTTTTGGCCAAGACATTGGCTCAAAGGGCTCCCGAATCTAAAAGTCCCTGTATAATTAAAAGATGCCACCAAAATCTCCCTGGGATTATCGTTTCGCACGTTTATTTATTCGAGTCTGCCTTCAGCTCTACTATCGATCCATTGAAGTTTATGGGAAAAACTTTTTTCCACGTCTGGGGCGGACTCTCCTCATCGCCAACCACCAAACCGGCCTGGTGGATGGCATTTTAATTATCGCCACCAACAAGCAAACAATTCGCACTCTCATCAAACACACTTTGTGGCACAACCCGGTGATTGGATTTTTTGCGAGCCGCTTGGGCATGATTCCCGTTTACCGCAAGCAAGACCTAAGTCCTGAGGAAGAGGCCAAGCTTGGGAAAAGTCGGCATGAAATGATGTTTGGACGAGTGGCGGAAGTTTTTGAATCTGGCGAATCAGCCCTCATTTTCCCCGAAGGCAAAAGCCATGACATTTCTTTTTTGCAAAAGCTGCGAAGTGGAGCCGCACGCATGCTTCTCCAAACGGAAGCGAAACACGACTTTCGCTTGGGTCTAAAGTGGCTTCCTATCAGCCTCGATTTTGAAGAAAAAGATCGACCCGGGAGCCGCGTGCTCATCCACTACCACCCTGCTCGCTCCGTACAAAAATATCAAGAGGACTATCGAAGTGACCCCGAAACTGCCGTCGCCAAACTTCGTGGTGAAATGGAAGACTACCTCCAAGACATCACACTAAACTTTGCCACTTGGGAAGATCGACTTTTCTTGGAGAGACTTAGCGAACTGTGGCACGCGGCATCGCCCAGCACGGGATTACTGGATCGGCACAATCAGTTGCTCAAGTGGAAGAGAATTATGGAGAAGACCCAAGAAGACAATGCCGCGGAATGGAAAAAACTAAGAGGATTAGTGACTAACCTTCATAAAAGACTCGAGGCCAATACCTTGCAGGCTTCCGAATTGTTCAAGCGCCCCACCCGCGGCAAACAACTTTTGATGTCGACCCTATTTACTCGGGTCGTTTTTTGGTTCGTACCGGTTCTCTTGGGCCAACTTATTTGGTGGGTGCCTACAAAACTTGTGCGCATGGTGACTATCAAAGGGGCCAAGCAAAACCGGGACGTGATTTCCACTTACCATTTGGTCGCGGCCACCATTTTATACCCAGCCTGGCTGGCGCTCCTTACGCTGGCGATGATATTTTACACAGATGGCACCGCCCTGATTGGCTTGCTACTGATTGGCATCTCGAGCGGCCTTAGCTGGTTGATTGTACCCCGAAGACTTCGCCGCGAAATTCAAGCTGTCTGGAATACCTTTCGCTATGGAAGCTTAGGAAAGATCATCGACCAATCTCAAAGTCAGCTACACGAGATTTGGCAATTGGCCGCACGCCTATGGAACTCTGGCCTGCGCCGGCAGGTCTTGATTGAGGAAAGTGAAAAACTTGTGGTGTGAGGGGGCGACTAGTCGCGTTCTTAGGATGAGATCATCCCCTGCCGGCGCCGGCCAGCAAACGACTCAGCTCATTCTTTGGTACGGCTCGCACCTCGCGGGCATTCCTCCCACTCATATCTTCTGCAGCCACCAAAGAGTTGTAAACAGCTTCTTCCGTGCATTCGATCACCGCTTCAAACAAAGCATCCAAATCATCTTCAGAAAAATTTGTAGGAGTCGCACTCGCCGCTGTTGAAAAGGCGATGAAAAACTCTCCGGAATTGTGTGCGGCAATCGAACCCGTCCGACCCACTCCTAAGGCCGCACGTTTAGCCAATCGCTCAAGATCTTTAACTCCCAAAGGCAAGTCAGTTGCGACCACACAAATAAGGGATCCCGCATTTTTTTCGCGTAAATCGCGGGGGATTTTCTCGCGTTTGAAATATTCGCCAAGTTCAACCCCAATAGGGCGCCCTAAAATGCGCAAATCCCTTTGAACCCCAAAATTATTTTGCAGCAGGACCCCAAGATGCCCAGAATTTTGATTGAGCTCCATCTTGCGAGACGAAGATCCAATCCCCGCCTTAAAATCACAGCATATCATCCCCGTTCCACCACCCACATTGCCTTGTTCAACGGCACCCGTGCTCACAGAGTTCAATAGATTCCGCACATCTTCAGCCGCAAAAGATTCATGGTTTGAATTGTGCAAAAAAGAATCATCGCATTCGGCTACCACCGGAATCACAACCTCATCTCCAGAAGCCAACGAAGGATTTTTTGTGCGCAGCCACTTGAGCAAAGCCGCATGCCCAAGACCTACCGAGGAACTGTTGGTGAGCAAAATCGGGGACTCCATGCGTCCCCACTCCATAATTTGCAGCAAACCTGTGCACTCACCTGCCCCATTTAAAACAAAGGCAGCTGCTGGCAATTTACGCTGAAAAATATTCTCTGCGGGAACAATGGCCGTCACTCCGCTGCGGCAGTCTTCCCCTAATATTTTCGTAAAATGCCCCACCCGCACTCCGGGCACATCCGTGATGGCGTTCCACTTTCCCACAGGAAAGCGTCCCACTCCGAGGCCTAATTTTCTAAATGGCATGAGGGGGTCTTATTTGTCTTTGGGCTGCGGGTAAATATATTCTTTATGCGCGTAATTGCGCAAAACGACTTTTTCGCTGTCTTTTGATAGCAAATAGTTCGGCAGAAGTGGGATTTTTCCACCTCCACCCGGGGCATCCACCACAAAGTGAGGCACAGCCATACCCGAAGTGTGGCCTCGCAGATGTTCAATAATATTAATGCCAACATCTACAGAAGTACGGAAGTGAGAAATTCCCTGCGACATATCACATTGAAAAATATAATAGGGTCGCACTCGCATCATCAGCAATAAGTGATTTAAGCGCTTAACGACTTGAGGATCTTCGTTAATTCCCTTCATCAAAACCATCTGGTTGTTGATAGGAATTCCGGCATCCGCAATTTTTCGACATGCTTCAAAAGCTTCCGATGTGCATTCTTTAGGATGATTAAAGTGAGTATGCACATAAAGAGGATTGTGCTTTTTAACCATAGCTACAAAATCATCGGTAATTCGGTGAGGGAGAGTGACCAAATTGCGAGTTCCCAAACGGAAAACTTCCACGTGAGGGATCTTCCGCAAAGAACCCATGATGTAATCTAAGCGCTCATCAGAGTTTGAGAGAGGATCGCCCCCCGAAATAACCACATCCCGAATGGAGGGTGTTTTACGAATATATTCCAAGCCCTTTTCGAGCTGCTCTTTTTGAGCCGCTGAACCCGGGTCAGCCACTTTTCGTTTGCGAGTGCAATGACGGCAATAAACCGGACAGTGATGAGTGGTGTAAAAAAGCACACGGTCTGGATAGCGATGAGTGATACCCGGGACCGGCATATTGAGCTCTTCGGCCAAAGGATCTTCCATCTCTTCGGGCTGAATTTCTAACTCACCCATCTTGGGCACGCTCTGAAGTCGAATGGGGCAGTTGGGGTCGGCCGGATCCATCAGCGCGGCATAGTAAGGAGTGATCGCCATATTGAAAATTTCAGAGGATTTATCGAAAGCCAGCTCTTCATCGGGCTGAACATCGATCACTCCATGAAGCTTTTCCATGGTTCGAACTCGGTTTTGTTGCTGCCAAATCCAACTATTCCAAAGATCTTCAGGCACTTCCTTCCACATACGGCCACGGCCCGCCGTGGGGAACTTATTTTGACCTACAGAATACTCGGGAAGAGGGGCAAAACCAGATTTCACACTCATCCGATTTGTATACACCACAATCCCCTCCTTAGGTAAGGGCGCCCTGCGTCAGCCCGGCCCCCCGAGATCACCTTGAGTGCCCGGGCATTTGGCTTTAGTCCAAAGACCTCAATGCCATCATCCAAACTACGTCCCTCTTTTTGGGAACACGACTTTTGCCTGCCCCTCTCCCGAGACCTAGCCCCTGCTTCAATTTTTGATCGATACCGCGACTATTTAGTCTTCGACATCGAAACCAAAGACCTCGCCCCTGGAGGGGGAGACCTCCAAGCCTTGGCCCGCTTAGGAGTGAGCGTGGCCTGCGCCTATGATTCGCGGACCCAAAAAATGCTCACTTTTTTCGAGCAAGACTTGCCCCAACTGATACGACTCCTACGCGAGCGTTTAGTCGTGGGCTACAATATCCGACGCTTCGATTTGCCGGTACTCGTGGGCTACGGACTGAACCTAGAAGACCTAGAAATTTTTGATTTAATGGACGAGGTCGAACGCGGACTCGGACGTCGATTTGTAAAACTAGAATATGTCGCCCAAGGCACTCTGAACGAAGGCAAATCAGCCGACGGCCTCATGGCCATCCAATGGTTTAAAGAAGGCAAAATGGACCTTCTGGCGGAATACTGCGCCCGTGACGTGGATGTCACTCACCGAGTTTTTCGCCACGGATTAGATAAACGATTTTTGAAAGTTCAGTTTCCCGAACACGAGCCTCGAGAATTTCCCACCGACTGGACCTAACGCCGAAAGCGATTCACTTCATTTAAGACCGAATTTTTTCGCTCTGTCTTGCGCTTATCAAAGGCCGCACAATAATCTGCATGCTTTGAGCGCTCGTCGGGAAGATTGCAATTAATTTTAAGCGGAACAGGATTTCCGTTAGAAGCTACACGGCGCTGAACCGCAGCCGTGGTGTCGGCCATCACAACCGGAGATTTGCGACCTCGAGGACTTCGAGAAGGATCGGTATCAATAAAATTCTGTCCGGTCACAGCGGCCGCCTCAGAGGCACCGCTTTTGCGCCGAGGGCCTTCCGAGGAAGTGCTTTCAAAGGTAGTAGATTCACTGGAGGCTGAGCTCGTGCCAGCTAAAGCCTTCACTTCACCCGCCGTTGCGGTACCCGAACCCACACCTTCGGCAACTTTGATATCGGTACCCGTGAGATCACTTATAGGTTCTTCAGCCGCGGCAACTTCGGTCTTGGCTTCTTCGACGGGAGTGACCGCGGTTGAGGAGTTTGCGGTTACCACAGAGGCCTCTTTGGGAGCATCGCTTTCTTCTTCCTTACCATTGGGGGCTACAGAGTTGTCAGCCACTTTATCGTTGGCGTAGGAGACGGCGCACTCGGTGCCATTCCAAGCTAAGTTTGCACCCGAGCAATATTGGGAGAGGTCGGTTTTGGGAACTTCGGCGTCTTCTTCGTCTTCGTCGTCATCTTCTTTTTCTTTTTTCTCTTCGGGCTTTTCTTCATCGCCGCCTTTCATTGCGGCGGCAATGCCCATTCCTGCCCCAGCCAATGCTCCGATACCGCCGAGCATACCTTTATTGGCGCTTACGGCTGCGCCTAGTTTGCCGACCGTGGTATTCGCAGCGTAGGAGCCGCTCATAGCTTTACTTTCTCCGGAACAAGCGGCGATGTAACCGTCTAATAACTGCGACTGTTCGGAAGCTAGAGTTCGAAGTTGAGGTTTTCTTTGTTCACAGGTCTGCTTACTTTTAGGGTCATTGTCTGGCATTTGCTGCAAATCGGCATCGAGTTTTTCGATATCACCCTTAACCACCCCGGCGTAAGTCACGCATTTTTGCCAAGCCGCAATTGAAGCTCGCATCTTTCCGGCATTCTGGTTGGCCACCTTTTGTAATTCTGCACTTACTTTCATATTGGAGCGAATGGCCGCAGGCACATCACTACTTAGAGAAGGAGCATATTCCTTCCACCCTTTTACTAAATCTGTATTTGCTGTAATTTCCTGAGCACAAGAGTCTAACAACGACTCCTGACATTTAGCTTTAGAAAGCTGCTTACACTGAGGGCTAGGCCGAACGGGCGGAGGGGCCGCCAATGGAGCAACGGCGTCAGCAACTTCTGAAGCTGCGTTAGCTACTTCTTCTTGGGCCTGCAAAGGTTTAAGCCCTACAAAAATTAAAAGAAGAAAAATAGAAACAAAGCGTCTAGCCATTCTTCTATTTTAAAGAATAGCCCAAGCGAAGTCCCATTAAGATACGGTGAGGCAAATGTGAGGATTGAGTTAATTTACAATGCGGTAAGTAGAACAGAGCGCACAGTTTTACTGCGCGCTCGTCGCCGGACCGGTGGCCTGAACGGTAGAATCTGTCCCTCCATCAGCTGATGAGGAAGTTCCACAAGCATCCACCATAAGGCGGAACTTATCGTTGACACTATTCTGTGCCGTTTCAATTGCTATTTTATCGCCGCCCTGTTGTGCTTGAGCCAAAGCCGCCTGGGCGTTGGCAAGTACGGTTCTAGCGCTGTCACAAGTCGGATTTCCAACAGAGTTCTCGGGAACCTTTGGAAGCTCAATCGGCGTGGCTTCTTCAGCCTTCTCAGGCTCAGGAGTCTTTTCACTCTCATTGCCACTTTCCCCTTCTCCAGAGCCCTCACCAGACCCACTTTGCGGCGACTGAGGAGAAGGAGCCGCTGCGGGGGCTGGAGTAGCCGCCTTGTCTTCCTCATGGGCAGCTGCGGGTTCACGCTCGGGAGGAGTATAGGGACGCTCGCTACCAGCACTTTCCCCTGGAGACTTTCCTTCTCCACGATCTGCCACTTCTTGCCCCCCAGCATCTTTGGCAGGCTTTTGAGTCACTTCCTCAGAATTCACCATGGCATCATTGGTTTTGCTTGCTTCACCATTGTCGTCAATGGCTGCAGTAGCTCCTTTAAAATCCTCATCACATTTTTTTGCGAGTTCGTTAAACACTTCAACAAAATCAGAGTGAGCTTGAATGGCATCTTTTTTCTTGGGACTACACTTTTGCTTTTCTTCTTTGGTAGGTTGGATGTCCATCACAGATTGTCGTGCGAGCTCCAGCGCCTGTTTGCCCTCTTCAGCCAAACGAATACAAAGACCCGTTTGGCCTTGGGCTCCGGTCAGACCCTGCCGTCCCTTGGTGAGCTCTTGTCCCAATTTCAAGCTCGCTTTTTCGCTTTGAGCTCGGGCCGCGGCCTGCTGAGCTCTTAGAGCCGCTTCCGCTAAGTTCTCCTGGGAAAGATCGTAGACTATTTTCATCTCGTCATATTTGTTGTGAGCTAAATCAAATTTTTCTGCAAATTTTTGAGCCTTGGGCTTACTGCTTTGACTTGTGCAAGAGGACACGAGAGCCTGCCCCTCAGGAGTTGGTGTGCTCGCTAAGCTTTTCGATTCCAGAGTAAAAATACCCAAAAACACAAAAAGTAAATTAAACCCAAGGCTTTTCATAAGCCTCATTGCACCGGAGCGCAGCATCGCCCTCAAGTTAAACTTTGATGAAGCGGGCTTTAACCATTAAAGTCCATCACTCATGAGCAGCAAAAGTGTACCCGCCTTAGTGGACCGCCTCCAAGACATCCCGACTCTCTCGCTCGTTGTGGTGAAGGTGATGGAACTTGTGAACAATCCCAAAACCTCAGCCACCCAAATTGCCGAGGTCCTGAAGCGCGACCAGGTGCTCACGGCCAAAGTGCTGCGCCTTGTGAATTCCAGTTTCTACAATCTTTCCACGGAAGTCACAGATGTCGGCCGGGCCTTGGGATTTCTGGGGTTCAACACCATTTCTGTCCTTGTCTTAGGCACTAGTGTTTTTTCTGCCTTTGAACTCGCCGCCACCCCCTACTTTAATGTTCAAGAATTTTGGCGCCATTCGCTGGCCTCTGCCATCGCAGCCGAGCTTATTGCCAAAAAAATTCGCCTCCCTCGGCCCGAGGACTGCTTTACCTGCGGACTCTTACACGACGTCGGAAAAATCGCCCTTTTCCAGGTAAGTAAAGAAGATTTAAAGGCCGTAGTTGAGAAGGCCAATGCCGAAAATAAGAGCTTCCTAACAGCAGAAACCGAGCTTGGCCTGCCGGGCCACACCCTTTTGGGGGAGAGGCTTGCTGAACGCTGGCAACTTCCTGTTGTGATCCGCAAAACGATTCGCTATCACCACCGAGACGTCACCGAGATGGAAAGTATATTTCCCAATATGAAGCCCACCATCATGGTGGCCACCTTGGGAAATGTTCTCTCAAAACGGTTAGAGCTAGGCGTATCTGGAGACTGTATTAAGCCTGAGTATTCTTTGGCTTATTTAAAGGCTCTGAATTTGGATATCGCACAGCTTGAAGAAATCGAAGCTCAGATGCCAAACGAGATGGATCGAGCTGAAGGTTTCCTCTCCGCATCCATTTCTGCGTGACCTTCGTTTCAAAGAAGGGCGTGTTATGAAATTTCTAAAGTTCTCAATCTCTTTATTTTTGTTTAGTGTTGGATTTGCCCAAGGCGCCCCTACCAACGACACTTACAGCGATATTAAAATTTACACCGATAACAAGGATGCTTTTTTTGGAAAAAGTGCGCTTGCCCTCGGGGCGACCCAAACTTTGGACATGGCTTATTTTATCATTGATGACGACGCCACCAGCTCCAAATTCTTTTTGGAATTAGGACAAAAAATCGAGGCCATGGGACCACAGGCTGCCCAGTTTAAAGTTCGTATTTTAGTAGATTACTTTATGAGTGAGGCGCAAATTCCTTTGCTTCGATATCTAGAGAAAAGCTACCCCAATAACATCCAGATCAAACGTTATGGAGCGCCAGATCAGCATTGGATCCAGCATCTCATCAAAATGAATGTGAACCCCGAAAAGTTAGTTAAAGGACTGATGGCGCAAAATGCAAAACTTATTGGGGAAGGGCTGGCTAGAGCTCGGTTTAAAGACGAGGCAGGAAGATCGGTCGCCATGGCTGCTATTTTAGCAAAGATTCTCTTCGACGGCAAAACCAGCCACTCCAGCATTGTCCTCGCGGCACGCCTTAAGGAAGAACTTCGGGAACGGGGTGTGGCCGTCAAAGAACTCTTTGGAGGCTTAGATGCATTCTTAGAGCGTACCCACCACAAACTTATTTTGGCTGATGGACGCTGCTTCCAGATGGGAGGGCGTAATTTATCGGATGAGTATCACGCTGGAAAAAATGACCTACTTATCAAAGGTGGAGAGATTGTTCTCAGTCCCACAGATAAACTAACCATCGAAGCGCGCCACTACCCCTTTGAAGACTTGGATGTAAAAGCTTGTGAAAAATCAAATCCGGGCAAAGCCTTGGCGGGATTCAATAAACTTTGGGAGAGCCCACGCTCTGTCAAACTAGAATATATTCCACTGGGATTTTCTGCACTCCCCGATCCTTGGACTCTTGAAACATTAAAACGAGAGGCTAGCAAAGCCGCCCACTATGGGGCCTTTGAAGAATCTGCTCTTGCTATCAACATCCCACAAGCAGATGGAAAGCTCGTAGAAAATCTCCCACCCATGCGTCCGGTGGATCGAAGAATCACGCAGCACTACATCGACCTCTTAAAAAGTTTAGAAGCTGGCGATGAAGTAGATTTCGCGAATGCCTATTTCTATATTGATAATGATTTTAAATCGGAGGAAGGAAAGATACTCAACCAACTCTATGAAGCCTTCACGCAGGCTTCCGACCGAGGTGTTTTGATTCGTATTTACACTAACTCTGGACTGAGCACCGACCTCTCCATGGTGAATACTCTAGCCTATCAAAAGTATCGGGACTTGATTGTGAATCACAAGATCCAGATTTTTGAGTTGGGAAAAGGCTCATCGCTTCATATGAAAGGTTATGCGGTTCATAGTTTGGACTCTCGCAAAATCTCCATTGGAGTCGGCTCCTATAATTTGGACCCACGCTCTGAACTTGGCGACACCAATAACTTTTTAGAGCTTAAGGTAGGTGCCGAGAACGCTCTGAAGCTCCGCGAGCAGATCACGGATAAAAATATTCGAACTTGGATTCCAGTGGATGAAAGGGTTCTCAAAACAATTGAAGAGCGCTTGGCCAAAATGGCCGAGGAAAACCCCAAGGAACTTTTAAAATTAAGAGCAATACGGGATAAGATTTAGCGGGATTTTTCGAATAATTTCATTGCGTTATAACCGAAGGCCGCGATCCAGCTGGTGAAGATAGCGAAACTAAACAACTTTCCACGTTGACACGTTGCGTTATTACCGCTAAAAGCCACCCTCATGAGCGTACGAGCGGAGAACTTAGAAAACCTTAGTCAGGACTATTTCGAATTGGTGCAGTTCATTGAACAGGGCCGAGAAGACATGGCAGCCCTGCATCTACGAAGACTTCGCCAAGCCTATGCCTGGTGCGAAAAACGCCTAGCAATTTTTCGGGCCATGGTGATCACTCGTGTGGCCATGAAAAACATGAGTCGCGAACTCGAAGACTGCTTTATCGATGCTGAAAATTCTGAAGATCCCTTTTTAATGGCCGAAGGTTTCTTTACCCGCGGACTTCAACGCTTTACCCAAAGTCGCTTTCAAGAAGGAGCTAAAGACTTTGCACAGGCTTCCAAGCTTTTTGCGCAAATGGATTTGGGTGATCGCAAACTTCTTTCTGATTTCAACACCTCAGTCGGCAACATCAACGCCCGCAACAACGGATTCTATGAGTCGGATCTCACCGACTTCAACCGCTTAGAACGTGCGGCCAAAAAAACGAAGAATGAAAAAATCGTAGGCCTTTGCTTGCGCCAGCGCTCTTATATTTTGCAGTCCCTTAAGCGCTATCCCCAAGCCTACTCCGATGCTGTGAAATCTCTTCGTTACCTCTGCGGCATGGCCCCTCGCTCGGATGTTGCCTTGGCCAAACTTCAGGCTGCCGACTGCGCCATCGACATGGAACGCAAAGATCTGGCCCAGGAAATGCTCAAGGAAATTGGAGATATTGTGGATAGCCGAGTGGCGCTCCCACTGGCCTACATAAAAGCCCGTCTCGATGATAACTGGGAAAATTTTGATCTACGCAGTTTTGCAGTGCGCACTCCCTTCTGGATAGAAAAATTAAAAAAAGCCTCCAAGCTGGAGAGTCTCAATCAACAATGCACTTCGGCTCTTTCAATCCCCTTTCCTATACGAGCCGATATAAAAACTCAGAGCCTTGAAGGGAAGTTACTCGCGATTCTAAATCAGGGCCGCTGCCCCAAAAAAGCTTTAATCGCGCGCCTTTGGCCTGAGCAATCCCCTGTGGGTCTGCTGGACAACCGCCTTCATCGCCTCATCTCGCGACTCAATAAGAAACTTCAGGGCATGATCGAGTTCGACGGCGAAGCCTACCGAATGAAAAATGCCATCTCACACATTAATACCTTGCGTTAAGTAGCCCTTAAAGATCTGCCAAGTTTTTGACGATAGTCAAAGGGTGAAAGCATCCGACCTCTATCGCCTATTTTTTGAAGAAGCTAGTGACGCCCTCATTGCAATTTCGCTTGAAGATTTTCGCTTGATTGCCGTGAACGATGCCTTTGTTGCGCTCTCAGGTTACACCCGCGAAGAACTGGAGGGCGAATCCTTCGCCCTCTTGAATGCCTCAGCTTCCGGTTACGACCTTCGGGAACGAAGCCTCGATGCAGATCTTTTTAAAAATCCGGGTTTTTACAACGATGTTGTTTTGATGAGCCGCGAGCAGCATTTGCGCATGCTTTCCGTAAAGGTTCGCCATATTCAAATTGAAAATAGAAAGCTGGCCTTAGCCGTTTTGTCGGACGATACCGGACGCCAAATTCTGATTCGCGATTTGGCGACCAAGCACCAAAGCTTAGAGCTGGCTTACCAAGATTTGGGCCGCACCCACCGTGAACTTAAGGCGGCCCAAGAAAAAATGATTCAAGCCAGTAAGCTTGTGGCGCTCGGAGAGCTGGCCGCGGGTATGAGTCATGAACTCAACCAACCTCTCACGGGCATTCGTGGATATGCCCAGGAGATGGGGGACCTGCTTAAAGAGAAAAAATCGCACAAGCCCGAACTTACCCAGCTCTCTCAAGAGATTATTCACAATGCCGACAAAATGGCCACCTTGCTGGCTCACTTGAGAAATTTTGCGCGAAAGGAGAAGTCCGATTTTCAAAACTCTCTGGATACCGTGCCCACTTCGGAAGTTTTGGCCAATGCCACCAAACTTTTAGAGCGCCAATTTAAAAATCATAATATTTCTCTTAAAATCAAAGGACCCGAGAAAACCCCTTCGATTTCGGCTCAGGCTCATCCGATTGAGCAAATTCTCATCAATCTCCTTACTAATGCTCGCGACGCCATCCAGGAGAAAAAGCGATCCCAAAAAGATCACCGCGGCGAGATAACCATTCGCACTTCAGTGGTGGGCGACTTTGTAGAAATCCGCGTTCAAGACAACGGCTGCGGAGTTCCCCAAAGTGCGCACTCACAAATTTTTGATCCCTTTTTCTCTACCAAAGAAACCGGTCAAGGGATGGGCTTGGGTCTCAGCATTAGCTTTGGAATCGCTCACCGATTCAACGGGGAAATTCTTCTTGAAGACACCTCAACGGAGGGCAGTACCTTTGTTCTGCGTCTTCCTAAAGCAGCAACCCCAAGTGTGGCCTCCCCCAAAAAGGTCGCCGCATGAGTACGAAAAGCTACCGAGTCCTTATCATCGACGACGAAGCCACAATTCGTGACTTGATTTCACGACGTTTGGAACGCAAAGGATTCACAATTGAAGTGGCCGCGAGCGGGGACGAAGCGATAGCAAAGGCTGAGACTTTCAAACCCGACCTCGCCATTAGCGACATTCGAATGCCCGGCCTCGATGGCTTTGCCGTGCTTAAAAAACTTCAAATCCCCACCCTACTCATCACGGGCCATGGCGACAAAGAAAGTGCCATTCGCGCAGTGGACGAAGGAGCTTTTGCTTTTTTTGAAAAGCCCTTTGACCTTGATGCCGTGGAAGTGGCTTTGCGGCGGGCGGGAGAGAAGGCCACCCTTCAAAAAGAAAAGGCTGAATTGCTCCTCCACTTAGAAAAACTTTGTAAATATCAAAGTCGCGAGCTGGAGTTTAAAGACCAGCTCAAAGATTCCCCCTTCATTGGCGAATGCCCGCCGATTTTAGAAATTAAAGAAACATTAAAAAGACTGGCTGTGAAACCTCAGGCCACGTTACTTATTTTAGGAGAGAGCGGCACAGGCAAAGAAGTAGTAGCCCACGAGCTGCACGAACTCTCCCACAAAAAATCTGATCGCAGGCCTTTTATGGCCCTCAACTGTGCCTCCATTCCCACCGAACTTTTTGAATCAGAACTTTATGGTCATGAAAAAGGCTCCTTCAGTGGCGCTCACCAAAACCGCGTGGGACTTGCCGAGGCCGTAGGCTCGGGCACTTTATTTTTAGACGAAATTGGAGACATGGATCCTCGTCACCAAGCCAAGCTTTTGCGTTTGCTTCAGGAAAAAGTTTTTCGAAAAGTGGGGTCTAACACCGAAGTTCCTTTTAAGGGACGAATTGTGGCGGCCACACACCGCAACCTCAAAGCTCGCAGTCAAGAGGGCACTTTTCGCGAAGATCTTTTCTATCGGCTGAGTTTAGTCACCGTCGAACTTCCGCCCCTGCGTGAGAGAGGCTCAGACCTGTTTCGCATCAGCGAAAGCCTGTGCAAAAAACACGGACTCGCAGGCCTAAGCCCTGAGCGTATGGCCGAACTGCGCGGCTACAACTGGCCCGGAAATATTCGAGAGCTTAACAACTGGATTGAACGAGCCTCCATACTGGGGCTCATAGATTCTGAGTGGCGAGTAAGCGCACCCGTTCCGGGCCATCCGGAGACGACCTCCCTTCCCCGCAGCGCGGCCCCCTTGGACACATCAGGAAAGTCCATTAAAGAATTGCGCCACGAGATTTTAGATCACTATGAAAAGCTTTGGATCCAAGAGGCTCTAAAAAATCACAGAGGAAATATTTCGGCAGCGAGTCGAAGCTTAGGGATTGACCGTAAAAACCTCACGAAGCGCATGAAGGAACTGGGCCTAAAAATCGCGGCCTAGGCTATAGGCTAGGTCAAGGCTCGTGCTATTCTAGGCTGCAGGGGATTGCGAAAAATGAAAAATCGAGGCGTTTCTATTATCCAAGTTTTAGTGGCGGCAGCCATGCTGGGCGCCCTCGCCGTAGCCTTTAGCCAATTCTTAAGTGGGAGCATGAAGGCCCAAAAAAATGTGCAGAACAATATCGACTTCGACATTTTAAAAAATTCCATAAATCTCGTTTTAAATTCTCAAAACTGTATCAGCCCCGCACAAGAAAGTTCAGGCAAAGCCGTTAAGCTAGTGCTGACAGCGGCGGCTGATGCCAATGGAAGTTTTTTGGCCTCGCCGGTAACAGTAGAAAGAATTGTGCACGGGGGTGGCACCTTAGTCGCTATGAACCAAGACTTAGGCGGCGGACTTAAAATCACCAAGCTTCAAGTTTCGAGTGCCGTCCCAGACGGTCCTCTTGAGAGTCATTTAGTGGATAGTCTTCCCGTAAACTACAAGCCCTACCTTGTGCGTCTCACGATGGAAGGAACCAAGGCTGAAGGTTCGCTGGGCAAAAAAGTGCTGACCCAAGAATTTGTGGTGCGCATGCTTGCCAACCAAAGTGGGGGAGCCTCAGACAACACCAACCGCATTGAAAAGTGTGGCGGGGGCGGCGAGGAGGTAGCTCCCACCGGCACTGTGAAGATCGAGGGAGCGGGAGCTCCTTATTTTATTGATATTGCCTCACGCGGCCCTAAAAAATTCACAGATGCCATACGTGATTGCCAAACACGCGGAATGAGGCTTTGTAGCTCCGGACAGTGGATTTCAGCCTGCATTAAAAACCCCGGATCGGTGCTCCAGAACTTAAATACGGCCATCACAGACGAAAACATTGGAACTGATCAAGGCGCCTCAGGCACCCGCAAAGGGGAGTGGGTCGAAGACCTCTATGTAAACGGAACCTATAATGTCATGAATGCCGGATCAGCAGCCCCATGGATCCCCGACAGTTTGTGCACTCAAACGATGTCTTCTGCTGCCTCTCATCACCAACGCTACCGCTGCTGTAAGTAGTAAGGAGTTCAAGGCGTTTGTTTTATGCAGGAGTTAGAACACAGCCTTGGGCCCTATGCTCTTTTAATGGCCGTGCTATTCTAAGCATCGGGGGACTTCTCATATGAAAAACCGAGGCATTTCTATCATTCAAGTTTTAGTGGCGGCTGCCATTATGGGAATTCTTGCTGTGGCCTTCACTCAATTTATTAGTGGAAGCATGAAGGCCCAAAAAAATGTGCAGAACTCCATCGACTTCGATATTTTAAAAAATTCTATCAATATGGTTTTGAATTCTCAAAACTGCCAAAGCCCCATTCAAGACACAACTGGAAAAGCCGTAAAACTCATCTTGGCCGGAGCCCCAGATGCCAGTGGAAGCTTTCTATCCTCTCCCGTGGCGGTTGAAAGACTTACTCACGGTGGAGGGAATCTCGTGACTGCCAACCAAGACTTAGGCGGCGGACTTAAAGTCACTAAGCTTGAAGTCTCAAGTGCGGTCCCCGATGGGCCCAATGAAAATCACATGGTGGGTACTGTTTCGACTCCCTTTAAACCCTATCTAGTGAATCTTGTTTTAGAGGCCACAAAGGCCGAAGGCTCTTTAGGGAAAAAAGTTCTCAGCCAAATCTTTGTGATTCGAATGTTAGCCAACCAAGGCTCGATTGGGGACACCGTCAATCGAATTGAACGCTGTGTTGGAGGCGGCGAAGACACCGCTCCTCCGGGAACTGTAAGAATAGATGGAGCGGGAGCTCCTTTTTATTTTGATATTAATTACACCGCAACTGCCAAGCCCTATCATCAAGCTATTCTCGATTGTCATTCCCGAGGCATGAGACTTTGCACCTCTGGCCAATGGATCTCAGCCTGCCTAAAAAACCCAGGCGGCGTGATACAAGGCCTTAATCCTATCCTCAGTACAGAAGTGAGTGGAACTGATCCCGGGGCGACTAGCACGGGTAAGGCTGAGTGGGTCGACGGTCTTACCGTGATGAATGCGCTTGCCACCACTGCTGGAACTTCTCAATACATAAATACTTGTACCCAAACTTCCATTGGGAACCCGCCCGCTAATCACTTCCGCTACCGCTGCTGTAAATAGTTGGGGCGGCTGCGCCCCAACCCCTTCCACACCTGCCCCCGCCGCACCCCAGACTTTCGTCATAAACCCTTGTTTTAATTATGGCATTCCTCTTGAAGTATTAAGGGTGTAACGCCAACAACCTCAAAAAAGCGGAACGTTGGTTGGTCCCTTATCTTAGGGGGCCGGAGGGGGTTCTTATGAATACGATCCAAAGCCTGCAAGAACAGCTAGACACTCTAAAAAAAGAAAATTCTCAGTTGCGCCAGATGGCGGAGCGCGACGGCCTCACAGGCTGCTTGCGACGGGAAGCCCTGATGGGTCTAATCGAGCGCCGCCGAAGCTTTGGGCTCTTGCCTAAAAACCTAAGCCTAGTTGTAGCCGACATCGATTTCTTTAAAAAAGTAAACGACAAATACGGTCACATTGCAGGAGACGAAGTTCTCAAAAACTTCGCCCAAAAACTCCAAGATAAACTTCCTTCCGGTAGCCTGGTAGCCAGGATGGGTGGCGAGGAATTCTTGATCTTACTGAGTGAAACGTGTACCGAAAGTGCGCGAATCATAGAAGAACTGCGCCTTGAGGTGGCCAACGCAGATCTTAAACTGAGCGACGGCCGCAAGCTTCATATCAGCGTAAGTTTCGGCATGGCCAACTGGGATAGCGATCAAAATCTTTTAAAGTCGGTGGCCGCAGCCGATGCCGCCCTCTACGAGTCTAAGCACCAGGGCCGCAATCGCCTCACCTTAGCTGCCTAAAGGCCCCGAGTTAAAAAAGCGTCCCACCTTGACTTCATCCACCACTGAGAGGAAATTTACGCCCAAGTCCTAAAATTTACATCGGAGGTTATTGACGTGGAATTGGCAATTTTAAAACCTGAGGGGATTACCCATCTTTTACGCTGGGCACACTTTATCTTTGGCGTGATTTGGATCGGCCTACTTTATTACTTTAACTTTGTTCAGATGCCTTTTTTTGGTGAAACCGATGCGGCCACCAAATCTGGCGCCATTCAAAAACTCGTACCCCGGGCTTTGAAATGGTTTCGCTACGGCGCCCTCTTCACTTGGCTGACAGGATTGTATCTCTTAGTTCGTAGAGCTTATGAGCTCACAGGTGGGGAATCCATGGGACCTGCCTTTAATTCTAACTGGGGCCTGCTTATTCTCACGGGCGCCGGCCTTGGAACACTCATGTTCCTTAATGTCTGGTTGATCATCTGGCCCAACCAGAAAATTGTGATTGCCTCTACCGTAGCCGTCGCTGGCGGGGGAACGGCCGATCCCCGAGCCGCAGCAGCGGGCGTTAAAGCCACTCTGGCTTCGCGCACCAACACACTTTTTTCTGTTCCCCTTCTTTTTTATATGGGAGCAGGGCCTCACCTAGGGATGGAAGTGGCTCAAGAGGTGGGCGTAGGCACCGCCTTTATTGTAAGCTTTGCCATAATTTTAGCCTTGGAACTCAACGCCATTTTCGGCAAGTTATTTAAACCCATTCAAAGTGTGGTTGGAGTGATTCATTCAGGAATTGCCCTCACGGTCATTCTCTATTTGGCACAAGAATACTTCACCAAGGCTCACGGGGCCTAAACTGGAACTGAGTCAAAGCACGCAAATTCTATGTCCTCACTGTGGAGAAAACATCACCTTGATGGTGGATCTCAGCAGTGGGGACTCTTCTTATATTGAAGACTGTCAGGTTTGCTGCCGACCCATAGAAGTTGAAGTGAGCGTCACCGATATGGAAGAAGGCACTTTTGAAATCGAAGTGGGAACGAGCGACTCCTAAGACTTTGAACTACGGCTCGCAATAAAGGCGGCGAGTGCATTTTTAACTAAATCCCCCAGTAAAAAGGGAAATAGTCCGGCAGCCAAAAGGGCTTTGGCCGGAACAAAATAAGAAAGTACAGCAAGTCCACAGGCGAAAATACACAGTGACCCGCAACTAGCACTTAAAAAAGCAGTCCAAAAGCTTTTGGCATGGCCTCGGTCTGCCAAAGTGCCCACTACAATAGATGCTACAAACATTCCCAAAAGGTAGCCGAAGGTAGGTCCGATCAAAAAACCTGAAACTGGCATCAGGGCAAAGAAGGGGGCACCTAAAAATCCTAGGCCCAAATAACTAGCCAAAATTAGCGCGCTTCGTCTCGCACCAAAAAATAGCGAGATCAAGGCCACCCCGAAGGTTTGGCCCGTAATCGGTACCGGTGTCCAAGAAAGTGGCAAGCGCAGCTGAGCCAAGGCGGCCAAGGCTAATACGGCCCCTGTACCAAGTAGGAGGCTAAGCCCTAGCTGAGAACGCGCGGACGCTTGCTTCGATACAAAACCGGGGACCCATGCTTCGCTTAAAACTCTTTGTGCCATGTTAAATATTTAACCGAAATTATCCCAATACTCAAAAGCAGGTCTCCACTTCGGCCAAAAAACTTCGACCAGGCTCATTAAAACCTGCCGCCCGCTCATAGCTTTTGCCCAAAATGTTTCTCACACTAAGCTTGGCCTTACCCACCTGCCGCCCCCAACGCCACCGCCATGCGATTTGGCCATGAAAGAGCCAAAAGGACTCAGCACTAAAGCGTTGAAAATTCTGAGGATTAATATCGTCGCGTCTCCCTAGGTACTCTCCCTCAACTTGAGCTGTCCAATCCGGAAGAAAACGATAGGTCATAGAAGGAAGAAGGTGATGGCGTGCTCGACGCAACAGAGGCTCTGAGCTGCTCAAATCTTTGGTTTTAAGCCAGGTGTAGGCCAGCACTCCAGAAAGTTTTTGTCGGCTAAATAAAAGAAGCTCTGACTCCCAGCCCCAAGTCTTTACCCGGCTTATGTTTTGGTACTGCGAAGACACGAGATTAAAATCCACGAGCTCCGTGAAATGATTTTCAAAATAAGACGCCGAGATCTGATGTTCCCCCCCATAAATTTTTTGTTCTACGCCAGCATCGAAACTTCGAATTTTTTCCGGACGCAGCTGAGTGTTTCCATACCGCGATTCCCGCTGATACAAGGAGGGACTGCGCGTGTATTTGCCGACCTGCCCTCGAAGCAGAGTTTCCGTGGAGTCCCAGCGGTATGAAGGCGACCAAGCCAGAGCTCCCAAGCGATGTCGCTGTTGAACATCGTCTTCCACTCGCACACTTTGGACGGATAAAAAATTACCGGGATGGTACTCATGACTGAGACCCGTTCGAGTGCGCACCAATCGAGTCTTTTTATTTTGAGTGCGACTTTCTAGAAATTCAGCACGCTCCTCTTCAAATGCCAGGAGAGCCTGTAGGCGGTGATTGGCACTCAGGGCCGCGTTGACACGATCAAGAATTAGAAAGCGGGAACTCTGGTAGTGGCTATCGCGTTGGCTAAAATCCCCCCCATCCTCCTCGTCCAAATCATGGCGTCGCACGTGGAGGTAGGAGGCTTCCAGGTGTTGGGTCCAAAGAGGAGCGAAGTTCCAGTGATGAAAACCATGCCAAGAAAGACTCCGCTGACTGCCCCCTTCATTAGGGTCGTCTCCGCCCCGCCCCCCAAAACTATCACTCTGGAAATTATTTTTGAAATAGCGTAGCGAGATCCCGACCTTTTGCCTTGATGATATTTGATAATCCAAGCGGTTTAAAAATTCCCGACTCAGCTCTCGATCAACCTCAGAATTTCCAGCCTTCTCCGAAGCTGACGAAAGAGCTGCCGTATGTGATCTTCGCATCGAGGAAAAGAAACTCCACCGTGAGTTTGCTCGAGACAAGCCAAGGATTTGCGCATTTTCTCGGTGAGAACCCACTTTCATTTTTACACTAGGAACCCACCGGTCTCCCGTAGCTTTTTTCGAGTAAAGACGCAGAATTCCTAGGCCCGGACTGTAACCTAAGGACAAGGCTTCTGCTCCACGAAGAATTTCGAATCTGTCTACTTCAGAAAAATCTATCTGCGAAAAGTCAAAGGCACCCGAAGGATTAAGGGGGTCATTGAGAGGCACATCATCCCACAGTACCAAAAGATTTTCCGGCAAAGACCCCCTTAAAGAAAGGGACTTAGGCACACCTGCCCCCGACGAGCTGATAAACTGAAGTCCCGGAACAGTGTTTAGGATTTCACTAGATGACAAAGTCGGTCGCTCATCGAGGTCTTGTCGCCAACGCACATCATAGCTACGCCGGGGGCTAAGTAGCCCAAGCTCCTGCATATGAGTCACAAATTCCTGCGCTAAAACAGCTCGCGCCCCCAGCAACAGGAATCCTTGGAAGGCGATTCTAGGTAATTTCACCTCAATCACCCTAAACCGCTGCCAGGGAAATGCCTAATTTACAAAGTTCGGTCGGCTCTCACCTGTTCTTCATCAATTCTTAATTTAAGATTGGGTAAATTCCTCCGATACAGGGGGCATGAGCAAAAAGACTGCGCTGGATATCTTAGATCCGCAAGTTCTTGAGGAACTGCGCCATCTCAAAGGCGAGGCGGGCGGCACTTTGCTTGACCAGGTTGTTGGCCTTTTTCTCAGAAGCGCTCCCCAGCAGCTCGAGCTTATGAAAAACTCTTTGGGCAAAGCGGATGCGTGGAGCTTAGAGAACGCGAGCGCCAAGCTCAAATTAAGCTGCGAGAATCTCGGTGCCTACGATCTGCAAAATATCTGTGCGAATTTTGAGCGCTGGGCGAGTACGGGAGAAATGGAACGTATTCATGAGGAATTCCCCAACTTCGAAAGCGAGTTTGCGAAGCTGGGTCAAGCCTTGAATGCCCTGAAGCCCAAGGCTCGCAAAACGGCCTGATACTTAGAGCTAAAACCCTTTACAAGTTCCTCGCCTTTCTGCCAGTTTGTTCCCAGCTCCATGATTAATGAAAAAACCATTTCACCGGAAAATGCTGAAGCCATGCACCGGGCGTGGTTAGAGACCGTATTAGAAGAATTGCCCATTCCCTTTTTCCTTTTAGAACCTAAAACGGGACTTGTGAGATTTGCTAACCGTAGAGCCCGAGATTTCACCGGAGTTCCCATGGTGGGCCAGTCCAACGAAACTCGCTCAGCCCACCCCTTTCCGCTCGCTGAAGAGCCATCGTGTCGCATCGCTAGAGGAGAGATCCTCAACGGGAGTGAATCGTCCATCCGTACTCCGAAGGGTCTCTTTCACTTCCAAAATTTTTCCCATTTGCTCCCGAAAAAATTTGGCTTTGAGGAAACCGCACTTCTGACCATGCTCGACATCACGGCTACCAATATTTCCCGAGCGAAGTTAAAAAAACGCGAAGCCCAGCTTGACCTAGCTCTATCCACCGCCAAAGTGGGTTTTTACGAATGGGACATTCCCAACAATCGCGTGACTTTCAGCGAGCAAATGAAAAAAGACTGGATGCTAGACCCCTCAAAGAGCGGAGACAGCCTAGATGAGGTTGTCAGTCGAATTCATGAGAGCGACCGAAAGAGAGTTAGCGATTTAATTCAAAAATGCATGGATGAGGCCTCGCCCTTAAAGGCGGAATACCGGGTCCAACTACCCACCGGAAAATGCGCGTGGATGAAAGTCCGCGGACAGGTAACCTTCGATGCCCGTAGAGTGCCTCTTCAATTTTTTGGCACCTGCTTAGATATTAGCTCTCAAAAAAATCACGAAGAACAAATTGCTCAGAGTGCCGAAAAATTCAAAGCGCTCGCAAACTCCATGCCCCAAATTGTTTGGACTGCGACCTCCACGGGCCAACTTAATTACGTAAATGAACGGGCCCCTCTCTACACAGGGTCACCTACCCACGACACCTGGCTGAGCTACATTCACCCCGACGAGCAGGCCACGGTTGCCGCTCATTGGATGAAGTGCGTTACAGAGCGCATTCCCTATGAAATCGAATTTCGCTTACTTCGCTTAGATGGCGTCTACCGTTGGCACTTAGTTCGCGCTTTACCAGGTCTGAAACCCAATGAGGAAGATGACACTTTTTGGTATGGCACCTGTACCGATGTAACCGAACATAAAATTCTCCAGACAGAAATCTTAAAGGCCCGACGAGAGGCCGAGGCCGCTAGCGACGCAAAATCGGCCTTTTTAGCCAATATGAGCCATGAAATTCGTACCCCCTTAGGGGCCATCTTAGGCTTCACGGACCTGCTAAAGGCCGACAATGTGGACCCAGAAAATCGCCGCCGTTATTTGGATGTGATTCAAAAGAATGGAAAAGCACTGACTCGAATCATTGACGATATTCTGGACCTCAGCAAAGTAGAAGCTGGCAAACTTAGTATTGAGAATTGTGATTTCGATCCTCGTAAATTTTTAGAAGAAATTACGGATATGTTTGCAGAAAGTTCGATTGCCAAAAACATTTATATCCATTTCACAGTAGATCCCGCTGTGCCGCAACGCCTGCACTCCGACCCTATACGCATCCGACAAGTGCTCATTAACCTTATTGGCAACGCCGTAAAATTCACAGAAGAGGGTGGCATTGATGTCCAGTGTTTTATTCGAAAGGCAGAGCGAGACGAACTCATTTTTACGGTCAGAGATACTGGTACCGGACTGTGCCCTGACCAACGAGACCGGCTTTTTCAGCCCTTTACCCAAGCTGACCAAAGCACTTCTCGAAAATTTGGAGGCACTGGACTAGGTCTGGTGCTTTCCCAACGCTTGGCTCGGGCAATGAACGGAGATGTAACCATTCTCCAGTGTGACTTGAATAAGGGTTGCACCTTTGAAGCCAGTTTCCAGGTTTTTCCCGCCCTCAATGCTTCAAAAGCTGCCAACGATGTATCGCTAAGAAACTTCAAAGAAGAGGATAAGCTTCTCTCAGGGCGACGAATGCTAGTCATTGATGATTCGGCGGATAATCTGTTTTTGGTGCGCGGAATACTCTCCAAACATGGGGCCACAGTGAGCACCGCAGATCGCGCCTCCCGGGGTATTGAAATGGCACTTTCCGAAGCCTTTGATTTGATCTACATGGACTTACAGATGCCTCAGATGGATGGCTATGCGGCAATGGCCGCCCTACAGGCCTCGCATTACACCAGACCCGTAGCCGCTCTTACGGCCCACGCCTTGAATTCTGAGAGACTGCGAACCCATCAGGCTGGCTTTTGCGCTCACTTCACCAAGCCCATTGATGAGGCCGAACTCATTGGAAAAACGGTGGAACTATTAGATCCTCAATCAACGCCACCACATACAAAGAAGAGTCCCGAAGTTCGGGTTTTAGTCGTAGAAGATGACGAGGACCTTCGTCGACTGGTGGTGGAAGTTTTGGACGGTGAGGGAATATCCTGCGTTGAAGCAGCCTCAGCTGAAAGCGGAATCGACTTGCTGAAGAAGGAGCTGCGGGTTGAACTTATTTTACTCGACCTGACTTTACCCGATATGACTGGCGAAGATTTTTTACTAAAAGTTCGCGAGCAAGGCTTGGGCCAAGATGCGGCGATATACGTTTGTTCGGGTTGGCCCGACATCAAGGAACGAGCTCAGTCTATGAAGGCCTCGGGCTTTATCCGAAAGCCTTACGATATCGATCACCTGGTGAGTGCGGTGAAAGAAATTTTAGATTCTTCACCTCAATAGTTTCCACTAATTCCGGCACCAACAGGACTCGAACCTGCGATCCGGTGATTAAAAGTGAAGCGGAGTTGCCCGTTAAAGGCCCGAGAAATCGCCTTTGTGAAGCAACTGTTTGGCCGCAATTTTCCTTTTGCTTTTGTCAATAACGAGAGAGACCACAATCGAGGATCCAATAAGACCTCCTATGATGCCAAGCGACCACCCTATAGGAAACTTTCCATCGAAGAGTTCATTGAGCCAAACCATTTTAAGACCCACAAAAATCAAGACAGATGCCAGGCCATATTTAATATAGGCAAAGCGATCCATCACTCCTGCCAGCATGAAATACATCGAGCGAAGTCCTAGAATCGCAAAAATATTAGAAGTGAATACGATCAACGGTTCCTTAGTGATGGCAAAAATTGCAGGCACTGAATCCACCGCAAAAATGATGTCACTCAATTCAAGAAAAACGAGGGCCAAAAAAAGAGGCGTCACGTATCGTACGCCGTCTTTTTTAAGGAAGAATTTTTGACCCTCAATTTTTGGATGGACTCGGAAAACTCGTTTGAGCTGACGAATGAGGAAGTTATTCTCAAGGTCCTGTTGGACAGTCCCTGCGAAAAACATCTTTATACCGGTGAGAATAAGCAAAACTCCAAAGAGAATAACTAACCAGTGGTAGCTCAACAGAATAGAACCCATGGCAATAAAAATTGCTCTGAAGAACAGCGCCCCTAAGATGCCCCAAAAAAGCACCCGGTGCTGATACATTTTGGGGATCGCAAAGTATCCAAAGACCACAGCAAAAACAAAAATATTATCGATGGCCAGAGACTTCTCGATGACAAATCCCGTAAGAAATTCCAACGCCGATGTTTTTGCTTGGGCGTCAGGGTCGAAACCAGGAATTGAGAGATATCTCTCATCCGTTGAAAACCGCCATTTTGCGTAGAGATAAAAGAGGTAATTAAAGACGAAGGCTGTTCCGATCCAAATCGAAGTCCAGATCGAAGCCTCCTTTACAGAAACCTCGTGGGCTTTTTTATGGAAGACTCCGAGATCAAGAGCGAGAACGAACATCACAAAGGCTACGAAACCTGCATAGAGCCACCAGTAATCTGCGAATGGAAACAGGACCATAAATTTCTAACTCCTCTTTTGCTACAAATCTAAATATCGCAGAAATTTAGCGATCGTACCAATAGATATACAAACATACATGTATCGCTTATTATGATGCTAGATGAGACACCGCCATGAATAGCCCGTGGATTAATTACCACCATCTTTTTTATTTCAAAACGATTGCTGAAGAAGGCTCCGTATCCAAAGCGGCCCTGAAGCTACGAGTCGGCCAACCCACTCTTTCCGCGCAGCTTAAACAATTTGAAGAAGCGCTGGGCGTGCAGCTTTTTGAGAGGCATCACAAAAAGCTTGTCTTAACGGAGCAAGGCAAAGTGGCTCTAGATTACTCAAAAAATATCTTTCGAATGGGCTCTGAGATGTACGAGGTGCTTCATGATCGCCTCAAACCCCTTCGTCCTCACTTGCATGTTGGAGCCCTGGATAGCGTACCCAAACAAATTGTCGTTCAGCTGGTAAAACAAGCTTATAGAATTTCCCCCTGCCAAGTTACACTTTCAGAAGGAAAGCCCAATGAACTCGTACGTGAACTTAGCGCCCATAGAATGGACTTGATGCTCACAAATTTCCTGCCCTCAGGGCTAGACGCTCAGGGCCTGTTTCCAAAAACCATTGCCAAAAAAAATGTCGCTTTTTACGGGGCCCCCAAATTCAAAGCCTTAAGAAAGAACTTCCCTCAATCCATCTCCGGGCAACCGATGATCCTCCCCAGTTATGACAGCAGATTACGCCAAGACCTTGACCACTGGGCAAAGCTCCAAAAAATTGAGCTCAATGTCATCGCAGAGAGTCAAGACATCGCCATTAAAAAACTTATGGCAACAGAGGGCATGGGACTGATACCAGGAGCTTCCCATACAGTCACTGGCCAAGTCCTAAGAGGAGAGTTGGTTGAGATTGGAAAACTTCAGGGCGTTCACGAGGAGCTGCTGCTTGTTGCCGCTCAGCGGAAAATCCAGAACCCCGTGGCCATGAAATTATTGGAACTTTTCACCATATAACTTTATACGATACTAGTGATAATATTTATCTAGTTTAGCTATTCATAATTCTGCCGTAGTTTAATAGACAGTCGGCTGCATTTTCGCAGGCGATCAACCTGAGATGAAGGAAGAATTTATGAATAGCGCAAAAAGCTTTCAGTCCCTCGAACCCCTTATTCATTCCAATGGAGGCCTACACTTTTCAGCCTATATCGCAAACTACTTTGGGGCGCCCGCTATACGCTCTCAGCTTGAGGAAGCCATAAAGGTGGCGTCTGAGGACCTTAAGCCTATCCTTAGTCGCGATGAACGAAAAAAGTTTCTTAAACCGCTCCATGCTCTACTTCGAGACCAAAGCACTCTCTCTACAATAAAGGGCAATATCGGAATATTTAGATCCCAGAACTTCTTTCGAGTTCTTCATATTCCCGTGCATGTCGAAGAGTACTCCACCGTTGCATCGAGTTTTCACGTCAAACCCCTTCTTAGATGGAAGCAAGAAGACCGAGCCTTTCGCCTCCTCGTGGTGAGCGACAGAATGAGTTGCCTCTATTCTGGAACCCAGCATTCCCTCAGACCCATGGACACTTTCATTTCCAAAAAGCAAAGACGACTAAGATCGCTCGAAAGTCTGTCGAAATTCTGGAGAAAGGTGGCAACAGATGCAAAACAGGAAAACTTAAAAGAACTGCTTATATGGGTTGAAGAAAAGCTAACTAAGGACTCAGAGGCCCTATCCCCACCGCTCTATATTGTAGGATCAGAAGAATCTAAGGAGTTTTTGGTACAGCAACTCTCTGATCCAAACATCAGGCGAATGGACGAGACGAGCTCCCGAGATCTCGCGAAAGCCGTGGCCAAGATTCGCGCTTCTCTTCGTGAGGAGTCCGACAAAACAATAAAAGAAAAGCTTAGTGACTTTGCAGTCGCAGATGCACTCGACATGACAGAATCCAATCTCTTTAAGATTGCGAAAGCTGCCGAGCAAGGTCTCGTTAAAAAGCTCATCGTCGCTGCCGACAGAAAACTTTTCGGGAAACTCAGCGCGAAATCAGGAAAGCTTACTCTGCACCAGGCCGACATCGACCATGAGGACGAAGATGTGTTGGATGATATTGCACAAAAGGTCGTAAGGCGGGGCGGGGAAGTCTTTGTAAGCCCCATACGAAAAATTCCAGGACAGCGTCCGGCACTTGCCATCTCGGTGCCTGAGTATCCTGCGCAAAGTTCGAATAGAACACGTTGGTTCAAAAATTCTTATAAGGAGTTAAAGTTTATATGATTAAAGTCACTTTCAAATCTTTGGAACCCTCAGAGCTGGCGAAAGAAGTTGTGAGGGATCGCCTAGAGTATATTTGCCAGAAGTTCGAACACCTCAAAGACAGCTCTATCCGCGTGACCCTAGAGATGGAGAACTCCCCGACCCAGGCCGGCCCGGATCTCTTTAGAGTCAAAGTTCAGGTGTCCGGCGGCCCCTACGATGGCGTGAGAATCTCCAAATCGGCACCAAGCCTCTATTCTGCCCTAGCAGATGTCGCGGACCACATGCTTGAGGTCCTCAATAGATTTAGTGATAAGGTGCGCGTGAGAAATCGAAGTAAGTCTCGAACATTCTCCAAAAGAACGGCAATGGCTCTTTAGATGGGAAGGAAGAAGCTACACATGATTCCCAAGTTTAAGATGGCTATCCTCATTGGAGTTCTGGCCTTATTTTTTGTGGGTGCGGGCGGCGTATATTTAACCATGATGACCGTGAGGTACATAAGCGAGTTGGGCATCACGGCAAATATCTCTAAGTTTTCTGATACAATTGAATCCAAGGCTAAGGTCCTGCCAAATTTAAAAAGTTCTCAGTGCCTCATCGTGGTCAAAGGTCTTCTGAATGCCGATAAGCTCCTGGGCATTCCACTTAATCAGAATTTCGACTCCCTGAAAGAGGCCTGTTTAGTGTCGAGAGAGCCTGGGCCTATCCCCAGAGAAGAAAATCAGGTCATTTGAGGTTTTGGATTTTGGACCGCTTTTGGTTCCGAAAAAATGGTCGGCGTGGCGGGATTTGAACCCACGACCCCTTGCACCCCAAGCAAGTGCGCTACCAGGCTGCGC
>CAYZFQ010000006.1:0-181600 GCA_964477895.1 uncultured Bacteriovoracaceae bacterium | reverse complement strand
GTCAAGTAATTAAAACCATTGAGAATTCAGTCTCAAACGTGAGACTCAAGTCTCAATTATGCGCCAAGTACTTGAAATCGCTTCTATAGAGAACCCAGGTACGAGTTAAAGAAACGTCACTTTGGGCTCTAAGTCTAAAATCTTACTTCATTTGCTAGCCCAAATAAGACGCTCCGCGGCAGCACGCACAACAGAAACCTAAAGTTTTCATTATTTAGACCGATCTATCACTAGACGAAATGTCGCGAAACTTGGGGAGATATCATGAATACAGAAAAAAAGACCGCCAACCTACACTCGTTGAATATTGAGAAAGCTCACTCAGTCGATGAAGGGTATGTTGAAATATCATTTGATGAACGGTTGAAGCTTGTAGGCTGTAACCCATTTTTTGCTGGCGCTCTTGGATACGAATCCGAAAATAATTTGAAAGGGCAGACCCTAGCTGACTTAAGCGCTATCGACTTGCCGTCAGACCTCACAAAACAACTAGGCAAAGCCGAGTTTCAGTTAAAGAAAAAAAATGGGCGTGATCTCTTTCTGGTTGGCTGCCTGTCCAAATTAAATGATGAGTCCGGCTTTTTGTTTAAAGGTGCAGATATTAGTGAGCTAAAGGCTGAGCTGCAGGTTCGAATTGACATTATGAACACCACGAGCATTGTTTCTGAGTCCAATCTTCGTGGCGACATTTTAAATGTGAATGAAAAATTTATCCAAGTATCAAAGTACCCAAAAGACGAGCTCATAGGCAAGCCGCACAATACAACTAGACACCCCGACATGCCGAAAGAAGTTTTTAAAGAATTATGGGCAACTATCGGTCGAGGCAATATCTTTCGTGGAGTTGTAAAAAATAGAGCGAAGGATGGAACTCCTTATTTTGTTGATGCCGTGATTGCTCCCATTGTTGGCGACAATGGTAAGCCTAGAAAATATCTAGGCGTTCGATATGACATCACCGAAGCCGAAATTGAACGACAAAACATGAAAGGAATCATGCGCGCCATTGAGTCCTCGTTTGCTTACATTGAATTTGATACCGAAGGAAATGTCTTAAATTGTAATAAGCTTTTTGAGGCCGCCATGGGATACTCTTTAAGCGACATCAAAGGCAATCATCATCGCAAGTTTTGCGATTCCACTATCACTTCAAGTGCAGAGTATTCTCAGTTCTGGCCCGATCTTAAAAGTGGCAAATCAAAATCTGGTGTATTCAAAAGACAAACTAGAGACGGCAAAGCAATCTATTTACAAGCTGTGTATTCGCCTGTGACAGATGAAATGGGTAGAGTCTATAAAGTTGTAGAAATTGCTTCAGATGTGACGCCTCAGGTAAATCTTCAAGTTGAAGTTCGAGATATCGCAGAGGGCTTCGCTTCTAAGGCAAGAGAAATTTCATCGCAAGCCACTACGGTTGCATCAGGTGCGCAATCGCTGGGCGCCACGACGGAAGAAATGAACGCTTCTGTTGAGGAGCTGAGCGCATCTATCGATTCGATTGCACAGAACGGAAAATCAGCCGACACGATTGCTAAGTCTACGCAAACTGAAGCTGATGAGGGATCTCGGGCAATTGCGAAATCAATTGAAGCTATGGAGCTTATCAATAAGTCTTCTGAAGAAATCGCTGAAATCGTAAAAGTGATTAGCGAAATAGCAGGCCAAACAAATCTCCTGGCCTTCAACGCAGCCATCGAAGCAGCAAGAGCTGGAGAACACGGATTAGGATTCTCGGTTGTAGCAGACGAGGTTCGAAAACTCGCTGAGCGCTCGTCTCAGGCAACTAAAGACATTTCTAAACTCATTAATGAGTCGGTCAAACGAGTCGCCCAAGGAGGAGAGATCTCTAAGGAAGCTGCCAATTCTTTCAAAAAAATTGTAGATGGCGTTGGCAGGACGACGCAGGCAATTTCTGAGATTTCCGTGGCTGCCCAAGAGCAGCAAACTGCGTCCAAAGACGTGGCACAAGCCATTCAGCAGGTGGCTGACGCGACAGAAAAGTCGGCTACTGCCTCTGATGCAATTGCACAAGCTACTACGGAACTTTCTACCGGCGCGGAACAGCTAAAGCTGGCGGTTCAGAAATTTGCGAAATAAGGAGGACTTCGTGGAGGTCATACTTAGTGAAAAATGTTTGAGCGATTTCATTAAACTCATTCATGAGTTAACTGGGATTACGATTGCAACCAATAGAAGTTCGATGGTGGAGGGCCGAATCAGGAAGAGAGTTTTTGCCCTTAAGCTTGCAAACTATGAGGCCTACCTAAAATTTGTTAAGGAAGATAAAGTTGAGCAGGTTAGCTTTATTGACCTGATTACAACAAATGAGACCTACTTCTATCGGACTCCTCGAATATGGGACTACATTGAAAAGAAGCTGCTTCCCGCTTGGCTCGAGTCTCATCCCAAGGCTGTGTTTACTGCTTGGTCAGCAGCTGCATCTTCTGGAGAGGAGGCTCATACGCTAGGAGTTCTCTGTCAGGCTTTTAAAGAAAAGCACCCCTCGTTTCTCTACCAAATAACAGGAACTGATATTTCCAATGAAATGGTCGGATTGTGCCAACTTGGGCACTACTCAGGGCGTGCTATCGACTCTTTCAAAAAGACTCGGCCGGAGCTTTTCAAGAAGCATCTTAAACACGTTGAGGCTGAAACTTTTGAAGTAAGTCCCGAAATTAAGACTCGTATTAAGTTTCAGCAACATAACTTGTTTAAGGCCCTTCCTGGAAAACAGAAATTTGACTTAGTTCTGATTAGAAATGTTCTCATTTACTTTAAGGGATCCGATCAGGAAAAGGTGATTTCTCTGATTGAGTCAAAATTGGCAGCTGATGGCGTTATGATTATTGGAGAATCCGAATCGTTATCTCATATCAACACTAACTTTAAATCCGTCGAGCCTCTCGTTTATATGCAAAACTCTTCTCTGCGCGAAGTAAAGAAGGCGAGTTAGCATGCAAAAGGTATTGAATGTCCATATAGGCGAAGTCAAGATTGCAAAAAAAGGCGAGATGCTGAAGGCAATTTTAGGGTCATGCGTGGGCATTGGAATCATCTGGAAAGGCAAAGAGATGTGCGGGCTAGCGCACTGCCTGCTAGCCGAAAGCCCCTCACCCACATTTGAAATCGGAGGAAGGTTTGTAGACCAAGCCTTTCGATCCCTCTTAGCTCTTATGAAAATCAGGCCTGAAGATATAAATGACGTTGAGGTGGTGATAGTTGGTGGGGGCAATATGACAAGTCCTGGGATTGCCGATAGCTCAAAACTAGTGGGAACTAATAATTTTCGAGTCGCTCTGTCTGAAGCCAAAAAGCACAACTTGAAAGTGATTCACTCAGAAGGCGGTGGCGAAGAAGGTCGAAAAATTTTTGTTAATAGCGCTGATTTTTCTTACATCGTTAAAAAAATTCCGCGCATTGTCAGGGCAGCTTAGGAGCATTTCTATGGAAACTGTAAAGTCTTCACAAGATTCAATAATTGAAACCAGTATATTTGGATCCTTCTATTTGGCGGGAAGTGAATTTGCAGTTTCTGTGTCTTATGTTCAAGAGGTCGTTAATGCTCCTACAAAATACACTTCCGTTCCATTGGCCCCTACTTACCTGAAGGGATTGTTTAACTTGCGCGGCACAGTTGTGCCAGTTCTGGACTTGCGACAGTTGCTCAACCTAAACGCAACTGAATCTCGGGACTTGCAAAAAGTTGCAATTATTGAACTCAATGGCGCTTGTGTTGGTCTTTTGTTTGATAAAACAGGAGAGGTTTTCAAAAATAACGAAGACGAGAGAAGTGATTTTGATCTGGCTCACTCTCAAGGGGTTGTCAGTGGAGTCTTTAAAAAAGAATCAGGGCAACGAATTGTTCAGATTCTTGATGTTGGCAGGCTATTTAAGCTTCAAAATATACCTAAAGATTCAAGCCGCACGCGTCTTGCACGTGAGAGTCTGGGGAAAAAGAGAGGCAACAGAAGTCAATGCATTTCATTTGTAGTTGGACCTGCTAGATGCTCACTTCCCATTTCTGATATCCAAGAAATCATCAAGGTGAACCAAGTGAATGAGTCTGCACTTGGGGTCGGTGATTGCATTGGCACGATTGATTTACGAGGAGCGACTGTACCCGTTATTGATTTTGCCTCTTTGCTAAAGTACCGCGCAGTGGATCGTTCTGAAGCAGCAACAAAAGGGGATCGTAGAGTGGTCGTCATGAAGCTTGAACAGGAGTTCTTTGGACTCATGGTCGACTCTATTGATAGCATTATAACTTATTTTCCTGATGAACTTCTTACTTTCCCAATGGTGGAGCAAAGCAAGTCCGACATGTTTTTGGGCTGTATTACCGGGCACGGTGAATTTGATGTACTGCTCTTGGATCATCAGAAAATTTTAACAAACGCAGAGATAAACGATATCACAAGGGGGCATAGTAAGCTTTATCGTTCTCATGAACGCTCTAAAGAAAGTATAAAGTCTAAAGGCGGTGCTCGCCGAACATACATTACTTTTAAAATTGATTCTTCCTACGCCGTTGCAATTGGCGATGTGAAGGAAATCATAGACTATCCAAAGCAGCTGCTGCAACCTCCAGGAATGAAAAACCACGTACGAGGAGTCTTGAATTTAAGAGGCGAACTTGTGACCATTATCGATGCAAGGTCTATGTACATGAATGCCTCTAAATTGTCTCAAACTGATTTCTCTAAAGTTTTAGTTTTCAAAAAAAACGATGTTCATTTTGGTTTGGTTGTCGACACCGTGGAATCCATTGTCACTTTTGCAGAGAACGATAAAGTTAAGCTTCCAGAAATGCTTTACAGACAGAATGAAGAAGGAATATCTGCCGACATTTCAGAAGCCGTTGAGGTAATGGACGCCAACGAAGAGAAAAGAAACATGCTCATTTTATCAGTAGAATCTCTTTCTCAAAGGATCATGAGGTCTCTAGCGGCCTAGTACTGAGTTATCAATTTTGAATTATTTATTCAAAATGCTTGTAGGTCATCATGAAAATTCGTGGGGCGTCAGCCATCAAACTTTGATGGAGACGCCCCAACGAGAAATTCTCGAAAACATCTTAGCGAAAGCTCTTTGCCTCTTCTGGAAAGACACTGATGGGTTTCCAGTCGATGCGCAAAACATCGAGAACTCGGGCTTGAAGCATCTTCACGCATTGGCGTGATCGACATTCGCCGATGTCAGATACTTTCATGCCGAACTCAGCAAGAGCTGCGATGAACATGAGCCGAATCAGTAATTGGTACATAGGGTTTCCTCCTTGGTTTTTCCCGAAAAGCACTTTGCTTTTCGGATGTTGGAGGTGGCTTGATCCGCATTTGTGCTACATGAAATTTCAGTAGTACAAGATTGGGGGGTCGAAGGCCTCGTGTAGACAGAAGTAGCCAATCTGTAGAACAGCTACCTGTCTTTCATGAGTCCTTGCGCAACCTTGAGAGATCCGAAGAGCTAGAGGCTTTTTAAGACTTTCCTGTGTAATTACGTTGATTTGCCTTTAGTTATTGATGAGTTGCCACAAAGCAAAAACCCCCGATGATTTCTCACCGAGGGTTGGTACCGAATATTGGTTGCGGGAGCAAGATTTGAACTTGCGACCTTCGGGTTATGAGCCCGACGAGCTACCAGGCTGCTCCATCCCGCGTTCAAGGATCTAGACCCTAAGACTGGGATGGTCAAGGGGCGAAATTTATTGCCTTCCCTTCCTCTCCACGAGTAGGAGAAAACGCATGAAAAAAATCATTCGCAGCTGCTTTTTGGTCCTCACACTCAGCCCCGCCCTGCAAGCGGCCACTCTTGTGGAGACTCATGAAGGTCTTGTGAGAGACTCTTTCACAGCTTCTCTTATAGAGGTTCGGGATAACGCTGATGGCTTTATGGCCCGAATTCAATACACTCGCCCTCATGGAACCCTAGCCCTTACCTACAACCTTGTTGTGCAAGCAAAGGGCAAGGTCAGAACTGACATCAATCACCTTGACCTATGGGTGCCTAGATCCTGGCAACTTCACAACTACGGTTTTGAGAGCTTTGATTTCAACCCCTACAGCTTCGACGACAAAATGCGCCAATTCTATCAATTTGCTTTGGTATCCGCCCATGAAAATGACCTATGGAATACCGCCGTGGCCACCGCTCATCGTCAACTTGTTCAAGAAATTAGCGACGACGTCCTCTTATCACCCGAAGCCCAACCCCTCGATGTTGGGATTTTCTACAATGAAGCCACAGCCCACAAAGAACTCTACATCGCAGCTAAAAAACCTGAACTTATGAATCGATATTCCCACTACCGCGGTGTTCCGGTGCAATTGCGTGGAATCTCCTCAGAACTTGCAAATCCCTGCGCGGCCGAACTCCAAAAGAAAGACTAAATCCCCAGAATCTTAACCACCACGCGCTTGCGGCGTTTGCCATCCCACTCGCCATAAAATACCTGCTCCCAGGGACCCAAATCCAACTCCCCATTGGTGATCGGCAAAGTCACTTGCTGGCCCACTAGCATCCTCTTTAAATGAGCATCAGCATTGTCTTCGCCCGTGTGATGGTGATGGTAATCTTCTTTTTCAGGAGCCACTTCTTCGATCCATTTTAAAATGTCGTCATGCAAACCTGACTCCAAATCGTTTACAAAAACACTCGAGGTGATGTGCATGGCGGAAATGAGGCACAGCCCATCCACAATTCCGCTGCGATGAACGCAATCGGAAACTTGGGGAGTGATGTGCACAATTTCTTTTTTTCTTTTGGTTGTGAACCAAAGGTACTCGGTAAAGGACTTCATAGTGGAGTTGTTATACCAACTCCGGCGCCAATTTGCTGGGGAATACTGTCACTCCCCTGAGGTAAGCAAGTGTCTTTGCCATGAAAACCTGCGCCATAAGAGGCAAAAACTTCTAGCTGGGAAGTGGGGCCCATGGGAAATAAATAGGCCGGGCGCAAATTAATACCAAAGGAAGTGTCGTTGCTGGTGCCGGCACAGCGGTTTGAAACTGAAGATCCTGTGAATTGATCTTTGATGCTAAAATTACTGCGCACCATATCTAAGCCGATGGAAAAATCCACCGTAAAATGCCGATGACGAAACTTGGCATTAGGGCCGATAAAATATCGGTAAGCCGTGCGCTGCACTTTGTAGACGGCGTTAGAAGCCGTTTCTGCGAAGCGGTCCATGCTAAGGGCAAGGCCCGGGGCAAACCAATTGTTGAGGTAGTAACCCCCGTTAAATCCCAGACCAAAGCCATGGGCCTTACCGACGGTGATTTGGTTGGCATATTGCAAATGGGCACCAGCATAATAGATTTTTTGCAGCTCGGTGGGATTAGAAGCTGGCAATCGCCCCTCACCCCGCGGTCTGATTTTTTTGGTGGCCAGGCCCGTGAATTTTAGGGGAATCCACCCTTCTCGGCCCGCTGGGGTGGCCACTTTAATCCATTGGCCTGTGGTGGAGTAGTTGAGAACTTTTAGATCTAAGCCTTTTTCTAATTTGGCGATGGGGTCTGCGAACTTGGTGGGTTCGGTCCAAAGCTTGGTGGGCTGTATCGTAACGGTGCCGTCGGAGAAATCTTTGAGTGGGGCTCCCAGACTGGGAGTGGCCACGAGGAGGGTGGCGGACAGCATGGCGCTCAGTCTCATCTTTAAATTTTACCCAAAAAAGGGCTAAAATTTCTTAAAAAATGTGCAAATACTTTGACGCAAAATTCAGATATATAAGGGCTCATGACCGAGCTACCTGAATCCCCCATTGTACTTTTGCATGTCTCGGGCCCGGACCGTCCGGGCATCACCTCTTTTATGACCAAAATTTTGGCAGAAGAAGACGCGAGACTCCTGGATATTGGTCAATCGGTTTTGCACCACTTCCTTATTTTGTCGGCTGTGGCGGAAATTCCTAAAGGCTCAGATGCTCTCAGAAAACTTCTGTTTGCGGCCTCTCACCTGGGACTGAAGTTAGAGGTCAGCACGCTTCCTCCACAATTTATGAACCCGGCCCATGTCCGAGATTCCATGTGCATGACCATGCTGGGCGACTTGGAAGATGGAAAAGCCGTGGCTCGAATCACATCTTTTTTAGCTGAAAAATCTTTTAACATTCGCGACATCAAAACTCTGAGTGTCGAAAAACTGCGGGGCCTGGAGCTTATCGTAGAGATTCCAGAAACTAGGCCCCTCAGTGCTTCTGCATTGAGAGACATTCGTGGGGAGATTTTGCAGTTGGCCATCGAATTAAAACTCGATATCGCCGTGCAAAGAGACGACATCTTTCGACGCAACAAGCGCCTGGTGTGCATGGATGTTGATTCAACCTTTATTCAAATGGAAGTGATCGACGAGCTGGCCCGCCTGCAGGGCTGCGAAAAGAAAGTTTCAGACATTACCGAGCGGGCCATGAATGGACAGCTGGACTTTAAACAGGCCCTTAAAGAACGCGTGGCTTTGCTCGAGGGTCTCGAGGTCTCCAAGGCCCAAAGTCTTTTAGAAAATATTCCCATGAGTCCAGGAGCGGAAACGTTGGTGAAGGTTTTAAAAAAACTGGGCTACAAAATTGGCTTGGTTTCCGGGGGCTTTGACTTTTTTGTGGAGCACCTCAAAGACAAATTCAATTTGGATTTTGCCTTTGCCAATCACTTAGAGAGCAAAAATGGGAAGTTCACAGGCCGTACCACTGGAACGGTGGTGGATGCCGAGCGCAAAGCCCAGTTGCTCAAAGACATGTGCCAGGTTTACTCCTGTCCGATGGAGCAAAGTGTAGCCGTAGGCGACGGAGCCAATGATTTGCTGATGCTGCAAAGTGCAGGCTTAGGTATTGCCTTTAGGGCGAAGGCCCGCCTGCAGAAGGCAGCGGACCTTAATATTAATCACTCGCTGGATAATATTCTATTTCTCATGGGCTACCGAGCTGAGGAGCTCCTGCGGATCTAAGTCCCTACTCTACGGTAATATTCCCATCACTCGACACACCACCATCCCCACCGGAGGTTGATTCAGTGGTGGTCGTAGTTGTCGTCGATGTCGTGCTATGGGCCTGTGAGTTCACTTGGTTTTGCAAGTCATCCACCTGAGAATTGAGGCTCTTGATTTGCTTGTTCTGTTTATTGTTTTCTTTCTCAGCTTTGTCGGCTTTTTTCTTGGCATCACTTATAGATTTTTCGGCAGCCGCTTTGGCCTTCTTTTTCTTATTATACTTTTGATAAATGAAATAAATGGTGGCGATCGCTCCAATACCAATGGCAATCCAACCCCAAACAGGTATCGCCTGGGCCTCTTGAATCAACTGAAAGCGAAGGGCTGATTTTTTAGGTGTGATCAGCGCTCGCACTAACTCTGCGTTGGCCGCCAAACCCAGCTCGGGCTTGAAAGTGAAGTCTTTGCCCGCCACTACAAATTGCAAGCTTTCGATGTCTTTTAGGGCGACTTCGAATTTTTGGCCTTCAAAACTCACTTCAAAAGTGACCCCGTTCACGGCTCGAACTTGAGGCAAAGATTTTAGAGTGGCGAAATTCTTTTGCAGGTAAGCTTGGTCAGCTTTGTTAAAGTCATTTTTGGCGGCTTTTGAGAAACCCTTGGGACCGTGGAGCTCGTGTTCTTTACGAAGAGCATTGTAGGCTGCAATGGCCTCGGCCACCACCTCAAAGCCCGCTGACTTAGGCGTTGTATTGGGGGTTGCCATCGCAGTACCACAACTAAAGGCCACCAAAACCACCGCACTCACTTTGCGTTGAAAAGTTCTGCTAAAAATCTGTCTCATCATTACCCCTTTAGTTGCACGAAGTGCCTAAGATAACCTGGGCGCTTTTGCCAAATAGTGCGTTCACTTTGCCGTCTTTGATTCCAAGACCCAAGCCCTGGAGAATAAATCCGTAGCTTGTATCAAATTCCATATAGCGCGATGAAGCGTCTCCCGAAAGGCTAAGAGATGACGCGCAACTTTGGTTGCCGTTTTTGTCGATAATGCACTCCGTTTCGGTGCCCACCGCACCGGTGGATACTAAGTTGTGGCCACGCAGGCGCAAAGTCTCAATGGTCTCACCTGATGAGTTCACTCCAAAACCAATTCCCGAAGCCACATAACCCGAAGGTAAGCTGAGATATTTTTCGCCGGTAGAATCAGAAGTCATTCCTGCGATACGGTAGTATTTTGCAGTGCTATCTAAAGTACCATCATAAAGAATGCGGCGAAGTTCTACGTAAAGACCCGTCGCATTGTTGCCCGCGGCCGAGGCCCCCACTCCTGTGATGCCATATTTATTAGCCGTGCTGTAGGTAAAGTTAGCCCGCACTTCGACTCCACTGTCTTCACGAACGACTACTGGCTCGGCCAAACTCACACATTCACTAATGGAGCTGCTGCCATCGTCATAGTAGCCGTCGCTACCCACATCGGTTCCCGTATTGGTGGCCGCACCCGCGGAGGTGGAAGATTTGCTGGATTTGCTTTTGCCACCGCAGGCCGAAACTAAAACACAAAGCAATCCCAATTCTATAAGTCGAAAATTCATGCGCTCCCCCTAGCCTCGAATATATTGTGCACCAAAAAACGCCGCAGCGCCTGCCAAGAAAATGGCAGTTTAAAGAAAAATTCTATAGTCGCAGCCTAAGACTTGCTTGGGTGAGTTTTCTTCGATTGCGGATATCACTGAGACGGTAGCCCACCCGTGAGGTGAATTCGCACCCCTGAATTTTCAAAAATGTGAAGGTTGAAAAAATCTTGCATGGCTTAGCCTATACAAAATTTAGGCCAAGGCCGTAGATCCCTCCTGATTGGCTGCAAAACTTTGGATAAGGGCGATATATAAACTTTCATATATTGGGCACCTAGAATCCATTATAAGAGGCGCGTTTTTGGCCGAGAGGAAATTTTTCAAAAACAGGGCCTCTCTAAAGGGCTTATAACCCCGTCATATATGAAAGTTTATATATCGACCCTCGCCACTTTTTTGACGCCCTCCCGGGACTTCACTTTAGCCCGACAGGATGTCAGGCGCGGCGCATTAATTCATCCAGACCTTCGGAACTTTTTGCCATCAAAAAAGCCAGCTAGTTAAAATCCCATAGCCCAGCCCTTGGCCCCTCCCTTGCTTAGTAAGAAGTGTGTCACTGAAAGTTAGACTGCAAACATTTCGCCTGAAGCTTCAGAGGGACTCTGAACGCCTTTATTATTTGGGCGTCGAGAAGCTTGAAAAAATTCCTCCTTTAAAAAATATTTTACTCAAAGTTCCCACACTTCGCTTTCAGGCTTGGGCGCTGGGGGCCTTCCTCTGCACTGACCTTTTGATCCAAGCTGGGGTGGCTCTTTTTCTTTCAAAACCTTCTAAGCCCAAAGTCGCCCGAGTGGTTCAAGACTCCCCATATCTTAAAAATCGCAGTCAGTATGAAAGCTTGATCACTCGCAATATTTTTTGCCCAGGCTGTCCGGTACCCGACATGAAAATGCGAGCCATTGATCGACCCAAAGATTGCGGACGCGCCAGTCCCTTTGCTCAAACCCCCTCCTTAAAAATTATTGGCACCATTGTTTTGAGCGATCCGAAGTATTCGGTGGCGACGGTGTCTACAGGTTCTGCCGAGACTGTGGCGCTCAAAAAAGGCGATGATTTCATGGAATACGGGAAAGTTTTTGAAATTCGTAGGTCGCGCATTTGCTTTGTAGATAGCAATGGTCTGCTTCACGCCGTTGACATGCCCGACGATAGCCCCGGCATTCGTTATGGCCAGCCGCTTGCGACTTCGATGCCCGTAAGCAACTACGATGGGATCGAACGAGCTTCTGATACTAATTTTGTGATTAAGCGCAGCTTCCTGATGGAAAAAATCAACGATCCCGCCCTCCTCTTCCAAGCCGCTGCTGTTCCTTATAAAGAAAATGGCCAATTGAAAGGATTTAAAATCCTAAAGATTGATCCCGGCTCAGTCTACGAAGCTCTGGGAATACAGGTGGGCGATATTGTTTCTGGGGTGAATGGGGAACCCATGAACTCCGTGTCGCGAGCTCAAGAACTTTATGCGGCCGCCAATTCCGCCAAAGAAGTGAATCTCGAAGTCATAAGAAATGGAAGCCCGGTGCTTCTTAACTATAAGGTGAAATAAGGGGAAATATGATGATGCCAAATATAGCCAAGGTGCTGGGAATCGGGGTTCTTGTGCTTTCAACGAACCTCCACGCTCAGCGCTCCAACCGCGCCACCCCGGGCGCTCCGACATCAAATAATTCCTCTGATGACTTCGCTCCCTTAAGTTCTCAGTCGCAAAGTGGCCTTGATGCCTCGGCGGCCACAAGTTCTGCCACGGCTCAGGCCGCCAAAAGTTCCTCCTCCACTGCGGCACCCAAAGCCGACATCATTCCTCCCCGCGCTCGGGTTGGTGACTACGTGGAACTCGACGAGTCCATTCGCGCTGAAATGTATGGCACCGTGGACTTTCCCAATGCGGAACTCAAAGACATCGTGAAAGCCATTTCTAAACTGGCCAACAAAAACTTTATTCTCAGCAAAAACCTTGAAAATAAAAAAGTCACCATCATCTCTCCGGAACCCGTGACCAAACAAGAAGCCTACAACGCTTTCCTTTCGGCACTCTATATGAACGGGCTTACCATCGTGAGCATGGGAAAATTTCTTAAGATTGTAGAGGCCAAAGACGCCCTCCAAACCAACATCCGTGTTTTTGCCGGCGACTATATTCCCGCCAGCGAAGAAGTGGTCACCGCTCTTTACACTTTGAAATTTCTTGATGCCGAAGACATCCAACGATTTTTAGTGGACTTAGTGCCTCGGTCCGCTCGGGTCACTCGCTACCCCGGCACTAACACTTTGGTCATGACGGATACGGGCCTTAACTTGCGCCGTGTGACTTCAATTTTAAAATCTATAGACGTTCCCGGTCACGAAGACCAACTGGAATCTATCCCCATTCGCTACGCAAGTGCTAAAGGCATTGCGGGCCTTATTGATGACATCTTGGAGGCGCAAACGGGCCGCAGTCGTCCGGGCTCACCTACACGAGGACCACAAAAAACTCGAGGCGGAGGCGTGATTTCTAAAATCGTTCCCGACGAGCGCACCAATGCGCTGGTGATCTTGGCCAACGGCCGGGGCCTCAAAGAATTAAAAGACTTGGTCGCCAAACTCGATACACCAAATGCCAGTGGTGGGAATATCCACATTTATTACTGCAAAAATGCCGTTGCGGAGGAATTGGCCAACACCATCAATGCCTTGGTTTCTGGAACCCAAAAGCCCAGCACTCCGGGCTCAGCCCCAGTGGGCCTCAACAACAGCCCCACAAATTTGGTGGCCCCCCTGGGCCCCGTTTCCAGCAGAAGCTCTAGCTCCGACGGGATTCGCTTAGAAGGAAATATCAAAGTCACTGCCGACAAGGCCACCAACTCCCTGGTGATTGTGGGCTCCAGTGCGGACTACGCGGCCCTTCGAAATGTACTTAAAAAATTAGATATTCCCCGTCGGCAAATTTACGTGGAAGCCACCATTATGGAAATTTCCACCGGAAATAATTTCCAGTTTGGCTTAGTGGCCAACGTGGCCTCCCCAGGAGTTCCACAGTCCGCTGGCTTCTTGCCGCAAAATGCAGGAATAGATGCTACTAAACTTGTGGGCCCCCCTTCGATCACGGGAGTAGTGGCTGGGCTCAACGCCGGCCGAGTCTACGACTACACGGCTGCAGGCCAAGCCTATAAGTTATCTACCGTGACAGCTCTCATTCGGGCCCTCCAAGAAACTTCTCAGGGCCAAATCTTGCACCAACCGCAGATTTTGACTTCTGATAATCAAGAAGCATTGATCACGGTAAAAGACATTGTGCCCACGGTGACTCAAGAGACCACTCAATCCAACCCTCCCGTGATCGCCAACAAAATCGACAAGCAGCCTGTGGAGATCACTCTTAGAATCACCCCCCAGGTGGGAGAAAATTCGGACCTCGTGAAACTTAAAGTCGAAGAATCTATCGACGACTTTCAAAACGCCCAAGTAGCGGGCCAAATCCAAGTCACGCAGCGTAAGGCCAATACCACAGTGGTGGTGCGAGATGGGGATTCCGTAGTGATCGGTGGCCTGCAAAAAACCTCCTCAAGAGATAGCCGCTCTAAAATCCCTCTCTTGGGTGACCTGCCGATCCTTGGGAACCTCTTTAAATATTCCAACTCCCAAGAGCAACGCAGTGATCTCCTACTTTTCTTAACCCCCCATCTCATCAACGAGTACTCAGACCTCATCAACATTACGCAGAAGAAGCTCGAAAGCCGTGAAAAACTCGGCAAGACTTTGTTTGACCCCAAAGACAAACAACGCGAACGCATCTCTGAGATGAAGGCTAAAAATGCTGAAGATGCTAAAAAAGCTCCCCCGCGCAGCTGGGGCTTTCGCAACAAAGTAAAAGACGAGGATGACATCGACACAACAGAAGTAAACAAGATCGATGCGGACGACGACAAAAACGCCCCTAACCCCTACTCGCTGAGCACCACACCTTCCCAATCCATCACCATCACTCCTCCGGCCCTTAAAGGGGATTTATTAGAAACCCCGCCGGCTGAGGCGAGATAAGCATTATGACTTACCAATCGCTCGAAACTAAAATCGGAAGCATTTTGCTTAAAAATGCGGGTCTTAAGGAAAAAGACTTAGATGAAGTTTTGCGCGTGCAAAAAGAAACCCACAAAAGAATTGGTGAGATTCTTATTGAGAAAAACCTCCTCACGGCAGACGACATTGCTCGGGCTTTGTCGATGCAGTTAGGCCTGCCCTTTGTGGAAGATTTAAAACCCAACGACATCGACGCCAAGATCGTAGCGAATATCAATATTCAGTATTGCAAAGAGCACCTTCTTTTGCCGATTTCCGAAGATGAAAAAGTTCTGCGCGTGGCCATGGCGGACCCCTTCAACTACGAGCCGGTGGACGCGCTGAAACTTTTGTTTCGCAAGGAAATTGAGTTGGTACTCAGCACTCCCGCTCGACTTGAAGAAGCCATCAATAAGGTCTACGAGCGCAGCGAGAATTTGATTAAGGGCCTTGAGTCCGAGGTGAACGACTACGACATGGACCTGGCCGAAACCGTGGACTTGCTAGAGTCGGGAGACGACGAGGCTCCTGTTATTCGCTTTGTGAACTCACTCATGTTTCGGGCCGTCAAAGAAAAAGCCTCAGACATTCACATTGAGCCCTTTGAAAAAAGTGTGGCCGTGCGCTTTCGCATCGATGGTATTCTCTACGACGTTTACCAGGCTCCCAAGCACCTCCACGCCGCCATCTCTTCGCGTATTAAAGTGATGGCGGAACTTAACATCGCCGAAAAACGCACGCCCCAAGATGGGCGCGTACGAATTAAAATCGCGGGCCGCGACATCGACATTCGTCTTTCGGTGGTGCCTGTGGCCGCCGGCGAACGCTTGGTGATGCGTCTGCTTGATAAATCTAGCGTGGTCTTAGACCTCCCCACCCTAGGCTTTGACTCCAAAAAAATTCAAACCATTAACGAGCTGACCGACCGCAAGTATGGGATCTTTCTTGTCACGGGGCCCACAGGTTCCGGTAAGTCCACGACTCTTTCGGCATGTTTAAAAAACATTCTTTCCCCTGAGCGAAATATTATTACGGTGGAAGACCCGGTGGAGTACCAACTCCCCGGAGTGGGGCAAATTGCGGTGAACCCCAAGGTGGGACTCACCTTTGCCACTGGGCTGAGAGCGATTTTGCGCCAAGACCCTGATGTGGTGATGGTGGGAGAAATTCGAGATCGGGAAACTGCAGAAATTGCCATTAACGCCTCGCTCACCGGTCACTTGGTGCTTTCAACGATTCACACCAACGATGCCCCAGGTTCCATCACCCGTTTGCTCGACATGGGTATTGAACCCTTCTTAGTGAGTTCTTCGCTCGTGGGAGTCTTGGCCCAACGGCTCATACGAACTATTTGCCAAAATTGTGGAGAACTTTTCACACCCACAGAGGACGCCTTGGCCACCGCAGGCTTATCGCATGAAATTTTGCAACGTGATTTTAAGGCCGTGAATCCGGTATTTAAACAGCCTAAGGGCTGTAGTGAATGTCGTTTCACGGGTTACCGAGGTCGAACGGCCATTCATGAACTTATGGTGATCACGGACTCTCTGCGCAATTTAATTTTGTCTCGGATGGATGCCACCACCATCCGAAAGCAAGCCGCCAAAGAAGGACTTAAAACTTTGCGCGAGTCTGCCATTGATAAATTGGTAACGGGCGCGACTTCCATCGAGGAAATCGTGCGCATGACGCAGTTGGAAACTTAGACGATGGCACAATACGCAGTTTCAGGTACCGATAAAAATGGGAAGAATATAAAAATTCTCGTGGAAACGGATTCCGTGAAAAGTGCGCGGGCCAAAGCCCGAGCTCAGGGCATGATCCCACTTAGTGTGGTGTCCTCCGACGCCGCTTCGGCTAAAAAACAGGAAGAAAGTTTTCAGGGCCAGCTCACCAGCTCCTTTCGTGGAGTGAGCGTGCAGGAGCTGGCCAACATGACTCGGCAGTTGGCCTCATTAGTCAAAGCGCACGTTCCCGTGGTGGAAAGCTTGTCGGCCATGGTGGAGCAAGTGGATTCGCCGAAACTTCAGCCCGTACTCATGAATATTCGTCAGCAAGTGAAGGAAGGAAAGTCGCTCGGCGACGCCTTCTCTCAGTATCCAAAAATTTTTAACCGCGTTTATATCAACATGATCCGAGCTGGTGAGTCCTCGGGAAGATTAGATGTGGTTCTGGCGCGGCTGGCGGATTTCTCTGAGGCGCAGGTGAAGTTGAAGTCTAAGGTGACCGGGGCCCTCATGTATCCCATCGTGATGGTGGTGGTTGGCTTTTTAATTTTAGGGATTATTTTTGTGTACGTGGTGCCTAAGATCACTCGCATCTTTATTGATATGGGCAAGGTGCTCCCCACCCCTACTCGCATCCTTATTGGAATCTCCGACTTTGCCCAGGCCTATGGCATTTATGCTGTAGTGGCGATTTTGGTCGTTCTTATTATGCTGGAGCGCTACATCTCCACCTCCAAAGGTCGGATGTCTAAGGATCGCTTTTTACTTCATGCTCCCATTTTTAAAACCGTGTCGCGCAACTTGGTGGTGGCGCGTTTTACCCGAACTCTCAGCACACTCCTTCAAAGTGGAGTGCCCATGCTCACATCATTGGAGATTACTAAAAACGTCGTGAACAACGCGGTCTTTGAAGAAGTTATTGCCAACAGCTCTACCCAGGTGTCGGAAGGTCGTTCACTGGGTGCGGCACTTAAAGCTAGTGGAGAATTCCCTCCCATCGTGATTCACATGGTGGGAGTGGGTGAAAAAACCGGCGAGCTAGAACAGATGCTCGCCAACGTGGCTGAAAACTACGAACAGCAGGTTGAGACAGGATTGAGCCAACTCACAAGTCTACTCGAACCTCTCATGATTATTATCATGGCGGGAATGGTGGGTTTTATTGTGATGGCAGTGCTCTTGCCTATGCTCGACATGCAAAGTTTTGCTTAAAGAAAGGGATAACAAATGAAACAACGACCTCGTAAACGGCAACTCAACTCTGGCTTCACACTTCTGGAAATTCTTATGGTACTGGCCCTTTTGGGTATCGTGATTGGGGTGGTGGCACCTCGAGTGAAATCCAGTTTCTCCACAGGTCAGGTGCGCACTACGAAACTGCAAATTAAACAGCTAGAAGGGATCCTCGAGCGTTACCGCATTGACTGTAACGGCTATCCGGACACCTTGGACGCCTTACTGGCCCAGGGCGACGATCCCGCCTGCCCCAACAAAGACCCTTCAGGATATTTTGACGGAAAGAAAAAACTTCCCGTTGACGCCTGGGGGAAGCCCTTTGAGTACGAAAAACAATCCAATAATGCTTACGTGATTAAAAGTTTAGGAGAGGACAACCTGCCCGGTGGCGAAGGCAACAGCAAAGACATCTCTTCCGGCGAAGACTAAACTTGAGGCAAAGCCGATGGCAAAGAGCCTTCGCTCGGGCTTTACTATGCTCGAGCTCTTGCTCGTCATCGCTTTGCTTGGACTTTTGGGGACCGCCGTGGTCCCCAAATTTTCTAGTCTCTTCCGGGTGAGTGTACAGTCGAGTGTGCGGCGATTTGCGGCCCTCGTGCGTTTTGCTTACGACGAGGCCATTCTTACGGGCCGAGTTCATCGAATTATTCTTAATTTAGACGACCAACGCTGGTACATTGAAGCAGCCCAACCTGGCATGTTGCCACTGGACAAAGCCAAAGCCGGGATGCTGGCGGAAGGCCTGCGCGAAGAAGAGCGGGTCACCAACGAAGCTGAATTTAAGCCCACCCAAGACAAAGCCATCGCCAAGATTCCCAATGGGGTGACACTTATGGAAGTGGAAAGTTGGCGCTTAGGAAAAAATGGCGGCACGGCCGACAAAGGTGAGGTGGCTATTTACGCCTTTCCCAATGGCTACATCGACGAGGCCACCGTAACTCTCGCAGAGCAGGGCAAAGAAAAAGTTCAACGCTTTAAAGTGAGCACTCAGGCCCTTACGGGTCGAGTGAAAATAGAAACCGAAACGGATCGCAACCTATGAAAGTTAATCGCGAAGGCTTTACCCTTTTGGAAGTGCTAATCGCGGTGACACTCTTTGGGTTGGCCATTACGGCCATCGTCACCGGGCAGTCCAACAGTTACAAAAGCGTTACCAAGTCTGAGCGAATGAGTGAGGCTCTTCAACTTTTGCAAAGCCAAATGACCGAACTCGAAATGAAGTATCAAAAAGCACTGGATACCAACGGTCTGGCAGCTGCAGTAGCCAAAGAAGAAGGAACCTTCAGCCCTCCCTATGAGAACTATAAATGGTCGGCAGAGCTTAAAGAAGTGGAAATGGAAATTACGGTAGAGACCGTGGTGAAGATGCTCACTGACTTTGGCATGGAGCCCGATGAAGCTCTGAATCAGGCCGAAAGTAAAAAACTCGTCCTTGTAAATCTTAACAAAGCTATCAAAGAGAACTACGCAGAACTTCGAGTGCGGGTAGACTGGACCGAGTTCGGAAACAAAATGAGCGTGCCTCTGGTGACTCACCTCATACCCACCAAACCCAAAATCCAATTAAAAATGAGTGCCGAATGAAAGCCCAAACCAATTCGGGATTTACTTTGTTGGAAGTTCTCATTGTCACACTCTTTTTAGTTTTCTTAGCGTTCAGCACCTTCCAAGCGGTCAGATCCACCGTAGGAACCAAAGAAGAAATCGACCAAAAAACTGAAGCCTTGCAGGAGTCTCGGGCCGTAGTCGCCTTGCTCGACCGAGACATCCGCTCGGCCACTATGATTACCCAAGAGGATTTGATTTGGGAGCCTCTCACCCCCAAACCCGACGAGCCTCCCCTTCCGCCTATTCCACCTCCCGTCACAATTTTTAAGGGCGAAGCTCAACGATTATTTTTCTCCTCCCGGTCTCACCAACGCATGTCGAGTGATATCCCTGAAAATGAACAGCACTTTGTGACTTACCAGCTCAGCGAAGGAGACTTGATTCGCGCCGAGTCTCCCCGCGCCGTTGCGGTTAAGGACCGCGAAGATCCGAAAAAATTTAAGCAGTTCACCGTACTCACCCAAGTTAAGAAGTTGGAATTTACTTATTGGGACGAAAAAAGCGAAAAGTGGATTGACCGCTGGGACAGCGAAGTGGCCGACACCTTAGATCGCCTCCCCCCTGCGGTAAAAATTAGCATCGAGTATATGCCCGATGTGAAAGCGGGCCGAAAAAAAGTGAAAATGGCCCAACTTCAGACCAGTGTGCGTATTTTAGAAAACGTTTTCAAAAGTCCCGCCAAAAAGGCAAGCCCCCCGAGTGCTCCCACCAGCCCCGTTCCCAGCGGAGGGAGTTCTGAATGAAAGCTAGGCAATCAAAAAGTGGCGTGGCTCTCTTGATGGTGCTGGTCACCTTGTTTTTAGTCAGCATCATCGGCTACGAAATTATTTTCGCGGCCGGTGTAGAGAGTCGCATCAGTCGCAATGCCCGCAATCGTTTGCAGGCCACCTATATGGCTCAGTCGGCCGTGCGCCTCTCCATTTTGCGCCTCTACCTTTATAAGGAAGCGAAAAATATTTCTGATAAATCCAAACAAAATTTAGTCCCCGAAGCTCAAATCAATCAGATATGGTCATTGGCCCTTCCTCCCCTGCCCCTCCCCGGCATGAAGGTGAGCTGGCCCGGTACGAGTACGGCCATCATTCGCTCGGAGGGGTCAAAGATCCCTATCAATATGCTGGACGCCAACAAGCACCGTCGAAGTAATGATGAAAAAGCCAAATCGGTAAAAGAACAAATTACAAATCTCATTAAGGGACTCAGCGAAGACGAAGAATTCGACAAACTTTACCGTGGCCTTCTTCCAGAGGAACTTGTGAATCCCTTAAAAGATTGGATCGATGCTGACGCCAACAAAGAAGGGGGCGGAGATGAGAATAACGATTACGAACGATTTGACCCACCCTACACGCCTCGCAACAATCGCATTCCTGCACTGAGTGAACTCCACATGATTAAGGGGTGGACTGATGATCTTATTCAAAGAATTGCAGGGAATTTTTCGATTTTCAATTCTGATACGGAAGTGAGCCCCAATTTTATCTCACTCACACGCTTAAAAGCTGTCTGCCCGGATTTATCTCTAGAAGATTTGGCCACTATTCAAAAGAAACGCTTTGAAAGTCCCTTTGGTACTTTAGATGAACTCTTCACCTTCATCACCTCGAGCCCTGATATTAAGACTGGGGCCCGCTGCCAAAAAGGTACCTTAGTGGATTTGTCTCGAGAGTCTCACTTCATTGTTGAAGGAAGTGGTCTTGTGGGAGACGCCCGGCGAGGTATAAAACTTTATGTGCGCCTTTCGGAAGATGTGCCCAAAAATCAGCAAGGACAAGCCACCAGCAGTTCTGCTGCTTCAAGCTCCCCAACCGACAGCACGGGGGCCACTCGCAACCCCGGAGATCCTGCCTCTAAGCCTAAATATCCCTTACTCGATCCAAAAATTGTTTTTGTGGAGGAAAGCCTATGACCCGAGCCATTGGTATAGATATCGGTAGCCGATCCATTAAAATTGCGGAGGTCGAAATTGAGCGTAATGTGCGAAATGTGGTGGGACTCACTCAAATTCCTTTTAGTGATGCTTCGCAAATTTCGGGACATCTTAAAGATTTTTTTAGTTCGGCCCAAAGTCCTGGCGGCGAACGGGTGGCGGTGGGCTTAGGCTCCAGCCCCATTCTTATTCGACACTTCCAGTATCCCTTTGGCGACCGACATAAAGTGACGGCGGCCATTCAAGCGGACTTTGAAGATTCTTTACCCTTTGATTTAACTGAGCATGTTTTGGATTTTAAGCTGATAGGTCGCAAAGGGAGAATTCATGAGTTTGTGGCCGGCCTTTGCCCCCTCAGTGATGTGATGCGAATGCAGTCTTATTTTGAAGGGGCCCGGTCCTCCCCTCACTCGCTCCTTGTAGATTGTGAAGCCATGGGGCAGCTCGCCCTCGATCAGTGCCTCCCCGCCTCACGCAATCCCCTCCCCTACGCCCTCTGTGATTTAGGATTTTCCTCCACCAAACTTAGTATTGTGCAGGGTGCTCGGCCCCAAACCTTCGATAAAAAGGCCAAAGCCGACGCCTTTGGAGCCGAAATTCTTGAAATGCGAGTTCTCGGGCGAGGAAGCCGCGACGTGATGGAATGGCTGGCTGATATGCGAAAAATTTCCCTCTCTGAGGCCGAACAGTGGCTGGCTCACCGAGCTGAAATAAAATCGGAAGGCTCAAATGAACCTTCTTTAAGCGACGAACTCAGTGACGAAATTAAAAATGCCCTCAAACCCGTGGTGGTCGAAATTTACCAAACCTTGCAGGCTTTTCGCAGCCACCAGGGTCGAAACATTTCCACCCTCTACATCACAGGCGGCATGACGAAAATAAAAGGCTTGAGAGATTTTTTATCCCAAGAACTTCGAATGCCGGTGAATGCCTGGCCTTTGCTTGTGGGCTTTCACACCCAAAATATTCCGGTCAGTCCCGAGCAGGAACGCGAATTTGCTGTGGCCCTGGCGCTGGCCCATCGCTACGCAAGCCCCAAACCCCAGGGGTGGCTGAACTTTAAACGCAACTCGGCCGGCAACCGAAAAGTTCTTTCACAATTTGTTACGGAATTGCGAGATCCCATTTTGCGACCGGCTCTGCTGGGTTTGAGCGTGGCCGCCCTATGCACTTATATTTACTTTTTTTCCACCAGCTTTTTTCTTAACCAACAGGGCGCGCGCCTGGAAACTGAACTGGTGTCTGAGTTTCGACGCCTCAACCGCGACCTAAGCAAAACAGCGGAGCGCTTTGTTAAGGACCCCGTCCGCGCCCGTGAATTTTTTGAAAAAGAAAAGGCCAAACTGGCAAAAGCCAATAGTCGCAGCACCCGGGAACGAGCGCGCTCTGACATTTTGATTGATCTCTCATTGAGCCTACCTACCGAACTAGTCGTTAAAGAATTGAGCATTGAAGAGGCGGCTCAAGCCCTTCTCGTGACGAGTCGGGTGGAGCTCAAAAGTCCCCCCAAAGCCAAGTGGCAGGAAGAGCTCAACACCTTGCTGAAGAACAAAGGCTATTCGGATTTAACTTGGACCAAAATTTCCCAAGGCCGCTTCCAAATGAAGGCCAAATGGAAAGGGGATCAAAACCTATGAACAATCTTATCGAATACTGGCAACGATTTAAAAGTTTCGCCAGGGATCTCCTCCAGCAGATTGAAGAGTCCAGTTTTTACGAACGGATTCTTTCCAAGTTTGAAAGTTTAGAACCTCGCCAGCAGAAAATGATAAAAACAGGAGGCATTTACCTGAGCCTACTAGCCATTGCCTTGGTTTATCTTTTGCCGGTGATGGGTGTGATCTCCCAAAAAAATCACTTGGCCGACACTCGAAAACTTTTAGGCGAACTGCAAAGCTTCAATAATGAAAACTCCATTGTACGCAGCCCGGCACCCAGGCCCCAAGGCTGGACGCCCTTTGTGGCCCAAAACCTCAAAGACATGGAAAGCGAAATCAGTCAGTACGCAGAGTCTATGGGAATTCCAGCGGATTTTATCAATAGCAGCAGTTCAGGAATTAACATTCAGTTAGAGCTTAAAGAGCTTTCGCTTCGCCAAGCGCTAACTCTTATGTACAAGATGGATGGGCAGCATCCGTCCCTAGCCTTTGAGAGCCTGAAAATGACGGTGCATCCTCAGTTTAAGGATTTGCTCGAGCTGAAAATGCGAGCTCGCTTCGATGGAACGCAAATGGTGTCGGCCCCAGACCAGGAATCGGGACTCTCGGGAGGCTTCCGAAATTCAGGATCGCCCGCTCAAGAGAATGAAGACTCTTCCGTGAGCAGTCCTTCGAGCGGGGGGAACTCTCGACCCAACTTTGATGATGACTTCAACGAGGGACCGCCTCCTCTAAATTATGAAGAGGACATTTAGAAATGCCAAAATTTCCTATTAATTTTAATCGCGACAAAATATTTATAAGTTTGGCGGTGGGCGGTGGAATTCTAGCCGCACTGATTTTCTTTTTCCCCCTAGATCCGATAAAGGACCGCATTTTGTCCGACATATCCGCCCAAAGCCAAGTCGACATCACCGTAAAGGAGATGCACATCGGAACCGGCTTGGGTTTGGGCCTCTCCCGAGGCTCGCTCTTTGCCCTCCGAGGGGAAGACGCCGTGGTAGGCTTTCCCACCGGACAAACCGTCAAGTGCCAACAACTCATTGTGGCTCCCTCACTTTTGCCCCTTCTCACGGCCCAGTTTGCCGTCTCGCTTTACTGCAAAAGCTCAAAAATTGGAGAGGTGACCGCTCAGATTAAGGGAAGACCCTTTTGGAATCCGGTGCGTTTGCAAGTGGAAGTGGATCTTAAAGATTTTAAACTGAGCTTGATTGAAGAATTTACAGGAATTGGACCCATCGGAGGCGAAGTGAGCGGGAGTCTGGAACTTCCAGAATTCAACCCTCGAGGAAAGAGCCTTTCTAATATAAATTGGGACTTAAGCGCCAAGGACTTTTCGAGCCCCCCCGTGGACTCTCCCATTTTCTCGGCCCCTCCCCTCTCTGTCGGCGCTTTGAAAAGTCGGGGCAGTTTTTCCAATAGCCACCACCTTAAAATTCTAGATTTGAGCTTAGGAAATCCCCAGGGCCCCATTGAGGGCGCCTTTCAAAGCGATTTAAAAATTAATAATACGCGCGGGATTGTGATGCTTAGCGGTCAGATGAGCGGAAAGCTTAGGATTAATCCTGAAGTGGAAAACACCCAGTTAAAAGATATTAAATTTGATATTGCCTTTGGGCAGCGCAAGGCTTCGGGCTTTAGAGAATTCACTAAGAAACTAGAGGGTGGAGTGCAGTCGATTTTATTCACCCCACCTATGGATCGCGAATGACCTAGAGCGGCGAAATCAGTGGAATATTTGGAGCCTATTGACACCCCGCCGGACCGCACATAAATCCTTGCTTGCCTTACAATTAAGGGCGTGTAGCTCATCTGGGAGAGCACCTGATTTGCATTCAGGGGGTAGCAGGTTCGATCCCTGTCACGTCCACCAATTTTCGGTTCTTCTCTTTTAACTGTGGGTTCGTTCAAAACAACCAATGATGGTTCTTTTTTAAATGTGCTCTCAGTTCACCCAAAGATTCGATCACAAAGCGATGCTGCAGACCTTAGGCATCCTCAAAGAAATCGAAATATTTTCTGACGCCTACCCCGTGGTCTTGCCTCGAAACCTCGCCCTTGTCGTTCGCAATGAAAATAATGAGCGACGGCTAGAGCAAATGCAGTTCTCGCTTCTTCCCCGCTGGTCAAAAGAGTCCAAGGTAAAGTTCGCCACTCACAATGCGCGACTTGAAACAGTGGATGAAAAACCCACTTTTAAAGACGCTTTTGTAAAACGGCACTGTGTTGTTCCGATGAATGGCTTTGTTGAGCCGATCTACACAGGCGACTTTGCCGGCAATATGGTGGAGTTTTCTCCGCCCACTCAAGGCATTCTTTTTGCTGCCGCCATATGGGAGGAATGGGCATCAAAAGCCTCGGGCGAAATTATTCAAAGTTTTTCCGTGATCACGCACGATCCTCTTCCTTTTGTATTGAGTACCGGGCACGACCGAAGTCCTGTTTTTCTTAAACTGGAAGATCTGAGTCTGTGGCTAAGTTCCGAGGGCGAAAGAGCTACTGAACTAAAGAGTCTGCTGATGAAAAAGCGATATAAACCAGCTCTTGAGGCATCTATAAACCGACCCATGCGTCCTGGCTGGGAGAAGCGAATAAAAGCCTAGGGACTCCTTGGGTGGGTGACGACTTGGAAAAGTTCACTGACGCCTTTCCCTAATCGGGATTTTTAAATAACTTACTCCGTTTGCTTCCGGCTCGGGAAGTCGGCCGCCATCGATGTTGATTTGAATGCTGGGTAAAAGAAGTCGAGGAGCCGCGAGTGTGGCATCTCGCGCGTCACGAAGTTTTGTGTACTGATCCTTCGATGTGGATACCTTTAATTGAATGTTCGACATCTTTTCTTCTCCTATCGTTGTCTGCCATTTAGCTGTTCGAGTTCCATTGGCCAGATAGTCGTGTCCTACAAAAACTCGGGTGGAGTCGGGAAGTCGAAAGAGTTTTTCCGTAATGGAGTGAAAGAGAGTGTCCGAGCTTCCCGATGGAAAATCACACCTACCCGTTCCGGTGTCGGGCATGAACAAGGCATCACCTGTAAAAACCGCATCGCCTATAAGATACGAAGCGCAGGCCGGGGTATGTCCGGGGGTAAACAAGACCTCTACCTCAAGGCTCCCCATTCGCAGCTTTTCCCCTTCTTTAAGAAGTCGGTCGAATTGCGCTCCATTGGGTATGAATTTCTCGGATAGATTATATATTTCTTTAAAAACTTTTTGTACCTCAGTAATCCTTTCGCCGATACCAACCTTGATTTGAGGAAAACGCTTTTTTAACTCCTGCGCCCCCGACAGGTGATCGGCATGGGCATGGGTCTCTAGGCAGAAGTGAAGATTTAGATTTTCCCTCCTAAGCAAGGCTTCTAACTTGTCGAGACTCTCGAATGATATTCTTGAGGAGGCCGGATCGTAATCCAGCACCGGATCAATGACGAGCCCATCACGCGTGTCATTGTCAAAAACCACATAAGTCACCGTCGCGGTAACTTCATCATATAAACTTTCTATCTGGTATCTTTTCAAAGCGCTCCCCTTTTAATTTCTTGAAATAAAATCAGGCAACCCATCACAAGAACAAAGACCCCAAAACCTAATTTCAACCTCGATTGCGAAATATGCTCTCTAAATCGGGTACCAAGGCTCATTCCTGCCACGGCAAGAATGGCAATGCTGAAAAAAAGCGTAAAATCGATTTTAGCCAATACCTCAAAGTCACCCAGCACCCCAATCAGCGACTGAAGAGCAATGACAAATAGCGAAGTTCCCACTGCGGAGCGCATATCCAATCGACCCACGTTCACCAGTGCAGGCACAATGAGAAAGCCACCTCCGGCGCCCACAAATCCAGCTACGATTCCGGTAAGGAGGCCACTTAAAGCAAGTTTAAAATTTGAGACCTCTCTCTTTTGCTCAGAAGATTCGCGGTTTCTAAATAGGTTTGAGGCCCGAATCATTGAGGCACTTGCCAAAAGCATAAGAAGCGAAAATGCAATGAGCAGAAGCGAGTTCTTACTAAGTGTGAGACCAAAAAAAGAGAGGCTCGGTGGCAGCGTGGGCAGGAGCACTCGTCTGGACAGAAGAACTCCTATCAGACCTGGAATTCCAAATGAAAGTGCGCGCTTTAAATGGAGCTCACCACTTTTATAAGCTCCCCAAGCCCCCCAAAGAGCCACAAGTCCCACGAGCCCCAAAGAATAAGCCGTAGCCTCCAGCGCACCCACACCAAAGAGGTAAACCAAAATGGGTACGCTAAGAATAGAACCGCCACCTCCCGTAAGCCCCAGTGCCAAGCCCATGGCCACAGAAGCGGGATATCCCAGCAGATGTAAATAACTCACCCCAATCTCCGCTGCCATTCAAAGCCCACCACCATCGCTACAATAAAAATTCCAAAGCCAGCATCCAAAAATGCCAAATGAACAACGGCCGGCCCAGGGCAGACTCCTGCGATGCCCCAGCCCGCACCAAAAAGCACCGCACCCCAGACAAGCTTTTTATCAACAGGGCGGGGAGCGGGATGTTGAAATGGCGTGCCATTCAAAGTGCGCTGCCGGCGTTGCAAATACAAAAATGAAAGTAGGAAAACTGAAACGGCTGACCCCAATACAAAAATAAGGGCTGGGTTCCAGTCCGCAAAACCCACAGATAAAAATCCCTTTACCTTGAGAGGATCAATCATGCCGGAAAGCGAAAGTCCCAAGGCAAATAGGGTACCCGCCACGAGGTATACCAAGTTTCTCATAGGAAAGACCTCATCAGGAAAGTGACAAGCATGGCCACGGAAATAAAGATAACAACGGAGACCAAGGACCTGGGTGACATTCGCCCGAGTCCGCAAACTCCGTGCCCACTCGTGCATCCACCCCCAAGCCGAGAACCAAAACCCACGAGAAGTCCGGCTAGGGCCCAGCCAAGACGACCTAGGTTTTGCTGGCTTGAATGCGGAAGCTCTCCTCCTGAGAACCGCCAAATCAGAGCACCAACGATCAAACCAAGAACAAAGAGAAGGCCAGTTCTGCCATCAGAACTTTGAGGTCTCAGAGCGGAAGCAGCGTATCCACTCACCCCAGCAATTCTTCCCTCGTAAAGAAAAGGCAGTGCCGAGGCCACCCCGATAAGGAGGCCACCAAATATTTCATTTTGATAAAGCATTTCTTAAAGCCTTAATCAGTTCAGGCGAAATCAGCCTGACCCGACCCTATGTTTTGACCGTTCAGTTCAACGGCGTAAGTGATAAGAACACTTTTGGACACCATGGCACTCACTCCACAGTATTTACTTTGAGAAAGTTTCACGGCTTCAAGAAGCCGTGAAGGGTCCACAGCCCCTTGAACTTTGAATACAAGACTTACCTCTTTAAAAACAGCGGGGTACACACCTTCCGTGAGTTGGGCATTCGCATCCACCTCGAGCGACTCAAACGACTGCTTGTACTTCTTCAAAAGAGCCACAACATCCATTGCGGTACAGCCACTGATTCCCGCAAGAAGCAATTGCTTAGGAGTCATGGCCGAGCTCTCACCGATGGGCGACTTCGCATCCATCGGCAATTCAAATCCGTCGGCCTGCGCCGTAAATTTCATCTTTTCATTCCACTTACATTGAAGTTTCATAGGCGCTCCTTAATTTCATTAGCTCAATCCTATCCCAAAAGCGCAGGACCGAGTAGCAGACCTGTCACTAAACCGAGCAAAATTCCCCCCGCTAAGTCGCTCGGAAAATGCACACCCAAATAAAATCTGGAAAAAACCACAAGAGCGGCCCATGGAATAAAATACCAAGCCAAGGGGTGATGAGCCACCAGAAGTGTCGTGGCAAAAGCTGTCCATCCTCCCGCGTGACCCGAGGGAAAGGAATCGGCGTCGGGCGCCTTAATGAGAGAAGAATAGTCTAGCAAACACACAAAGGGCCGGCGTCTCTTCACGACGATCTTAATTAAAAATCCTACGAGAACGGCGGCCAGCGCTCCCAACATGGCGCGGGGCAAAAGGCTTTGGCCAGGCAAAATATAAATATGACTTCGATTTAAAAGCACAAGTACGAGAGCCGCTATCCACCAGGATCTGGCATAACCTGTAGCTGTCACTATTTTGAAAAATGAGACAAAGGGTTCACGCTGCCAAGCACAGACCCGGCGCATCGCAAGATGATCAAATTTTTCGATAGCCGACAGCATTCCCAAAGCATATTGCAATAAAAGATGCCTCACGCAAATTTTCCCTCAACAAAGCGTCAAGGCGGGAAATCCACCCTAGAACGCTCGCTGGGATTACCCATGCTCTGTTTCTATGGAACGGGCATGATTCTGGGTGCGGGGATTTACTCTATTATCGGCAAAGCCGCGGGCCCCGCTCAGGATTCTCTCTGGATCGCCTTTATTATGGCTGCTGTATCAGTCTTCCTCACAGCTCTTTCCTATGCCGAACTTTCCACAATGTTTTCCAGGGCCGGGGCAGAGTATGTTTTTCTGTCCCAAGCCTTCAAAAAACAAAAATGGGTAGGCTCCACCGTGGGAGTGGCCGTAGCCTTTTCTGGTGCTGCCACGTCAGCGACCGTGGCTCTCGCCTTTGCAGGCTACTTGGGCCAATTTATGGAAGTCCCCACTCGAGCGGCGGCCGCCGTTCTTTTGATTTTTTTTGGCGGCGTCTCTTTATTAGGCATCCGAGTCAGTGGTTGGACCAATGTCTTTTTTACCCTCATCGAAATCGCGGGTCTTTTCACCATTATCTATTTGGGCCTTAAGTCAGACAAGTTTGGAGAAGCCCTCTCGACCCTTCCACACAAAGGCACTCTTCAAGCGGCCGCCCTCGTTGTTTTTTCATTTTTCGGTTTTGAAAGTATTGCTAACCTTGCTGAAGAGGCAAAAAATCCAGAGCGGGATATTCCCCGAGCCATTTTTATTAGCCTAATATTTTCCACCCTCATTTATATTGGCGTGAGTCTGGCGGCCCTGGCCCTGCTCTCAACATCGGAGCTTTATCAGAGCCATGCGGCCTTGATGAGTGTAGCCCAAAAGGTCTCCTCAAAGACGGCCACTGTGTTGGGTGGGGTTGCTCTTTTTTCTACCGCCAATACGGCTCTCATTGCGATCGTGGGATCCAGTCGCATGCTCTATGGAATGGCAAAACATAAAAGCTTACCTCAAGCCCTCAGCCGCTTAGTTCCTTCCAAAAAGACGCCGTGGGTAGCCACCCTCGTGATATTGGCTTGTGCGCTGAGCCTGCTGATCTTGCGAAGAGTTGAAGTCGTTGCCAGCATCACTTCCCTGAGCACGATGGTGGCCTTCATTGCGGTAAACATCGCACTGATCAAACTGCGAAAAACGGAGCCGCGCCTTCACCGCCCCTTCCGAGTTCCCTTTAGCATCGCCAAGATCCCCGTCCTTCCACTGCTAGGTGCCCTCAGTTCTCTGGCCTTTTTGAGTCAGTTCGAGAAACTTAGCTACCTTGTTGGCGGAAGTTTTTTGCTGGGCCTTGGTGTTTTGTTTTGGTGGCGTGAACGAAAATTGTTTTAGAGTCAAAGAGCCAGAGTTTTCGCTCGACCTCGCCGACTTCTCTTAGCCACGATTCCCAGTCATGATCTCGGCAGATCTGTGCTAAAGAAGAGTCAGAAATGATGCCAAATGCGGAGCCGGCCCGAGTTTTTTCAGATTTTCTTAGTATCCTAAGAAGGTCTACGGATCTTTTAAATGAAGATCCCGTACGTGAAGAAATTTTTAGCATTGAGCGACTCGAGCAATTTGCCGCACACCTGGCTTCTGAGCTTCAAGTAAAAACTCAGCCTCATCGAGGTCGGGCCCTGCTACCGGTACTTGAGGAAAGCGGCCGAAAACTTTTGGCCGCTTACCAAGAACTCACTAGGGCTATTCGCAGCAAGCAGGCCGTTTCCCCCGCTGCCGAATGGTTTGTGGATAATTTCCACCTTGTGGAAGATCAGCTCCGTGAGATTAAGCAAGATTTGCCGGAGCATTACTATGCCGAGCTCCCAAAGTTGGCCGAGGGCCAGCTTGAGGGTTTTCCCCGAGTTTACGCCATCGCTTTGGCTATTCTTACCCACACCGATAGTCGCCTCGACAGCGAAACTCTCAAACGCTTTCTCCAAGCCTACCAAAAAGTCGCCCCCCTTCAGATCGGGGAACTTTGGGCCGTGGCCATAACTCTGCGCATCGCCCTAGTGGAGCAGCTCACCTCGATCTCGGTCCGAGTGGTAAGCGCACGAAAAAAACGCGAAGAGGCGGATGCCTTGGCCGACAAAATGTTAGAGTTTGCCGCACGCTCGGGTGTGGATCCTAAAGAACTTGTCAAAATGCTTTCGCAGAAATTGGCTTCGCCAGAAGATTTTGACAGAGCTTTTATCGTTCAGCTCCTCCAACGGCTGCGCGACCAAGACCCCGACGTTTGGCCCGCCTTCGACTGGCTCGAAAAGCAATTGGAGACCTTTCATACCAACACTCAGCTTCTCACTCAGCTCGAGCACCACCGCCAAGCCGCAGCTCAGGTTAAGGTGGGCAACATCATCACAAGCATGCGCTTGCTCTCCACCTTAGACTGGCGAGATTTTTTTGAAGCCGTAAGTTTAGTGGATCCTATATTGGCCCTGGACCCTTTGCAGGTTTATCAGAGCATGGATTTTGAAACCCGAGATAGGTATCGCCACGCCGTGGAACGCATTGCACGCCAAAGTAGCCATGGTGAAATTGCAGTGGCCACTCGAGCCATTGAGGCAGCCCGAATGGCCTCAGCCCAGGTCACGGCCTCCACTCGAGCCCAAGCCCATGTGGGTTTTTATCTTATTGGCGAGGGTCGGGCTCTTTTTGAGAAATCTTTAGGGTATCGCAGTCGTTTTTTTGAAAACTTCTCGCGCTTTTTGCGTCGTCGCCCCACTCTTTTCTTTTTAGCAAGTCTCAGCCTGCTCACCGCCCTGCTTCTCATGCCACTCTTGGGATATTTTGGGGAAGAGTTAGAGAAGCCCCAAAGCCTTTGGATTTGGCTGGCTTTTGCACTGCTTATTTTTATTCCTACCAGCGACTTTGCGCTGAGCATTTTAAACCACTACATCAACTTTTTTATTAAGCCTAAACCTCTTCCAAAAATGAATCTGGATAAGGGCCTACCCGCTGATGCCACCACCATGGTGGTGATTCCCACCCTCTTCACCAAAGCTTCTACCGTTAAGGAACTCATTGACTCGCTACAGATTCATTATTTGGCAAACCAGGACCCTCATATTTATTTTGCGCTGCTCGCTGACCTCACAGATTCGGATGTGGAGGTCACTCCCCTCGACTCCCAATTGATTGCACTGGCCTATTCAGGAATTCGTGAACTCAACGAAAAATACAGTCCCTCGGGCCACCCGCGCTTTTATGTGTTTCACCGCCGGCGGCAATGGAACTCGAGTGAGAATAAATTTATCGGCTGGGAACGCAAGCGCGGTAAAATCCACGAGTTCAACCGAGTTTTGCGCGGGGATAAGGACACGAGCTATGTCGACATCAAAGCTCCCCCGGAACTCCTGGCCTCCGTTAAATATGTGATCACCCTGGACTCGGACACCCAACTTCCGCGTGACGCCGCTCACCAACTCGTAGGGACGATCATCCATCCCCTCAACCAACCCTACTACGACCCCCATGAACAACGGGTCACTAAGGGATACGGTATTCTCCAACCTCGGATTAGCGTCTCTATGTTGAGTGCAGCCCGAACGCGCTTTGCACATTTTTTTTCCGGGAACACGGGTCTCGATCCCTACACGACCGCCGTGTCGGATGTTTATCAGGATCTTTTTAACGAAGGCAGCTACACGGGCAAAGGTCTCTATGTGGTGGATGCCTTTGAATCCAGTTTGGCAGGAAAAGTTCCGGAAAATTGCCTGCTCAGTCATGATTTGTTCGAGGGTTCTTTTGCACGCTCGGCCTTGGTCACCAACGTCGAACTTTTCGACGACTATCCCTCCGACTACGAAACTTACGCGAAACGTCAGCACCGCTGGACTCGGGGCGATTGGCAAATAGCTCAGTGGCTCCTTCCTAGCGTTCCGGGCCCCTCTCCTCAGAAACCTAAAGTCTCCAATAAGCTTTCGCTGATTTCCCGCTGGAAAATCTTTGATAATTTGCGCCGAAGTGTTGTGGCTCCCACCATGCTTCTTTGGCTCTCGCTCTCCTGGACACTTTTGCCCGGCTCTCCCTTTGTTTGGACCGCCTTTATTTTACTGATGCTAGCCTTTCCCATTTACGCTCCCATTAGCAACGGTCTTTGGCGTCACCAACGCGGAATCTCTTGGCGTGGGCACCTGCGAAGCATGTGTGTGGATAGCCTCGTTCAGATTATACAGATTTTACTAAGCATTAGTTTCTTGCCCCACCAAGCTTGGAACCAAGTGGATGCCATTTTGCGCACCCTCTATCGCAAGTGGATTTCCCATAAGAATTTGTTGGAGTGGGTTTCCTTTGCCCAGACTCAACAACAAAGTCAGCAAAGAGTTCCCTTATTAAAATCCGTGGGAGCTGCCCCCTGCTTTGCCACTCTTTTGGCCGTGACGATTGGCTTTACAAGACCAGAGTCTTTTATTGTAGCCACCCCCTTCATCAGCTCCTGGTTACTTTTGCCTTTTTTATCCCGCTGGCTCAGTCGCCGCGCCCCCATCACAGAGCGCTTTTTAACACCCACCGAAGTTCAATGCTATCGACACTATGCGCGTCGTACCTGGCATTTTTTCGAAAACTTCGTAGGTGCCGAAGACAACTGGCTGGCCCCCGATAATTTCCAAGAAGAACCCAAGCCCGTTGTCGCTCATCGCAGCTCACCCACTAATTTTGGCTTACAACTACTCGCTACCGCCTCAGCCCTCGACTTGGGTTACATCGGGCTCTTTGAGTTTGTCGAACGCAGCGAAATGACTCTCGCCACTCTAGAAAAACTTCCCAAGATGCGGGGACATTTTTTCAACTGGTACAACACCCAAACTCTCGAAGCGCTAAGGCCCCAATATATTTCAACTGTGGACAGCGGAAATCTTTGCGGTCATTTGCTCACATTTAAGCAATCTTGCCTAAGTCTTCGGCGTCGCCCCTGGATTCATCCCCATGCCCAGGCCGGACTATTAGACACCTTGAGTCGCTTGCAAAAAGAAGCCCAAACGGTCGGCCCCCTCTCTCAGGGATCTGGACTCATCACCATCGAACAATTGCAATCTTCGATCGAGTTGGCTGTGCATCTTGTTCTCGATGCGACTTGGTCCAATATTAGTGATTGGGAACAGTTCCTGCATAAACTCTGGGCCCAGCTCAACGAGGCCGACGATTTTTTAAATGCTTTGGCCACTAATGCCGATCCCAAACTTTTTTCAGATACCCATGTATGGATGGCGGCCAGCCTCCACCAGGTCAAAGAGCTGCGGCGGGATTTGGAACTTCTCTCAAACAAAGACAATGACCTCGATGCTCGTTTGCAAAAAATTGCCCAACAGGCCCATGACTTAGCGATGGCGATGGATTTTCGTTTTCTCTTTGATGAGCAGCGAAAGATTTTTGTGATTGGCTACAATGTGGCCGACAGTCGCCTCGACAATTCTTACTATGACCTCTTGGCTTCAGAGTCCCGTCTTACAAGTTTTGTGGCCATTGCTAAAGGCGACATTCCCAAAGAACACTGGTTTAGACTCGGCCGACAAATGACAGCCGTAGCCGGCGGTAGGGCCCTGATTTCCTGGACGGCCACCATGTTTGAGTACCTTATGCCCTTGCTCGTGATGCGTCGCTATCCGGACACATTGCTCGACCAAACCTACGAGACCGTTGTGGCCCGGCAAATTGAATACGCCAAACAACGTGGAGTGCCCTGGGGAATTTCGGAAGCAGGGTATAACGCCCGAGATCTTCAACTCAATTATCAGTACGGTCCCTTTGGCGTACCCGGCTTGGGATTGAAACGAGGCCTCAGCGACGATCTCGTGGTTTCGCCCTACTCCACCATGCTGGCGGCCCTTATTGATCCGGGCTCGGCTCTCAGCAATTTGCAACGCTTAGAAAAAAATGGAGCCTTGGCACGCTACGGATTTTTTGAATCCATCGATTACACCTCGGATCGGCTGCAGAAAAAGCAAAAAAGTTTCATTCTACGTTCCTTTATGGCTCACCACCAGGGCATGAGTTTGGTGGCCATTAATAACCTTTTAAATTTTAATATTATGCAGAGAAGATTTCATGCCGAGCCACTGATGCAGGCGACGGAACTTTTGCTCCAAGAAAGAATTCCAAACAACGTGACGGTGGCTCGCCCCCGAGCTGAAGAAGTCAAAGTCGACCACGCTTTACGTTTTTCGAGCCAACCTAATATTCGCGTCTACACCGATGCCGCCCTTCCCACCCCTCGGACTCAGTTGCTCTCCAACGGGAACTATTCTGTGATGATCAGCACGGCCGGCTCCGGCTATTCGCGCTGTGGTAATTTGGCCATAAGTCGTTGGCGCGAAGATGTAACGCGCGACCACTGGGGGCACTTTTTCTTTATTCGCAATCGCAGCACGGGCCAACATTGGTCCACCGGAGCAGCGCCGACAAAATACGAAGTATCTTTTGCCGAAGACAAGGTCGAATTCTGGCGACGTGATGGAAAGATTTTAACTCATACAGAAATTATCGTTTCCCCCGAAGACAACGTCGAACTCAGACGCATTTCTCTCACAAACCATTCCTCGGAAGCCTACGAATTAGAAGTCACAAGCTTTATGGAAGTGGTCTTAGCACCGCCCGCCGACGATGCCGCTCACCCCGCCTTTAGCAATCTTTTTGTGCAAACGGAGTTTGCACCAGGAGAGAATGCCCTCTTGGCCACTCGGCGGCGGCGCTCTCAAATGGAGAAACAAGTTTGGGGTTTCCATGTGATGGTGACCGAGGGAGAAACTATAGGGGCCGTACATTATGAAACCGATCGCGCGCGTTTTATTGGCCGTGGCCGACACGCTTTAGATCCGATCGTAGTGGCTGAGGATCGCCCTCTTTCCAATACTGTCGGTTCGGTTTTAGATCCTATTTTTTCATTGAGCCAGTCGGTGCGCGTTCGCCCCGGTGAAACTGTCCGAGTTTCTTTTGCCACGGGTGTAGCGGACTCTCGAGACGAGGCGCTTCGTCTTGTGGACAAGTATCATGACATCCATATTTTCGCGCGCGAAGCCGAACTCGCATGGACTCAGTCTCAAGTTCAACTTCGTCACCTCAATATTGGCTCCGACAAGGCGCATACCTTCCAGCGCCTAGCCGGCCGGGTGATCTATTCAGATTCCTCACTGCGACCTCGGTCTCATGTGCTCGCTCTTAACACTCGGGCTCAGTCGAGCCTGTGGGCCTATGGAATCGGCGGAGATCTTCCCATTATTCTCACACGCATTAGTGATGAAAAAGACATGGCCATGGTTCGAGAACTCTTGCATGCCCATGAGTATCTGCGCCTCAAAGGATTGTTGATTGACCTCGTTATATTAAACGAACGAGCTCCAAGCTATATTCAGTCTCTTCAAGAAGAATTGCAGCGACAAATTCGCATCAGCGGATCGCAAGCTCTCCTCGACAAAACCGGGGGTGTCTTTATCCGCCGAAGCGATATTATTCCTCCGGAAGATGTCATACTGCTAAAGACTGTGGCGCGGGTCACCTTGAGTGCCGAAAAAGGCACCTTAGACGAGCAGCTCAAGCGGCGCCCTGTGGTGAATGAACTTCCCCCGGCCCTCGTGCCGAATTCCGCACCGAGTTCTTATAAAACACCTCCACCCGCCATTCCTGAACTCACTTTTTTTAACGGCCTAGGTGGCTTTGCCTCTGCGGGTCGGGAATATGTCATCATTTTGAAAGAGGGACAGTGGACTCCCGCCCCTTGGATCAACGTGATCGCCAACGAACATGACTTTGGCTTTACCGTGTCGGAGGCGGGTGCCGGCTACACTTGGTCTACCAACAGTCGGGAGAATCGGCTCAGCCCCTGGTCCAACGATTCCATCAGCGACCCGGTGGGTGAGACGATTTATATCCGCGATGAAGAAAGCGGCGAATACTGGAGTCCCACACCTCTTCCCATCCGAGACTCAGAAACTTACGTTATTACCCATGCCCAGGGCTTTTCGCAGTTTGAACACAGCAGCCATGGCATCAAACAACACTTGCAGATTTTTGTTCCCATGGACGCCCCCGTTAAAATTTCCCGACTCAGGCTAAAAAACCTTGGACGCGAAAAGCGCAAACTTTCCGTAACCTCTTATGTGGAATGGGTCTTGGGATTCCAACGCGGGCAATCGGCTCCCTATGTCATTAGCGAGGTGGATCCACACACGGGCACTCTTTTTGCAAAAAATCCTTACAACAATGAGTTTGCCACTCGAGTGGCATTTGCTGACTTCAGCGAGTCAAAGCGAAGCTTCACGTGCGATCGAAAGGAGTTTCTAGGCCGCAACGGTGGGCCCGCCCGCCCCGCAGCCATGGAGCGCGTGAGTCTATCGGGCACCGCGGGCGCAGGCTTAGATCCCTGTGCGGCTCTGCAGAGCTCCTTTGAACTCCGTGCGGGTGAAGAACGCGAGTTTATTTTTATCTTGGGACAAACAAAATCTCGAGAAGAAGCACAAGCCCTCAGTCTTAAATACCGCGACTCCCAAGAAGTCGAACGCTCCTTTAAAAAAGTTGTAAACTACTGGGACCAGCTCTTAGGCGCTATAGAAATTAAAACTCCCGACCTGGCCATGAACACTCTTATGAACCGCTGGCTTTTGTACCAGAATTTATCGTGCCGCATCTGGGCCCGTTCGGCATTCTACCAATCGGGTGGGGCCTATGGTTTCCGCGACCAGCTTCAAGATGTGATGGCGCTGGTTTATGCTCAGCCTGACATTACTCGCGCCCAGATTCTTCGAGCCGCCGAGCGACAGTTTCCTGAAGGAGATGTGCAACACTGGTGGCACCCTCCGACGGGTCGGGGCGTGCGCACAAAAATTTCTGATGACCTCATTTTCTTAGCCTTTGTCACTAGTTTTTATATCAAGTGTACGGGTGATGCTTCCATCTTAGACGAGGTCGTGCCCTTTATTGAAGGCCCCGAACTGGAAGCCGGACATTCCGATTCCTACACTCTGCCCCCGATTTCTAAGCAAACGGCCACCCTTCGAGAACACTGTGCTCGCGCACTCGACCGAAGCCTTAAAGTGGGGGTACACGGTCTGCCACTGATGGGTTCAGGCGACTGGAACGACGGGATGAGCCGTGTGGGCCATGAAGGCAAGGGCGAAAGTGTGTGGGTGGCATGGTTTCTCATAGCCACGCTCAAAGATTTTATTCCACATTTTGAGAAAGCCGGCGACAGCGCCCGCACAGAAATCTATCGCAAGCACATTGAAGATCTTACACGGGCCATTGAGACCCATGCCTGGGACGGCGACTGGTATAAGCGCGCCTATTTTGACGATGGCCAGGCCCTCGGCTCGGCGGTGAACCAAGAATGTCGCATCGATTCCATCGCTCAGTCGTGGGCCGTACTTTCCGGTGCTGGAAATCCTCAACGAGCTTCACGCGCCATGGCCGCTGTCGATGAATACCTCGTGCACCGAGGCGACGGCATGGTGAAATTATTTGTGCCCCCCTTTGATAAGAGCCCCATGGATCCCGGATATATCAAAGGCTACGTGCCGGGCGTGCGCGAAAATGGTGGCCAGTACACTCACGCTGCGATCTGGACTTTGATGGCCTTTGCTAAACTGGGCGATGGAGACCGCGCCGGTGAACTCTATGCCCTGCTCAATCCTATCAATCACTCCTCCACACGCGCGGGCCTGCACAAATATAAAGTAGAACCCTACGTGGCCGCTGCCGACATCTACGGACTCTGGCCCCACATCGGACGCGGCGGCTGGACTTGGTACACCGGATCGGCGAGCTGGATGTACCGCGCGGCTTTGGAATCCATCTTAGGCTTCGATTTGCGTGGAGATAAACTCGTGATCAAACCTTGCATTCCCAGTTTATGGAACGGCTTTGAAATTAATTACCGGCACAGAAAAAATACCCAGTATAAAATTACCGTTAGCAACCGCACCGACCACGGGACCCAACACGAAGCACTTATCCAAGTCGATGGAGTCAAGGTAGATTCCGAGATCCCCTTGGTGGAAGATGGCAGGGAGCACCGCATCCACGTGCAGTTGTAGAAAAGGCGTCAGAGAACTTTTTGCAGACGTCACCCACCCTGTGTAGCCTAGCCCTAAGCAAAAAATTGGTTTAAACCGTAGCCATGAAATCTAAATCCTACGCCGCTCCCATCGCTAAAGCGCCCCTTATTCCTTTTGAGTGCGAACGTCGTGAGCCAGGACCCCATGATGTCCTTATCGACATCCAGTTTTGTGGTATTTGCCACTCCGACATTCACCAAGCCCGCGAGGAATGGGGCGGAGCTATTTTCCCCATGGTCCCCGGTCATGAGATCGCGGGACTTGTCACTCAAGTGGGAGCTAAAGTTTCTAAATATAAAGTGGGCGACAAAGTGGGCGTAGGCTGCTTTGTAGATTCTTGCCGCGATTGCGAGCAATGCCGCAAAGGCGAAGAGCAGTATTGCGAGCGTGGAATGATTGCCACTTACAATGCCATGGAAAAAGACGGCAAAACTCCCACCTATGGTGGCTATTCCAAACAAATTGTTGTGGATGAAAATTACGTCTGCCGAATCCCGGCAAACCTACCCTTAGACAAAGCCGCACCCCTTCTTTGCGCGGGCATCACACTTTACTCTCCGCTCAAACACTGGAAGGCGGGACCAGGAAAAAAAGTAGCGATTGTAGGCTTAGGCGGCCTCGGCCATATGGGAGTAAAAATTGCACACGCTCTAGGGGCCAACGTGACAGTTCTAAGCCACTCCACCAAAAAACAAGAAGACGCTAAACGCTTAGGCGCTGATCATTTTTACGCCACATCCGACGAAAGTACTTTCACAAAACTCGCTAAGTCTTTTGACCTTATTATCAATACGGTGGGGTCCAACATCGACCTCAATCCCTATTTGAACTTGCTTAAAGTCGACGGCTCACTTGTGATCGTGGGCATCCCCGACCAACCCGCTCCTCCTATCGCCGCCTTCTCTCTGGTGCCCGCACGCCGCAGCTTGGCTGGCTCTATGATTGGTGGAATCCGAGAAACCCAAGAGATGCTGGATTTTTGCGGCAAGCATAATATCACCTGCGACATTGAGCTTATTCCCATGACTAAAGTGAATGAAGCTTATGAGCGCGTGGTGAAAAGCGACGTGCGTTATCGCTTTGTTTTAGATATTGCTACGATCTAGAATTTTCCGCGCGGTAGTCATTTCAAACCCGGAGCCAATCGATAGGTTTCTTCCCTAGCTTCTCGAGCTGCGCATTAATCTTAGAGAAATGCCCGTTTCCTAAAAATCCTCGGTGAGCCGAGAGAGGCGAAGGGTGTGCCGATTCCAAAATAGGGTGCCAAGAATTCGTAAGCAGCAATTTCTTCTTTTGTGCCGCCGCTCCCCACAAAACAAAAATCACAGGATCCCTTCGCTCATTGAGCTTACGAATCACTTCGTCCGAAAAATTTTCCCAACCCCGGTTGCGGTGTGAAAAAGCTTGGGAGGCCACAACTGTGAGCACCGTATTGAGTAAAAGTACACCCTGATTCGCCCAACCCGTCAGCTCGGTTTTCTCTTTGCCTATCTCCACCTTGAGATCGCGCGCAATTTCTTTAAAAATATTCTGCAAACTAGGCGGCTTAGGCAAACACTTATCACGAACCGCAAAACTTAGGCCCGTAGCCTGCCCGACTCCGTGGTAAGGATCTTGGCCAAGAATCAAAACTTTTACAGCGTCGAAATCTACCAGCTGCAGGGCCCGCAAAACATTTGAAGGCGCTGGAAAAATAATCTTTCCACTCGAAATTTCATTTTTTAAAAAGGCACTGAGATTGCGAAAATATTCCTTATCTTCTTCACCCTGCAATTGCTGGCGCCAACCCGAGGGGAGATTTTCAGGAAAACGAGGTGCCACCCCTTTGCCGGAGACCGAAAGCTGGGCACTAATGAGTTCTTTCATTCCACGCCCTCTCATACTGCTTGGGCGACGTTATTTTTTGCCCCAGCTCTTGAGCCGCTCGCCGGGGCCAATAGGGGTCTCGCAACAGTTCCCTAGCCAAGAAAATAAAATCCGCCTGGCCCTTGTCTAAAATGTCCTGGGCTTGATGAGCCTCGGTTATGAGTCCTACCGCAGCCGTAGCCACTTGAGCGTCTTTTCGTATCCGCTCACAAAAAGGTACCTGGTAGCCCGGCCCGAGAGTGATTTTCTGTTGAGGCAAATTCCCGCCTGAGGAAACATCAATCAAATCCACCCCGATCTCTTTTAGTTTTCGAGCAAGCAAAAGACTTTCTTCAATCTCCCAACCGCCCGGCACCCAGTCGGTCGCCGAAATTCTTGTAAATAACGGTAGTTCTTCGGGCCAAAACTTTCGTAACGCCCTCGCCACATCACAAACAAAACGGCTGCGATTCTCAAAAGAACCGCCATATTCATCTGTGCGTTGATTTGTGAGGGGCGATAAAAATTCGTGGAACAAGTATCCGTGGGCGGCATGAAGCTCGATCACTTGAAATCCCGCCTTTAGCGAAAGGGCAGCGGCAAGCAAAAACTTTTCCTCAATGGATTTAATCTCATCTCGGGTGAGAGCCCGGGGCGTCGGGTATGTCTCGGAATACTTTAACGGCGAAGGACCCACCACATCTTCAGGCCATCCGCCCGCATCTTTTCCCGCCCGCCCAGTTCCCAACCAAGGCACTGAAGTGCTGGCTTTGCGTCCCGCATGCGCAAGTTGAATCGCAGGCACGGCCCCTTCTTTTTGAATAAACTTGGCGATAGGCGCCCATGCCGCAGCCTGAGCTTCGCTGTAAATTCCTGCATCTCCCGGACTGATCCGAGCTCGGGCCTCTACTCCCGCAGCTTCCGCCATCACAAGCCCAGCCCCACCCACGGCCCGGCTCCCCAAGTGCACCAGATGCCAATCGTTCACGACTCCGTCCACGCAGGAGTACTGACACATGGGGGAAACCCCAATCCGATTTCGAAAGGTGAGAGAACGAATTTTCCATTCCTCAAAAAGTTTCATGGGTACTCCTATTTAAATAATGGAGAGCAAAGACTTCATAAGCAAAAGACTTTCACTGAGTCGAGGGTAAGAATTGTCGGAAGCATATCCTGAGGATGTCGCTGATTTGGGCGAGTCTACGTCTTGCACTAGCCGATTGATGACTTCCACATAACCTTCCAGCCATCCCAATCCATGAAAGGCAGACTGACCCGAACCTAAGCTTGAATCCTTTCGAACCACAAGACTCCGGTCAGCACCCCGACCCAAAATAATTTCATCTGGCCGCAAAAAACTCCAAGTCACTGATCCGGCCGTGCCATAAATCCTAAATTCCAAATCATTTTGCGCTCCGTGAACATTTTTTGAAAAAGTCGCTCGAGCTCGGGATCCACTCTCAAAGTCGGCTGAGAAATAAACATGCGAGTCGCGGTGAGACGTGGGGGAGTTATCAAAAAATCTCTCGGCAGATAATTTTTTCGGCAAGGAACCCAGCAAATAATACAGACTGTCCACCCAATGAGAACCGATATCAAACAAAACGTCCGAGGGACCGCTAAGCTTAATGTCGTCCTTCCAGCCGGGGGCACTTGGCGCCTCAAGACTTCGAGTGGCCGTGGAGGATTGCAAATAATGCCCCTCCACAGAAAATATTTTACCCAAACGCCCAGAGGCCATTTCTTTCTTTAAAGCTTGGACTCCCCACATTACGCGGTAGCCGTGAAAAATAGCTACGGGGATTTTCACGGACTGAAGTTTTTTAACTTCCTCCACAGACACACAGGAAGGCTTTTCGCAGGCGATGGCATCAAAGCCTGCCTCTACTCCTTGTAAAATATTCTCCGCATGCAGACCGTGGGGAGTGGCAATAAAAAGAATTTTTTTGGATGAAGGGTCGGCCTTCTTCAGTTCTTGGGAAAAGTTTGCGGATCGTTCCAAAAATATGGGAGCCAAAAAATCATAGCTACCTCGATGACGGATGGCCACTACCTGAAGGGCTCTTTCGATGGCCGCCGCCGCCCGGCCCGAACCTCGAAAGTAGCTCTGGATCTTCATGATTTTTTAAAAGAGTCCTTAAGGGCTGCTAATTTCTCGAAGGGATTGCTGGACAAGGCTTTTTGCGGAGCCGAGGAACGGGGCGAGGTCTCGCGGTGATCTCGAGAATCTCGACGCGGACCTCGATCAGCACCCCCACTGCGATGATCCCGACTCGGCCCGCGCGGTCCCGCCGAGTTTCCTCGGTTCCCACCTTGTGGCACACCGCCTCGATAAGGTGACCTCGGAGCCCCCGGGCCTCCTCGTGGATTCGCATGACTCGCTCCGCCGCGCCCGCCCAAGGGCGCCGCATTTCGGCGCGAAGCAAAGTCAGCTTCCCGCTTGGCCGCCTCCGCTGCCGCTGCAGCCGCCAATTCTGCTGGGTCCGATTTCATCGAAAGAGAAATTTGTTTTTTCTCCAGATTCACTTCTAAAACCCGAACCTTCACCTGGTCTCCGGGCTTCACCAACTCGCGGGGATCTTTCACAAAGCGGTCTGAAATCTGAGAAATATGAACCAAGCCGTCTTGGTGCACACCAATATCAACAAAGGCCCCGAAATTTGCCACGTTGGTCACAATCCCCGGGCAGAGCATTCCGCTCTTGAGGTCTTTGAGTTCAAAAATATCGTCTCGGAAGGCGAAGGGAACAAAACTTTCTCGAGGGTCTCTTCCTGGTTTCTCGAGTTCGGTCAAAATATCTTGGAAGGTGAACTCACCCAACTCTTCGCGCAGTTTCGCCAACTCTTGAGACTGCCCTCGGATATATTTCACACCCTCAGGTCCCAAGAGATCTTTGATTTCTTTGCTCAGGTTTTTTGCGAGCGATTCTAAAAAGCCATAGCGCTCAGGATGGATCCCCGTATTGTCGAGCGGATAATCGGCGTTGGGGATGCGCAAAAATCCTGCCGCTTGCTCAAAGGTATTCTTTGAAAAGCGCGGGACTTTAAGCAAGTCGTCTCGCTTTTTAAAAAGACCCACTTGGGCGCGATGCTCAAGAATAGATTTGGCAAGCGAAGGCCCAATGCCCGCAACGTGTGACAAAAGATGCTCGGAGGCCGTGTTGAGGTTTACCCCCACTCGGTTCACGCAATAATCTACGGTGTTCTCCAAGCTCTTTTTTAACAGAGCTGGGGCCACATCGTGTTGATACTGGCCCACGCCAATGCTCTTCGGGTCAACCTTAACAAGTTCAGCCAAGGGATCCTGCAAACGACGTGCAATGGAAATCGCACCTCGCACTGTCAAATCTAAATTTGGAAATTCCTGACGGGCAATCTCACTGGCGGAATAAATACTGGCTCCCGACTCATTCACCATCACCACGGGAGTTCCGCTGAGACCCGCCGTTTTCAAAGCTTCGCGAATAAATCTTTCCGTTTCCCGCCCCGCTGTTCCATTGCCCACAGCAATGGCCGCGATACCAGAGTCCTTCACAAGTTTCTCAAAAAGCTTGGCGGCTTCCGCTTTTTCAGCATCCGAGTGCAGGTGCACCACCGCATCGATTTTATAAGCTCCCGCGGCGTCCACGACCGCGAGCTTGCAACCCGTGCGAATTCCCGGATCGACTCCCAGAACGGCTTTTGCCCCAAAGGGCGAGGCCAGCAAGAGATTTTTCACATTGTCCGCGAAAACATCAATCGCGGCCGAGTCGGCCACGGCTTTAAGGGCTTTGTGAACTTCGTTTTCAATACTCGGGTAAACGTAGGCTTTCAGCGCCAGGCGAGCTGCCTTTTTTAAAATCTCCGCTCCCAAAGAATTTTCCTTGGTCAATGCGGCTCTCACAAAACTTTCTTCTAAGTCTTGGACCCAAGTGGCCGCCGGGTCAGGCGTGCCTAAGGTCACTGAAATTTCCTCTTCCATCCAAGCTCGGCGCAAGGCCAAATAGCGGTGAGAATTTTTTGGGTCGGCAAGGGAGGCCGCTTCCTCATAGTAATCAAAGTAGTTTTCGTACTTGCTGGGAACTTTGGCTTTGTCGGTTTTTTTCGACATCACAAAGCCCCGCTCAAAGAGATTTTTACGAGTGAGCTCTCGGAGTTCTTTGCTCTCAGCCAAGCGTTCGGTCAAAATATCTTGGACACCCTGGAGGGCATGAGGCACATCTTTCACGCCTTTTTCCGTAATGACAAAGGGGGTGGCCAGAGCCTCGAGCGTGACCTGCGCGCCCAATTCTCCCACTCCGTGGCCTAAGTCCCAAAGAATATCTGCCAGAGGCTCTAACCCGGCCTCTTTGGCCACGACCGCCTTGGTTTTTTTCTTAATCTTATAGGGCAAATAGAGGTCTTCTAAGATTTCCAGGCGAAAGGTGGAAAAGATTTGCTTGGTAAGTTCTGGGTTTAATTTCCCCTGCTTATCAATTTCAGAAACGATAAACTTTTGGCGTTTTAAAAGGGTGTCCCATTCTTCTTGGGCGTCTAAAACGAGCTGGATTTGGACCTCGTCTAAGTTGCCCGTGCGCTCCTTACGGTAGCGCGCCATAAAGGGCACGGTGGCCCCCTCTTGGGCAGCCATTTGTATCACCGCCTGAGCGGATGAAGGGGGAATATTAGGAGATTTGTCAAGAAACCACTCAGAGAATTCCATTTATTGCGCCAAAAAGCTTTTAATTTATCTGGAGATCGGGCGCAATGGTTGGCCGAAGAAAGCTTGCGAGCCCCGGAATCTGTGTGCTACCCTAATCGGGTTAAGTCCGCTACAACGAGTCCTCGAGCATAGTGCTCATGTCCTCTTTAGCGGCCCACATAGCCTTAAGGAGGTCCACATGGGTAAAAAGTTGTTCGTAGGTAATCTTTCTTTTTCAATGACTGATGACGCGCTTCGAAAGCATTTCGAAGCTGCAGGTGCAGTTGAATCGGCAAAAATCATTGTTGATAAAGCCACAGGTCGCAGCAAAGGTTTCGGCTTTGTCGAAATGGCTGACGATTCGTCGGCTCAAACTGCAATCTCTCAGTTTCATGGTCAAGAACTTCAAGGTCGCGCCTTGACTGTTTCTGAAGCTAAACCCCAAGCTCCCCGTGAAGATCGCGGTCCCCGCGGTCCTGGTGGCGGCGGTGGCGGTCGTGGCTTCGGCGGCGGTGGCGGCGGTGGCCGTGGCGGCTTCGGCGGCGGTCGTTCTGGTGGCGGTCATCGCTTCTAGTTCGAAGACGTTCTGTAGCTAACCTACAAAACTTTAAACCCCGCGCTTCTTCGGAAGCGCGGGGTTTTTTTTGCTTTGTGGGAGGGGGTGCGGGCGTTTAACCGGAGAGCGTAGCGATTACTATGCTGCTTTTAATTCCCAGTCTGAGAAAACAAGAACAGCGGGATGAAGTCGCATCGCTTGAGCGAGTTTTTTTGCTCTTTCTAAGCCTAGCGCAATCCGACCACTTTCTATGCCAGAGATTGTTGACTGTGGGATTCCGCACTTCTTGGCAAGATCTTGCTGACTCCATCCGAGTAATTCTCGAGCAATTTTCACCGACTCGCCGGGCGATAAAACAATACGTTTCTTTGATTTTACGAATTCAGACATTATCGTCTCCTATAGTCATGGTTGGTGACTTCCAATACATAAACTTCAACCTTATCCCGGATTACCCGGTAAATAACACGATAGGCGCTATTCAAATAAGAAGAGCGGTGGCCAGCCCATTCACCCTTCAGAACATGATCTTTGAATCCCGAAAACTCTCGTAGGCCCTCCGGACCAGAGGTTTCCACAATATTTTTCCAGAACTCATACGCCGCCAGAACATGCTTTGGTAGCTTGTCGATTCCTTTGACTGCTTTTCGCGCCTCCAGAATCGTCCACATACTATAAATATACTAGTTCTTTTATGGTATGTCTAAGTAATATTTCACATAGTGCTTGATTTTTGACGGCTAATAACCACAACCACATGCTGACTCATATCAGAAGTCTCTGGTCATTAAAGATGTTCTAGGCTTATTCTATAGGGGAGGATGGCGTTTTAAATTTGCAGCTGCTTAAAACGGGCTTACCTCAGAGATCTGCCGAAAAAGTAGCGAAACGCGAATCAAGTAACCAAAAAATGATAACTTCCTACAAGTGGTGTGGGTCGATCAAAGCAAACAGTCACACCACTTCCGGCGCCGAAAGGATCCACTCAAGCGGCGCGTTTCACATTGAGCCGCGACCTACAGGTTACCCTTTGTGATCGATCGCGCTTCCCCGCACTCTACAAAAACATCCGTCATCTCGGCTGGCGCAATCAGATTACCGAAAAAATCGGTGAAAATAAAATCCGGTGCTGAAAATGCTCTCCCGCATGAGCGCCGGGCTGGCACTTCACATCCACCAGCGCCACCGCCGCCTCAGCACTTCCCAAGTATCCGCGGAAGCTGTACTTGCAATGCGGTGCCATGGCTCCGTTATTTGGGCAAAAGCCCTTGGCCCACAAAGTTTTTTCGCCATTTTTTAATAAAAGCATTCCAGCCTCTGACTTACCCAGCTTCTCTCGTTTCTCCTTGGAAAAATCTTCTTCCTTTAAATACCTTCCATCACAAAAAGCGCTTAGCACTTCGCCTCGAAGCTCCGCAGGCAAGGTCAAAAATTCTTTAACCACGGTCTCGCCGTAAAAAACTTCAGACCGAAACTCGGGAGAAACTCCAAGCTTCTTTGAAACTTTCACTTTTTCATCTAGCTCCACACCCAACTCTTTAGCCCTACGCTCAAAGGCCCGCCAATTCTTGCGGGCCAAGGCTTCAGCCGTGCACTCTTCTTTTTTTCGCGCCGGCTTGCGCGGCATGAGTGACTCCAGCACTTTGCCGTTTTTGAGGTCCAAAAGACCCCACTCCACAACTGCTCCGGGGCCCAAATCCGCATCTCGATATTTGCAATTATAGAAGGGCGCCACATCCATGGGATTATTGCCCTCGTCCACCTCTCTCGACCAATCAAAAAGCGAGTAAGCCATTCGATAGACCACAAGGCCCTTATCCAAATTCAGGCCACGAATTTCAAATTTCTTTAGATCCGTGGAATCCCACCTTGCCTCGCGTGGCCCCGGCACGGGGAGCTCTAGCACATCGCCTGCCTGCGCCCACGATCCACTCGTGGCGCTCAGCAGAGCTGCCAAAAACAAATTTCTCATCTCTTCAAGCTAGGCCAAAGCGCTTAAGAATATTTTTCTGATCCTCTTCCGACAAAGAGAGTTTTCCGGAAATCCACAAGAGGCGGTCTTTCACGCGCTCGGCATGCTTCACATCTACCGACACATAACCCTTCGACAAATCTCGAAGGGAGGCTTGAATGAGTTCCAAGGCATCGAAAAGAAAGGCCGCAACAATGGCCAGTGACTCCGCTTCTTGAACCTGGGCGGCTTTGTAGCCCAACATTTTGCAGCCCTCCGCCAAGTTAGAAATATTTTTTAGAGCCGCTGCCAAACTCGGAAAACCTTCCAGCCCCAGAGTCTTAGCGCAACCCATAATGGAATCGATACGCTGAGCAAAGTGCGCGAAAGACTCATTATCGGCCGTGCCCTCTTCCATTTGCGTGACGAGCTCTTCTAGTTGCTCGCAAATTTCTTGGGATTCTTCAATAAAGGCTTTGATGAGTTCCTGGTCTGGTGCCGCCGCAGTATTCATGTCGTTCTCCCCTCTATCCAGATTGCAAGTGCTCAGCGAATAAGTCAAACTATGAGTTGTGCTTGAGGGATACATTAGCATTCGCTTATCAACAGTGAACCCCGAAAAAACCCTGCCCCTTGACCTCTTCCTACCTGTTAACGGAAAAGCCGTTCGTTACGCAGCCTCGGGCCAAGACTTAGGGAGAGATCGCTTTCAGCGCCTAAAGGGTCATCAGGTTTCCAAACTTCTCATTAAGATTGAGGATGAAACTCGCTACCGAGAATTTTTAGAAGGCGTGATGAAGGAAGCTGAGAATAACAAAAAGTTAGCCCTCAGCGAACGCACGGCCACCATGGCTTCCGGCGCTGAGGCCGCCGCGGCCGACCTTATGGAGAAGCCCGACGATAAAATCGTTTACGAACGCAGCGCCAAGCAACTGGAGCGTTTCGGAAACTTTTTGAAGTCTTACGATGGAAGTGTGGTTGAAATTTTTCGACACGCCGGGACAAAAGAAAATGACTATGTTTTTCATGGAGCCCAGGTGGCGGCTCTGGCCTATTTGCTCTGTGTGGAAAACGGAGTCTCCAAAGCGGCTCAGATGATGAAATCCGTGATGACGGGCTGCTTTTTACACGACATCGCTGCCGAAAAAGCGGGTCTTCCCCAGGGCTTAGCTAGCGACCTTAACGAGGAACAGAAAAAACTTTGGCTGGATCATCCCGCCGCCGGAGCTCGGATGTTGGGAGACAAAGACTTCGTGGACCGATTGGTGCTGGATATCATCATGCAGCACGAAGAGATTCCCAACGGGAGCGGCTTCCCGCGTGGCCTCAATGGCACGCAGATGGACCCCGTGTCGATTTGCGTGAGTCTGGCCAATAATTTCGATCATTACTCGCTCAAATTTAAAGGCGACAAAAGCACCGCCATGAAAACCTACATGCTTGAGGAACTTGGCAAGTACGACTTTGATCTTGTGCAAAAACTCCAAAAAATCGTGAACAAACTCGGCTAGGAAAATTCCTTTCCCACCCAAAGACCTGTAGAATAAAATTTGGGGGGATTAAATCAATGTTTGCACCGACAACACGTGTACTCGTCGTGGACGACTTCAAAACCATGCGGAAGCTCGTTATGAATTCTTTGGCTCAACTGGGCCTGACCAATGTGACCGAGGCCGACGATGGTGCCACCGCGTGGCCGCTGATTGAAGAAGCCCTTGTCAAAAACGACCCCTTTGGGCTTGTGATCTCTGACTGGAACATGCCCCACATGCAAGGCATCGACTTACTGAAAAAAGTCCGGGCTCATGAAAAACTAAAGTCCCTACCCTTCGTCTTGGTAACGGCTGAAGCCGAGCAAAAGAACATTGTCGAGGCCCTCAAAATCGGAGTGAGCAATTACATCGTTAAGCCTTTTGCGCCCAATACCTTCGCCGAGAAACTCACGGCTGTTTATAAAAAACACAACCCCTAAGGATTTCTTATAATGGGACTTGAATCAAAAAGTATCTTGGCCCTCGTGGACGAAGAGGCGGTGCGCAGTTCCGTGGAGACTTCGGTAAAACCACTGGTGAAAACCCTTATTTTTGCTAAAAATTCCAACGAGGCCCAATCCAAGCTCAATAACCAACAGTTTGATGCCATTATTTTACGAACCAAGGCCCCCGTTATGGGAGAGCAGCGAGGCGTCTTCAATTGGAGTCTCACGAATAAAGATTACAAGCTGGTTCCTTGGATTGTGCTGGGCAAAGATGTGGAAAATGAAGAAGTCGTGATTAAAAATAATCATGTAAAGTTTCTGCCCGACCCGAGCGATCCCACCTTGTTGGTAAAAATGCTAAGCTCTGTTTTCTTTACTGTTCCGCCCAAGGGGAGCGCCTCCATCGACGTTGAATTCATCAATCCCCTGGTAAAAGCCGTCATTGAAGTCCTCAAAACGATGAGTCAACTTGAACTCCAGCGCGACACTCCCTTTGTAAAATTACCCGGCCAAGCCTCCACCATCCAACCCGACATTTCCGGAGTCATTGCCATGAACTCTAATTTTTTCTTAGGCTCCCTTGCGATTTCATTTGAGGAAAAACTGATCTTAAAGATATTCGAAAAAATGCTGGGCACCAAAGCCACCACTCTCAATGACGACGTGAAGGACTGCGTGTCGGAGATCACCAACGTGATCTTTGGAAATGCCAAACGTGATCTCAATGCCATTGGCCACACCATCGCCGCGGCTCTGCCCAGCGTGGTCACCGGAAAAAATCACGAGATTCGGCATAGCATCACGGGCCACTGCATCTGCGTCCCTTTTTCCTGTGCCGACGGAAAGCTCAACGTTGAATGCATGATCAGCGCCAAGCGCTAGCGCTATTTTTCATCAGCAGCGCCTGGAGTCTTGGAGCCCTGGCACGGCCGTCGATGGATCGAGCCCTACCCTACTGCGAAAATGTAGATCAAGAATTGCGCCAAGCCCAAGTGAGAATGAGCAGCGAAGATCGCAGCGACGCTGTAAAAAAACTCTTGGGAGACATGCAGCATCTTTACGCCATCAAAGGTGAAGACAATCTTGAGGCCAAAAATTTTTTAAATCGTTGCTTAAAGCGCAAAGCCGAAATTTACCTAGCCCATCGCAAAGAAGCCACGCAGGACCTCAAATCCCAATACGAGTTTCGCATGAACTCTGGGAAAATATTTCAACTCGTAGGGAGTCACGACCAAGCCTACCGCTATTTTATGGAGGCCGCCCGCCAACAACCCTCAGGGTACCAAGCCTATTGGGAGGCCTACCAAAGTTGGAACCTTGATCAGTCCGAAAAAATTCGCAAAGGCTTAGGGAAGAATTACGGCCACGCTGAGAAACGCGCCTTTCTCGACCAATCCCGGGAACTTTTAAATCCAGTACTCAAAAATTCCCAAACCCCTCTCGATTTAAAAGTGGCCGCCCTGCGCTCTCGAGCTCGCTTCTACGACTCCATTGCCTTTTCTCGCGAAGCTTTTGAAGACTGGAAGGCTCTTCAGATCTTAAAGAAAGATGACATTGAGGCCCTGGGCCGCAAGGCTGCCTTTGAGCTCGAGATGCAGCGCCATGAAGACAGCCTCGCAACACTCAAAACTCTTATTCCCCTTGTGCCAAAAAATCCCCGGGCCCGAGCCCAGAGAATCCAAGCCCTGCTCGAGCTGCGACGGGTTGAAGACGCCCTTATAGACTTGCGGGCGGCTCTTCGTGCTTTTCCTAACGAGGCCCCTCTACTGGCCCTGCAAGTCAAAGCCCTGGTGATCGGGGGGCAATCCGAGAACGCCACTCCTTCGGTAAAAAAACTCGAGACTATGAACTACGCAGGGCCTGAGCTGCTTTTCTATTACGAAAAAGAAGGCCTGAGTGCCCTCAGCAATGGCGACGAAAAGCGAGCCTTTGCACTTATCGAAAAGGCTCTGAAAATGAAGAATGACTCCACTGTGGGAGTTGAGGCAGTGAAGAAAATATCCCTCTTAGCCCAGCCCTCGGAGAGTGCCCGTCACCATTTTTTAAAGTGGGCGGCACCTGCTATACCCAAGGGACTTTTGGGTCGCCCGGAGCTTCAAAACCTTGTGCGATGGGGCTCTCAAGAGCCCAGAATCCAAATGGCAGCCTGCCAAGAACTGGGTAGCCATCCCCAGTTTTTTGATAGCCTCGAAAGCCTCGAAGCTTGCCTGCAGATTTTTTTGGCCAAAGGCCGAGGCCCCCAAGGACGGGCCCTCATAGAGCGCGCCCTTCGTGACCCCGCATTTGAAGGGCATAAAAACCGCCTCATGCAATGGCTCGACAAGACTTAGTTTGATTAAAAATCACAATTTTTAGACATTGATTTAATTCCTGATTACTCTGGAGCCTATGCGAGCGGTTATCCGCAAAGTTCACGAAGTGATAAAAGAAATTAACGGCCAAAGTTTGGGAACAAGTGATTGGGCGATGCCGCCTAAGCGCGAACTGGGCGACTTTGCCATTCCCTGCTTTAAATTATCCAAGGCCTTAGGCAAGGCCCCACCCTTAGTAGCCGCCGAGTTGGCCCCTCAGGTCATGCAAAAACTTTCGGACTTCCCTTTAGTCAAAAGCGTTCAGGCGGTGGGCCCCTATTTAAATATTTCTTTTTCATCAGAAGATCTCAATGCAGAGCTCCACCGCCGAGTGTCTCAAGACAAAAGCAAATTTGGCGGATTGGCCCTGGCCCAAGACCAGTGCATTTGCATCGACTTCTCTTCGCCCAACATTGCAAAAGAGATGGCCCTGCATCATCTGAGGTCCACAGCCATTGGCAATGCCCTGTCAAAAATTGCTGCCCTTCAGGGTGCCAAGGTTGTGCGTATCAATTATTTGGGCGACTGGGGAACGGCACATGGAAAAAACATCCTCGCGCTGAAATCCTTTGGCTCAGAAGCAGAGTTACGGGTGAAGGGTGTGGCTTACATGCTTTCGCTTTACGTTCGATTTAACCAGGAAGCCAAAAGCCATCCGCAGTTAAATGAAGACGCCAAAGCCGCCTTTGCTCGCCTCGAGGAAGGCGACACTGAGAGCCGAAGAGTCTGGAATCTATTTCGTGACATCAGCATTGAAGAGTTTAAAAAAACCTACGCCCGTTTAGGTGTTGGCTTCGATACTTTTGATGGCGAGTCCCTCTATGAAAAGCGCATGGAGCCCGTTATCCAGGAAATCCACCAAAAGCTGGGAACAGAAATTAGTGAAGGGGCTCTTATCTGCCATCTTCCAGGGCACGAAATCCCCATTCTCCTAAAGAAAGACGATGGGGCCAGCCTCTACATCACCCGAGATTTGGTGGCCATTTCCGACCGCTTCGAACGCTTTCATTACGACCAAAACTGGTACGTTGTGGCGGTCCAACAAAAACTTCACTTCAAACAACTCTTTGATCTGGTCAAAGCTTTGGGCAAAGACTTTGCCGGACGCTCAGAGCATATCTCTTTTGGCATGCTTTCCTTCGGCGACAAAACCATGAAGAGTCGCGAAGGCAATGTGATTTTTTTAAATGATGTCTTGGATGAAGCCAAAAACCGTGCCCTCAAAATTATTCAAGAAAAAAACCCCAGCCTCCCCAACGCAGAAGAAGTCGCCGAGATGATTGGCACCGGGGCCGTCCTCTTTTTTGATCTTTCCCAGAATCGCAACCACGACATCAAATTCGACTGGGAAAAGGCCCTCAGTTTCGAGGGAGATACAGCGCCCTTTATTCAGTACGTCCACGCGCGTTGCGCTTCGCTCAAAATCAAAGTCGAAAAACACTTAACGAGTTTAGAGGCCACTTCCACACCTGCCGTCATGGATGACCTTTATGCAGATATTTCTGTAAGAGAACTTTTAGGTCAGTTGGCAAGTTTTGAACTTTATTGTGAGCGCGCCTTTTGTGAGCGTGATCCTTCCCAAGTGGCCTCAAGTCTGTTGAATATTTCAAAAGCTTTTAATCAGCTCTATCACCGCGTTCGCTTTCTCAATGAGAGTTCCATTGCCCGCCTGCAGTTTTTATTGGGTCTTGTAAAATTAACTCAACAGACTCTAGCGCAGGGATTGGGTCTCTTGGGGATTCGTGCCCCTGAGGCCATGTAGATGACAACGACAGTGGCCAAGCGCACCCGCCTTTTGATTCGACTTTCGGCTTTAGGCGACATTGTGCTCTGCTCGGCTCTGGTGGCAAAAATTCAGCAAAAGTACGCGGGCGATGCCCTCATATTTATTACCCAAAAAGCTTTTAAAGATTTTGTCACCCGCTCTTTTCCCCAGCCTCTCAAGGTGATTGGCATGGACTCAGCGGGCTGGGGCATTTTTATTTACTTCTATTACGGCTTTCGATTGGCCGCCCTTCTTAAAGCCCAGAATCGCCAAGATATCGAGGTCTACGACCTCCATGGAGTGGCCAAGTCGAGTGCCTTCATTTGGGGATTTCGCTTAAAGGCGCTCCTTCTTGGCATGAGGGTGAGTGCCTTTAAGAGCGAAAAATTTTCCTTACGCCGCAATCTTTCCGTTTTCTTTGGAAAAGATCTTTTAGGAAGGCGCCACAATTTTCGCGCCCACCTCAAAGCTCTTAAGAGCACTGAGATTCTTTCCTCTGATACGCCTCTGCTTTTGGCCACTCGTCCCACCCCAAATTCACAGAGATCCTTTCATTTGTTGGTAGCTCCAGATTCCCAGCACTGGAAAAAACGTTGGATACTGACCTATTGGGAAGAACTGTTGCCTCGACTGCTTCGTGAACACCTTGAACTTCGCGTCAGTCTCGTGGGTGGTTCAGAATGCTTACCCGAGGAACTCACAGAAGATCTCAGCAAAGAATTCGGCGAGCGCGTGCACAATCTTTTGGGGCAAACCGCTGTGGAGAAGCTTCCCGAAATTGCCGCTGGAGCCGACCTTTGTTTGTGTGGAAACTCCGCTTGGCTTCATATTAGCGAGGCGGTGGGGACCCCCGTCATTTCTTTAGCTGGGCCCATCGTACCGGGCTTTGGTTTTTCTCCTTGGCGTGCGGAGAGCATTGAAATGGGAGTCGAACTCAATTGCCGACCCTGCAGCCGACATGGGGGCGGGCTTTGCAAGTATGTAGGAAGTGAATTTCACGCGTGCATGAAAGAAATTCGTCCTGAAAGTGTTTTTGAGGAAGTTTCTAAATTTATTTTAGAAGTGCCTAAGGAAAAACAGTGAACGGCTTAGCTCCGCTCTCGCAGTTTTCATTTTTTTTGGTACGACTCTTAGACGATTGGATTGGCTTACCGGAGAAACTCGCAGCCTCCGTGCATTTTAGAAGGGCTTGGAGAAAACACTTGGGCAAAATCCCACCCAAAACGGCCCTGCGACTTTGGGTGCATGGGGCCAGCGTAGGAGAGCTCGAAGATATTTTAGCCTTTATCTGCGATGAACGACTTCTCAAACAAGCCGGCTTGAGTGCCTCCCAAATCATTCTAACGGCCTCGTCTATTTCAGCCCAAGCCCGCTTAGAAAAGCTAAGTCAGGAAAAAAACTTTCTTTACTGTGGCCCCCTCCCTCCCGAAAGTCGCAGCGACATCAAAACGTTTTTCAGAGAGCTGCAACCTGATTTTCTACTTCTCAGTCAGTCCGACCTTTGGCCCTTGCTGCTCACTGAAGCCCTCAACCACATCCGAAAAATATTATGGCTTCCCAATCGAGAATCCAGCGCCCGCTTCACCGCTCCCCTTTTGCTGCCAGCGCACCTTTGCACTATTGGCCAAAGAGATTCTAGCCAAGTTCATTTCTCTGTGGACGCTCCAAAAGTATTTATCGGAAAGCTAAGGATGGACCGTATTCTTGATCGAATTGAAAAACAAAAAAGCCGCCACGAACATGTCCTCGAACGCCATGGCGCTCAACCCAATCCCCAGCGACTTTCCATTTTGCTGGGCTCAGCCTGGACCGAGGACGCTCAATTTTTTTCCGAGACTTTGGCCCATCTCACGGAGGAGGAACGGGCAGACCTGCAGATTGTGGTTTTACCCCACGAAGTAAAAGACGGATTTCAAATCGCCTCAATTCAGGGGCGACTTCCGGAGGCAAGAGTGCTGCCCATCGAAGGAGTCTTGCTTGAGGCCTACCAAAATTTTGATCTGGCTTTTGTAGGCGGGGGCTTTGCCACAGGTTTGCATAATATTTTAGAACCCGCACTCTGGGGGCTTCCCGTTTTTTCCGGGCCCCGAACCCGCAAGCAACCCGACGCGGCTGAACTGCGCACCCTGGGCCTTTACCGCAGCTTAAAGTCTGCCGCAGACTTCAGTCAGATTTTGCGGCAATTTTTAAATCGTGACACTCTGAGGGCCCACAAGCTCGGTTTAGAAGAATCTTTTCAAAAGCTCATTCAAGGACGAGGGGCTTCCGAGCGCCTCAGTTCTTTTCTAAAAAATTGGTGGGTCGAAGCTGCACCGACGCACGCCAACGAGCCAGACCCGGCTTCGAAAACTTAAGCTGCACAAAGTCATCTAAAATATTTAAGCTCTCAGCAAAAGCCGCTGCCTCATAGTCCCTTCCCACGGAACCCTCATGAAAGTTCCCCGAAATAAAACTTTGGTGCTCATAAAGTGACGAGCGAGTGAGTTCCAAAATTTTCCATCGGCTCCGAGGGCCTTGAACTTTTCGCAATAGACTGTGACGTTCTTTCATCTTTACTTCGGCCTCAAGAAATTTCTTGTAGTCGGCCTCTCGTAAACCTATCGACTCCCCACCCGAAAGCAGATCGAGATCTTGGGCAAAGTCACGCTGCTCCCGCAAAATACGAAATTCATTCTCTTGAGCCACACGCTCTCTCGAACGACGAGCGACTTCGGCGAGCAAAATAATCTCTTTAGCATCTGCTACGTAGGCTACCGGATCAATTTGATCCGCAGCCAAAGTATTCTCATAAGCCGCTTCCCCAATTTTTTTATTATCAAAAGGTGTGGGAAAGGGAACATCGGCCAGGACTCCTTTTCGCTGGCTGCTTTCTCCAGTGATCCGATAGAATTTTTGCATTGTTAACTTAAGAAGACCGGGATCGGGTACCTTGGGGATGTGGGACTTTAGCGGAATCATGCCCTGCACCGTGGCCTTGCCATAGCTACGCTGGCTTCCGATGACGACAGCTCGGTTTAAATCTTGCAAAGCTCCCGCAAGAATTTCAGATCCCGAAGCTGAGGCTCCGTCTAAGCGCACAAGCAGCGGGCCCGTGTAGAGCGGTTCTTTAAACCGTGAGCTTTTCAAAACAATGGTTTTTTTCAGTGAATCTCTCACTTGCATCACCGGTTTATTTCCTGCAAAAATCCCGACGATATCAACTGTTTCTTCTAGAACTCCCCCAGGATTCCCACTGAGGTCTAAAATAATTCCCGCCACATTTTGCTTTTGTAATTCCTGCACAAGGTCCATCACATCATCTGAGGCAAAGGGAGAGTTGGGATCTCGGCGGCCACGAAGTTGTGGATTTTTTAGGTCAGCATAAAAAAATGGCAAACGAATGACACCAAATTTGGGAGAGTCGGGGCCGCCCTCTTCCACGAGGTAAGCCCGGGCCTGTTGGCTTTGCTTGGAGAAGCGGCGCAGCGGCACCGTTATTTCTTGGACTTGGTCCTGGGAATTTTCCGCGGAAGGCAAAAAACGCAAGGTGATTTCTTCTTCGCTCTCCAAACTCAGCGTGGCTTTGATTTCTTCATCACCCAGACTATCCAGACTAACAAAGGCCCCACCCTGTTTAGAGATGGCCAGCAGTCGGGCTCCCACTTTAAGTCCATCCACCTGGGCTGCAGGACTTTCTGGGACGACCGCACGCACAATAAGTTCGCGGCGCCCATTGCTATGAACCTCAAGTCCTAAGCGGTTGTCCACCGCACCCACCGAGGTCAAAAACTTCGAGGCTCCAAAATCCGACAAAAGGCGACTGTGCCGATCGTAGTGCTCGGCCACCGAATCCAAGTAGTGCTGCACCACTTCAAAGTCGCTACGCCGAGCCTGCCCTTCGACTTCATCTAAACGCTCCTTGATCCATTGTTTTTTCACGAGCTCAAAATCTTCATTTCGCAGCTTTGCCATGAGCACCTCAACTTTGCACAAAAGTCGCAGGCGATTAAACTTATCAGCAGTTTTTTTAGGCCAAAGAGGTCCCTGAACTTTGCTCGTGAAGCTTTCACGAATATTAAAATTGAAGGGGCTGAGGCTGAGTTTTTGCAACTGCCCTTCGTTCTCGGCCAAACGTTGGCGATAACGCTGATAGACTTCCACCGCGGCCAAAGGACGTTGGGCCGGAATATTAGCCATAAAATCTTGGATCTCGTCATCCAAGCGACCTGGAAGACCCAATTTTTCGAATTCCTCAATGTCGCTTTGAATAAAGACCACGTGATCAGGATCCAGATTATTGAGGTATCGAAGAAAAACTTTGCGTGAGAAACTATCGTTAAGGGGTCGCTCCAAACGTTCGTAATGAAGCTTCATCATGAGCAAAGCCACTTGGGTCTGGTATCTCCCCAGATCCTGAGTGCTTAGAGAGTCTGCTTTGAGGGGAAGACAAAGGACAAGGAACAACGAAAATCCAAGTGCTTGGCGGCGAAGTCGCATGAGCATTATTCTAGTTAAAGCCGCTATAACGCGCCGCCTAATATTCCTTTACAAAAGTCACTATCTCGGCGATCACTTTAGGGATAGATGGCTAAAAAAAACCTTCCCTGCGGACGCCCCCTCCCCCCCGTGGCTCCCCCTCCCTCCTCCACCCAAGTTGAAGAGTGGCAAAAGCAATTAAAGAACTATCTGGCGCTCAAGAGCCTTAAGTACACGGAACAACGTTGGGCCATAGCTAAAATGATTTTGGAAACGGCAGGCCACGTGGATGCCCAGGAACTCGCCGCCCGAGTCAAAAAGACTTTTCCAGGCTTGGGCACCGCCACGGTTTATCGCAATCTTAAATTGCTCATCGATGCCGGGATTTTGGAAGAATCCACCCAAGGGGCGGATGGCCGCAGGCTTTACGAGTTGCCGGATGAAGATCACCACGATCATATTATTTGCATCGACTGCGGCGAAATATTTGAGTTTCAAGACGAACAAATTGAATCTTTGCAGGAAAAAATTGCGGTGAAGATGGGCTTTCAGCCTGCGGGACACCGACACATGATTCAAGCGCACTGCGAGTTTTTGAAGAAAAAGACGAGGCGGGATTAGGGGCTAACTGCGTTTAAGCTTTAACTGTGCGCCCGAAAGTGGACCACGAGCTGCACTTTAAATGTGCTGAGGGGCATAAGCTAGGTCATAAGAAACACTTTCGGCATTAAATAATTGTTAATTCTGGTTCCGAAAGGGCGAAAAATTCATATTTCATTCGTTATCTGAGCCTGGAGGGTCGGCAATCTAATTCTCTTATTACTTAAATCACTTAGAGTCGCTACATCGAGGAAGATCGATGTGCTTTTATTCGAGGTCCACTTTCGGGCGCACAGTTTAAGCTTTAATTCCAAACCTATGTCTCGTCTTTTGAAAAATAATGTTTTCTGTTTTGACTTGGGTATACGCAAAAACCTGGCACGGCATTCGCAAAGGCTAAGTCGCCTTGCAGGCACAATGTTTTCACATGGATGTGAGAGCGCAACAGGAAGGATGGGTGAACATGAGTCACCTAGAATTACTGTTACTGCTTCTTCGTCTCTTCCTATCCGTTCGCGCGGTGTGGAAGAGCTTAAGGCATCGAAAGCGGCGCCATCGTCGTAAGTAGAGCTTCGTAATATTCTTAGAAAATCTTGAGTCTCATGATCGAAATTTTTATTAACGCGTTGCGCGGATAGGGATTTCTGTGCCTGCAAGGCACTTTGTCTTCCCCATCCGAAAACCTGGCACGGCATTCGCAAGGGCTAAGTCGCCTTGCAGGCACAATGTTTTCACACGGATGTGAGAGCGCAACAGGAAGGATGGGTGAACATGAGTCACCTAGAATTACTGTTACTGCTTCTTCGTCTCTTCCTATCCGTTCGCGCGGTGTGGAAGAGCTTAAGGCATCGAAAGCGGCGCCATCGTCGTAAGTAGAGCTTCGTAATATTCTTAGAAAATCTTGAGTCTCATGATCGAAATTTTTATTAACGCGTTGCGCGGATAGGGATTTCTGTGCCTGCAAGGCACATGACGCAGCGCCTAGCTGAGAAAGCGCCAGGCGCCCCTCAGTCCGCCCCCTTGGTGGTTTCGATGATTTCCAGAGTGACGATGCCGGTGTCGCTCATCGAGTGCACCCGAAAAGTGAGATCGTCGGTAAAAATTAAAGTTCCCACAGGCGGCAGCTCTCCACCCGTTTTGGACAAGAGATATCCATTGAGGGTGGAAAAACTTCCATCCATCGGCAACGAAGCATGGTAGCGGTCATTGAAGTCCAGCAAGGGTATTTCTCCCGACACCAAGCGGGGGCCACCCATGGCGGCCTCGTTGCCCGAGTCCACCGGGTCATCGTGCTCGTCTCGAATTTCTCCCACGATTTCTTCAATCAAATCCTCAAAGGTTAGCAAACCCGTGAGAAGTCCATTTTCATTTCGCACCATCGCCAAATGGGTGCCCCATTTTTTCATGTCACGCAAAACGGTGCCCAGGGGCGCCACTTCAGAAATAAAATAAGGTCGGCGCACCGCCCGGGTCCACGAACCGGGTTGGGCCCGTTGCACATAAATCAGCAAATCTTTTACAAGAAGCACACCCACAAGTTCATCTAAATTCCCACGCACTACGGGATATCTGGAGTGGCCATCCTGCGCGATAAAGCGCAGCACTTCATCTTGAGTCCACTTCACCGAAACCGCTTGCGTGCGACTGCGTGGGGTCATGATGTCGCGGGCAATTCGGTCGGGAAAATCCATGAGGTTAGAAAGCACGTTGCCCGTTTCGCGGTCGAGACCCCCTTCTTTGGTGGCCATCTCAATGGTTTGAGTCACATCTTCTTCACTCACAGGCTTTAAAGATTCGCGCCCGGGCATTCCAGAAAGCAAAATAATTCCGCGGGAAATTTTTTGGAAAATAAAAATTACGGGATAAATCACGATTCCAACAAAGTTTAAAAAGCGCAGTGCCAGAGGAGCGATTTTGACCGAGACGTAGCGCGCCGCGAGCTTCGGCACAATTTCTGCCCCCACAATGAGAATCAGCGTGTAGGCTCCAATGGCCAGCGATGTTTGTTCGGGGAAAGACTTCGCAGCCCATAGAGCAAAAATTGAGGCCCCCACGGTATTGGAAATATTGTTACCGACCAAAACAATGGTGAGGAGTTTGGAAGGGTCCCGAATCCAACCTTGGACCAACCTCGCCGTGCTGCCTCCCCGCACAATAAAACTTTGGAGCTCAAAACGGCCCAAACTCGTTAGCGCGGTTTCGGAAGCTGAAAACAAAAAACTAAGCAAGATACCTAAGGTGACAACAATGAGTTCCCAGTCCACAATGAAGGAGTATAGCATGAGCCACATCGCGTTTCGTTTTGCTTGGGCCCTCAGCTTCGCTCTCAGCGGCTGCGCGACTCAAATTTTCAACATTCCAAACGCTGAGCGTCAAAACCCTGCGCGAGTGCAGATTTTTGATTCCCTCAACTCCAGCGCTGAAAAGGTGGGGAGCTACCTCAAACAGCGAGGTCAGTATCAGAGCCGAGCCATGACCAATACAGGTCGTGAAATTCGCTTTTTGCAGCCTTGGATTCGTGACTCGAGCCTGCGTTTTTATTCCCGTCGTGGAGGTCAACGTCTTCGATATCTGTCGGCTTGGAAAGCCATGTGGACCCTGCGAGAAATTGCTCCTTTGAAAACTGAGTTGGAAGTCACGGTGCTGGAGGTGATTTTTGTGGGTAGCCCCGAGGATGCCGGCAAAGGCCCCGACATGGACCACAAGTCGAGTTGGTTTGAAACAGATCCCGACCACCTGCGCAGTGCTTTGTTACTGAGACGCTTTTGGAACACTCAGTTTCCGCTCAAAGCTTTGCCTTTGGAAATCGCAAACCTCAACGTACCCGATTTAAATTTTGCGCCTTTGGGGGCGGCTTTAAAGAGACGGCCTCAGACTTACTCAAGGCCAAAGTCCTTCTGAAATCTGAAAAGTTTTCAAAAATTTGCTTGCCGCGGGCCAGGAGTTCACTTCGCAAAAGGGCATCTGGCATCAGTTGGTAAACGAGAGGCGCCGGCTTGGCCACGAGTCGTAGCTGAAGCTTCAAATTTTTCTCAGATGCATTTGGAATTAAATAAAGTTCCATCAACATTAAAGTAATGAGGTCCTGACGCGGAGTCATGCGGTACACAAATCTTGGTATTTCTTTTACTCCTTCAAAAACAGGACACGAGGGAGGAAGAACCCTTGAATCACGACGAAATTCCATTGTGGCGAAACCTTCGCGCTTAAAAAATAAAAGTTTAAAGATATAGGGTCCACCTAAGACGTAGCGTTCTTGGTCTTTTACTTCGGTGGCTTGGAGGCCCAAAACATCCACAAAATAACTTCCCCCTCCCAATTTCTTGTTGATCCGGGGGAGAACCCAACTTTCGTACTGCGGGCCATCAGCTAAGAGACTTTCGGTACGTGCCTGGAGCTGAGATAAGGTTTCACCCTTCTCCGGACTAAGCAGCATGTGAGCCTGGACTCTAAAATAACCCTTGGCTTTTTCGGCACGAATAAGCGGAGTGCTATGGGCGACCTGGCCTCCCATCACTTCCTGGGGCCAATCCGCACAAGCTAAGTCCCAGCCGCGTTGCAACTCTTCAGGAAAATATTTTGAGGGAATCTCAGCATCGCAAATGCGAACCAAAAAAAAGGCAATAAAAAAGCCTGGAACAAAGATTCTATGAATCTTCATTCCAGGCTTTTAAGGGAGTTAGACTTAGAACACAAGGGCGGCGGTGAGGGCCGCGCGATAACCGTTGGCGCTATCGCCGTAGATCTGGTTCATCGCATTGTTCTTTTTGTTAAGAACCATTTCGTAGTCGACCCGAGTTCCGATCGCGAAATTGCGCATTACTTTGTAGTCTACGCCCAATCCGGCCGAGGCCAACATGTTGTTGGTGCTGCGTGACCAACCGGCGGCCTGAGCTACGGCCTTGGTGTAAGCATCATCGATATTATACTTCGAGAAACGTCCGCCTACAGCAGCTGCTACGAAAGGTTTGAAGCGACCCAACTCGTAACCACTTTTGGCACCCACCATCACACCGAAAGTGTTTCGAGTGCGGATGTAGTACCCGTAAGAGGAAGGGTAAGACGAAGGACCGTAAGCCGAGGGAACCATTTGTTGGTTACCTTTGTTTCGGAATTCGTCTTGGGCAAAGTTGAAATTACCTTCGAGTGAGAGCCACTTTGTGATGGCACCTTCGAGAGCGAGTCCACCTACGAAGCGATTCTGCACTTTCAAAGCGTAGTTGCCGCTCGTCCAGCGATAGCCCACAAAGGGGGAAACCGCGAAAGAGGCGTCAGATTCTTCTTTTTCAATCTGAGTGACGATCACCGTAGTCGCCGCAGGGACTGCAGCTTCTTGGATGGGAGCCACTTCTGCGGGAGCCGCTACCGGAGCTGCTTCCACGGGGGCCACAGGGGCTAAAAGAGCGGGCGCCATTGGGGCGGGAGCCATTTGAGCCGCTTCGCCTGTGCCAGCTTTAAATTTTTCGATATCGGCCGCACGACGACTTTCATCTTCCAAGCGTCCTTGTTCGAGCTTTTCAATCAAACGACTTTCGTTGTCCGACTCACGCTGGAGTCGAGCGTTCTTTAAATTTTCCGTACGAAGTGCGCTGTTCGCGGCCAGGGCCGAATCTTGAGCAACTTCGTTCTGCGCATTGGCCGTCGCAGTAACAGTGACCGTAGTAGAGTTGTTCATCGCGGGCGCGCTTCCAGATGTCGTAGTTGTCACCATCGGCGCGCTAGCAAGGCTAGGTGCGGGGGCGGTGGCCGGCGCCATGCCTTCCGACACACTCACGGCTTTAGTAGACAATGCTGTCGGTTGTGCCGACTGAATGTCTACTTGTGCACCGGTCGTGGCTTGCGCATGTACAGCAGGGCTCACCATCAAAGCGAAACTCAAAGTTCCAAAGGCCACCATTAAATTTTTCATATTCAACCTCGTCATAATTATTGCTTGTTTACTTATGCGAAGACCGTGCCATGGTGCGTTATGAGACATGTTACAAGCGGGAGGTCCGAGGCCCCAATGCGAGGCCTTCTCGCACGCTAAGCACCGTATAAGTTTTAGCCACCCCGACCAAGATCCCGACGCCCATCCAACTCGAGGCTAAAAAACAGAACTTTTTGGCCGGATCTAGTGACTAACCCATTGAATTTATTGCCACACATAAACGAGATAGATGTCGTCTAGAATTGCCGTTTTTTGCCTCAATAATATCAGGCACTTATGAGATTTTAGTAACTGTGCGAGGTTAAGTGTGACAAAACTTTCCGACGCCGAAGGAGAAAAGGCGAGATAAGGCCTAGATCCCGCAGTCTGCACGAATCGCCAATTAAGTGTTTGATTTTATTAAGCCAACATCACAGCTTGTCACACTTAACCTCGCACAGTTAGTTCTACTTAGCGTTTGCCCTGGGTTCCGCGGTTGCTCAGGCCCAGGATGATGCCAATAATTACAATACCTAAGATCGCCACAATTTTAATAAGCGTCCAAAAATCAATATCTTGGCAGCTCTGGGTAATCGTGCGCCTGTCTTCTTGCCGCAGATTTCCCTTCTTCCCGGCCATAAGGGGCCCGCCCCCATCATTGGGTACTTGGGTTTTCTCGCCCGCCGTCTGAGCATCTGCGGAAATGGTGCCCGCCGTGTTTACGGGTCCCCCCACTTCAGCCCCCCCACGGTTGGTATTTTTGGAAGGCGCGTCGCGCTCCCTTCCGGGATCCGAGTCCACATCGCTGGCGCCACCGCCCCCCGCTCCACCACTACCCCCGCCCCGACGCGAAGGCCCCAAGCCCCCACTCGCGGCCCGAGAAGTTCCTGTACCTCCCACGCCCCCACCCGAAGAGGGTCCGCCCAAATCATTCGACATCGAGGCACTATTTACATTGGTGTTGCCGGTCTTACCCAGACCCGCCAAAAAGGCATTTTGCTTTTGCTCCCCGCCCCCATCACCGCAAAAAAACCAACAGGCCGGAATTCCCATTTCTTCTTGGCTAATGGTCTTCGTAGCGTTGGCTCGGATTTTTGCCTGAAGTTCTTCCATCCTTCCGCGAAATTTTGGAAAAACCACTCCAATTAAAACACTCGCCACAATCACCAAAAAAAGCAGGTACTCCATGAAAGCCTGGCCCCGGCGAGACTGTTTTTTCATCCGGAATATCCTGGCTGCAATTTAACGTGAATCCCCCCAAAAGGACCGTTGGACATCACCAGTGCCACGACCGGCGCCTTTTCAGCGCTCGCCCATAGCTGAAACTTTTGAGCTAAAAGTTCCACCGACGAATCAATAACCAGCAGCTTATTCTTGTTGGCTGCCCTTTCTGTGATTTCTTTTTTTAAATCATCCATTTTTAATTTCTGTCCCTCGGGAATATTTGTTTTGGTCGGGGGACTTAGAAAAATTGCGTCGGCCTCATCAAAGCAAGCTGCCATTTCGTGAGCCAAGATATTTCGTGAAACTGTAGCGGAACGAGGCTCGAAGAAGGCAGCAATTTTTGATCCTTTATAACGATGCCGAACCGCCTGCAGGGTTTCCCGAATGGCGGTGGGATGATGAGCAAAGTCATCAATAATGATTCGCTGGGAGGAGGAAAAAACTTCTTCTTGCCGGCGCTTAATCCCCTCAAAACTATTTAGAAACTTCTGCGCCTCCGCCTGCGTTTTCAACTCGCCAGAAACAAAAAGAGTTGCAATCACTCCCAAAAGATTCAAGGCGTTGTGTTTGCCAATCAAAGGCGAACAGAGCTTCCACTCCTCGCCGTTGTTTAAACGAAGCACCGGCCCTACTTCACTAAGCAGTACAAAGTCGGATTTAGGATCCACACCGTAGCGAAAAAGTTTTTTACCTAATCTTTTTAACTCCACTGAAATTTTTTCAACAGAACTGGGCTCAGGTGCTGAGGCTTGATCAATCAACAACCAGCCCTCGCGAGTCTTGCCACACAATTTTAAAAAACTTTTTTCAATATCGGCCAAGGAGGCATAAATATCGGCATGGTCAAATTCAATTCCCGTGCATAATACCCAGCTCGCTTTGTAATGCAGAAATTTGGCTTCTTTATCCCAATAAGCCGTGTCATATTCATCTCCCTCGGAAACAAATATATCCCCCCCAGCCGCCCGACAGCCCTGAGAAAAATTCTTAGGTATGCCCCCAATTAAAAAGCCCGGCTTTTGGCCTAAAGATTCAAGGGCCCAGGCCATGACACTCGTAGTGGTGGTTTTGCCGTGGGTACCCGCCACTACGAAACTTTTTCGACCTTCAATACAATACTTGGCCAGCGCCTCAGGAAAACTCAAACGCAGGCACTTGCCCTGAGCCGCTAGTTCTTCGGCCGCTGCGGCCTCAAGATGACCTCGAGAAATGGCATTGCCAATCACGATCAGGTCGGGATGCTCACGATCTTTAAATCCCCAAGTTTTGGCCAAAAGATTTTCAGGTCGATAAGATTCCGCTCGCGCAATTTTTCGGCTCGTTAAAAATGTGCTCATAGGGGGATAAAGTGGGCCATCGCTGCCGGTCACCAAATATCCCTTGTCTTGCATCAAGGCCGCCACAGCACCCATGCCCGTGCCCCCAATCGCAATAAAGTGCACCCACTCTTTTACAGCCGAATCTTTTCCCATATCTCCCCTAATTTATTTTCCCAGATGCCATCGAAAAAACGACGACGCAGTTCTTTGATTTGGTGGCGACTCTCCACAGAGTCTGCCGGACAAACCCGGTTGCTAAGAAAAACACCACCCCGCTGACTTTGAGCATCAAAAAATAATGCCGTGCCCGTGTAACCCAAGTGCCCCAGTGTAAAACCTGAAAATTTGGCTCCCGCATGAGAGAGAAGGGGATCTTGAGGACGGTCCCATCCAAAGTAAAAACGCTGCGAAGGAACTTGCGGATCAATGGCCTGGGGCGAAGTCCAAGTTCGAAAGGCCTGGTGAGTTTTTGCCAACAAATGGATTTTCTCTAGCCAAAGCCAAACTCCATTCGCTGTACCAAAAAGACCAGAGTGGGGAGCGATGCCTCCCAAAAAGGCCGCACGATCGTCGTTAACCTCACCCGTGGGATGTCGACTTTCGGTGGGCACCACGCGCGGCAAGTACTTTTGGGATGGTAGAAAAAATAAATCATCTTTGGGAAGCCCATGGTCCACCTTCCAGGTCTCCCAAATCTCACTTAAGTTTTTTTTGTGTCGGCGCTCTAAAAATATTCCTAAGAGCAAAAATCCCAGATCCGAATAAAGATCTTCCGGGGGCCCCAGATTTTCCTGAGCCAATGTTTTTAAGATGAGATCCCAAGCTTGGGAGCGTGAAGCAAATGCCAACCGTGGGGGATTCGCAAAATCCCTAAAGGGTCTGAGTCCACTGCGGTGCTCCCAACAACTTTTCACAGACAAATGTTCCAGCACGGTGCCCCGCAGTTCGGGAAGTTCCAGAACCAAGGGGCTCTGAGAAAATTCCTGAAGCTTTTGAGCTTTGGCCTCCGTCACCAAAAGAGTAGAGGTCACGATGACCTTGGTGAGCGAGGCCAAATCATAAATCAAGGGAACCGAGCTCAGCTGAGCTCGAATTTGGCTTAAACCAAAGTGCCCCGTCTTCACCTCGGGCCTTCCGCCCTGTCCCGCGATCCAATCTCCCCCGAATGGCATAGTTATAATGTAACTGGATTTAGCTAAATATGCTCTAGGACTTTAGACTTCAAACTTTAGTTCCTACTTTGACCAAGCTCTGATGAGCGTTCCTCGACCCGGTAAAAATGCAAAACATTGCGGGCACTGAGGGCCAGCAGTCGTTTTCCGTCAAAAGAAGGCGGGGCCAAACTTCCATAGCCGTAGGAATCCTGCCAAACCAATGTCCCAGTGCGGCGATCAACCAAGGCCAATCCCCCATGCGAAAGGGTAAGGGCAAGATGGTGCTGACCTAGAAGAATAGGCTTTGATCCTAAACCCTTTGCACCCAAGGAGAGCGTCCAAAGCAGGGTACCATCGCGCAGCGAAACCTTTTGAAGCTGCGAATCACTGGTAGAAAGATAAAGGACACTTTCGCGCTCATCCAAAGTCGGGGCGGCCGCTGAGGCCCCTCCCAAAGACCAAAGTGTCGAACCATCTGAAGCTTTCAGGGCTAAAAATTCCCCTTCCACGACGGACACAAAAATTGTTTTGGCATCGGCCGTCATAACAGCCGTAGTATCCACGTCCTTGAAGCGACCCATCCGCTCAAAGCGACGCTCCCAAAGAGTCACCCCCGAAGTTGCTTCGACACAAACAAAGGTGCCATCGGAGAAACCAGCGTAAACTTTAGAAGCATCGGGCGAAACCAGAGGAATAGCCTGACCCCGCAAACTCCAGTACATCGAAGATTCAGGGCTGGGGCGTTTATAGGTCCACAGTGAGCGACCTGTTTTTTCGTCGAGCGCCCAAAGAGAATCATCAGCAGCGGTCACAAATAAAAACCCTTGGGCACTCGCAATTCCGCCCAACGATTCCACGCCAATGCTGCTTTCCCACTCTTGGGTCCCATCCGACTTACGGAGCTTACGCACCTTGGCATCCATTCCGGCCACAAAAACTGAGTTCCCGGCCACCAAAGGCTGAGAGGCCACACCAATAGGCAGATCAAGCTTCCAGCGATATTCGCCAGCTCGCAGATCCCAGACCCCCACTCCACCGCCCAGCGTGCTCACTAAGAGATCGTCTCCACCTAAGAAGTCTTGGCTTGTGAAACTTTGCATCGGAGCTCCAATGGCATCCCGTCTTCGCCATTGCCAAGGCTCCACTTTTTTAATGCGACGAGTACCAAAGCTGAGAGACCCGCGGGCGTAAACTCCAACCGGCTGAGTAAGATGGTGGCTTCCCAACTCTTGGACTTGAACAGAAGGTGGCTGAATTTTTCGTGGCTTAAGCGAAGCACAGGAGCACAAAAACACCCAGAGCCCTGCCAAGCCAAGAATAGGAAATATTTTCTTCATCGAAGTCTTATCTAGGATGCCGAACTGCCAATGGCCATGAGCACACGCGCCTTTTTTTCATAAGGCGTGTTGGGGAACTCTTCTATTAATTTTTGAAAGAGGGCCTTAGCCTCTCCGTCTTTTTTTTGCGCCCGCAGCACCCGAGCCTTACCTAAATAATGCAGGGGTTTTATAGGGTTATCTTTCATCTTTAATGCGTTATCAAAAACTTCGGCGGCCTGATCCAGTTTATTTTGAGCTTCCAAGCTAACAGCCCAACTCTCGAAAGCCATAGCTCGATACAATAATTGGCTCTTCGAGGTGCGTTCTTTCACCACCTGCGAATAAATTTTTTCGGACTCAGGATATTTCTGCTGGATAAAATTCCAACGCCCCAAACGCAACTCAGCCAAAGTTGCCGCCACCGTCCCAGAAAAATCCTTTTGAACTTTTTCTAGTGCGGCTTCATATTCTTTTTTCTTGGCCTCGGGCCAGCTCAGCATCACTTTTTCCGGACTGCTTTTTAAAGCTTCGCTTTCTTTGGCCGCCGATTCTTCTAGTTTTTCACTAACAAAGAGAGCCGAAAAGGCCTTTTGAGCCTTGCGCTCGGCCAGATTATCAATCGCCAGGTAAATTCCCGCCAAAATGGCGAGAAGCGCCAAAAGGCCAACACCCCATTTGAGATAACGCACGAGAACTTCTACTTTTTGCTCCGACAAGACTTGGTCATTCATGCGACTCACGGTACCATGAAAGAATGAAGCTTGCAGCTTGGGGAGCGAGAGGCCTTTTCTTTTTATCCGTCGTCAGTTTCGGTGCGGCGAAAGACCTTTCGGGACGCTTTGGCCTGGGAGCGACAAACATCGGCCCACAAGGACAAACTCCCACTCTTTCGCTGGACTGGCACGCCAACCGAGCGGCTCACTTTGAAGGCAATTTAGGGATGCGCTCCAAATCTCGAAATAATTTGCTGATTGTGGGGGGACGCTACTCGCGAAACCTCTACATCGAAGAACAAACACTTTTTTTCATGTACCTCGGTGCCGGCCTGCTCTCAGAACAAATCCAGGGCGACAGCAAATCAGGCTACCAACTCGAAACGGGTGCAGGGGCTAAATATTTCTTCAGCGGCCTTTCCAACGTAGGTTTTTCGACACGGGCAGGCTTTCTTTTAAAATCATTAGGGGGAGTGAGCTTTCAAAGTGTCGTTAACTTTGGCTTTCACTACTACTTCTGATGAATCTTCAAAAACTTAGTCTCGCCATTTTCCTAGGGCTCAGCACTTCGGTCGCCCAAGCCCAATTTGCCCAAGAAGGTTTTGATGACTACGGCGCCTTCCAAAGCGATCCCGTGGATTTGGACCAAGAATACCAAGACACTTTTGGAAGATTCTTTCAGATCAATTTAAATTTAGGATCTAGTGTTGTGACCGGAGGCTTGGGCCGAGCCTATAGCTCCGGTTTTCAGTTCGGCCTGCGCTTTATCTTTTACTTTGACCGAGCCATCGCCGCCGAACTTGGCGGAGGCTACATTCGCCACAGCTTTTTATATAACGAAGAAAACACAGGCCAAGTGGCGGTTGAAATCGATGGCAATGTGAGCCTTATCCCCTTTAGCTTGGGAGTGCGCTACGCCTTTGACCCCGAGTCACTTTCACGCGGCTTTGCGGCCATGAATCCCTACCTCGTGGGCGGGGGCGAACTCATTTTTCGCTCTGAAAAAGTCAAAAGAGCCAGCACCTTTGGCCTGGATTCGTCTGTGCGCGAAAAATACAAAGACTCCGCCGTAATCAACTCCCGAGCCTTAGGGGTTTTTGCCGGTGGTGGAATTGAGTTTGATGTGTACCGCAAGAAGCTCTACCTGGGCTTGGACTTGCGCTACCACCTGCTCTACTGGAGCGATGCGAGCAATTTTGTGGGCACCACCTCGCGCCGGGGCAATCAGATTTCCATCTTGGGCTCGGCTTCGTACAACTACTAAAGCTGTTTTGTGAAGCTTTCATGAAGTTCGAGTTCAGAATCGGTAAATCTTAAAGAATTTTTATTATTCCCTTCAAAAAACCTTCGCTTTACTTTAAGATGAAATTGTCACGGGGGGTTAGTTGTGAATTTCTTGCAAAATAGTGGTCTTAACACGTTGCGCTTCGCCTATCGGAAAAAGCGCCTGGACACCAAATCATCGGTGCTTTCGACCTATCGCTACTCCGTCTCGAAGCCCCAAAAAATCTCCTCCGGAAAGTTTGAACTTTTTTACCGACCCCGGATGATTTGGACTCTGATGCAGATTGTCGCACTGAGTGCTGTCACTGTCTGGACGATTCGAAATTACGTCCACATCATCAAAAGCCTATAATCCCCGAGCCTCAGATCGTTTCTTTCTGTGATAAGTAATTGCAAATCGGTGAGCCTCGTCGCGGATGTGTGTCAGAATTTGCAAAGCCCGGGCATTGCGAATCTTTTTTGGATTAACTTGGCCTGGAACAAAAAGTCGCTCCTCCGAGCTTTCCACTTCGGCATTTGTGAAGTCACTTGAGGTCCGAGCCTTGGCCAAAGCCACCACGGGAAATTCGCATTTCAGTTCTTTTAGAATTTCCACCACACTCGACAGCTGCCCGCGCCCTCCGTCGATCACCAGCAAATCGGGGCGGGGCGAATCAGGCTTTCCGTAACGGCGAAACATCACTTCCTTCATGGACGCAAAGTCGTTTTGGCCCGTGAAGCCGGCAATTTTATAGCGTCGATACTGCTCCTTGGCCGGTTTGCCGCCCACAAATACTACGGCCGAAGCCACGTTAGCTTCTCCCTGAAAATTAGAAATATCTACGCAGTCCATCCACCGCGGCACCTGTGGCAAATCCAACAATTTTTGAATTCCGCTTAGGCCTTCCTCAAAGCGACTTTTGGTAGCCTCGCTTTCTTCGTGACTACCCCTCGCATTTTCAAAAGCTAAGTCCGCAAAGCGCGCCCACTCGGCCTTTTCACTGGCCTCAAAAATAGAAATCTCGCCGGCCTCTGGACGCAAACTTTGCAAAGCCAGACCGAGCCCTTTTGGAAGTTTGGCCAAAGGGGGCAAAATCACATTACTGGGCAGGTCGGTGAGCCCTCCGTAGTATTGCATAATTAAAGTCTCGTAGCCATCTTCCGTTGAGAGCTGCTCGGCGATGTCGGCCACTTTGTGCACGCGCCCCATCCATTTACCGCCTCGGACCTGCAATATCACAATGTCCAATACCGAATCTTCGTTAAGGTCCCAGCGGCCCCACTCAGGGTAAAAGGACCAGAAATCCCGGTCTCCCAAATCCTCTGTGCTCACGATGCGCTGATCTTCCCCCAGAATTTGTCGCAAATTCTGCAGACGATCCCGAAGAAGCCCCGCACGTTCAAAGTCCATCTGTTCGGCGGCGGCTCCCATCTCGCGCTCCCAGCCTTCTTCAATTTCTTTGGACTCACCCTTTAGAAAAGTCACAAAGTTTTCCACTTGCTTCCCATATTCCGCTTCCGTTACCAAACCCACACAAGGGGCCGTGCACTGGCCGATTTGATGAGTCAAACAAGGGCGCGAACGATTGGAAAATTCGTGGTCGCGACAGTCTCGCAATTGAAAAATTTTAGAAGCCGCCCCCAGAGTGTTGCGCAGGGCTCCCGCATTTGCAAAAGGTCCAAAATAGAGATTCCCATCGCCCTTAAACTGCTTGCGGGCAATAAAAGGACGTGGGAAGGGATGCTTCATTTCTATTTTGACGTAGGGATAGGTTTTGTCGTCTTTAAGACGGATATTGTATTTGGGCTTCCACTTTTTGATGAGATTGTTCTCAAGCAAGAGGGCTTCCACCTCGGTGCCGGCCCGCAGAAACTCCAGGTCCACCACTTGTCCCACCAAATGCACGGTTTTAGCGCTGAGGCTGCTACTCTCCTGAAAATAGCTTCGCACCCGGGAGCGCAGGTTTTTGGCCTTGCCCACATAGAGAAGCTCGCCCTTGGCCCCCTTCATCAAATAGACCCCAGGACCCGAGGGGCAAGACTCAAGGCGTTCCTGAAGAGTGTTTTCGTCTATTTTTTTCACTTGAAACCCAAGCAAAATACTGTAGCATCCCGCCACTTGGCTCGCACCCTGTGCGAATCAATAAAACACACGCTGATTTCGATAGCTTGGGTCCTTGGGTAACATTGTTTGGGCTCCGCCTAAAATGGAATACCCCGGGCATTATCAGCGGAGGAATGAACCTAAGCTTAAGGAGTACCTATGTCTGCTACCATCACCATGAAAGAATTGCTCGAAGCCGGTGTTCACTTCGGTCACCAGACCAGTCGTTGGAACCCCAAAATGAAGCCCTACATCTTCGGGGCGCGCAACGGAATTTACATCATCGATTTGCAGCGCACCGTGGGTCTAGCCAAAGATGCTTTGCAATTTGCCACCAGTCTCGGCGCCCAAGGAAAAAAAGTTCTCTTTGTAGGTACCAAAGCTCAGTGCAAAGATGTGATCCGTGAACAAGCTGAAAAATGCGCCTGCCCCTATGTGAACGAACGTTGGTTGGGCGGCACGCTCACCAATTACTCCACCATCCAAGGCTGCATCAACACTCTGGACAAAATCGAAGAGAAGAAAAATTCAGGCCTTGCCGACCAAATGCCCAAAAAAGAAAAAGCCACTCTCGATAAGGAACACGAGCGACTCCTGCGCAACCTAGGCGGCGTACGAAAAATGCGTGAAATGCCTGGAGCCCTCTTTGTGGTGGATCCCTCTAAAGAACACAATGCCATTGCCGAAGCTCAAGTGCTGGGTATTCCCGTTATCGCCATCACAGATACCAACTGCGATCCCGACAACATCAATTATGTCATTCCCGGTAACGACGATGCCCTCAAATCCATTCGCCTCTTCGCTACCGCCATCGCCGATGCTGTTTTGGATGGAGCCAAACTCTTTGAGGAACGCGTACGCGCGATCCAAGACAAACGCGAAATCGAAGCGAAAATCGCCGCCACCTCTGCTCCTGAAGAAAGTGAGCGTCCCGCACCGCAAAAGAAAACGACCACCACTGATCGCGGTGGCCGGACTGTGGACGTCCAAGTGCGACGCAGTGTCGTGAAGACCGAAAAACTCAACTAAAAACTTTCTTCTCTCTTATAAAGGATATTGTCATGACGATTACCGCATCATTAGTGAACGAACTCCGGGGTAAAACCGGAGCCGGCATGATGGAATGTAAAAAAGCCCTCACGGAAACCCAGGGTGACCTCGAAAAAGCCGTTGATGTTTTGCGTAAGCGCGGCTTAGCCGCGGCCGCCAAAAAGTCAGGGCGGGTCGCAAGTGAAGGAGCCGTAGGCTCCTACATTCACGCTGGCGGAAAAGTGGGAGTGCTGGTGGAGATCAACTGCGAAACGGATTTCGTAGGCGCCACAGCGGACTTCCAAAATTTTGTTAAAGACGTGTGCCTGCATATCGCGGCCCACAAACCTCTCTGTGTAAGTCCTGAAGAAGTCCCTGCAGAAACCTTAAATCGCGAGCGTGAAATTGCTCGAGATCAGGCTCGTCAAGCTGGCAAGCCAGAAAACTTTCTTGATAAAATTGTGGAAGGTAAAGTGCAGAAATTCTATCAAGAGAATTGCCTCTTAGAGCAGCCCTTCGTCAAGGACCCCGACAAAACGGTAAAAACCCTGGTCCAAGAAATTGTGGCCAAGCTCGGAGAAAATATCAAGATCCGTCGATTCACTCGTTTTGAGTTGGGTGAAGGTATTGAGAAAAAATCCGACGATTTTGCAGCTGAGGTTGCGGCCCAAGCGGGACTCAAATAAATTGGCTGGCTCAATGGCCAAAAAAGTAAAGAAAACCTCTCCTGAAAAAAGCCCTAAGCAGTATAAGAGAATCTTGCTCAAACTCTCTGGCGAGGCTCTCGCCGGAGACACCGAATTTGGAATAGACTCCAAAGTCCTCGAATATATCGCGGGCGAAATTCGTTCGGTTTTGGATTTGGGTGTGCAAATTGCCATTGTCTGCGGAGGAGGGAACATCTTCCGAGGAATTCAGGGCTCCGAGCAGGGTATGGATCGTACCACAGGGGACTACATGGGAATGCTCGCGACATGCATCAACGCCCTTGCCATGCAGGATGCTTTAGAGCGCCACGGAATTTTCACCCGAGTCCAGAGCGCCATCCGAATGGAGCAAGTTGTGGAACCTTATATTCGTCGCCGTGCTGTACGACATTTGGAAAAAAACCGCGTGGTGATTTTTGCCAGTGGTACCGGCAACCCGTATTTTTCGACGGATACCGCAGCCGCCCTTCGCGCCATGGAAGTGGAAGCCGACGTGCTGATCAAGGCCACTAAAGTGGACTATGTTTACGATTCCGACCCTAAGAAAAATAAGAACGCAAAAAAATTCACAAAGCTCTCTTACATCGACGTGCTCAAGAAGAATTTGCGAGTCATGGACAGCACGGCCATCTCGCTATGCATGGACAATAAACTTCCAATCATCGTGTTTAACCTCCAAGACAAGGGTGCGTTGCGTCGTTTTCTCACGGGATCCCCTGTGGGAACGCGCATTGATGCTTTAAAGTAAGGGGAATCATTTATGGATTTAAATCAAGAAACCAAAGATAAGATGGAAAAGGCCGTTGTCGCCTTAAAAAACGAACTCTCCAAGCTGCGCACGGGGCGGGCGACTCCTGCCTTGGTAGAACATATTCGTGTAGACTATTACGGCACTCCCACCCCCCTCAATCAAATGGCTCAGGTTTCTATCCCCGACCCTAAGACCATTCAAATTGCAAGTTGGGATCAGTCGGCCATTCCTCTTATTGAGAAATCCATCATTGCCGCTAACATTGGTTTGAATCCCCAAGTGGATGGCAAGGTGATTCGCCTGAATGTGCCTCCCCTCACCGAGGATCGCCGCAAAGATATCGCCAAAACTGTGAAAAAAATTGGAGAAGACACCAAGGTCATAGTGCGCAACCTACGCCGAGACGCCAATGAAAAAATCAAAGGCCAAGAAAAAGACAAGGCCCTCTCAGAAGATCAGTCTAAAAAGGCCCAAGAAGCCATTCAAAAACTCACGGACACCTTTGTCGGGGAAGTCGATAAAATTGTGGACGCCAAAACCAAAGACGTCATGACGGTGTGAAAAAGTAGATGAACGCGCAAACGGTACCGAGTCGAAGTCCGGCCCTGCAGGCTTTGCGCATTCCCAAGCACGTGGCCATCATTATGGACGGCAACGGCCGCTGGGCCCGCAGTCGAGGTTGGCACAGAAGTTTTGGACACATCCAAGGTTCGGCCCGCGTGCGTGACATTGTTCAAGAGGCCAGTGATCTCGGCATCTCAGTTTTGACTCTTTACGCCTTTTCCACTGAGAATTGGTCGCGTCCTGCCGAAGAGATCGATGCCTTGATGCATCTACTCGAAGATTATTTAAAAAAAGAAAAAGAGTCTTTATTAAAAAACAATGTGCGACTTGCCGCCTTAGGTCAGATCGAAAGACTGCCCACTCGTATTCGTGAGATACTGGCACTCACCATTGATGCCCTCAAAGACAACACCGGATTGATTTTAAATTTCTGCATTAGTTATGGTGGCCGGGCAGAGATTGTACGAGCCGTCCAGGCCCTGACCCGAGAAGTTCAAGAAGGCCGCTTACAACTTTCAGAGATTTCGGAAGATGCCATCTCGCATCGCCTTTACACCGGAGGCTTGCCTGACCCAGACCTTACGATTCGCACTAGTGGAGAATTCCGAATTTCTAATTTTCTTCTATGGCAAAGCGCTTATACTGAGTTTTACATCACAGATGTGTTGTGGCCTGATTTTGAGCCTCAGCATTTAAGAGCGGCCGTGGAAGCGTATTCACAACGCAAGCGCCGTTTTGGAAGTACGGACGAGGCGGATGAGTGAAGAGTTAAAGGTCAGAATTCGGTGGGGGCTGGTGGCAGCCGTCCTTCTGCTGGGGGTGGTTTTTTTTTCGGGACCTGAAGTCACCTTCCTGGTGGCCGCCGCTCTCGGTCTCCAAGCTTGGCGAGAATACGCCAGAATGTTTGGCCTACGCAAAAATCCACTTTTTTATTTGCCGGGCTTTATCCTCCTTCTTTTAATTTTTACCTACGCCTTTTTCTTGGGTCCCCGCACTTACTTTTGGATTTGGGCCACCTGGATTGTGGGCTTTGCGCTGCTCTACATTGAAGCTCGAATTAAAAAGGAATTGCAAATCACTAATATCGACCGCGCCTGGGCCTTGCTATGTCAGTTCGTGATGGGTGTAAGTTACATCTTTTTACTGTTTGGTTTTATCGGACCTATCGCTTCGCGCTCCAATGGTGAGTGGGTTTTGTTCTTTTCTTTTGTTTTGGTTTTCACCAGCGACATCGGCGCTTACTTTGTGGGCAAACGCTGGGGTTCCCGCAAACTTTGGGCCGCCCTCTCTCCGTCTAAAACTGTGGAAGGAGCTCTTGGTGGTTGGGCCGCCTCCTTTGTGGCCTCGCTAATACTCTGGGGCATCTGTCGTCTCACGATTCCCGGCACACTTCCCCTTATGAGTTGCCTCCTAGCCGCTCTCGTGGGAGCTCCCCTGGCCCAAACGGGCGACATGCTGGAAAGCTTGATGAAACGCGCCTCCGGCTGCAAAGACTCGGGCCGCTTTATTCCCGGCCACGGAGGAATCTTAGACCGCGTGGACGGCTTCGTTTTTGTTATGCCACTTATTTATTTTATATTTTCCTGAGTTGGTGGCTGCCGTTATGGACGCCATTTCGATAGCCGCAGATCTTGTTCCAACGCTGAAAGCTATTCTTTACATGTTTCTTATGGGAATCATCTTCCCCATGCTGGTGAGCGCAGAAATTCTTATTTTGCATTTACTTGTATTTCTGGGTCTAGCAGTTTACGGAGGAATTCAGCTCAACCGAGGCCCTCGTGGAGAATTTTTCTTGCAGCTTTTTATTCTCTATCTAAAAAGTATTTCCCTGAGTCTTCTTTACAGCACAATTTGCGCAAATTTATGTTCACACTTATTTAGTGGCCAACTTGGACCCTGGGATCTGGACAAAATCTGGAACACACGCAAAATCACGATTTTTCGTTCCTTTATGAGCGCATATTTTTTGGTGAGCGTTCTTTGGGCTTTTCGAAAACTAAAGAATCTGACATCTCGCTAAGTTCCACCTCTCGCTCCCTTGAGAGGAAAAGCCCAATGACTATAAATATTGACAGTTTCTCACCCGCTCCGTTAGCGCCATTCGAAGGAGCCTTCCAGTGCAAATATTCATTCTAATTCTTATCTCTCTCTGCACCAGCTTTGGACTCCATGCCCAAGCGCAAAGCATAGCTCCCCTTCCACTCCAAGACTGGTACTCCGACGACCATGAGCTCAGAGGAATACTTAAAAGCAATCCCGAGTGGGCCCGTACGGTAGGTCAAGCTCGAGTGACTCGTGCCATAGAACTCGTTAGAATTATTCTGGACCGAGCCCAAGAACGTCTTTCTCTAAACCCCCAACTTATGTCGGTGATTGAGAACCCCACTTTTGGAGTTAATTTTTTTGTTTCTAAATTAGAATTTATTTCCAAGCACTTAAGTTCTACTCACATGAAGGTCACTAACGACAAAGAATGGGAAGAACTAAAAGCGGTGGAAGGGGGTGCCGCCATCCACAACCGCGACCTCAGACCTCGCATCCAACTCAGCCCCCAAGTCGTCAGCCAAGACCTATTCTCGCTTATAGACTTGGCCTCGGTTATCATTCATGAATACACGCATTACTTTCAGGCGGATTTAGATCTAATTGATATGGCTCCAGTCGAAGATCCGAGCCTGAAGAAACTAAGCCCCGCCCAACGCCTTTCGGTGCGCAAGGAGAGGGACGCGACTCGAATGGAAGTCGCCTTACTCACCCTGGCCGGAGTTCCTGCTTCTTTTAATTGGTACACAAGCTTCAATTTGGAAAACCCTTATGGCCCGCAAGTCCACTATCAAATTTTTGAGAATAAGTTGGAATCTGCCCTTTTGGATGCCCTGAATGGGCAGGCCGCCCCCGATGTTTTGACCACCGCAATTTCCGGACTTCAGGAACTACAAATCTCGAGTTCCTTCATTTCTCTTGTGAAAAAGTTCGGTACCTACAGTTTTTATAACGGAGGTAGCAAATTCAACTTTCGCGTGAACGTGACAGCACGTTTGTACTCCCAAGAGATTCCACCCCACACTTTCGTCCCCCAAAAAGTACTCACCGCGAAATCTCATTTGGCGCCTAGCGACGAATCAGGAGTCCTCAACAATCGAGTCACTTTGATTCAATTGGGCCCCGGCCCCATTGATTCCATTAAATTTGAGGAACTCACCCGTCATCGCAATTACGGCATGGACGTCTATCAAAATCTCTTTCTGGGAGACCTTAAATTTAGCAGGTAGCGGAGGCGCCGCATCATTCCGACCTTCCCCGTGCCCCTTAAAACTCATTTTGCCAACCAAAATAGGCCCTCCTTGCAGCTACCCCAAAGTCCCTCTAACATAGAGCCCCTATGGGAATGTTTGATTACTTTGTGAGTGTCGTTATTTTGCTAGGCGTTCTGGTGGCCATCCACGAATTTGGTCACTTTATTATCGCCAAGGCCTGCGGTGTGCGGGTGGAAACTTTTTCCATCGGCATGGGCAAAAAGATTTTAAAGTTCACTCGGGGTGAAACCGAATATGCCTTGAGCCTGATTCCACTAGGCGGTTACGTCAAACTCACCGGCCAAGACCCGCGTGAAGAAGTTCCCCCGGAACTCGAGGCCCGCTCCTTTCGTGGAAAACCCCTCTACCAGCGAGCCGCCGTAGTCTTGGCTGGCCCCCTCTTTAACGCTGCCCTAGCTGTTCTTGTTTTCACTCTGCTTTATTCTGTGGGCGTTCCCGTTCCGGCCTCCGTTATTGGACGCGTATTGCCGGGTAGCCCCGCTCAAGAGGCGGGCTTTAAAGCTGGCGACCACGTGGTGGAAATCGAAGATTCCTCTGGGAAAAAGCATATTGTCCAAGAATATTCGGACTTAGAAAAATTAGTCAGCACTCGAGTAGGTGAGCGTCTCACTTTTAAAGTTGAGCGAAGTCTCGAATCTCAGGAGGAAACTTTAAATATTCAAATGACTCCCGTGCTTGGCATGGATCGAGACTCCACCCTGGGCGTCAACAAAGAGCGAGGGATTTTAGCAGGCGTGGAACGCGCCGCTCCGGGTCCAATTTTAGCACTCCGTCCCGACTCATGGGCTTCCCAGCGGCAGATTCCCTTTGGCTTTTGGGTCACGGAAGTAAAATACAGCGTATCGGGTGCGGCAAAATCCCTCAAAGTAGATAGCTTTTTTGATTTAGAAAAAGCATGGACTCAGGCCACGACAGATTTGAATTCCCTCAACTCTGGCGAAATTATTTTAGTAGGTCACCGTAGCCTGCCGGAAGAAGGCAAGGAACCGAAAGCCGATGAAATTCCAGAAGTCCTTACTTATACCCTTTCCTGGGTGACAGCCCGAGAGAAAGCTCCCTTAAAACTTGAGGAGGCGGGATTCTATTCGGCCGAAAATTATCTCATCGAAGTAAAAGACGGCACCCCTGCTGCCAAAATGGGACTTAAAAAAGGAGACCGCATTGTCTCCATTAACTCGGAACCTGTTTTAAGCTTCCAGAGTTTTCGAGACCGCGTGCAAAAGTTGGCTCACGCAGGCCAACCTATTAAGTTCCAGTGGACCCGAGGCAAGGAAAGTCTTTCTGGAGAAATTTCTCCCGAGAAAGTCATGACAACCGACCCACTCACGGAAGCCAAAAAAGAGCAGTTCCAAATTGGCGCTGCCTTTTTGGCCCTTAGTGCCGACACCCCCAAAGACATTCTCAAAGCCACAAGCTTTGGCAACGCTCTTAGCTTAGGCGTGGTAAAAAGTTACCAGCTCACGGCTACCATGGTGAAATCTTTTTACTATCTGGCCACGGGTGAAATTTCTCCAAAAACTTTAGGGGGGCCGATCTTAATTGGAAAGATTGCGGGGGAAAGCTTCCGCCAAGGTTGGGTTTCTTTTTTACGAACCATGGCTTTTATCTCGCTTAATCTTTTTATACTAAACCTATTCCCCATTCCTGTTCTCGATGGGGGACACTTGGTGCTCTTTATCGTGGAAGCCATTCGTCGCAAGCCTCTGAGTATTAAAATTATTGAAGCCTGGACCACGGCCGGATTTTTCTTATTGATGGGCCTTGTCGCGGTCGTATTTTTCAATGACCTCAGCCGCCTGGGAGTCTTTAGGTTTTTTAACCTCTAGAGAGCATGAGGGACACACCCAAAGCCCTCCTCTCTGGCCCCGTTTTGGCTCTCGACTGGGGTCGTCGTAAGGTGGGGATGGCAAGCTGCGATGCCGAAGGCCTTGCCTTCACCAGCCACCCCATTTTTGAACGCGAGGCCTCGGCTCAAAAATGGCTGATAAATAAGAGAGAATTCGAATTCCTCAAAGCATTTTGCCAAAAATGGGAAATCGCGGAAATTCTCTTTGGAATCCCCTATTCTTCTCTCAATGAAGAAAGCCTGCGGGCCCTCCAGTTTGCAGAGCACCTAAAAAAGAAAATGAAGATGCCGGTGCATATTATTGATGAGGCTCTGAGCACCTGGGAGGCTCGCAAAACTGCAGGCGAAGAAGCTGAAGACTCCAAGGCCGCCGCCTTGTTTTTAAGGGATTTCTTTGAGACTCTAAAACGGGGGCACAAGTTATGAAATCATGGATATTTATTATCGTCTTGCTCAGCACGGCCTTGGCAGGAATCGTGGTCTATGAAACTTATCAATTTGAAGTAAAAGCCCTCAGTCCTGAAGGCGGAGAAATTATCGTTGATGTGCCTCCGGGGACCAGTTTTTCTCATTTGCCGGCAATCTTTGCCTCCCATAAGCTCGAAATTAATCCCCGCCATATGAAAGTTTGGCTTAAAATTTTCTCTCGAGGGGCTAAGCTCCGAGTGGGCGAATATCAGATTCAAAAAAGCTGGTCGGCCTCGGAAGCCCTTCGTCAAATCGTTTCCGGCCAGCCCCTCAGACATAAATTTATCGTAAAAGAAGGCTGGAATATTTACGATATCCGTTTAGAACTCGAGAGAATTCGCGGCCCTCAAGGCGGCGAAGAATTTATGAAACTTGTGCGCGACCCGAAGCTTTTGGCACGAATTCCCCTCCCAGAAACTTTGCCAGATGAATACAGAAGCCTCGAGGGATTTCTATTTCCGGAAACTTATTCCTACTCCAAATATGAGAGCACCCGCTCACTCGTGAGTGCCATGATCGACGAATTCGAGCGACGAGCTCTCCCCCTTTTGAAAGACCACCCTTGGATGGTCAACGAGGATGGCTTGTTTAAACTGATTACTCTGGCTTCCATTGTTGAGAAAGAAAGTGGCAATCAAGAAGAACAACCCCTGGTAGCTTCCGTTTTTTGGAATCGTCTCAATAAGAAAATGCGACTTCAATCTGACCCCACCACGATTTATGCTCTATTTCCAAATTTCGATGGCAACCTTCGCAAAGCTGACCTCTTACGCTCGACACCCTACAACACCTACACGATCTCCGGATTACCCATAGGCCCCATTTCAAATCCGGGAAGTACAGCTCTGGCGGCAATTATGAAACCTGCCTCCACAAATTATTTTTATTTTGTGGCCCGTGGAGATGGGAGTCACGAGTTTGCCCCCGACTACCCCACCCACGAAAAAAATGTTCGCAAATTTCAGCTGAAGCGCTAGATCGATTTCTAGTGCCAAGAAAACCAAAGTGCCGCGCCAACGGTACCTAGCGCAACGAATATTCCCATCCAGCGCCGACTATTTTGCGTAAACAAAGCATCGCGAGGAGCCAAATCCACAAGGGATATCCAGCGCGCACCTGTTGCGTTGACCGAGGCTGCCGAAGGGGGAATCTGACTTGCCGGCATTTCAGAAGAAAGTTCCCGATCGATGTCTTTCTTTGAAAGCACGATGGCCCGAGTGGCCTCCGTAAAAGCTTGAGGAGCGTGGCTGCGAACATGCTCCATCAACTCAACCACAAATACCGTCGAGCCAATGCGCAGCTCATCTCCGGGTTGGAGGATTTGCGCCTTAGCTAATTTTTTTCCATTGATATAGGTCCCATTGATAGAACCCAAATCCACCACAAAGTGAAAGCCGTTTTGAATATCGACTGTGGCATGCTTACGAGAGACTTTTTTATCTTCCAGCGGAACTGCGGCGTCCACGCTACGTCCTAAGATATTGCGTTGTTGCACCAGGGGATAAATATGGCCCACGGTGAGACCCGAGCTAGCCCTAAGGGCTAGCCTGAGATTTTGAGGTCTGAGATTGCGTTTAAGCTCTGCCATGCGGACTTTGATATGCAAAAGGCGAGCCCCGGCTGAAAGCCTGTAATTTTTGCTTTTTAACGCGCCAGGCTGTCGATTTTTTAGACGCTCTCACGCATAATGGGTCCATGGGGAGTCTAAAACTCAAGGCCTTTGTCACCATCTCTATGCTCACAATGGCGGGGGCCGCCGAGGCCAAAAACCCTAGCTTTCGACCTGTCACCGAAGCCCCCTTTGTGGCCGAACCTGTAGGGAGCCCCAACGATTTTTCCTTAGGCCTCAGCTTTTCTTCGCTGGCACTGATGGGTCGCCCCTATTCCACCAAAGCTTCTGGAACGGAGAAAGATTTTCGCTACCAAATTCCCACAAGTTTAGGATTGGAATTCTCCTATCAAATTTTGGCTCAACTTGAGGTGGGCTTAGGACTTTCTTACCTGAGCTACGAATCCCGCGCCGACCAAGCCGCGGGAGTAAATTCCGTAGCCTTCCAAACGGTAAAATATAAAGCCTATCCTGTGACGATTTTAGGACGCTACCGCTTTGGCAATCCCATGGGCTGGGCACCCGAAGCTGAAGCGGGCCTGGCCTACGTCTTCGGCACCACAACCGTGCGCTCCACCAACGTCTCCGCCTCGGAAAGTTCCTCACCGGCCAATGGTTTTATGGGCTACGGTGCCATGGGAGCAGGCTTTGCCTGGGTAGAAGACTTCTCCCTCCACGCAGCCGTGGGCTACGCGTACTTGCACCAAGAAAACGTGACCTATTTATCCAAGGTCACTCAAAAATCCATGTCGGGAATATTTTCCAAGGCGCTGATTCGCTACAAGTTTTAGAAGGGCGTCAGTGAACTTCCTGCACACGTCACCCACCCGATTCAAGGTCATCCCCATCCGAATAAACGACTGACTTCATTCCACCCAAAGACGAGAGCCTAAATCCGAGACTCCCTCAATAGGCAGCCTCAAACGTAGGATCTCTGTGGCCCTAACTGAATTCCCGCCGGCCACAACACTTCTTTCGAGCTTAACTTTCGCCAGTAGAAACTGCGCTCTGCCCAAGGGATCTTTTTGCACTTCGACATCAAACAAATCGTAAGCTTTCGTGCCCCGACCCAATTCAAAAACCTGAGTGGGCACGGTGCCCGCAGGATAAGGCACATAAGGGTAGGAAATTTTCTCACTTACTAAAAAATATTTCTCAGTATTGCCCGCGTTTTTTTCGAATGCCGAAATCAGACGTAATACGGCAAATGTTTCTTTGACCGCCCCACTCCCGTCGACACTCCGATCCATCAACACTCGCCCCGTGGAAAAACGAATGATGGAGTGCAGATCCACCCACACCGGTAAAGACGTGCCGGCGATCTCGGCAGCATGGCCACTCGCACAAAAACTACAAACTAAAACTATATGTGCGAAAAACTTATTCATTCGTTTGCTGAAATCTCTTCAAGATTTTTCAGCAAAGCACCCAGCGCGCCGGCGCGCAAGTTGGGATTTGCCGGTCGATAAAAGGTTCGAAAGCCCGTGTGGGGATTGTAACGTTGGTAGGCCTCATAAAGCACCGGTAAACTGCGGGTTACGAAGCGGTAGTGGACTTCAAAAAAGTCCTCTAGCGGGGCTCCCGGAAGGCCCCCACCATCAGAAAAGTAAAAATGACCTACGTTGAAATCTCCTAAGAGACGGTCCGCCCCGGTGGGAAATCTTTCAAGGGGAGTTATAGACTGCGAGAGCAAGGGAATCACGCCATCGGAGCGCGTGTCTTTGCCAAGCACTAAGTGCCGATCTCGAATGATATCGTGGCCTAATTTTTCCACATCCGAAGAAGCCCGAGAGTGATCGGGCAAAAAAGTTCGGTAAATATAAAGCGGCTTTCCGAAAACCGGAGCCACGGGGGCATATTTCTCGCTGAGAGGATTGTTGTAAGTGGCTTCGATATTTTCTTCTGTCAAAGCCAGCATTCCGGGATCCCAGTTGTAGTTAAGAAGTTCATTGAGCACCACCGCGCCCACTGTTCCGTGGTGCGGGGTGGACATAGTAGTTTGGGAAAGAACCAAATCTCTCAGAGGCACAAGCCCCCGAGTCGGGTGGCGCACCAGCGAGCGCTGCATGGCCACTCGAAGCATCAAACCGCCCATAGAATAGGCCATCATGTGGCACTTTAAATTGGGACGAATACTAAGGGCGCGTTCGAGAGCCTTAATTGTTTTGTCGGTGCGCTCTTCGATGCTGCCCCAGTCATCGTTATCTAAACCAATAAATAAAATATTTCTTTCGGCGAGCTTACGGGGAATAATTTCAAAAATTTCCCGACTTCCACCCCCGGCTCCGGGCACATAGCAAAGGGCGGGCTCCACCGGTTCTGGAGTGGGCGACTGGGCATGCAAGGACCCAGCCCCAAGGGCTGTGCCAAGAAGCATCCCCGATAAAAACAACTTGAATTCAAATCCCCATTTCATATCATTCCCCATAGTCCCCGCTTAGTGGATTGGCCATTGGGCTCACAAGACCCCCTAACTTAATTCGCCTGAAGTGACTAATGCGTGGCGCCATTTTTCTTTACTCTCTCTAAAGACCTAGCTAGCTCCAGACTTAGCCTCCCAATCTTTGAAAGGACTTAAAATGATTGCAAAAATTATGTTCCAAAAATATGCCCTCGCTTTTATGGCCTTTGCCGGACTCCATGCCAGCTCAACCGAGGCAAAATCCATTCACAATGCCGAGTGCTACTCCCAGGCCTTTAGTCGATTTGAAGTGAGCGTCTTTGCGATCTCGCCCTTGCCCACCCCCACATCCCGTTCTATGCACCCGGACCCGGTTTTATATCGTCGAGAAGAGGCCACCAACACTCGTGAGTTTTTCCAAGCTAGAGAAGAATGGCGCAGGGAACATGAAAACCTTGTAAAAAGCGGGACCTGCAAATTCGTGAAATATAAACAGGTTCAGAATAAACCCCGAGGCCTTTACCGCGCTAAGTATTTAAAAGGGCTGTAGAAAAAGCCCTAATTCATTTTATCGGATACCTAAGGTCCCTCGCACTGTTCACCCCAATAAGAGATGCAGCCTAAACGAGTTTTTGTGCGATCCCAAACCCAAGTGTAGACCGATGTGATTCTTCCTGAACTTTCTTGTATCGAGCTCTCACCGGCCTGATTGCCTTGAATGCAAACTCGCTTTTGCTTTTCTCGAATATTTCTCCATAGCCCAAGTACGTTTCGACAAACAGAAAGATTCACAGCGTGCCGGTATCCATATTCGTGTCTTTCACCAGTCCGAAAGGCTACAATATTAATGTCTGACATCTGACCGTTATGGTCCTTTCCTACGTCAATACATTTGATGGTGACATCTCTCGCATCAAAGCAGGTCCAATAACTTAACTGATTTCCTTCTCGATACTCGGATCCCAACTCCTCGGCTATGTCCCTGGAAGTCAAAATGCCACGGCCTTCTTCCCGGATAAAATCACGCCTAGACAAAGCCATATTCTTTGCTTTGGTGTCCGTATAAAAAACAAGAAGGAGAAAATATGAGGCCAACCTAAGCTGATTCACTTTATTGCCTTCAAACGGGTCAATTCTTATGTATAGAGACCATATAATACAAGTAGTTATAGCTAGTTTATCGAGTTATGGCAACTTTTCGATAAACTAGGATAAACTTGTTATAACTCTCGGCATCCCTAATTCATCTCATCGGACTGGGTCTCAAACATCCGGATAATCCGTTCCACATGCTGCGTTTTCTCAGGGTCCTTGGCCAATGTTAAATAGTGCCTTAAATCAGCCAATGCCGCCTGAAAGCGCGACATCCGCGCATACAAGAAACCCCGGTCGCGGTAGGCCTCCGTAGAATCGGCGGGGCAAAGTTCAATCAACGCCGTGAGCACCCAGTACAGGCGTGGCAAATCTTCTTTTTCCGAAAATATCGCTCGCAAATTACGTAGCATGCGAGACAAAATTTCCGCTGGATGGGCCACGGCTAAGACCTCGGGCCCAAAGGGAATCACACCCCGGGTCCACTCCACCAGACGACTTTCGCAGTCTTGCACGGTCATAAAGTGCCCCTTGTCGAAGCAATCCACAAACCACTGAGTCTTCCAATCTTCTACTCGCTCCCGAGAACTGGCCACATCGAAGTGACCGCCGGTCGGCACCATCCGCACTAAAAAGTGACCAGGGAAACTAATTCCGATGGCACGCAGGCCCACGCCACGGCAAAGGGCCATAAAAACCAGACTCAGAGAAATGGGAATTCCTTTGCGACGCAAGATCACGTCATTCAAAAAGGAGTTTTTAATATTGTAGTAGTTATTCTTATCGCCTTCAAAGCCTAAGACTTCCGAAAATATTCGAACCACATGAGAGGTTTGCTCCCGAAGATTCCCCTGCTTGGGCAAATCTCGCTGCACCTCGCTCACCATGTGAGAAAAACTCTCTAGGGCACGGCCCACATCTAAGTCTTCATATTCCAGCTTAGAAATTAAGAGCCCCATGAGCATCGGATCCCAGTCGTCTAAAACCGGATCCTTAACAGCATCCAAGAGCTTCTTCAGTTGCGCAAGTGTCTCCGTCATTCGGCTTGGACCTGGGGCTGTCATAGGCGGCAGATGATATGATTTTTTGGGTGTCTTTGTCCAATCCTTAAAGATAAGACTTAAGACTTGAGAAACTACGGACTATACGTCAACGGCCATTTCACTCAGAGTCCCTGGGGGAAAACGGTGAGTTCCCCACTGACCGGTTTAGAGCTGGCCCGAGTGGCTGTGATCGAGGAAAAAAATGAAAATTCCGAAGCGGCATTAGAGGGGGCCGACCTTAGTTTTCAACAAATTCAAAAGGGCTTTTTCCCCCTACCAGAACGCTTGGAATTTTTAAAAAACTTTCATGCACGCTTGCAAAACAACAGTGAATCCTTTGTGCACCATCTTATTTTTGAAGTGGGCAAGCCCGTGGATTTGGCTCGGGTGGAAGTGGCCCGGGCCCTGCGCACCTTAGAGTGGACTCAAATTGAGGCCCATGAAATTTTTAAATCCCAAGGCCTTCCCATGAAAAGTTTTGGTGAGAATCAAGAGAGCTGGGGCTTTTTTGAAAGAGTTCCTCGAGGTCCCCTTTTGGCCATCACGCCTTTTAACTTTCCACTTAATTTAGTCCTTCACAAAATCGCTCCCGCATTGGCTGCGGGGTGTCCGGTTATTTTAAAACCCTCCAACAAGGCGCTGCTCACCGCCCTAGCCATCGCCGACGCGGCCCATGCCTCCCACCTTCCCCCCGGCCTGCTCTCCGTCTTACCGTGCTCAGATGCACTCACCCATGAGCTCTGCCATGATCCCCGCATCAAGCAGGTCTCCTTTACGGGTTCTCAGAAAGTGGGTTGGGAACTGGCCCGTGGACTCACGAAGCCGATATTTTTAGAGTTGGGGGGACAGGCTCCTGTATTTGTTGATGAGGGGACGGACCTTAAGCGTGCGGTGGGAAAAATATTAACGGGGGCCTTTGCCTATGCGGGTCAAGTTTGTATCTCGATCCAAAATATTTACGTCCATAAAAAAATCTCGGAGGCCTTCGACAAAGAATTGAACACAGGCCTCGAAGAATTTCCCTGGGGGGATGCCGAGCTTTCAGGGGTCCAAAGTTCAGTGGTTATTGACGAGGCCGCAGCTCTTCGACTCCAAAATCTTGAAAGTCATTTCCTTCAAGAGGGGGGCCAAGCCCTAAAAGTCACAAGCCAGGCCCAAGGCTTTGGATCTCGAGAAAATTTTGGAAGGCGGATGATTCGCCCGCAGCTATTTAAAAACCTGCCCGCCCAAAGTCAGATTTTTTCGGAGGAGATTTTTGCCCCTTGGGCTAGTCTTGAGGTTATAGCAGACCTAGAGGAATTTATTGATAGGGCCAATGCTAACCAGGCGCGTTTGCAAGCCGCCCTCTTCACCTCGAGCCTGAGCCGGGCCCAATTCGCCGCCAACCGACTCCACTATGGGGGTGTTTTGATTAACGAGAGCCCCTCCTATCGTTTGGAACCCATGCCCTATGGAGGCGTGGGAAAAGCCGGATCGGGCCGTGAGGGACCCTATTTTGCAATGAAGAGCTTTACTGAAGAAAAAACTATTCTGGTTCGAGCTTAGGCGTGAAATGATTTGAGACTTTTGGAAATTTTGGCCTCTAAAAAGAGAGCCATTTGAGGTGCGGCCAAACTTTCCTCACCAAATTCTTTTTTCCAATCGTCCAATTTTATGATGGCTTTGGCCATGCTGCGGTGACCGCCCGCGCAACCCACTTTGTTGAAAAGTTTTTTAAAAACTTCCCCACAGTGCTCCACCAACCCCGTATTGCGCCCCGAAATAATCACTCGGTCTTCACAAATTCCGCAACCTAAGGCCCACTGCGACCCCTCCACTTGCAAGGCAAAATCTGCAGCTTGAGGAATCCACTCTTCTTTTTCCACTTTGCCTAAGGGCAAAATAGAAATTCCATCTTCCACCGAGAGATGTTTTAAACCCATGCGAAGGGCTTTTAGATAATTTAAAGGCAGCTCGGGGCGCTCAATACGACGCAAAATATTTCCATTCGCCCGACGATAGAGGTAGACGAAGGCTTCTAAGTCTTCCTCGGAAACCTCACGATTCAACATGAGAGTGTCGGATTTGATGCCGTAAAAAAGCGCCGTGGCTAAACGAGTGGATATTTCGATATCGGCAGCCCGCAAATACTGAGTCATAAGTGTAGAGATGGAGCCTAAATCCTCGCGAATTTCTACAAAGTTCGAGGCATAGCGCCCACTACGGGGGTGGTGATCCACAATGGCGTCGGCTTTTATTTTTTTACCTTTAAAAAATGAGGGCTGGCAATCCACCAAAACCACTTTATCAAAAGCTTCTAAATCCGTGGGCTTCACTTGGATCAAGTCGATGTCGAGCAAACGCGCCATGGCCACATTTTCAGGGCGAGAAATTTTACCAAAGCTTGCGATGGGGGCCGTTTGAGAATTACGACCCAAAATTTTTCTGAGCGCAAGGGCCGCAGCTAAGCCATCGGGATCTGGGTCTTCTTGGAGCAGAAGGGCAATGCGCTCGGAGTCTTTTAAAAACAAGCGCAGGCGATCAACCTGTTCCTGCACGGTGAGCAAGTGAAGCTCAGTATCAACCGCCGGAGAAATAAGCTGAGACCAATCCACTAAGCGCTTATGCCCGGAGGATTTAATTTTATTATTTCCAACCTGCAAAATTTTAATGCCGGAGTTATGATTCTTTAAGGCATTGGCCACTAACTTTGAAACGGCGGGATCTTGAAAACCCACAATCGCTACCGAGTGCTCGGCCATCGCCGCTGAAATTTTACATTTTTCAGCGGCTTGAAGAGCTGTCGCTTTAACGCCGTTCACCTGAGTTTTTGAATTGACCCAACCTTTGTGCTCCACCCAAACGGAGACAGCTGTATCGTCGGGCAAGGCTTTAGCGAGAGATTCCACAGGCCAGCTCTGGTCGCCAAAAATAAAAAATTGGGAAGTTTTACTCACAGTAGGAGGCAATTTTTACCATCGAGGCCCCTGGAGTCAAACGAAGAAATTGTAGACTCAAATCTTCGAAAATTTTCTATTTTTTCTTAGGCTCTTCGCTGCCTTCTTTTTCTTTATTTGAGATCGCCTGACGCACCAAAAAGCGGACCACGTTGGAGCGCTTAGCCCCGCCTAAAAGCACTCTGAGGTCCTCGTGAAGGCTAGAATCATTTATAAGGGCACCTAGGCTGCCTTCCCCACGATCCACTTTAGCAAGAATTCGCCCCAAACTTTTCAGGGCCGGACCCAAGTCATCTTTAGCACTGACGGCCATAGCCGCTGAAGCCTTATCTAGGTTAGCCATGACACTTTTAACCCGGCCGGCTCCTTGGAGGTCTTTCATAAGAAGATTCAAATTATGAGCCAATTCGGCCACCTCTTCCACAACATTGGCTCCCTTGGCAAAGTAGTCGTTTAGTTCTTTTTCTTTTTTAGAAGCAATAACTCCTTTTTGTTCCACAATTCCCGATTGGTGATTTCCTGGACTGATCATTAAAATTTTATCCCCCAACACACCTTGGGTGGTGATACTGGCTTCGGAGTCTTTGCGTACCCGGTCCTTAAACTGACTAAAGATATTAATTTTAACGCGAATCTGTGAAGCTTCGGAACTGGCCTGCGATTCGGGGAAGTCAATTTCAGAAACCCTTCCCACCTGAATGCCGGAGACAAAAGCTGGAGCTCCCACGTTAAGACCTTTCACATCTTCAAAGTAGCTGTAAACCGAAACCTCGCGCCCAAAAATTGACGAGCCGCCCATAAAAACGACAAAGCCCACTCCCACGAGCAGAGCGATCAAAACAAAGAGGCCTACAACAAAATTATTACTGCCTTTGTGATTAGGTCGTTCCATAGGTAATTTCCCCTGCAATAAATGATTGGATGAGTTTGTTGTTTTGCAAATCTTCAACCCGACCCGTGATGGCAATCGAGCCGTTTTTGAGTAGGGACAGTCGTTCTGAGGTGGCAAAAACTGTGGGCATATCATGCGTCACCATGATTCCCCCCGTCCCGCGACTTTTCAGGTCATTTACTATTTCTTGGATATTTCGAGTATTAGCAGGATCTAAGCCTGCCGTAGGTTCGTCGTATAAAATAACTTCGGGGTCCAAGATTAAGGCCCGGGCCAATCCGGCTCGCTTTTGCATCCCGCCCGACAAATCAGAAGGCAGAAAGTTGTGGGCCTGACCTAAACCTAAGAGATCCAAAATCTCATCGACCTTTTTTTTCTTCTCAGCCCGGCTGAACTGAGTGTGCGCATCTAGGGGATACAAAATATTTTCTTCCACGCTGAGTGAGTCAAAAAGCGCTCCCCCCTGAAAGGCATAAGCTACTTTTTGGCGAACATAGTGCCACTGGTCTTCATTAAAATGCGTCACATCTTGACCCTTAAACAAAATGCTCCCGGCGTCGGCTTTCTCCAGGCCAATGAGAGCTCGCAAAAAAACACTTTTGCCGGAACCACTGCCTCCAATGAGGCTCACCACTTCTTTGGGGTACAAATCAAAATCCACCCCGTGATGAATTTTTTTAGGACCAAAGCTTTTTTCAAAGCCACGCACTTCAATAAGTTTAGGGGAGGAGGTGGCCATTACAAGCTCCCCGTACGCACAGCCATTTCCAGGATCCAAATAGCTTTGGTTAAAATAAAATCCGAAAACAAAATTAAAACCGAAGACGTCACCACGGCTTTTGTAGTGGAGCTTCCCACACCTTGGGTTCCGCCAGTGGTGGTCATACCCACGTAGCAGCCCACGACCCCAATGATAAAGCCAAAAACTACGGACTTGATCAGTCCGCCCATCACATCTCGGCCGGTAATGATTTCAAAGGATTTGAAAAAATAATCGTAGGCACTCACTCCAAGTTGGGAGGCGGAAATAAACATCCCTCCAAATATGCCCATAAAATTGGCAATCACAGTCAGCAAGGGGGCGGCAAAGGTGATGGCAATCACTTTGGGCAGCACAATTTTTTGCACCGGGCTTGTGCCCAAGGCGCGGATGGCGTCGATTTGCTGAGTCACTTTCATGGAACCTACTTCCGAGGCGATGCCGGCTCCCACTCGGCCCGAAAGCATCAGAGCCGTGAAGATGGGGCCCAACTCCCGCACGATAGAAATCGTCACAATTTTTGGCACGTAGAGCTTGGCCCCGAATCGGGCCAAGCCAAAGCCAAACTGAATGGCCATCACAAGACCCGTGGCAAGGGCCGCCACAAGAACAATGAGAAAGGACTTTACACCCAGTTGATAAACTTCGTTGATCACACTCGAAAAAGATGGGGGGGTGCGCACAAGAGTGCGACCCATCTCGGCCACCATTTTCGACATCCCACCCAAGTCTTCCACGAGCTCGGCAGCGTGGGACTTGCGAATTTTCTGCAGGAGGGCCTTCATGGTTTAGGACCCGGCTGGGAATAACGGAAGGAATTTACAAAACGAGAAAAATCTTTTTCATCTTCGACAGGTAGAGTGTCGCGGGCATGAATTTGAAAATCAAAAATACAGTTGTCTTTACGCACAACCACAAGAAGAGACTCCACGGGAACTCCGTCGAGTTTGGCTTTCACTCGGGTCCACAGCGACTCTCGCCCATCTAAGAGCCTTTTCTCCTGAGTGAGGAGTTGCACTTCAGACAAAGGACTCGTGAGCTGCTTGGCGAGGGATTCCAGGCGAGCTGCGGGGTAACGCTCGCAAACAGAATTCACGGCTAAGACACTTTTAGAGACGGGATTTTCAAAGACACTATCGGCTCCCGAGGGGTTTCTCACTTCGGCCTTCCACCTGGAAGCTGGCAAGGTTTCCATATTGTAACCAGAGGCAGCACGGTCTTCACGCAAGGGGCCGCCCAGTCCGCAAGCTCCGAGGAGTAGAAGGAGGGGCCATAAAAGAAAAACTGAGCCTTTAAGCATTGATAAACTTTCGGTCTTTATGCTCTCAAACTTTCGCAAAGTCTCAAGTTTTTATAGAAACTAGAATGCGGCGCGTTAGCTAAGGCATTTTCAGTTTTTTGCCGATATTACGAAGGATGAGCCGTGCCTCCTTTAAATGCCTAAAAAGCAATTTCGTCTGGCGAGGATTTGTGAGTATCCTCGCGGGAGCGCTACTTTCCTCGTGCAATATTCAAGGCAGCGGATCAAAAACGGATTCGAACTTTCTCCCCGGACTCAACAATCCCAACGTAGCTCCCGTAGCATCAAATAGCTCCCTCACAACGAATACCAATACTTTGGTAGCCTCAACACTTTTGGGAACTGATGCCAATAGCACTGACACTCTCACCTTTAGCGTGGTGACTTCACCCACAAAAGGCGTACTCGTGATCACCAACTCCTCTACCGGCGCCTTCACCTACACACCTAACAATGGAGAAGCGGGGGCCGATAGCTTCACCTTTAAAATTAACGACGGAAAAATTGATTCCAACACCGCCACGGTGAGCATCACCATTGGCACAGTGGCATTTCTAGATTCTTGGCCCTTTGATGCACTCAGCACAGCTCTTTATACTTTCAATGCCACCTTCCTCCAGTTCACCGCAGGCGTGGCGGAACTTATCGGCACAGACCAGATTGATGATGACAACACGGCCAGTGGGTTTGCCGGGGGAACTCTCACGGGCGTGGCCTGGGATGGGACAAAGCTTAAACTTGATGCGAGCGGAACGCCTACGAATAATTCGGAGTTGGATGCGAGTTGGACGCCGCAGTGGGCGAGTGTGGTGGGGTATTGGAAGTTGAATGAGGGCGCTGGCTCCCCAACCGTGAGCGATTCATCCGGTCAAGGCAACACCGGAACTGTGCTTGGAGGTGTAACCTTGGGGGCAGCGGGAAAAATGCTCCAGAGTGCACAGCTTGATGGAACAAGCGGATACATCCAAGTGTCTGATGCACCCTCGTTGAGACCCACAACAGATTTGACCATAATGGCTTGGGTGAAGCCTGTTAGCATCACGGCATGCTGCAAACTTATCGTGAACAAATGGCAATTAAGCTCTGATTATTGGTTCAACTTCATCGCAGGTAATCTTCAAGTGCAGTTTGATTCTCAGAACTATGCAGTCGCCGCCCCATCACAAATTTTAGATGGGAACTTTCACCAAGTGGTGGCGGTGGCGGATAGTGCAAATAGTCTTATGAAAATCTATATGGACGGGATTCTTCTTGGATCTGCGGCTTTCAATGGGACCATTACAGCAGGAGGTGGTCCCCTTGTGATTGGGCACAATCTCGACGCGGGAGTGGGGAATCAACATTTTGATGGATCCATTGATGAAGTCGCTCTTTGGTCCACAGCACTCACCACAAGCGAAATCCAAAGCATCTATAACCGCCAGTCCCCAAAATATGCAGGCACTTTCACCTCCCGAGTCATGAACGCCTTAAGTAGCTCCTCATGGACGACACTTTCGTGGCTACCGACTCTGCCATTTTTTAAGGAACTTCCGGATTATGCGAGCGGCGCTATCCAAAATGAAGTTTCCACTCAGTACACTTCGCTTGTAGGTTCAACTGGAAGCACCGGTGCCAACGATCTGATGAGCGGTATTGTGGGTCTTTGGCACATGAACGAAAGCTCATGGGCGGATGTGGCAGCAGAAGTCACAGATGATTCTGGGCAAGCTAACCATGGCCGCGCTAAAAATGGTGCCGCGATTTCGGCCTACGGCAAATTTGGCAAAGGCGGGAGTCTGGACGGAGCAGACGACTATATCGATTGCGGGACGAATGCCTCTTTAAATATCCCCGGGAATCTCAGCATATCCGCGTGGATCAACAATTTCGACATCAGTCAGTCCTTTCGTATGATTGTAACTAAAAGTAACGATACCCCAAATATTAACTATGAGTTTAGAATGGGTTTCGCCGGAACCCTCTCCCTGCTTGCAAATTTTGGTGCCGGAGCCGTTTATACTGGAGTTAACAGCAGCACTGTTATCCAAAACAATACTTGGTATCACGTAGCCGCCACCTATGATGGGGCCACAGCTAAGATCTATCTCAACGGTGTCCTAGATGGACAAAATGCACTGACAGGCGCTCTGGCAACCACAGCTCAAGCCTGCAATATTGGAGCGCGGCAAAATGGAGCCTATACGTTTCCCGGACAAATCGACGAAGTCGCGATCTGGAACCGCGCCCTCCACGCCAACGAAATCAAACAACTCTACCAACGAGGCGCCTCTCGCCTGAAATACCAAGTCCGCACCTGCAACGACAACGCCTGCGCGGGTGAATCCTGGCAAGGACCCGACGGCACATCTGCCACTTATTTTTCTGAGCTCAACAACAACACGGCAGCTCTCGCCATGACCGGCGACGTGAAAACCACCCTTCCCTCGATGCTCTTCTCAGCCTTCACCAGTCCCCCTGGAGCAAACCAATACTTTCAGTACCGCACAATTTTTGAAACCGACAGCACGAGCATCGCCGACGGGCCGGAGCTAAAATCCGTCACTGTTGATCCCATTCACTACCCGGCCTATCTCAGCACCGACACAACTCCAGGAACGACTATCATTGGCAACAATGGGATTAGTTTTATCGACCTCAACGCCTATACGCAAAGCTTAGGTGCCGGTGGCTGTTCAACTGGAGTTGTTTATAATATTGGCCTTAGCAATACCGGTCCGTGGAAATATTGGACCGGCGCCACTTGGGCGACTGCGGATGGCAGTTCCGGCCAGGCCAACGCGGCTACGGTGATCAACACCAATATTGCAGCATTTGGAACGCAATTCGGAACGGGCTCCGTCTTTTTCAAAGCCTTCCTTCAGTCATCAGGCACCAGCAAATGCGAACTGGATAATATTCAAGTTGGAGGAAATCGTTAGTCTTAAAACACCTCCTAAAGTTCCCCCGTCAAAATGTCGACAAGTATTGGGTGAGTACCCCTAGGCGTTTGGTCGTCTTAAATTCGAAAAATGGGAGCCATCCCTGGATGGAGCTCGGCCGCGAATTGCCTAAAGATTACCTGTGCCTGGTATGCTCCCTCACCAAAGTTAACGACTGGCCTGCCAACCTCGGAGGGGGTTCCACTACCGCTCTCTTGGTAGATTTAGATGATTTAGCCAAAACCGAGCCCCTCGATTCCTGGGCTCTAAGTGCTTGGCGAAATACTTTTAACGATATGATTGCCCGGTCGCTAAGCATAGGGGCGGCTGCCCCTCAGTTGGTGGGCTTTTGTAGGGAGAAAAATTTTTCTACTGCGCAAATGGCAGTGCGCATTGGAGCGCGCGAACTTTTGCTCATCCAAGACATTGATCCTTGGCTAAAGGGAAGCCTTCCTTTAGTAGAAAAAAATGAAGTTCCCGCGCTAAATACTGAAAATCTTATCCCTCTTAAAACAAACTTTGCCTCTGAAAAAAACAGAAGCCCCCTCCCCACCATGGAGGGCAGCACCATCCCGAAGCATGCGATCCCCTTCCCCATTGAGGGTTTAGAGGGGCAAAGTCTTGCCATCGAAGGGGTGCGAAATATCATTCGCAAAAGTGCCGGTCTCGACACCAACGTTCTTATCACCGGCCCCACCGGATCTGGAAAAGAGCGGGTGGCCCGCTGCCTTCACCAATACAGTCACCGCAGTCGCGGCCCCTTTGTGGCCGTGAACTGTGGGGCCCTTTCGCCAGACCTCGTGGAAGCCGAACTTTTTGGGGCGACGGAGGGTGCCTATACGGGTGCCGTGGCTGCGCGGCCCGGATTTTTAAAAAGTGCGCAAGGCGGGACACTTTTTTTAGATGAAGTTTCGGAATTGCCCCTGGAAGTGCAGGTGAAACTTTTGCGCGCCTTAGCTGATAAAAGCGTGACCCCCGTGGGCAGCTCCCAAAGTTTAGCCTTGGATTTTAGATTGATTTGCGCCAGCCCCGTAGACCTTGGTGAGAAATCTCGAGAAGGATCGTTTCGGGAAGATTTATTGTACCGAATACGCGTGATGGAAATTCAACTGCCAAGCTTGAGTGAGCGCCGCCTAGACATCCCCGACCTTGGCAAAACTCTTCTCAAAAAACTTGCACGGCGGCACAAAAAGCCTCTGCTAGATATTTCTGAAGCCGTGGTGGAAAAATTTTTATTCTACTCGTGGCCGGGAAATATCCGAGAACTTGAAAATGCCTTAGAGCACGGGGCCACCTTGGCCTGGGCGGAAGAGCGCGGGCAAATGGAAGTGAAAGATCTGCCTGAAACAGTGCAGTTTGCCACTATGGCCTCCAACAAGGGTCATGATTTAAAAGAGGCCGTTCACCGTTTTGAAAAAGAATATATCTCGAGCACTATCCGAAGGCTTGGCGGATCTAAAGAAGAGGCCGCAGAAAGCCTGGGCCTTAGCTTAGCTACCCTTTATCGAAAGTTGGGGTCCTAGATCCCGTAAAAGCCCTCATCCGTTCTTGCATCCGCTCCCTTACCTCATGAGCCACCCGAGCCCGATCTTCTATTTGGTACTTTGAAGTGTCGAAGCGGGGCAAAATTTCGCAATCAATCACGGTCCCTGGTCGGACCAAAAGCTCCCCCTTAGGGCAAGCTCGGTACGAATTAAACAAAACAAAGGGCTGGATGGGAACATGTACTTGAAGAGCCGTCGCAAAAGAGCCTTTTTTAAAGGGTAAAAGCTCTTGTGTGGGCGAACGAGTGCCCTCAGGTGCGACCCAAATAAAATCACCATTTTTAAAGGCACGCTCCATGGTTTGGGAAACTTTGTGCCCCGACTTGCGATTGCCCCGGTCAACGGGAATCATCCCTGCCAAATAAATCAATTGCCCAAAAATCGGAATGCGAAAAAGCTCTTTTTTCGCCACCATGCGAATTTTTCCACTAAAAACTTCCATAGCACTAGGAATATCCAAGAGACTTTGGTGATTGGTGGCTATCAGACATGCGATTTTTGGGTCAAAGTTCTCAGCACCCCGAACCCTCAGGCGAATTCGGTAGAAAAAAAGTGTCGATCGATTCCAGAGGCGCCCGAAAAAGTAGGGGTAGCGCCGCGGTATGGGCAGGAGCATAAGGGAGCACATAATAACGCCATTAACTAAAAGAGAGAGGACCACCAGAAAAATGGCGAAAATGGAATAGGCCTTCCAAAGGGGCCCGGGGTAATCTATCCAGCGACTGAGCATTTAGCTCTCTTAGCAGATTGTGATTTTTTTGGCCGATGTTACACTTAAATTGTATCCCAAAAATTCAGGAGGGCTCCTTCATGGCCAGTAAAGATTTAGAATCCAGTTTTATGCGCTCCCTTTGCATGGGGGACATCGAAGAAGAGATTCTTTTTCCTTATCCCAAAATGAAAGACTCGGAGCGTGAGCTCTGTAAAACAATGAACGATTCTTTTAAGGCCTGGCTTGAACCCAAACGTGAAGAATTTCGAAAATGGGACCGCGAAGGACACTTGCCTGACGAAATTCTCAAAGAAATAAAAGAATTTGGTTTGTTTGGATTTATTACTCCTGAAGAATTTGGGGGCATGGGACTGAGCACCACCGCTTACTCTCGGGCCATCCAAGAACTTTCCAAGTACGACGCTTCGCTTACCATCACTGCCGGCGCGCATAACTCCATCGGGATGCGAGGACTTGTGATGTTCGGCAACAATGAGCAGAAAAAGAAATACCTCCCCAAGCTGGCTACGGGCGAACTCATCGCGGCCTATTGTTTGACAGAATCGGGGGCCGGATCAGATGCCGCTTCCATCAAAACTCGAGCCGTTAAAGACGGCGACCATTGGGTTCTCAATGGCGAAAAACTGTGGATCACCAACGGGGGCATGGCCGACTTTTTTACGGTCTTTGCTCAGACCGACACTCCCGAAGGTAAAATCACAGCCTTCTTAGTGACCCGCGACATGGGGGGAGTTACCAATGGACCCCACGAAGACAAAATGGGACTGAGAGCCAGCTCTACCACCACGGTGCATTTTGAAAATACTCGAGTGCCCGCCGCCAACGTTTTGGGCGAGGTGGGTAAGGGATTCAAAGTCGCGGTGAAGATTCTAAACAACGGCCGCACGGGCTTAGGTGGGGGTTCCGTAGGAGCCATGAAACTATGCATTAGTTTGGCCACCAAGCAGGCCAAAGAACGTAAGCAATTCGGTCAGTCGATCTCTGAATTTGGCATGATCAAACAGAAACTAGGCCAGATGGTGGTCGACTGCTACGCCGCGGAATCTGTAGTGAACATGGTTTCTGGCATCATTGATGCGGGCTACAAGGACTATGCCGTTGAAGCCGCGATCTCCAAAGTCTTAGCCTCGGACCTGTTGTTTAAAACGGTGGATGAGGCCTTGCAGATTGCTGCAGGTAACGGCTACATGCGGGAATTCCCCTATGAACGCATTATGCGAGACTGTCGTATCAATCGCATCTTTGAAGGCACAAATGAAATTTTGCATTTGTTTATTGCTTTGACCGCCATTAGCGATGTGGGCAAGCAGTTGTCGGATTTAACCAAAGCCGTGAAGGACCCCATCAAAGGTTTTGGCTTGTTTGTGGACTATGCCAAGAAACACGTGGTGGCTCAAACTGGCTATGGCCAAGAAGAGTTGACCAAGCACCATCCGCTACTCGCGGAATATTCCACCAAATTTTCTGAACACACACGAAACCTCACTGCGGCCGTGGATCGCCTTTTGCGCAAGCACGGTAAGAACATTGTCGGCAAGCAGTTTGCCTCCAAACGCTTGGCCGCGATCATGATAGACATGTTCTCCTACGCCTGCGTACTGAGCAGAGTGAGCTCCTCGCTAAATGAAAAGGGTGAGGCAGCCTGCAAAGAAGAACTCGAAATCATATCCGCATTCTCAAAACAAGCGGGTGAGCGCATGAAAACCCATTATGCCCGCATCGACGACAACGAGGATGAAACCATCAAATCCCTTTCCGATTTTGTCGTCGGCAAAGAAGGCTATGTTTGGGATAACATTTAAGTTTTAAAATTCCTAGCTGGCAGTGTAGAGCCTCAGCCCTGTTCGCGCATGATGTAAGACATTGAAAGATCTTTTTTCTCTGCAGATGCGGAAAAATTTGCTTATTGCCACATTGTTGAAAACGCCCACCCCACTTTACATTCTGTTAGTTGGCATTTTAGCCTTGGTTTTTTCGCCAAACGCCGCAGCTGCAAAAAAAAACTCTGCGAGGCAATATTCTTTTTTTAAAAACAGCGCCGAATGTGCCCACAAAAAAGAACCGAGCTACTCGAAAGAAGACATCGCTAGGCAAATTTCTAAGGTTAAGCTTCCTGATAACTTACTAAACAAGAGCCCCATCATTGACTTAAAAAATCCCAAACCCGAAGTCATCATCACCGCAGCCACCAACCGTTTGATTGCGGGAAAAATCAAAATCGCCAATATCACCTGCCCCGCCTGGACAAATGGCTGGTCCGACGACCACCACATCCAGATCATCAACGGAAAAAAACAGCAGGTCGCCTGCAAGGAAGGCAACACCTGCCAACGAGCTGGCGACACTCCTGTGGGATTTTTTAAAGCCAATTTCGTCCCCAGCGCCAAATCCACCTGGGTGGTGAGCTGGTCGATATTCTTAAAACCACTATTTAAAACTCATCGCGACCGGCTGTTTATTCACAGCCGTGGCTTTACCTCCCTACCGCCAAGCCAATGGGACAACTGGCGCTCGGCCGGCTGCCCCGTGGTTCCCCCTCGGTGCATGGAGGCCCTTCGCCAGCTAGGCCTTGCTCGCAAAAAGACAGGCTTTATTGTGGAAGTCCGCGGCCCCAAAAGCAGCTCGCGAGTCGCCGAGAATTCCCAACCCCTGGAAGATTCTATGCTCCAAGCCCTACCTTTTGGAGATGGCCGAGACTCTGAGCGTCTGCAGGCTCAGCTACGCGAAGAGTTCACCTCTCGAGGCCCACAAATCATTCAACACATCTTAAGTCGCGAAGTTTCCAGCACCAGCGACTCACCTCTCATAGGCGAATTTACTGATTACCTCATTCGAAGCTTCGTCAATCACGACCAACCCCAAAACTTCAGCGCCGCGCTTAGCGAAATCCGCAATGCTGTTGGAGCAGATTCTGAAGCGGTCCAAAGCTTTGTAGATTTCATCCAAGACTACGAAGTGGAACCTGAAGATACTCAAGCCATCACTGAGAACATTTCTTGAATCTACAAGACTGATTAAAATTAACTCTAAAATATTCCCTCGTATTCCACCTCCGCTATCGGAGGCGCGCACTGATTCATACCCGAATCTGGCTTTCGTAAAATATTTACTGCATTTTATTCATACACTTCCTTTCTTAATCAAATCGAAGCACCACTCGCCCCTGCAATTTGATTGCCAAGATCTTTTTTCCGGGGGTTCCGGATTTTTGTAGACAACCATACTTATGAATGGTTGTCTAGACTTTATGGAATTGCGTCATATTAATAAAGATAAGTTGCTAACTCAGATGCACGAGCTCGTGCACTCAGAACGCCTGAGCATCCTCAGCGTTCTCCATCATCTAAAAGAAATCGAGAGAAGGCATCTTTTTGCGGAGCTGGGATTTTCCAGTCTCTATGATTACTGCGTTAAGGAACTCGCTTACTCTGAGGCGAGCGCTCATCGCCGAATTTCAAGCATGCGACTTCTCAAGGATCTTCCTGAGATTGAGCCGCAGATTGCAAGTGGAGCTCTGTCTCTATCCACACTCGCAAGTGCCAAAAGTTTTTTTCGCATAGAGAAGATGCAGTCAAAGGGGGAGAAACTAAAAATTCTGGGCGATCTCGCAAGAAAAAGCTCCAAGCAGGTTCAAAAGGTTCTGATGGCAAAATCCACTCAACCTACAAAATATCTTATCGAAAACGTGCGCCAGGTTTCCTCCAGCGAATCTCAAGTTAGCGTGGTGCTAGACGACAAAACTCTACGGCAAGTTGATGAACTAAAAGAGCTGCTCGCCCACAAGAAGCCCCATATTAGTTTAGGCGAAATTTTGGCCTTTGCTGTAGATTTCACGTTGGAGCGGCACCAAGCACGCAGATCCAACAGACCCACACTTGCTAAGCCCCTTCGCCACAGATCACCTCCGCCATCGGAGTTAACGGCAAGGAAGAAGATCAAATCAGCAAGCGACTCCAAACTCAAAAATAGGTCTCGATATATCCCGGCCGAAATCAAGCGGCAGATTTGGCTAAGAGACCATGGGGAATGCGGGTATATAGATCCCCAAAGTGGGCGCCGTTGTGCTTCGAAATTTGCTCTACAGATAGATCATATCCTTCCCTACGCTAAGGGTGGTGAATCGGAATTGAAGAACCTGCGCCTGCGTTGCGCAGCTCATAACCAACAGGAGGCACTGAAAGTATACGGAATAGAAAAAATGGCGCACTACATACCGCGACTTCGCTGAGATTTTTACTAAGCTCAGAAAATCGCCTCGGAGCCTTTGAGAATGGGGGGCTAGGAATCGCCTGCTGCGCCCCGTCGCGACCTAGTCGTGGAATACCCCCGACCTTTTCACGGCCCCAAATCGCGTGTTAAACCTAGGCGCAATGAAAAAGCATCTCATCAAAGTTTACCCCTCAAAAGTTAAGCTTCCAAAAGAAGAACAGTTTGCGCATAAGTTGGCCGTAATGGCGGCTGATACCGTCGAGGTCGAGCCCGCCGTTGTGGAAATGATTGGCAACCGCATTATCGACAACGCAGCGGTGGCACTTGGTGCCATTAACCGCACGCCAGTGGCAAACGCCCGCAGCCAGGCGCTCGCACATCCGCGACCCAATGGCGCCACTGTCTTCGGTGTGCCTAGCTCGCAAACTTTTGATGCAGAGTGGGCGGCTTGGGCCAACGGCACAGCCGTACGCGAACTGGATATGCACGACACTTTCCTTGCTGCCGACTACTCGCATCCGGGCGATAACATTCCAGCCCTGATTGCCGTCGCCCAGCAGCTCAAGCAAAATGGCAAAGACCTCGTGCGTGGATTGGCCACCGCTTATGAAGTGCAGATCAATCTTGTCAAAGGCATTTGCCTGCATAAACATAAAAAAGATCACATCGCCCACCTCTGCCCCGCAGTGGCGGCCGGCATTGGTACCATGCTGAAACTTCCTGTCGAAACTATTTACCAAGCCGTGCAACAGGCGCTCCATGTTTCATTCTCCACCCGCCAATCTCGCAAAGGCGAAATTTCAAGCTGGAAGGCCTACGCCCCAGCCCACGCGGGCAAGCTTGGCATTGAAGCTGTGGACCGCGCCATGCGCGGCGAAAAGGCCCCCTCGCCTATTTATGAAGGAGAAGATTCCGTCATAGCTTACATGCTAGATGGCGCCAACGGTCAGTACGAGGTGCCCCTTCCCGAAAAAGGCGAGGCCAAGCGCGCCATTCTGGAAAGCTACACAAAAGAGCATTCCGCCGAGTATCAGGCCCAAGCCCTCATCGACTTAGCCTTCCGCATGCGCGAGAAAATTAAAAACTTTGACGACGTGGAATCGATTACTTTGCACACCTCTCACCACACCCATTATGTGATTGGCACCGGCTCGGGTGATCCGCAAAAAATGGATCCCAAAGCAAGTCGCGAAACTCTCGATCATTCCATCATGTATATTTTCGCCGTGGCACTCCAAGACGGAAAGTGGCACCATGTGGATTCCTACACCCCGGAGCGCGCCAACCGCGCGGACACCGTGAAACTCTGGCAGAAAATTAAAACTACCGAAGATGCCGAATGGACCCGACGCTACCACGATCCCGATCCGGCCAAAAAAGCCTTCGGCGCGCGAGTAGAAATTCAACTTAAGGGTGGAGAAAAACTTGTAGACGAAATGGCCGTGGCCAATGCTCATCCCGCGGGCGCTAAGCCCTTCACTCGCCCGAATTACATAAAGAAATTTAGAACCATGACCGAAGGAGTTGTCCAAGGCCCCGAGGCCGAACGCTTTTTGGCCCTTATCGAAAAGCTTTCGACGCTCTCGGCCAACGATATCCAAAGACTCAACATCGAAATCCCATTAGCGCAGCTTCTCAACAATACTCGCGACACCCGGGGCATTTTCTAAATGCTTTTTGAAAAAAGATCTGCCACTGAAAAACGTGCGACCTTCCGCAAGGGCCTCAGCTCCGGCAAGCTTTTAAAATTTCCCGGTGCCTTTTCACCTTTCGTAGCTCTGATAGCCCAAGAAGTGGGCTTTGACGGAATTTATATTTCGGGAGCCGGCATTGCCAATGACCTCGGCTATCCCGACATTGGGCTCACAACACTTTCAGAGGTGAGCCAACGCGGCCGAGCCATTGCTCGGGTAACAGAACTTCCCGCCCTCATCGATATCGACACGGGTTTTGGGGAAGCCATGAGTGCGGCACGTACGGTGCAAGAGCTGGAAGACTTTGGCCTAGCGGGCTGTCATTTAGAAGACCAAATCAATCCCAAACGCTGCGGCCACCTGGATAATAAAGGTATTGTCGATACCTCTGCCATGGTCCAAAAAATTAAAGCCGCCCACCTAGGCCGCAAAGATCCCAATTTTGTGATTATGGCCCGCACCGATGCCCGGGCCAGCGAAGGTCTGCCGGCGGCCATTGACCGCGCCAAAGCTTACGTGGATGCGGGTGCTGATGCTATCTTTCCAGAGGCTTTAGAAAACGAAAAAGAATTTGAGACCTTCCGCAAAGAAATTAAAGTTCCCTTGCTCGCCAATATGACGGAGTTTGGCAAGGGTCCCCTTTTGTCGGTTAAAACTTTAGAAAGTTTGGGAATGAATCTTGTGATCTATCCCATGACCAACTTTCGCCTGGCGATGAAAGCTGTCGAGGAGGGCTTTCGTCAAATCAAAGCCGAGGGCACCCAAGAAAATGTTCTGGATAAAATGCAGACTCGCTCCCGACTCTATGAAATTTTACGTTACCCAGAATACAACCAGTTCGACCAAAGTATTTTCAACTTTAAACTAAAGAAATAGGGAAGAATTATGAGCGAAGAAGCCACACCCATCATCCGCAAAGGTTTAGACGGGGTGATCGTAGACGAAACCAAAGTTTCCAAGGTGATGCCTGAAACAAATTCTCTCACTTACCGCGGTTACCCGGTTCAAGACTTGGCCGACCAGTGCTCCTTTGAGGAAGTGGCCTACCTGATGTGGCATTCTGAGCTCCCCAACAAAGCTCAGCTCGAAAAATTTTCAGCTAAAGAACGCAGCCTACGGCCCCTCTCCAAAGGGCTGAGTGAGTCCATCAAACTTTTTCCAAAAAATGCCCATCCCATGGATACGGTGCGCACCGGTGTGAGTTACCTAGGAATGGAATATTCCAATAAAGACGAAGAGTCTTGGTCCCCGAAGGACCCTTTTGCGGGCTCGCTTTCTAATTACGACAAAGCTTTAGAGCTTTTAGCTAAAATCCCCACAATTATTGCCGCGGACTACCGTTGTCGCAAGGGCAAAGACCCCATCGCCCCTCAAAGTCAGCTCAGCATGTCGGAAAATTTTTTCCATATGTGCTTTGGAGAAGTCCCACACAAAGACATCGTCAAAGCCTTTGATGTTTCGCTTATTCTTTATGCCGAACATTCCTTCAATGCCTCTACCTTCACTTCTCGGGTGGTGAGCTCCACCATGAGCGATATTTTTTCGGCGACCGTAGCGGGGATTTGCTCCCTCAAAGGACCCCTCCATGGCGGGGCCAATGAGCAAGTCATGCATATGCTCAAAGAGGTCGACGATCCCAAAAAAGCTCAGCAGTGGATGATGGATGCTTTAAAAAACAAACGCAAAGTGATGGGCTTTGGACACCGAGTGTACAAGCGCGGGGATTCTCGAGTTCCCACGATGAGCAAGTACGGAAGACTCGTGGCCCAGCTTAAAAACGAGACCAAATGGCATGAGATTAGCGACGAGCTTGAAAAAGTTATGGTGCGTGAAAAGCAAATTCATCCCAACTTGGATTTCCCAGCAGGTCCGGCTTACTATTTGATGGGTTTTGAGATTGATATGTTTACCCCCATCTTTGTGATGGCAAGAACGACAGGTTGGTCGGCCCACATTTTTGAGCAAGCGGCTAATAACCGCCTCATCCGCCCCTTAAGCGAATACACAGGAACGGCTCAGCGAGAAATCAAGCCCATCGGATCTCGATAGCCCCCCTTGTCCCACGCCCAAGTCTCGGCTTAAGGTGGGAGGCAACGCCATGAAAGAACGCTATAAGCTCGCGCTCTTAAGCGCCTCCGTGAAATCCGGCGGAGCCTCTCTGTCACAGGTTTTTGCGGTGGCCATGGGACGCATAAAGTATCTTTTGGCGAGCGGAAGTTCCACCGACGAAGCCTTGGCGCGACTGAAAAAGCATTTGCGCAATGAACCTCATTCCGAAATTTTTTTAAATTTTTCCTGCGAAGAAAGCTTTTCAGGAATTTGCTTTGAAGGCAAAAATTGCTTGGTGATTTCGGAAAGTTCCGCCCCCATAGAATGGGCTGAGGCTAAAAAAATCGTAGGCCCCTATCTTTGCGACCCAGAAAAGCTTGCTTTATGGAATCGCCCTCCCCCTCGTAAAAAGATTTTACTCCATGTTTGCTGCGGGCCTGATGCCGCGGGAGTCATCGGCCAACTGAAAGAAGATTTCGAGGTCTTAAGTTTTTGGTACGACCCTAATATTCAGCCCCGCGCGGAATATCTCAAACGCCTGGACGCCTTTAAAGAAGTTTCCAAACTTCTTGAGACTCCCTATATCGAAGGCGAATATGACGTGGATAATTTTTTCACTCAAATTCAAGGACTAGAAGCCAGTCCCGAACAGGGGGCTAAGTGCTCCGTGTGCTACGATATGCGCCTGGAGCGCTCGGCGGTGGAGGCCAAAAAGCAAGGCTGCGACTACTTCACCACAACCTTGGCCATTTCCCCTCACAAAGTTCAGGAGAAATTAAAAAACTTTGGCGAACTCAGCGGGAATCGGCACGGCATAGCCTATTTGGCAAAAAACTTTATGAAGCACGAAGCTTTTAAAGAGTCGGTGCAATTTACAGAAGAAAATAGAATTTACCGCCAAGACTACTGCGGCTGCTACTTCTCTCTCCATGAAGGAGGAGCCCAGGCTCAGCAGATGGCCCAAGACCTAGGTTTTCATTTAGAGAATATTAAAAAACGCGAATTTCAAATTCCGATTGAGGGGACACCATGAAAAAAATACCACTATTTATCAACGGGGAATTTGTCGAGAGCCAATCTAAAGAATGGCTCTCTGTCAGCGACCCCTCCACCCAGGAAGTCTTGGCCCAAGTTCCTTGCGCCACCACCAGTGAAATGCAAAAAGCCGTGGACTCGGCCAAAGAGGCCTTCAAGACTTGGAAAGAAGTGGCTGTACCCGAGCGGGCCCGCGTGATGCTGCGCTATCAGCACCTCTTAAAAAAGCACCACGATGAAATCGCAGAAATCCTGGCTAAAGAAAACGGCAAAACTTTTGTGGATGCCCAAGGTGATGTTTGGCGCGGAATTGAAGTGGTGGAACACGCCGCCAATATCGCAAGCCTTCTTATGGGGGAGACGGTAGAAAACGTGGCCCGGTCCATCGACACCTATTCTTATATGCAGCCCTTAGGTGTTTGTGCCGGCATCACGCCCTTTAACTTTCCCGCCATGATTCCGCTCTGGATGTTCCCTCTAGCCATTGCGTGCGGGAACACCTTTGTGCTCAAGCCTTCCGAGCAGGACCCCATGACGCCCACGCGTCTTGCGGAACTTTTTAAAGAAGCTGGCGCCCCCAGTGGAGTCTTGAATGTGATTCACGGAGCGAAGGACTCCGTAAATTTCATTCTTAACAATCCCGACATCAAAGCCATCTCTTTTGTGGGCTCGGTCCCCGTGGCCCAACATGTTTACCGCACGGGTACTCAAAATTTAAAACGGGTCCAAGCTTTTGCCGGGGCTAAAAATCATATGATCGTGATGCCCGATGCCGACAAATCTCAGGTCGTTTCCAACCTTGCAGGAGCCTCTTGTGGGGCCGCGGGCCAGCGCTGCATGGCCATTTCCGTGGCCGTCTTGGTAAGTGATGCCCAAAACTGGGTGGGTGATATCCGAGATGCGCTGAAAAATTTAAAGGTGGGTCCCTGGAACGACAAAGAAGCGGCCCTAGGCCCCTTGGTCAGTGCCAAAGCTAAAGAACGAGTTTTGGCTTTGATTAAAAAAGGCATCGATGAGGGAGCGGAGTGCTTGGTCAATGGCTCGGATCTGAAGGTGGCCTCTCATCCTAAAGGAAACTTTGTGGGACCCACAATGTTCGACCGTGTCAGTCCTGAGATGAGTATCTACCAGGAAGAAATCTTTGGTCCGGTCCTTCTTATCTTACGCGCAAAAAATCTGGATGAGGCTATCGAGATGATCAATGCCAATCCTTACGGCAACGGCACGAGTATCTTTACTTCCAGCGGAGCGGCGGCCCGCAAATTCCAACATAATATTCAAGTCGGCCAAATTGGAATTAATATTCCCATTCCAGTACCCCTGCCTTTCTTCTCCTTCACGGGTTGGAGAGCCAGCTTCTATGGAGACCAGCACGCTTACGGAAAGCAGGCCGTGCGCTTCTACACTCAAACTAAAACGATCACCGCACGTTGGTTTGATGAAAATTCTGCGAAGGCCAGCTTAAATACGACCATTCAGCTAAAGTAGTTTTTGAGTCCGACATCAAAGGGGGAACTTAAGTGGATTTCGATCTGACAGAAGAACAACGAGCCTACCAAGAAGCCGCACGGCAATTTGCCGAGAAGGAACTGGCTCCTCATGCCGCAGAATGGGATCAAAAAAAGCACTTCCCAAAAGAGGTTTTAAAACACGCAGGTGACTTAGGCTTTGGAGGTGTTTACGTGCGCCCCGATGTGGGGGGCTCGGGCTTAAAGCGCTTGGATGGCGTGATTATTTTTGAAGAACTCGCCACGGGTTGCCCCTCCACGGCCGCTTTTCTCACCATTCACAACATGGTGAATTGGATGGTCGACTCCTTCGCCACTGAAAAACTTCGCCAAGAATGGTGCCCCAAACTTTGCGCGGCCACCCACCTGGGAAGCTATTGCCTCACAGAACCCGGCGCGGGTTCCGACGCCGGATCTCTCACAACTTCGGCCGTTAAAAAAGGCGACAACTATATTTTAACGGGCACGAAAGCCTTTGTTTCCGGCGGGGGAGCCACCGACGTTTTGGTGGTGATGGCCCGCACGGGAGCACCGGGGCCTAAGGGCATCTCCACATTTGTTGTGCCTGCAAATTCTCCCGGCATTTCTTTTGGAGAGAACGAAAAAAAAATGGGCTGGAATTCCCAACCTACGCGCATCATCAATTTTGACGGGGTCGAAGTTCCGGCTGAAAATTTAATGGGTGCCGAGGGCCAGGGTTTTAAAATTGCCATGATGGGTCTTGATGGCGGGCGCATCAATATTGGAGTGTGTTCTGTGGGCGCAGCGCAGGCGGCCATTAATGCCGCCTTTTCTCATATGAAAGACCGAAAACAGTTTGGAAAGCCCCTTACCGATTTTCAGGCCTTGCAGTTTAAACTTTCCGACATGCTAACTGACCTTATTTCAGCCCGTCTCATGGTGCGCATGGCGGCCAACCGCCTCGACAACAAAGACCCCAATGCCACCGCTTACTGTGCCATGGCCAAGCGACAAGCTACCGACCTAGGCTTTCAGATTTGCGATGAGGCCTTGCAACTTTTTGGGGGCTACGGCTACACCCAAGAATACCCCGTGGAGCGATTGCTACGAGACAGCCGTGTGCATCGTATATTAGAAGGAACCAACGAAATCATGCGAGTGATCATTGCCCGACGCGTGATTGAGCAAAACGCCCTTGAAAGTTTTCGCTAGTCGACACCTTCGATACGGAAAGGATTTGTTGTGAAAAGTCCCACCTCAAAGATCAAACTTGAAATTCAGGCCCACTGCGCACTCCTCACATTATCCAACCCCCCTGCCAATACCTGGGATTTAGAAAGTTTAGGCGCCCTCCCGGAAATCATTGCTAGCTTGAGTGCCAACAAAAACATTTATTCCCTCATTTTACGGGGCGAGGGCGAAAAGTTTTTTTCAGCGGGCGCAGATTTAAAAGTCTTCCAAGATGGAAATAAAAATGTGGCCAAAGACATGTCGGATAAGTTTGGAGCCGCTTTTGAGGCTTTGAGAGATTTTCGTGGACTCTCCATTGCGGCTATTCACGGCTATGCCATGGGAGGTGGACTGGAAGCCGCCCTAGCCTGCGATTTACGAATTGCCGAATCCCATGCCCAGCTGGCCCTACCCGAAGCCTCGGTGGGGCTTTTGCCCTGTGCGGGTGGGACTCAAAATTTAGCCTGGTTGGTGGGTGAGGCCTGGGCCAAAAGACTCATTCTTTGCGGGGAACGCATTAGTGCTGAAACCGCCCTTCGCATTGGACTCGTAGAAGAAGTCGTAGAAAAGGGCCAGGCCCAAGCCAAGGCCTTCGAACTCGCCCAAAAATTAGAGCGGCAGTCTCCGACGTCAGTGACGGCCTGTAAAAAACTTATCCAACAAGCCCGCTTTGGTCCCCAAGCCAAGGCCTTGCCCCTGGAGCGGGAGATGTTTGTTGAACTCTTTAATACCCAAGACCAAAAAGAAGGAGTGCAGGCCTTTTTAGAAAAGCGCCCGGCACAGTGGAAAAACGCATGAAGCAACCTCTTCAAACCGATAAAGTTATTTTTTCTGAAATTAACGGCAAATATAAAGTTGCTGTGGCTACCCTGAACAGCCCGGCCACATTAAATTCCCTCACCCAAGAAATGATAGATGCCCTCACCGAGCGGCTCATAGCCTGGAACAAAGATCCCAAAATCGCGGCCATTTTTTTAGAGGGCGCGGGCGACAAAGCTTTCTGTGCCGGTGGTGACATCAAAAACCTCTACGCCTCCATCATCAAAGACCGCATCGAGGCGAATCAATTTTTCCGCACAGAGTATAGCCTCGACTACGCCATTCACACTTCACCCAAACCGGTGATCATTTGGGGACATGGCATTGTGATGGGGGGCGGCTTGGGACTGATGAATGGAGGTGCGGCTCGCATCGTGACGGAAAACACGAAAGTGGCCATGCCCGAAATTACCATTGGACTTTTCCCTGACGTGGGAGCCACTTATTTCCTCAATCGCATGCCCCCGGGTTGTGGTCTTTTTTCAGCTCTCACCGGTGTGCGCCTGAACGCGGGCGATAGCCTGTTTTTAGGATTGGCCGATTATTTCATTCCCCTCAAAGAAAAAGATAATTTCAAAAATTTTCTCTCCGACATTCCCTTCACCGACACTCCCAAAAAAAATCGAGAGCTTCTGAAGTCGGCCGTTAAAGCTTTTGTGGCGCCTTTTCGTAATGATTGTCCCTCCAGCGAGATTCAGGCTCATTTCTCTGACATCAAACGCCTGGCGGAATGTTATAGCCTGGAAGCCTTTGAGCGAGCGCTGCGAGAGATCTCTGCCGACCCTTACATGCAAAAAGCGCTGGCGTCTTTTGAACAAGGCTCCCCCACTTCTGCTCATGTGATTTTTTTACAAATTAAAAATCACCGCAAGCTAAAACTTGTGGAAGCTTTAAACTTTGAGCTTGGCCTTTCTATGCAGTTTGCCAAAAATCACGATCTTCGAGAAGGCATCCGCGCCTTGCTGATTGAAAAAGACATGAAACCTCAGTGGAAGCCCTCCAAGCGAGAATTGGTTGGCGCGGAAATTATCCAAGCTCATTTTGAAAAACTGCCTGAAAAAATCACGGAGCATTTTGCTTGAGAAAAATTGGCTTTATCGGTGTAGGAAATATGGGCTGCCCCATGGCGGCCAACTTAGTAAAGGCCGGATTTCAGGTGCATGTTTTTGATTTATTTGCACCAGCTCTGGAGGCTGCCGCAAAGGCGGGTTGCCAAGTTCAAAAGTCTATTGGCGAAACGGTGAAAAACCAGGACGTCGTGATTTCCATGCTGCCTTCCTCCCCCCATGTTTTAAAACTTTATCTGGAGGAGTCTAAAATTTTAGACCTCGTGGCCCCAGGCACTTTACTTATAGATTGCAGCACCATTGCCCCCGAAGTGGCCCGCCGAGTGGCCGCCGAGGCCACGAAAAGAAATTTAGAAATGTTGGAAGCCCCGGTCTCGGGAGGCACGGCAGGTGCTGCCGCCGGGACTCTAAGCTTTATGGTGGGTGGTCCGTTGAAGACCTTCACTAAGGCCAAACCTATTTTAGAAAAAATGGGGAAAAATATCTTTCACGCCGGTGATTCAGGTGCCGGACAAGTGGCCAAGATCTGCAACAATATGCTGCTGGCCATTCATATGATTGGAACTTGCGAAGCTTTGAACCTTGGAATTGCCAATGGTCTAGATCCTAAAAACCTATCGGAGATCATGAAACAAAGTTCCGGCCGCAATTGGTCCCTTGAAGTCTACAATCCGGTAGCGGGGGTAATGGACAACGTGCCCAGTTCCCGAGATTACCAAGGGGGCTTCGGAGTGGATTTGATGGTCAAAGATTTAGGACTTGCAACCGAAAGCGCTTTGGCCACTCTAAGCCCCACGCCCTTGGGAAGCATGGCCCGCGAACTCTATCGAATGCATTCAAAAAACGGAGCGGGAAAACTCGACTTCTCCAGCATCTTGAAACTTTTTCAAGGTAAGTAAAATTAAGGAAGCTAAGGGGCTCACATTTCAATGAGCCTTTGACAAGGTGCGGTGAGGCGTCTTAGTCCGGAGAGCCTCAAGCAGGAGGTCTCCATGATTCGTCTTATTCCATTTTTCTCATTTTTTATTTTCTCGGTTTTAGGTCAGGCCAAAGCCATCCCTAATATTTTGGCTGAAGATTTTGTCAAAACTGAATACGTAGGAAACTGGACCCTGCCCCTCCCTTCCGAGCCTCGAAACGATAGCAACCCCGCCTATTTGAGGTACAAAAGCGTTTTGGAAAATCTTTATATGTGGGAAGAAGACGAGGAAGGACAAACCCGCTTAGGTCGGATTGGAAAAGATCCTCGCGACGCTCTTTTCACCACCACCACTTTGCTCGATAAGGTGGGCGAAGTGCAAAAATCCTACACCATAGGAGACTTGCTCTACGACGTGAAGGCCGCACCCAACGCGGACGGCAAACTTGAAGTTCTTCGAGGTGGCAAAGCTCTGGGCCTGCGATTCATTCCAGTTCCCGAGACACGGGACCGACATGGACGAGCCGTTCGCAACCCCAAGCCCCAGAACTATTATCTGAATCCTTACCTAACCAAATTATTTTACAATGTTGACTTACCGCTGGATGAACAAGGCAGCGTGAACGACAAATCCTTATATGTGGTCGTGCCCCACTCGAATTCAAGTGACTTTTTATTTTCTACATTCTCGGAAATGGCCGGCCAAAAAGCGGAGCGCAGCACAGGTCACTCAAGTGCCTATGCCTATGTGGGTGGCTTAGGTGAGAACACTCGCCGTCAGTTCTTGGCTAATGACGGTCTTGACCGAGGCACGTTGAACAACCTCTATGCCATTAGCGTGAAGGGCACCAGCCAAGAAGCCGTGAACTTGAACTTAGCGCTTTGGTCCAAACTTTATTACGACAATGCCGACGGCTATCAATTTTCGGATGACTACCACTTCGATTTAGTCACGAACGTGAACCTCAAAGAAGTTTTGGCCTTTGCCCGAGGCTGGCTTGACCGCAGCTGGGTGCGCGCCGATCTCAACAACAAAATTGCATTGAAGTTACAAGACCCCGAAACGGCCGAACGTTTTCGTGCCGTGCTGGAAAATCGCGGAGAAGAGAAGCCCCAAGCCTTTAATCCCCGCACCACAACTTTTTATCACCTCCTAAAAACCAACCCCTCTTTGGCGCTTTATTGCTACGAGGGAGTGGCCACCACGAGTTTCTTAGGACTCAACGTTCCCCTCACTTTAAAATATCTCCAAAGAATTTACGGCGCTGAGGCCGGACAAAAAATGTTTGATTTTGCGGATGAGTCTTGGAAAGATATTCAAGTCCGGGCCTTGGGCAACCGAGCCGATCCGGCACATATTATCAGCCTTAAAGACCCCCGCATCCAAGATGTTTTGGCTCAACTCAAACCTCTCTGGGAATTGCCACGAGGCCCAGGTAAAACCGAGTTCTCAAACGCGGCCGAGTTTACTCCCACCAACCCCCTCTATCCTGACCGAGATGCCCGAGGAGTTCCGGTGGGTCTGGATGCGAGCATGAGTGCTGAAAAGCTCGCTCAGCGCGACAAAGAGCTAGATGAAGTGGGCCGAGGTTTACCTTACAAGCCTCAAAGCACCACGGATATCCTACGAGCAATGATTGACATTTATGCCCCCTTCTACCGCGTGGGTGCGGCCCGCGACACGGCTGTGATTTTAACCTTTGTCGACAAAATCAAAGAACGCACGGGACTTCTCTTTGATACGGAAAGTCCGGAATACGGATTTGGCGTAAAAGCCGTGGAAGTTCTGTTTAAACATGAGGCCAACTTGGTTTGGGCCAAACTCAATCGAATCGACACTCAGCAAGCCATTACGGCGGCGGTCTTGGCGCAAAATCCTGGTCTTCAAGGACCGGCACTTGAGGCTGCTGTGAAAGTGGCGACCCGAGAAAAATATAAAAAAGATTATGTAGCCAATACTAACCTGGGTCTTGATAAAGCCCTCAAGGTTGCAAAAAATCCTGAAGGCCGCCTTTCTCGAGACGAAGAAGAGGCTCTGCGCCAACTTCACTACGCGGGCTTTAAAGCTGAAGAAATTGAAGAGATGCTAGCCAACGTCCGAAGATTCCGTGCTACCCGAAATCTCAGGCTCTACACCCAAATCCAAGCCCTCAAAGAAGACAAAATCGCCACAATTATTAATGGTGTGCCCGATGCCCCCCTCCAAGTGGATGGCCAAGGTTACCCCTCAGATGGCGTGAAATCTTATGCCCTTATGGATAGCGAAATTTCCCCTATCCTAGAAGAAGCTAATGATTTGCCTGTGAAGAATCCGGATATCATTATGCAAACTTTATTGGGTGAAAAGTATGTAAAATACAACCTGCCCCCCGGCCTCATTCACACCCTAGCCCAGGGCATGCATCCCTTAAATCCCAACGTGGCCTTTACTGGGGTTGCAACTATGATCGGTGAATCTATGCTGGATCCTAACCCTAACAAAGAAGACCTTCACTTCACCTACCTTCAGAACTTCTTCCGAGACTTTGCAGCGGGGATTTAAGCTCTCTAGAGGAGGGGGAGGTCCCCAACCCCCTCTTTGAATTTTTCCGAGACTTTTGGTCTGCCATCGGCTATCCCCACTCCTCAAATGAAAATCGCGGCTCGTTGTTTTTTAGTTGTCCTTGGAATTTTTCCCTTTTTAAATGCTCGGGCCGGGGAACATTTTATTGTTTTACCCTCACCCCATCCTTGCCGGACTCACTTAGATCCTACGACTTTAGAGGAAGAAGAAAGTCTTTTGCGCGAAGAAAGACGCTTTTTAGGCGAATCACTGGTGAACTACTTTCTGCATCCGTCAGGGGAAAGCCTGTACCCTATCCGAAATTTTATTAGCGACACGGCCTTTGCCCATGATGCAGGCTTGTATCTTCAACCCCACCTTCAAATTAGTATAGGAAAAAACCGAGGTTTAGATATAAGAACGGCCTTCCACCTCGACCCTATTCGACAAGTCCAAGCGCTCCCAAAAATCGATTTGCCTATTGAACTGCTGACCGCACTTCAGAAGAAAAATATCGCAGCCGAATGTCATTCCCGTAAGCCTTGCCTTAAGAAGACCGCGAGAATCTATTTGGGATCAGACCTTCCCAACGTCGAATGGCTCGTGCATGGAGTGGCCGACATCTCCTACTACATGGGCTCGGCCTTTATCCCCGGGAATCCTAATCCGCAAAAGTTTTTAGTCGTGGATCATATTTCGGTGGCTTCCCCAGCTGATCATGCCGCCCCCTTCACCCTTAAGGAAATCGTAAGCACTCATCAAAAACTCAGCCCCACCCAAGATTTCTCTATTTCGGAGGCCATCGCCGCCCAAGTGAAGGAGTGGGCGCAAAAACTCTTACAAAGCCCACCGAAGTACTACACCCTGCGAAGCTTCCACGAAGTTTTCAAAAGAAATCAGGAGATTTCTTTTGAACTCAGTACTCTTGAAAAATTTCCTTGGAATGGTCCGCCTGTGATAGCCCCCCAGGACCCGGAACCCAACCCCCTAGGCGCCAACCCGGCTTCAAGTGAATTCATTCGAAGTGAAGTGGTCTTAAGCCGGCACGAAAATGGCGCAAAAATAGTCTTTGGACATATGGTTTTTGATTCTCGGGCGACTCACTACCTAGGTGAGGGAGACCCAAAAGCCTCAGCACATTTTGAACATCGCCTGACCACGGTGCGCCCCCTTCAGCTCAGGTGAGAGAGCCGCAAATCTTTTAATTTCCGCGAAGAATCTGCACCGCGGCCTGCCTGAAACTCGCGGCCAGCGCAGCTTGGCTTTGGGGTACCACTAAATTCTTAGCCTCAGTCACAGCTTTGGCAACATCTAAGCGCCCACCTACCGCTACGGTGCTGGGGCTATTCACCCTGGTATTCTCCAATACGGTTTTCACATGGCTATGAAGAAGCATGGGATTGGCCTCTAACATCAAAGCCGCAGCACCTCCCACCTGTGGAAGGGCTCCCGAGGTGCCTCCAAAATTATCAAAGGCCCCACTAGGACCTGAAAGGGTCCACAAGTCTTCCCCAAAGGCCGCAATAGAAACTCGCTTTTGCTCGCCTTGAGCCAACAGAGGTCCGTAGTTGGAAAAATCAGCTTGGTTTCCTTGGCGATCTAAAGCTCCCACTAAAATAGAACCCGTATCATCTTCAACTTCCGCACTCAGCTGAGTGCTTGCGTTGCCCGCAGCCGACAAAATCACCACCCCCGAGCTGATGGCCAAGCGCACGGCTTCACGAGTGCCGGCATAGGATTCCGAAGACCCAAAAGCTGTTTGATTCTCAAGAACAATTATTTTTACGCTAGGAATTTGAAGGGCGTGCAAAATACATTGGGCGGTAGCTTCTTCCTTATCAAGGTCGTCAATACGACGATCGTAGTTGAAATTTTGCAGAGGAACGACTTTGGCATTGTAAGCAATGCCGCTTGTGCCGCGATCATCTTTCACGCCGGCCATAATTGATGTCACCGAGGTGCCGTGTGAAATGAAATTTCCATCGTCAACGACGAGTGGATTTTCCCGATCCGACAAATCTCGAGCCAAATCCAAAAGCAAATTATTCTTAATATCGGATTCATGGATATAAAATCCGGAGTCGCAGTCGGCAATGGTGACTCCCGCCCCACTGTATCCCGCGTCCCAGGCGGGCTGTACGTTAATGGCATCCAACCACCACCGCGCATCGGGGACTTGGGCCTCGGGGTCAGCTAAAAAAATGGGGGGTTTGACGTCGGGATAAATAATGCTTGAGAGATATTTTATTTTTTTAAAAGGCCCGATCTCAAGCTCTGGGAGGTCCAAAGAATAGATGCCCGAAAAATCTACCTTGCGCCCCGAGAGCTCTTGCAAGGCCGTAATTTTCCTTTCGCTCAAACCCATGGTGTTTTTTCGCAAAACCTTGTGCAGGCGCTCAGGAATTTGTTTTAGCAGTTCCCGATACTCGTCGGCATTTCTGCTGCGAAAAACCAGACGGAGATTTCTCGCCTCAGAAAGTAGGGGTGACAAAAGAATAACGAGAAGGGTGAGAATACGAAAAAATGAAGCCATTCATCTGTACTCTCACAGAATGAGAATTTTGCCGACTTGTTTTATCTGTCGAAGGCTACTTTTTAGCTGCGAACTAAGCTTTTCGAGCGGCGTAGTACTCAGCGAGCAGACCTGTTTCGAAGGGGAAAGGAATGTCGTGGGCATGAGGAATGTCACGAACTGTCCCAATCTCTTCGTCGCCCACGGCTTCTTTGCCCAAATAATCGGGCAGTTCCAAACGGGGGCTAGCCTTAGCTTGGAGGTAGCTTGTACCCTTGTAAGCTTTAGGCGTTAAAGTAATTTTATCATTTTGCTCGCAAACAGCCGAACCGGCTCGGCATTTTTTGCCGTTAATGAGCACATGTCCGTGTAAAATCATTTGGCGAGCAGCACGGATGCTAGAAGCAAAACCTAGGCGAAAGATCACATTGTCGATACGGCGCTCGAGGCGACCAATCAAATTGTCGACCCAGTCCGTGGTGTCGCCACGCTTCGAGTCGCGCACAAATCGACGAAGTTGCTCTTCGCGAATTCCGTAGTGGAAAATAATTTTTTGCTTCTCTTCGAGGCGCAGCGCATATTCCGAAAGTTTGCGGCGCTGATTGCCATGTTGGCCCGGGGGATAAGGGCGACGATCTAAAGCTCCGGGTTTACCCAAACCAGGAAGTTCCACCCCAAGGCGACGTTGGCGCTTAAATCGGGGGGTACGGCTCACAACATTTTTAGACATTAAATAAGTTCCTTATATTTTCTCGAAGTCGAAGTCAGATCTCTTAGCTAGACTTAGGTTTAAAGTCAAAAGCGAAAGAGTCCCGAACTGTTAAAGCTTCCTAAGACCCGGCCCGCAAGTTCTGCGCCTAAAAAGCAATTATTTTTAGAAAGGCTCTCGAGCTCACTCAGCTCAAGCTTGCGAGGGGCCGCATCCACATCCACCCAGACAGCCCTAAAGGGGGCCCCTTCTTGCAAATCCCCAAATTCGGGGGTGATTCCTAGAAACTCGGCCGCCCTCAAGGCAAAAACCTCCACAAGGCGCTGAGGCCCCAATTCCCCTTTTTGGTACAGGGATAAAAGGGTGCGAAGGGCTGTTTCCAGGCCCGTGGTGCCAAAGGCCGAGGCCGTGAAATCCTCCCCTTTTTTCGACTTTTCATGGGGAGCATGGTCAGTGGAAACAAAATCAATATCTCCCCTAGCCAGAGCTGCTCGCAAGGCACCTTGGTGTTCGGGACCCCGAAGGGGGGGATTCATTTTAAAATCGGTATTTTTTTCAGGAATATCTTCCGAAGAAAAGAAAAGATGATGAGGAGTCACTTCACAAGTGACCCTGAGACCATGTTTTTTAGCGATCTGCACTAAATCCAAAGTTTCTTTGGCCGAGACATGAAGCACATGGTACCGAGCCTGCGGGTACTTCGCGAGTAACTTCAGATCCCGAGCCACCATGTCGATCTCTGCCGAAAGGGGATAGGCCTTTAAACCCAATTTTTTCTGGGTCGGTCCCTCGGCCAGCGCCGTCCCATGACCGGGCACTTCGGCGTGCTGCAAAAGGGGCAAATCACTTTCAATTGCCACGGCATAAAGCCGTTCCATCACGGCATCCTGGGCCACGCCCTTGCCGTCGTCGGTCAGGGCCACGGCTCCAGCTTCGCGCAAGGCCCTCGCGTGACCCACGGGTTCCACACCCTCTTGGCCCAAAGTCATAGCCACTGAGAAATAGGCTTTCACTCCGGTTTGAGCCTCAGCCGCCCTCACTTCACCCTGGGCCCGCTTTAAGACATCTACATTGTCGATGGTGGGCCGCGTATTGGGCATGCTCACGACCGCGCCGTAGCCTCCTCGCAAGGCCGCCCGCAAACCCGTCAGTGCTGTTTCTTTTTCGCTTTGGCCTGGCACCCGCAAATGCACCTGCAAATCCACCCCGGCTGGCAGGATGACCATGCCCAGTGCATCGAAGTCCTCCTTGGAAGGGGGGTATGTCCCGGCACTCGCAATTTTCGTGAGCGTGCCCTCTTCAACGCGCAACTCCACATTCTTATGTTCGCCTTGAGAATTCCAAAGTCGGGCATTTTTAACGGTAAAAACTTTAGGGAGAGGCATAACGTACTCTTACTAAACCAAAAGTACCGGCGAAATAGAAATCAAAACAATTGCGTGCCAAAACTCCACTCAGGTCAGATTTTTGGGCGGCGCCCCCAAAGTCAAAGATGGTGTAGCTCTGAGGATTGTCCCCCCGAAAAAAAACGACTCGCGACAAACCGTTGGTGAGATTTTCAACCAAAGCCATGGTGAAGCGATCACAAAAAAAGAATTTGAGGGGCTCGGAGTCTAAACTCCATTCGATCTTATTGAAATTTTTCAAATCCGTAGGCAGGTAAAAGAGTTGGGGTGGATAAGTGCTCCAACCAATGAGAGGGCTGCCGCCGGGGTAACGGTCGTAGCCTTCGATGGGAAAATCCACCGGTACCGACCATAGGCCCTGATAGTCAATACGATGCGCGGAGACGGTGAAGGGGGCCACGTTGGGCTTCTTCCAAAAGGGACCTAAGTCGGCGGGAGCCGGACGATCGGCCGTGGGCCCGCTTCCTGCAAAGGCAAAGTCGCGCATGCGGGTTCCATCCGGACTTAAGACCAAAACCTTTTCGTCTCGTAGCCAAAGACCGCCATGAAGGATGGGCTCCTGACTGAGAACCTGAATATTGGCGGCTTTGCGCTGAGGCAAGTTTTTGATTTTTTGGGCCCAGTCATAAGAGGATTCCACAATTTTTGGAGGCAAGGCCAAGGCCCCTAAGAGGTAGAGATGTCGCCGCACCCTTTAAAACTAACATATAAAAAAGACTAGGGAAGGCAGCAGAATATGAGAACCCTGCAAAAATATTTCCTTCAAATGTTGGGCCTTCTTTTTTTCTGCACGGGGGCCACGCAGTTTTTGCCTTTATTGGATCACAAGACCCGACCTTGGCGAGTCCTTAAAGTTAAAATTCTGAATTGCTACGATGGGGACACTTGCACCGCTCGCTCTCCCTACGGACCCCAAATGACCTTTAGGCTTATTGGTGTTGATGCGCCGGAAATGCCCGGTCCGCGCACTGGAGGATGGGGCCAAGCTTTTTCACGCGAGTCCCGAGATTACCTCAGGTCGAGGGTAGTGGGCCGAGAGCTTTGGGTTGAAATCGTGGGTCGCGACCCTTACTTAAGATATTTAGGTCTCTTCTACGAAAATAATCGGAACTACAGCATCAACCAAGAATTGATTGAAGCGGGATATGCCTTTGCCTACCGAGGACCGGCCCCCACTGTGGCTGAGATTCGTTCATGGGCAGAATCGAGTGAAAAACAGGCTAAGACAAAGAGAAGGGGTCTTTGGGGACTTTCCATAGTCCCCGAAGACCCCACTCAGTTCAGACACAGAAAATGACTTTCCAGTCTCTCCGCCTCCAAATAGAATATTTTAAAGTATAAACTATCCTTGGTTACCGATAGCAGCCACATCTCGGGCCATTACGGTCTTACGACCTTGGCTTTTCGCACTTTCGATAGCGCTTTTGAGTATCTTCTCAACCACAGCCGAGAGAGCCTCAATGGTCTCTCCCGCAGTATTACACTCTCCGTTTGCTTTAATAAAAGCCTTCACTTTACTCGCAACAACTAGAACATCAGCAGCCATGTGAACCATCCTTTCTATAAAATGAAGCTACAGACTAAGACAGGAAGCGACTTTTTTCTAGTTCATCCTAGAGCCGCTCTGCAGCATCATGTCAGCCTATGTTAAACTTAGGGTATGCACGATTGGGGCCGCTACTTTCTGGGCTTGGTCATTTTTATGACGTCTTGCGGCACAAAAAGACGGGCTTTTGAGGCCGAGCAGGTCGAAAAAAACCCATACGCCTCCCTGCAAACAGGTCCGCTGAAGGAGCCCTGGGATTTATGGTTAAACTCTCAAAGCCTTCTAAAAGCCCGCATGGAGCACCAAAGTAAAGCCCAAGGCTTTTTTACGGCTTTCCCGGACAGTGAAAATGACTCGTGGTGGCCTCTGTTTTGGGCTGAGGCTCAGGGCTATATGCTCGCTAAAAATGAAGGATTTCGAGACTACAAAGGAGGAAGCTGTGGAGAAGCTTATGTGGCAGGACTCCACGGCAAGGGTACCCGGCCCGACTCCCTAAATCCCCCTGCTGCCCTACCCTCAAACTTTAGCTCCGCTTCACAAGTTAAGGCTTTTGTTAGTGGGATCTGCCAAAGCGAGGGTATCAAGAAACGAAATCACTTGGGACCTAGCGAACAAAAAAGTCGTCTGCTGTTTTTTCAACACAGCCCCTTTGCCCGACGCCTTCAGGGCCTGGCCGAACGCGAAATAGACTTGCTCATAGTAGGTTACCGGATGAAATTAGATGAACGACTTCAGCAAAAGCAGCCCTAAAACTCTAAAAGACCTTCCAGCCAAGCGCGGCGAGGTTTTGGAACTCATTAAAGCTCAGTTTTCGCCCGGGGAAGCGGTGGAATTTTCTCCCACCATTGATATTGAGTTTTCTTTGTTACTAGAGGAAGGAAACTCAGCTCGAATCTTTTTTCTTTTGGATACTGCGGGTGAAAAAGTTGCCGCTGCTTTGGCCTACCGCATTTTCGAAATGCGGCTTCCCGATCACCCGGGAGAAACCTTACGAGTGGCCGCACTGGGCTTAGTCGTGACTGATCCCAGCTTCCGTCTCCAAGGAGCGGCGACTCGGCTGCTGGAGACTGCCGAGCTTGCCGCCCTAAATGAAGGTGCCACGATCTGTTGGCTTTGGGCTGAAAAAAAAGAATTCTATGAAAAGCGAGGCTACCTCCTCTGTGGGCTGAACGCGGAGTGGGACCTCAGCAAAGTGAGTTTACCGCCGCTCACCGCCAACGCTGCGCCACCGCAAAGGGTTAAAGACTTTGGCCAAATCCTTCCGCTCTACGAGAAACTCGGCGTAGGCCCCCAACGCTCAGCCTCCCTCTATAATCGCTTTTTAAAATGCCCCAACACCGAATTGTTTTTTGCGGGTAGTCCCCAACTCGTTCGGGGCTACGCCTTCTGCGGAAAGGGCCGTGATCTTCGCCACGTGGTGCACGAATGCGGAGGCGAAATTAGCTCCGTTCTGCAACTTTTGGCTCAGCTAAAAAAAAGCGGGGCAAAAAAACTTCACCATTCCTACGACACTCCACTCTTCCCTGCTTTACAACAGTCCTTGGGACTTCCGGAAAAACAAGTTCTTGGATTTGCCAAAGTCCTGCGCCCCCCTGAGCTCTTAAGTTTTGTCCAAAAGAGTCGCCATTTTCCATCGCAGTATTCCGCCGCCATTGGAAAGAAAACTTGGACTATCCACCAGAAGGGTGCCGATAAAAAAATAATTTTTGAAAGCCCCGACCCCGGCCACATCCTCCAACTTTTTTTTGGGCCTTGGAGCCGCGATGAAATGGAAGATCTTTCTCCCGTCTTTCATCAGCCTGAATGGAAAAAATTAAAAGCTCTCCCTCTTTATTTTTGGGGCCTCGACTGCGTGTAGAAGAATGCTTAACTGGGGAGCATGGAAGTCGCCAGCATTCGTATTCCTGAGGCCTCGCGCTTTAAAAAATTTTTAGCCTTTAGTGGCCCCGGCCTGATGATTGCCGTGGGCTACATGGATCCTGGTAACTGGGCCACCGATTTGGCCGCGGGTTCCAAATATGGATACAAATTATTAAGCGTTATTTTTCTTTCTAATCTCATCGCCATTTTGCTCCAACATCTCTCGCTACGCCTGGGCATTGCCACGGGCCGCGACCTCGCCCAGTCGTGCCGCGATCAATATTCCCGTCCCGTAAATCTCACTCTCTGGTTTCTTTGTGAAATCGCCATTGCCGCTTGTGACTTAGCGGAAATCATCGGCTCGGCCGTGGCCCTGAAACTTTTGTTTGGATTGCCCCTTGAGGTCGGAGTCTTGATCACGGCCCTGGATGTGCTCATTATTTTATATCTGCAAAATAAGGGCTTCCGCGTTTTGGAAGTCCTGGTGGGGACTATCGTTTTCCTTATTGGCGGTTGCTTTGCCTATGAACTTTTTCTCTCCCTCCCCGATTGGGGTGGAGTGGCCCAAGGCCTCTTGCCTCGGGCGGAAATCGTTTTTCAGCCCGATCAACTCTACCTGGCCGTGGGCATTCTCGGCGCCACAGTGATGCCGCACAATCTCTACTTGCATTCTAGCATCGTCCAGACGCGAAACTTCCCCCGCACCTCGGCTGGAAAAAAAATGGCGGTTCGTTACTCGAGCCTCGATTCCGCCCTCGCCCTGCTCGTGGCCTTCGCCATCAATGCTTCGATTTTAATTTTGGCTGCCTCTGCCTTTCACACTCGAGGACTCAACGAAGTGGCAGAGCTAGGTGAGGCTTATCAACTATTAACTCCAGTGCTAGCGGCCCCCCTAGCCTCGGTGGTTTTTGCCATTGCCTTGCTGGCCTCTGGTCATAATTCCACCCTCACCGGCACCTTAGCCGGACAGATTGTGATGGAGGGATTCTTAGATATACGCCTCCGCCCCTGGGTGCGGCGTTTGCTCACGCGCCTTGTGGCTCTCGTCCCCGCAGTTGTTGTGGCTTTTTTATATGGGGATTCAGCCGTCAATGATCTGCTCATCTTGAGCCAGGTCATTCTCTCCTTACAGCTGAGCTTTGCTGTGATCCCTTTGGTTCAGTTCACTTCCAAAAAATCTTTAATGGGGCCGCTGGTAATCGGTCCCACCCTAAAATCACTCTCCATTTTTTGTGCCGTGATCATTGTGATTTTAAATCTTTACCTCGTTTACGGAACAGTTTTTAAAGGATGAGCCATGTATAAAAAAATTCTCGTGCCCTTAGATCATAGCGATGCCGATCCTGTGATCTTAGATCACGTACGCCGCCTTGCTAAATTCTGCCATTCGGAAATTCATTTTTTACATGTGGCCGACGGCTTTGCCGCACGTCTACAGAATGAGCTTAATCTGGTGGACTCCGAGGAAATCACTCGGGACCGCGCTTATCTGCTTAAAATAGAAAATGAATTTCGTAGCGAAGGTTTTGAAGTCAGTTCTGAATTGGCCAAGGGAGATCCAGTAAAGGGTATCCTAAGCTGCGCCGAGCAGAGAAGTTGTGATTTGATTGCCATGGGAACTCACGGACATGGAGCCATTAAGGATTTACTCTATGGCACAGTCGCGGAAAGTGTGCGCCACAAAACTGAAATTCCCGTTCTCTTAATTAAAATGCCCTAATTGGATTTGGCTTTCACGCTGGCGGGACCTTTCACCTTTTCTTGAAATTGCTTTTCGATACAGTCTTGGCATTTGCCCAGTTCTTTCAAGTCTTCCATCGTCATTTTGAGAGCTCCCATCTGACCGATAAAGTCTTCCACTTCTCCGTAAGCATCGCTTCGAATCGCCGTCTTCAGAAAGACCTTGATGATTTCCTTCATGGCCAAACTTTCTTTGATTTTTTCGGCACTTCCACGCTTTGCAGCGACATCATAAAGAGATGTTCCCACATTTTTTGCAATATCGTCGACGTAGGCCGTCGCCCCTTTGGCGACGACCATTTTGGTCCAGTCTCGACTAAAATATTTAATACCCGTCCACTGCGAAGTGACATAGGTCAGCCCCGGATAAGCCGCAAGTCGATCCCAGCCCTTGCCCGTGATACGCACCACAAAACCTGAGATCAAGGTTTTCACGGCCCAGGCTCCAAAACCTTCATCCACAAAAGCCTTGGGAATGAGATTCTTCATGGCCACTTCGCCATTCATGGCATAGTAGATAAAATTCCGCACACCCCCCAGGCCCGAACTCACAAGTCCAGCGACAAATGTTTTGAGCGCCTCTCTCACCACAACTTTGACCACTTCGTTAGCGGCTCGACGCACCAGCGCGCCAATCACAGCGCGCGTAGCAATCTGCGTTGCCAGTCGCTCCGCTCCAGAAACGACCGCCGTGGCGGCCACAGGCCCTAGAGGTCCCATCACACCTGTCAAGACATAGGCCACAACCAGAGTGGCCACATCGGCCGCTACTTTGTTGAAAATTCCGCGCGCTGCCTTCTTAGAAATTTCGCTATTTATGAGTTGTGGCGCCACATGCACTAAGGCCCGACGCATGCGGGCTAATCTCTGAGATTCGCTATCGCTCTTCTCGGCGGCCACCCTGCGGCTCGCTCGGCCCCGGGGCTTTTCGTTTCCACATTTGCTGAAATCTGCAGTGTAAGTTTTAAAGGGCGTCTTCCCTAATTTTTCCGCGAACTCGTAGCCCCCCGCAACCCGGGCACACTGCAAACGCACCCATTCCGCATCGGCATAAGAGATTTTTTCCATCAAGGTGCTGCTCAGGTCTTCGTTGCTAGGACTCTCCGAATAAACCTTAGCCGCCAGGGCCACTCGCGCCAGTTCATCCATAAAGCCATGAAAGGGGGCCGCTAGCTCTCCCTGAGCGTCCGCCAACTCTTGGAGTCCAGGCAAAGCCATTTGTTTTCGCAACTCTGGACCCATCTGATTTTGCAGCTGTCCATCAAAAGCAAGAATTCGTTCTGCGGAATTTTTTAGCAAGGTTGGAAACTGCACTCCCGGACGTGTCTCGTATCGCCGTGCAATTTTTAAAAGATCTAAACCCAAACCTGTCCCAAAAGTATCATTCACTAACATCCGCAGGACCCGCTCCGCCCGGTCGCGTCGCACGGGGTCAGAGGAGTCTAGGGCGTCTATCAAGGATTTTTTGGCTTCGTCGATGCTGGAGGCCTGGTTTCGCACCGCTGCCGTAACGAGGCGCTCTTCCTCTTCTGCGCTCATTTTATTTGGGGTCTGCAACATTTTCGCCACCTGCATTTGACTGCGCACGAATTCAACTTGTTGCCCAACCCGGTCCAAGGTGTAGAGGGGTTTAAAAAAGGGTGCAATCAGCTCCAAACTTTTAAAATCGCTCACCGTAACTTGGGCCAAAAGATCGTCGTCAGCAAAGGTGGATTCCAGCTCGGCGATGCGTGCTGGCAAAGATTCCACCAGAATCATAAAACGATCCATAGAAGGAATTGCCGGGTAGCGTGGAGTGGGCTTCGGAGGAATGTAAAGTGTGGGCCGCAAGAATCCAGGTTCATTGCGCGCTACTGAGATCGTGGTGAGCACCTCAATGACATCCAACTGGGCGTCTTCGAGCATATAGTGGGGCGCTAAGTTTCCATTGCCATCTCGGGGAATCAAACGCTTGGAGTCGTTGATAATCCCCAAGTAACGAGTGAGTTGATCTTTTTGACTCATGGGAGTGAGTGAGAGCATTGCAAAAGTTTCAAAATCAATCAGAGACCTAGTGACTCGTGCCAGAAGTCCCGGAGTTTCCAAGGCCCTTCGATCGGCTGGAATTTGCGCAAGAAGCGATTGAATCTCGCGCGCATATTTGCGGGCCTCGCGCATATAGGAGATCTGCCGACCTTTGTCGTCGGAAGTCAGCATGGCGAGTTTTAAATAGAAATCTTGCAGACCGCGGAATCCCTCAATCGATCGCAAACTGCGGTGCTCCGCGCTCAAATTTGGAATCTTTTTGTCCACAAAAAAGCGGTAGAAGTCTTTGGCACTCTTCGCTAGTTTTTCGAGTTTGAGATTGAGCACCTCGGCCGACTGAGTTTTCTGGGCATGGCTACCGTTGAGTTCCTTATTGAAGTCGTCGTACAAACCCGCCAGCTCCTGCTCATAACGATCCCATCCAAACAACAGTTGCACTCTGGCCGAACTATTTTCAGAACAGGCGGCGAGGATTTCTTTGATGGTGGCATTGCTGAGCTGGGGCATCCCCACCGGGGAATCTTTTTCAAATGTCTCCACCACGGGATCCGCATGAAGTCCCGAAACAACAAGGCTTGTTACAGCCCATAAGAGGAGGCATTTTTTTTTCATACGCTCTCTATGTTTCGTCACTTTTGAGAGGAATCTTAAGGCATGAAAATGACCCTAGGCTTAACCCATTCCCCACCAAGAATTCATGGGATCTTCACACTTAAGCAACTCTCAATGTATTAAAATACTTAGTAGATGAGCACTTCTCTAAGCTGGGCCCTCTTGCCTCTTTTTTTGGTCGGCTGTTCCGGAGTTATTAACACCCCGGCGTCTAGCCCCGGCGCCAGTGGAGGTCAGGGCGAAAGCACCACGACTTCAGGCAACCCAGCCTTTGTAACCTATTGGAAGACCAACAATGCGGGAACCTCGGGAGCCACCCAAATTACACTTCCCCTCAACTCCCTTTATACCTACAACTTTGACGTCGACTGGGGCGATGGCACTCAAGATACCATTACCGCTTGGAACCAAGCTGAAAAGACTCACACCTACGCCATGGCGGGGGAGTATGAAGTTAGCATTACCGGAACCTTTCCCTCGATATATTTCAATGGTGGGGGAGATCGACGAAAAATATTAGAAGTAAGAAATTGGGGCGATATCGAATGGGCGATCATGAACTATGCCTTCTACGGCTGCACTAACGTCCAAGTGACAGCAACCGATGCTCCCGACCTTAGCCAGGTTACTAGAGTCATGTATATGTTTAGCGAAGCCAATGCCATGAACCAGGACATTAGCCACTGGGACCTTTCCAACATCACCCATATGTCCGGCATGTTTCATTTGAACACCGGCTTTAACCAAGATATCAGCGCATGGGATGTGAGAAATGTGACTCACATGAACGACTTGTTTCGTAATGCCACGGCCTTTAACCAAGACATTTCGAGCTGGAATACAAGTAGCGTCACCTCCATGCAGAACGCATTTAGAAGTGCGACCACCTTTAACCAAGATCTTTCAAGTTGGTCTACTGTGAGCGTCACCAACTACGCCAACTTCGCTACTGGCGCGACCTCTTGGGTCCTCCCTCAGCCCACCTTCTAACTAAGCCCCCAGTCTTCCGCGCAGCGTTAAAACCCTGGTTTGGCAGCGAGCGAAGGTCTGAGTTAGGAGGGATAGTCCATGACAATTTTAGAAAAATTAAAGCCTGTGTCTGAGCTTGGATTTGGACAGTATTTTTGCCCCCAATACTACCGAGTATTTTATCGCAACGGCCAATGGGAAAAGGGCGAAATCCTTCCCTACCGAGGCTTGGACCTTGATCCCGGAGCTAAGGTTTTGCACTACGGGCAAGAGATTTTCGAAGGATTGAAAGCCTACAAATCAGCACTAGGTAAAAACCTCCTCTTTCGTCCCGATGCCAATTGGGAGCGCCTCAATCGCTCCGCACAGATTCTTTCGATGCCCGATCTTCCTCGTGATATTTTTATGGAATCGGTCCAGTCCCTGACTCGGGCTTGCCGAGATTTTGTTCCCGAATCTCCCGGCACCCTCTACTTGCGCCCCACCCTCATCGGGATCAGCCCCACCCTCGGCGTGGCCCCTTCAAAAGATTATTTGTATTTTGTTATTGCTTCACCCGTGGGCGGCTACTTCGGATCCACGGGCGACAGTGGAAAACCCGCCGCAGTTTCTCTTTGGGTGACCCACGAACATGTGCGGGCGGTGCGGGGAGGCTTAGGGGCTGCCAAGGCGGGAGCTAATTATGCCGCCTCACTGCGGGCCGTGGGAGAAGCGAAGAAACGGGGATTCGCCAATGTCCTCTTTCTCGATGCCTTGGAACGAAAATATTTAGAAGAGTTGAGCGGAATGAATATTTTTATCGTAGAAAAAGGTGTGCTCAAAACTCCTTTGTTGGGCGACACAATTTTAGCTGGTATCACTCGAGATTCAATTTTAAAAATAGCCCAGGCTGAACAAATCCCCCTCCAAGAATGCCAAATTTCCATTGAGCAATTGCTCCGAGGCATAAAAAATGGTGACGTGACTGAGGTTTTTGCCTGCGGCACTGGAGCGGCCATCACCGCCATCACGGAAATCGGCTGGCATGATGAAAAATATTCTGTTGCGAATAAAGAGGTGGGCCCCCTAAGTTGCCGCCTCTATCAAAAGCTCTCAAACATACAGTTTGGGAAGGAAAAGGCGCCGCTGAGCTCAGGGGCTCCAGATTGGAATATGGATGTCGTCTAAAAAACCGATTAGCCAAGAGGCAAAAATTAGGGCGGCCGTAATTCTGGCGGCCTTAGGATACTTTGTGGATGTCTACGATCTGCTGCTCTTTAGCATCGTGCGCGTTCAAAGCTTGCAAGACTTAGGACTTCAAGGCGAAGAATTAAGTCGTCAAGGGGTCGCTCTCCTCAACTGGCAAATGGCCGGCATGCTTATCGGCGGGGTCCTTTGGGGAGTTCTAGGAGACAAAAAGGGTAGACTCGGCGTTCTCTTTGGATCCATCTTTTTATATTCCAGCGCTAACCTAGCTAACTCTTTTGTAACAAACGTAGAAGTTTACGCGCTCCTTCGCTTTATAGCCGGTATTGGATTGGCCGGAGAATTGGGCGCCGGGATCACTCTGGTTTCCGAAATCATGCCCAAAGAACGACGGGGTTTTGGAACCACCATAGTGGCCACCGTGGGTGTTTTTGGAGCCATTGTGGCTGCGGCCGTAGGCGAATTTGCCCCTTGGCGCACGGCCTACATGATAGGTGGAGTTTTGGGCCTCTCGCTCTTAGCTCTTCGCATTGGAGTGCACGAGTCAGGGCTTTTCGACAACCTGAAAAAGTCCGCTCAGAAAAAAGGCAGCATCTCTTTGCTCTTTGGGAATAGTGAGCGCATCAAAAGATTTATTTACTCTATGGTTCCCGGCTTTCCCATTTGGTTTGCTTTGGGAATTTTGGTCACCTTCGCCCCGGAAATTGGCCAGGCTTTGGGTACCACGGAACCCGTGTCGGCCGGACGTGCGGTCTTTTTTGCTTACGTGGGCATGGTTTTAGGTGATCTCATTAGCGGAGTGCTTTCACAAATGCTTCGAAGCCGAAAAAAGATCATGTATATCTTTATTGCGGGCACGGCACTTTTCACTGCCATTTTGCTAAAATCCAATGGTATTTCGGCCAATCTCTACTACGGACTTTGCGTGCCCTTAGGATTTTTTATTGGCTACTGGGCCGTTTTTGTAAGTACGGCCGCCGAACAGTTTGGCACGAATTTGCGTGCTACGGTCACCACCACCGTCCCCAACTTTGTCCGGGGAGGTGTGGTGCCCATGACATTCGCCTTTGAATGGCTCAAGCCTGAGTTCGGGGTGATCAACTCAGCCCTCTTTGTGGGCATGAGCGTTTGTCTGGTGTCCATCCTCACGACGGCCGGCCTTAAAGAGAGTTTCGGCAAAGACTTAGACTTTTTGGAAAACCAGTAAAAGCTCGTTATACTTTGGGCATGGAAGTCACAAGAGAGCCCAAAAGCTGGGGCGGCAAACGAGAGGGCGCGGGGCGCCCCAAAAGTTCTCCCATGGTATCGCACCTCACTCGACCTCGGATTGAGAAGCGCCGCTGCCCTCTAAAAGTAAAAATTGTTTTACGGGCGGACTTGCCCTCTCTGCAGCATCCTGAAATTTTTGAAGCCTTTGAACGAGGCTGCCACCGGGCTCGACGTTTTGGCATTCGCATTATCCACTACTTGGTATTGCCCAAGCACATTCACATGATCATCGAAGCTAAAAAAACCGAAGAACTTGAGCATAGCTTTAAGTCTCTCAACACCACCCTGGCGATTGCCATAAAAAAAGTGGTGAAAAAAGAATCGGGCCAGGCCCATGAGGGCCCGGTTTTCTTAGGTCGCTACCACCTTAGCGTTCTCCATGAACCCAACGAAGTGAAGGTGGCCATGAAGGAAATCCTAGGTCTAGCGGCAGACAACTTCAATCCGGCCCAACCTGGACTTTCTTCCGCCGTGATTTTTGATTCGTGGACGCAGCTCTTTGGTAAACACTTTGTGCACTCCAAAATTAAAAGCTCGTCGACTCAGAGTGAGTCCCGCAAAAAATCTCTGCAGATTACAGCACTGCCGCAGTTTTGGTTGAGTCAAGCTGGCTGGCTTGAGGCGAAGGTCTAGGACTTTTAAAAGCTCGCAAGTCCCTTCGACCTTCGAAATATAGCGTTTCTAATCTTCGCTTTTAAAGCCGATTTCGTTTCATAATTTTCCATCCAGTCCAGAACCTGAACGCTCACCAATGGGCTTTGGCCTAGAATCTGAATGCAGCTGTCACGAATGGCGGCCGAACCTTGAGCGGTATTCATTTTAAAATAATAAAGAATTAAATAATTCGCCCGTGCTCCCAATTCTCGGTGGAGAAGTTCCAGCCCTACAGAGGCCAAGTCATCGCCTCCTTCTGAAATGGCTTGGGCCAGAGTCCCCACGCGCAGAGGACTTCCTTCCAAGACCGCGTCGGCCATCTCAGAACCCAACTCCTGACTGGAAAGCGGTTCTCCAAGCTTTTTCTTGAGAATTTGTTTCTCAGGCAAGGGGCTCAGATACTGTTCTAAAATTTTTTCGAGTTCCACCCGATGGAGGGGTAGATAAGCATTGCGTCCGGCCAGGTGGCGCATCCAAGCTTCCAGGTTAGGAGTGGCGGCCTCGACTTTTAGGAAAGCCTCACTGAGCCCTGTCCCAATCAGCAGATCTAAATAAAAGTAGGGAGGAGTGGTTTGAAGGCCACTCTTCTTCACGAGCAAAGGAAGGGATGCCAAAGGGTCCAAACGAAGCATAGTGTTTGCGGCCCACTCCGCAATGAGTGGGTAATGGGGATCTAAATACTCGAGGGCATATTGCAAAATATTCCAAACGTCGGCTCCCAGTTTATCCAAAGCAGGAAACTCATACATGTAGCCGTCGACATAGGGATCGATAGCACCGTGCACTTCTAAAAACTGATCCCAATATACCTTGGCTCTTTCATAGCCCGATGAAGACAATTCCACAGCCCCAAGAGAGGGTGACATCGAAAGTGCCAAGCCCAAGAATAGCTTTGTAAAAAATTTCCCCTGTCTCTTAAACCCCATGCCCTAAGGAAATGGCCCAGGAATTTTTTCTTGCCGACATAATTCCTCTTTCGAGGACGAGGAGTATCCTGCGGTCTCTAGGCGCTCCGCGTCACGAAACTCTTTATCCCTAAAATAATTTCGCATTAAAATCTAGGCGCTTTTAGCCTATAGTGGTTTCCAGCTTCGAAAGAAAACAAATGGAAGAATTTCCCTACCTTAAAAGTATCAATTCCGACTACATCGAGGAGCTCTACACTCGCTTTAAAGAAAACCCCGATTCCGTTGATGCCACCTGGAGGTATTTCTTTGAGGGGATGGAAATGGCCCCTGCGGCCGCCCCTACTCCGATGGCCGAAAGCCTAAGCGCTGATCAGGTTTCGACTTTAAGTTCTGAGGCTAAGGTCGCCGAATTGATTAACGCCTATCGGGAATCGGGAAATTTTTTAGCCCATATCGATCCCTTAAGTGAGCCCCCCAAGAGCCATCCGCTTCTGGAACTCTCCCGATTTGAACTCAAAGCTGCCAACCTTGAAAAAACCTATACCGCCGGCAAGCTCATCAAAATAGGTCCGGCCAAACTCTCGGAGATCATTACCAAACTCAAACGCACCTACGCTTCGACTATCGGAGTGGAATACACCCATATCGGGGATTCCATTTCCCGCCAGTGGCTCCAGGAACGAATGGAACTTTCCGAAAACCGCGAAAGTTTAGATTTGGAATCCCAGCGTTTTATATTGAAGCGCCTAACGGAGAGTGAAAACTTTGAGAGATTTTTGCACACCCGCTATGTGGCGCAAAAACGCTTTTCACTCGAGGGGGGCGAGGCCCTCATTCCCACCCTGGATCGCATCATTGAATACGCTGGTGAGGTGGATGCCAAAGAAATTATTGTGGGGATGGCGCACCGCGGGCGACTCAACGTATTACACAATATCTTCGGCAAAAAAGCCGAACTAATTTTTACTGAGTTCGAAGAAAATTACGAAAGTGCTGAGACCGAGGGCATGGGTGATGTGAAATACCACATGGGTTTTTCAAGCGACATCACCACTCGGCACGGCAAGCCCTTGCATTTGTCGCTGGCGCACAACCCTTCTCACCTGGAGTTTGTAAACCCCGTCGTGGAAGGGATCGCACGCTCTAAGCAACGGGCGCACAAAGACAAGGACCGCAAAAAAGTTATCCCCATCGTTATTCACGGAGATGCTGCCTTTGCAGGTGAGGGCGTGGTCTACGAAACCCTAAACCTCTCCCAAGTTTCGGGTTACCGCACGGGCGGGACTGTGCACATTGTCATCAACAATCAAATTGGTTTCACCACTGACCCCCAAAGTGCGCGCTCCACCACCTATGCCACGGATTTGGCCATGATGTTGGAAGTGCCTATTTTTCACGTGAATGGTGATGACCCCGAAGCCCTTTGGTATGTGGCACGCTTGGCGATGGAATATCGCCAAGAATTTAAAAAAGATGTGTTTATTGATTTGCTCTGCTACCGCAAATACGGACACAACGAAGGCGACGAGCCGGCCTTTACCCAACCGCTCATGTACCAAAAAATTCGCAACCACGCTTCAGTGCGGGAACTCTACGCTAAAAAACTTGCGGCCGATGGGCGAGTCAGTACGGAGGACGCTCAAAAATTAGTAGATGACTGCGTGATGAAGTTGGCCGAATCTCAAAACATCACTCGAACCCAACGCCCCCGTCCCTTTGAATCATCCTATGAAAATAAATGGGTGGGCCTGAAGCCTTCGGTGGCCGGCTCCGAATCTCAAGCTGTTCAAACCGCAGTCCCCGAAGCTACCCTAAAACTTTTAGGTGAACGCCTGTGCAAAACTCCCGAGGCCTTCCATGTTCATCCTAAGCTCGTGCGCTTTTTAGAGGCCCGGTTAAAAAGCGTACAAGAAGCTAAGGGAATAGACTGGGGAACCGGCGAAGCTTTGGCTTTTGGATCTTTATTATTAGAAAATCATCCCGTGCGCATCACGGGTCAAGATTGTGAACGCGGCACCTTTTCCCATCGGCATTCCGTTTTGCACGACGTGGAAAACGGGGAAATCTTCACTCCGCTCAACCATCTTTCGGAAACCCAGGCCGAGTACATTGTCCGTAACAGCACTTTGTCTGAGACTGCGGTCTTAGGCTTTGAATACGGATGGTCACTTGCAGATCCCTATGCCCTTGTGATTTGGGAAGCCCAATTTGGAGATTTTGCTAACGCGGCCCAGGTTATTATCGATCAATTCATTGTGGCCTCCGAGGCAAAGTGGAAGCGGGCGAGCGGAATCACGATGCTTCTTCCTCACGGCTACGAGGGCCAAGGTCCGGAGCATTCCAGCGCGAGATTAGAAAGATTTTTACAGCTCTGTGGAGAGAACAATTTAGCGGTTTGCAATCTCACCCTTCCGTCGCAGCTTTTTCACGCTCTTCGTCGGCAGATCAAACGCAACTTCCGCAAGCCCCTCGTGGTGATGAGCCCCAAGAGCTTGCTGCGTAACCCCTTGGCCGTTTCTGAGCTCAAAGAATTTTCGGAAGGGTCTTTCCGCACGGTCATTGATGATCCTAACCCCAAGGTAGATGCCGATAAAATTAAGCGAGTGGTCCTTTGCACTGGAAAAATATATTTTGAACTTTGGGAAGAACGCGAGAAGAAGAGCGTCCCCTCCGACGTCGCCATTGTGCGCGTAGAACAACTTTATCCTTGGCCCACTGAGGACCTTGCCACAATTTTTAAGAAATATTCGCAGGTGAAAGAAGTGCTTTGGGTCCAAGAAGAGCCTCGCAACATGGGGGCCTGGACTCATGTCTTTAACTTTTGGGCGGGCGGCTTAGGTCGCTTCCAAGACAAAGCTCACAATCTCCCCATCCACTACGTGGGTCGGGCCGCAGCCGCGGCTCCCGCCACGGGTACGCACAAAACGCATCACACGACCCAGCATAAAATTGTTCACGCCGCTTTTAGCGAGCTGTAGAGAGGATACTTATGGAACATAAAATTCTTGCTCCCTCCCCTGGGGAATCCATAACTGAAGTGAGAATTTTAAAGTGGGCCAAAGCCCATGGTGCCGGAGTGAAAAACGGCGAAATCATTGTAGAGATCGAAAGCGACAAAGCCACTCTAGAAGTCGTAGCCGAAGCCGCGGGCGCTCTAAAAATTGTTAAGGCCGATGGTGAATTGGTAAAAGTGGGAGATGTCATCGGCATGATCGATGATGCCACCGCAGGAACAAGCACCTCCGCCACGACCGCTGCTCCGGCCGCCCCTTCAGCCAGCACTCAGAGCAGCACCGCCCTTGCTTCAACAGGGAGCGGACCTTCGGTCGCGCGTTTAACCGAAGAAAATAATTTACAAGGCATCGCCATTCCCGGTTCGGGCAAAGATGGCCGAGTCACTAAGGGTGATGTGTTAAGTCACCTCGAAGGTGGGGCCAAGATTGGAACTTCCGCACCGCCTTCGATAGCTCCGGCGCCCAACCCCACACCCACCGTCGCTCCTCGAAGCACACCCGATCGCCCCGGCGACCGCAGAGTTCCCATGACTCGGCTTCGAGCTCGCATCGCAGAACGCTTGGTGCAGGCGCAGCGCACCGCCGCCATTCTCACCACCTTCAATGAAGTGGACATGGGGCCGGTGATGCAACTTCGCACCCAGCACAAAGACTCCTTTAAAACCAAACACGGCGTGGGTTTGAGCTTTATGTCCTTCTTCACCCGTGCGGTTGTAAAAGCCCTCCAAACAATTCCCGCTGTCAATGCCAGCATTGATGGCAATGACACGATTTATCACGACTACCAAGACATCGGCATTGCCGTGGGAACCGATCGCGGACTAGTAGTTCCCGTCCTTCGTGGAGTGGAGAAAATGTCTTTTGCCGACATCGAAAAAGGCATAGCGGCTTTGGCCGTGAAAGCTCGAGACGGTAAACTTTCCGTTCCCGAAATGAGCGGAGGTACCTTTACCATTTCCAACGGGGGAACCTACGGCTCTATGATGTCCACCCCCATCCTCAATCCCCCTCAAAGTGGAATTTTGGGCATGCATAAAATCTACGATCGTCCGATGGCCGTGAATGGACAAGTTGTGATTCGTCCCATGATGTATTTGGCACTGTCTTATGACCACCGCATGATCGACGGCAAAGAAGCCGTCACCTTCTTGGTACAAATTAAAGAGATGCTCGAAAAGCCCGAGCTTTTGGGTTTTGAAGGAAGCCTATGAGTAGCGTTTACGACCTCGTGGTGATTGGCTCCGGACCTGGCGGTTATATTGCGGCCATTCGGGCCGCTCAACTGGGCATGAAGGTGGCCTGTGTCGAAAAACACAGCGCCTTGGGCGGAACCTGCCTTAACGTGGGCTGCATCCCCTCTAAAGCACTACTGGAATCGAGTGAGCATTTTGTCTTCACCAAAAACAAAGCTGCCAAGCATGGAATCGAAGTCTCTGGCTTAAAATTTAACTTAGGCCCCATGATGGAACGCAAAAACCAAATCGTGAAGCAACTCACCGGGGGAATTGCAGGTCTTTTTAAAAAAAATAAAATAGATAGCCTCACCGGCACCGGCAAACTTTTAAAGACTTCCGCCGGAATCACCGACATTGAAGTGACAGGAAGCGATAAAATTACAGTCCAAGCTAAAAAAGTCATTCTAGCGACGGGCAGTGAACCCATTGAGTTGCCCTTTATGCCCTTTGACGGAAAAAAGATTTTAAGTTCGACCGAAGCTTTGAATTTAGAAAAAATCCCTGAACATTTAATCTTAGTGGGTGGCGGATACATCGGACTTGAAATGGGCTCTGTGTGGGCCCGACTGGGATCCAAAGTTACCGTGGTGGAGTTTGCCGATGCCATTTTACCTTTTGCCGACGAACAGATAGCCAAAGAATTATTTAAGTCTCTTCAAAAGCAAGGCTTGGAATTTAAGCTAGGCACCAAATGTCTGGGAGCAAACATATCCGGCGATAAAGTCACGGTAAGCGTTGAAGATGTTAAGTCAGCTGTGAAGTCAGAAATTACAGGTGATTATGTTTTGGTGTGCACAGGTCGAAAGCCTTACTCTAAAGGCCTGGGCCTTGAAAACGTGGGAGTTAAAGTTAACGAACGCGGCTTTATTCCAGTGGGCGCACACTACGAAACCTCCGTCCCGGGAATTTATGCCATAGGGGATTTGATTGGGGGCCTGATGCTGGCTCACAAAGCCGAAGAAGAAGGCGTCGTGGCGGTTGAGCGCATGAACGGCATTGCAGGACACGTCAATTATAACGCCATTCCGGCCGTGGTTTACACCTGGCCCGAGCTCGCCTCAGTGGGCAAAACTGAGCAAGATTTAAAAAAAGAAGCTGTGGCTTATAAGGTGGGCACCTTTCCCTTTATGGCCAACGCCCGAGCTAGAACCATGGACGAGACCGAAGGCCTCGTTAAAATTTTAGCCGACGCTAAAAGCGACCGCGTTTTAGGGGTGCATATTTTTGGACCCCGAGCGAGCGACATGATCCAAGAAGCTGTTACGGTTATGGAATTTGGTGGATCAGCGGAAGACATCGCCCGAACGAGCCACGGACACCCCACACTTTCTGAGGTTGTCAAAGAGGCCGCTTTAGCCGTAGATAATCGTAAGCTTAATTTATAAGCCTACGCATGATGAAGAAATTTCTAGTCCTCTTTGTTTTCACTCTTAGCTCTCTGGCGTCTTCAGCTGCCGTCTTGGGTGAACTGATTTCCAACGAAAAAATTCAAGAAGGGGATTTGATTTTTATTGAATCTCAAACGCAGCAAGCCGCCGCCATTAAAGAAGGCACGGACTCTCCGTGGTCGCACGTGGGAATGCTTTTTAGATATCGGCCCGAGACTAAATTGGCTAACTCCGCCTCCCGCCAAGGGATAAAAGAGGGGGATTGGGTGGTGGTGGAATCGGCCGGCCCCGTGGGCATCACGGCTTTGGACTCTTTTGTCCAACGCAGTCGGGGACTTCATTATTTAATTGGTCGTTATCCCGGAAATATCACGACTGCGCAGGCCACCTCGATGTGGCGTGAATTTGTAGATGTTCAGCATGGCAAAGCCTACGACATCTATTTTCGAATTAACGGGATGTATTGCAGTTTGCTCACCTACAAGCTTTTTCAAAAGATTGGCCTGACCGTGGGCCAGCTCGAAAAAACTGAGAAGTATTTAAGTTCTAATCCTAGGTCCAAGGTGGGCAAGCTTATGACCCAACGCGACCCCGGCAAAAAGATCTTGCGCCCCCAAGACCCCATCGTTACCCCCGCCTCTCAGGCCAAGATGTTGAAAGTGATTAGCCAGTCTCTCTAATGACGCAGCCCCGCTCATAAATACCCAAAGATGATGGCCATCAGCCTTGGTCCCGATTTTGTCATATAGAATCAAACTCCTTAAGGCTAAAAATACAGTCAAATCCAATGGAGGAACGAATAATGAAACAACGTTTTTTACTTATAACTGTCCTAGGCATGGCTGGCTTTTCGAATAAAACCTATTCGCAAAGCGAAATTGTGGAAGTCCCCGTGGAAAGAGTTTTTCTTCCCGCCAAAGGATTTGACGACAATGACACTGTCGAACTTGTGGTTGACGGGAACCTTCCCAATTCTTGCTACTCACTGGAAAAACAGAAAGTACAAATTTTTGAAGCTGAAAAAATTATTCGTGTTCGCCAATTCGCCGTGAAACGCACGGAAGGCAAATGTGCCGGGAGAGAAGAACGCCAAAGCCCGCAACAGGCCACTCCTGTTCCTTTTACTGATGTGGTCACACTGGGGCGTTTGGCCGCCGCGGCCGAGTATAAAATTGAATATTTCCCCACTCTCGCCCAAAGCAAATTTCGCAGCTTCGAAGTGCAAGTGGCCCCTACCCTGCCCAACTCCACAAGCTATCCTGAGGATAGTGAACCCTATGCCATGATCACTCAGATCCGCGTCGAAGACATTGTTCAAGCCGGCTCCGATGTGATCGTGGAGCTCCAAGGGGTGCTCAACAACTCTTGCTACCATTTGAATGAAGCTTCTCTGACCCCTAAAATCTTGAATGATGTGCTCGTGATCCAACCCACCGTAACCGTAGACCAAGACGCCATCTGCCTCATGGTACTCACGCCCTTTAAAAAACCTGTAAGAGTCGGCGCCCTCGACGCCAATCGTTACCTTCTGCATGTTCGCAGCATGCAAGGCAAGTCCAAGAACCAAGTTTTCTCGGTTGTAAATCCGGCCCCCGCAAGCCGCCGCCACTAAGCTCGGTTTTGTGTCCGGTGTCGGCGCGGCACAGCCCGTGCCGACACCTATCCTCTCGGCTTTTTTGGGCTACAATAAAGTCATGGCAAACGAAAAGCCGCCCTTAGGTCGGCGCTCTTATCTCATCAATCCCGAATTTCAACTTAAGGTCATAGGATACGCGCTTTTTTTTGCGCTGCTTATCATCGGAGTTTTCTACTGCTCCCAACTTTATTTTTTCTGGAAACTCATTGAAGTAGGTCGGACACTCAACTTTCCCGCCGATCACCCCTTTTTTGAATTTTTGGGCGAACAGAAGCGCCTGATGTACTCTGTGTTTGGGGTCACAGCACTCGTGAGCCTATCGGCGCTGGTCATTGCGGGACTCTTTTTGTCGCATAAAGTGGCGGGACCCGTACACCGTTTGAAGCTTTACCTAAACTCCATCATTGAAGATGAGCATTTTCATGAACTCAGCTTTCGCAAGGGTGACTACTTTTCTGATTTAGCCGAAACGCTCAACAGAACTTTGGCTCTCTACCAACGTAAAGGAGCCCTCCCCCCGGCGGACGAGGATAAAAAAAGTTGAAAATTCCCCTCCTCATATTGTTGCTCTTTGTTTCGGCGATTGCGTATTTTCATCAAAAAACGCAGCTCCCTCAAATTGAAGCCTCTCAGGATTTGGCACCTCGCCAGGTGCGTCTTCGTAAAATCTTGGAGAGCTCGGATCGTCCTCGCCGAAAAAACGAAGCTCCTCTCTCACAGGCTTTTGCTCAGGCTTCCGACCTTTTAAAAAACACTCCAGCGACGTCCTCACCCGCCAGCGCAGAAAGCTCGGACCTGCAAAATTATCCCGGTCTTCCGGGAGAACTTGCGGAAGTTTTAAAAAATCCTAACTCCTCTCCTGATGCTGTCGGACAGGCCTTTATTAAAAATGTGGATGAGCTCCGCCCCCAAGATTTTGAAGGGCGCCTCAGCTTCATGAACGCCTTACGTGATCGGGCCGATGTGCCGAAGAGCTTGCGCTTCTTGGCCGCCTTGCGGCAGCTGCAAGTGCAAAGTAGCACCGAAACTCTAGATCGGGACGAACGCGCGGTGATTGAGGAAGCCGCAGCCATGGTAGCCGCAGGGACTTCGGCCCAGGAGGACTTGGCCCGCCTCTATGAAGATGTCTATGCCAGCCATCCTTCTTCTGAGGCCCAAGATATTCTGAGAGCCAAGCTCTTGAAAGTTCCTGCCGAAATTGGGGTTCCATAAGCAAGGCTTGTGACAATTTTTTGGCGTCAATTTTTATGGGCAGGCAGAGTGTGAGATAAGGCTTAGAATAAATAAATGAGGGACTTTGGCCTGTGTAGAAAATTCCGCTTCTTCGCTTTGTGCGGAGGATTAGGAACCTTTACGGCCCAGGCTTACAAAACCGATTTTAAAAAAAATCATACCGGCGTGGGTGTTGCCGTGGGAGAATTGCGCCCTGCTCTGCAACAAAGTGCCTTTTTTCCCACCCGCTCCCTAGGCTCTGGCGAACACTATTTTTCGGATACCGACGCCTCCAAAGTTCTCAACATGCGCTTTGGCTTTTTTCGCGACGTCCAAAATTCAACCGTGGAAATTTTTGCCAGCCACTACCGGAATACCGTGAGCCATTTTTCGGCATCGGGAGCCGCAGGTGGAAGTGGACAAGCCAATCTCTCCGCTTGGGGGGCCGGCGTGCAAAGTTCCCTGCATTTTGTCCGAACGGCTCGCTTTCGCAGCTCGCTAAATCTGAGCTTTGAATATGCAACTCTCAATTTAAAGTACCAACTCGGAAATGAACTCAAACTCAACACAACGATTCTTAGCCCAGGCTTGGGTTGGCGTAACGAATTTTGGCTAGGGGACATGTGGATACTCTCCCTGCTCACTTCTTACCAATATTCTATGCCCCAAGATTGGAAGGTCAGCGAAGACAGCATCTTCCTAGGCAAGACCTATCCCAAAGGCACCCTCACCGATCAGTTTGGGCAAAATCTAAAGTCTCGCTATGGGGGCTTGCTTTTGCAGGCCAGTGTTCGCCTCGCGTTTTACTAACTAGCGTGGCCAAGTATAAGCCAAATCTAGGGTGCCGCTGCGTACAAGAGTTGAGGAACGCACCGGCGCCAAAAGCGTTTGATCGGAATAGCTGAGAGACGTGGTGAAGCGATCCGACCACATGTAGGCCGCCTGCAAAGTTAGGGTCCAAAGCATCGAAACTGCGCTTTGAGAATAAACGGCCCCTCGAGTTTTCGTAACGTCTTCATAATTAAAATTAACCAAGAGGCCCAGCCGAAGGGGGCCATAACCAGGACTATATCCCCCACCTACTGCGGACTGATTCCAAAGTCCGGGCTTAAGAGTGACACCATCTTTTTTAACCTTTCGTGGAAGAGATTTGGAACTAAGGTTTCGCAAATAAAGATCCCAGCGGTCCCATCTTTTTTTAACTAAGAAACCAAAGCCCGGCGTGTAAAACCCTCGTCCTCGGGAATCCACCGCGAAAATTTCCTGCGCCTCGTAGACCGATCCGCCGGTGGGAAATGTCATATTAAAAAAAACATAAAGATGCGGAAGGTACGGATCATCCAACCATTGTGGCAAAGCTTCAAAGCCTAGATTCAAAGCCAAATCAGCCACACCGAAATCACTGGCCCGCGCTCGTAGAGTTTTTCGTTCCTTACGAGTGATGGGCAAGGAAGCTCCCGCCTGCCATCTATCTGAAAGAAGTCGAGCTCCGTCTAAGAGAAGGGTCTGAAAACTTTCCTCATCCCCATGCGCCCGAAATAAGGCATGCCCTTGGCTATCAACGTCACCTACGTATTCGCCATAGATGAAAGTTGCCCCCATCCTAGCTTCCTCATCGCCGCTAATAAGTGCCGGAAAGCCCGAAGCAGAACCGCAGCAGCTCGCCCCCCAACTCTGCAAAGAAAGAAAAAAAGTAAAAAGAAAAAAAAGTCTAACGATCACTCAATCTCGGCCATAAATATTTTTGTTTCGCTCCGACCACGGCCATCTGAGAGTGTCACATGGAGTTGCCAGGCCCCTATCATTGTGAAATAGACACCCGCCTCATAAACTCCAGGAGCTAAGGCCCCCACCGTGCTCGGCCGATTGGATCCGTGTTCCATTCCATTGCCCATAATCATCCATGGCTTAACCGTGGGGGGGGCCCCAGTATCCACATAGGGTCCCGCCGCCGTCCCCGCATTGGTATTCCAGATCCGAAGCTTAAACTTGGAATCTCGGATTTGTGGTCCTTGGGTCCATTCCACGCTGGCACAGTATCCCATATCCACGAACTTAAGGGGACAGCTAGGATCCTGAGGAGCCGGATTGCCTTGGAGCGGAGACTGCGAAGCCCGTGCATGATTCATCAGCGGGGAGTCCCCGCAAGAAATTAAAGTCATAAGAAGAGACAGTTTAACAATAATATTTCTCATACCGCTTTCTTTTTTTGAATCACACAACCTAAACTTCGTGAGCGTGAAACTTTAATATCTTCACCCTTCTGTAAATTTTCCAAAGCCTGGGCTAGCGGAAAATTTTTGGCCTTCTCCACAACATGGGAACTACTCACCCCTCCAGAGTAAAGCAGCGCGCCTTTCTCGCTTAGAATAAAGGCGTGAGGAGTTTTTAAAGCCTTCAACTCAATGGCCCACAAAGCATTTTCATCATGAAGCACAGGGAAACTCAGCTGGGCCGCTTCAAAATAATTGCGACTTGCGTCTAAATCCTCGTCTTGGTTGGAGTGCAGCCCGATGAAGTTAAATTCCTTAAATCTTTCGGCAAGCGCATTTAAATATTTTTGGTGAGACCGCGAGCAGGGGCAAGTTGCCGAAAGAAATACAATAACGGTGGCTTTGCTAGGCAAAGACTTCAGAACCTTCCCTGTGCTGAAATTTTCGCCCTTTAATTTCGAAATATCAAAGTAGGTCTGAGCCCAAAGACTCCCAGCTTTAAGGAAAGTAAGTAGAAAAAGAAGCCGCCATTTCATGAAGAGATGTGCTTATCACCAGACTATTGCGCATTAAAGTCCTTTTTTCCCACACATTCCCACTCCAAAATGCAGCAAATTGGACTGTGGGCACACCTTCAGTCCAGAACCTCATTTGTGATCTAAAACCAGGAGTGCTAACTTTCTGGACAGTATAAGTTTCAAGGTCCTGTAAGTTTTCCTAGAAGAGAGGGTTATAGAAATAGTGAGAGAAGCAGCAGTAAAACTTGGTAAATATCTGAAAGAAAAACGTATCTCCTCTGAGCTCACCCAGTTCGAGGTTGCGAGCCGTCTTGGGTATACTTCCGCTCAGTTTATTTCAAATATGGAACGTGGCTGCTGCTTTCCACCTAATAAGGTTTTGCGTGGAATGGTCAAACTTTATAAAATCCCTGTAGACGAGCTTTTAGAGTTTTTAGTCGAGATGGACACCTTAAAGTGGAAAAAAACTTTAACGGCCAAACGCGGTTAAAAGTCTTTTCGCTCTTTCTAGAGCCTCAGTTTATAGCCCTTAGTGATAATGGTGGCGGCGCTTCCAAACAGAAGCACTCCTAGACTCCCCATAATGATCCACACCTGAGTGAAGGTCACAGTTCCTTGCCCGAGAACTGCCAATCGAAAGCCTTCAATCAAATAGTAGAGGGGATTAAAATGAGAAAAGCTACGCCACGGTTCGGGAATTTCCGAGACAGGATAAAAGAGTCCTCCCAAATAAATAAGAGGCAAAAGAAGGAAGTTTGTGAACATCGATAAGGTGTCAAAGTTTTTTGAAAATATGGCAGCTAAAATTCCAAATTGGGAAAAAACAAAACTTGCGAGCAAAACAATTCCCATCGCCTGAAGCGGGTAAGCCCAGGGCAGCGTGGTAAAAAACAAACTCACCCCATAAACCACAAGACCCACCAAAATAGCGCGGACCATAGCCGCCAAGGTGAAGGCCGCGATAAAGGCCGTGGATCCGATGGGCGTCACTAAAATATCTACGATGTTGCCCAGGTACCTTGAGATAAATAGTGAGGACGAAGAATTGGCGAAAGCGTTGTTAAGGACTCCCATTAAAATTAATCCCGGGACCACATACTGCGTGTAAGAAAAGCCCGGGAGGATGCTTACCCGGCTTCCTAAGCCCACTCCAAATATCAGCAGATACAATGTGGCAGTCACCACTGGTGCCAAAAGAGTTTGGGACCATACGGCCATAAAACGCAGGATCTCTTTTTTCAACAAGGTGAAAAAGGGAAGTGAAGGATTAAACTCGCGCATGATTTCCCGTTAAACTTAAAAAGACTTCTTCCAAATCGGCACTTTTGCTTTGAATGTCTAAAATTTTTAAGGGCAAAGTCGGCAGTCGCTGCAAAATTTCGGCCAGCACGTTGGCAGAACGCAAGGGGATAGTGAGCAGGTGGCCCTCTTCACTCAGCTGAGCATTGAGTTCGGCTAAAATCGGTGAATCCGCAGCCAGAGGACTTTCCACCCGCAAAGAAAGCTTTCGGTCATCAATTCGATTCAAGAGATCCGCTGTCCTTGAAAGAGCCACAATTTTACCTTGAGACAGAATTCCAATACGGCCACACATCTGCTCCGCCTCTTCGAGATAATGAGTAGTGAGCAAAACTGTGGTGCCCATTTTATTAATTTCTCGAACAAAGGACCAAATATTTTGCCTCAGCTCCACATCGACTCCGGCGGTGGGTTCATCAAGTATAAGAAGTTGGGGTCGATGAATAAGGGCCTTCGCTAACATGTGACGGCGTTTGGTTCCCCCAGAAAGTTGTAGAGGGGTTTTCTTCAAATAGGGTCCCAGCGCCAATCGCTCGATAAGTGTACGTCGCCATGAAGCATCATCTCTAAAACCATAATATCCGGCATGCAGCCGCAAGCTCTCATCAAGGGTAAAAAAATTATCGATCACAATTTCTTGGGGCATCACCCCAGTCATGCGGCGGGTCACCTTAAAGTCACGTTGGTTGTCGTAACCAAAAATACCAATGGTGCCATGGCTAATTCGAGCCAAACCGCTGATCATGTTGATAAGAGAACTTTTCCCCGCTCCATTAGGTCCCAAAAGTCCAAAAATTTCGCCAGCCTGAATGTCCAGACTCACGTCACTCACAGCCACCTGATCCCCGTAGGCTTTGGTCACAGCTTGAATGCTAAGCGCCACTTGTGACATGAGAGCTAAGATAGCCGCCACCCAGGAGACTGCCAAGGGGCCTTAAGTGGAGAAAAGCTCTTAGACCCGCAACGATAGACCATCGGCCAAACTGCGCCGATAGGCCGTGATAGCAGGGATCAAACCCACCCCAAAGGAGGCCAAGACCAGAGCTCCCAAATAAATCCATTCCATGAGACTAGGGCTCTGAATGGGAATAAAAAGTCCGAAAGAATCGACAAGATAGGGTTGGCCTACCCGAAGCGCCCCATAGAGACCCAAAGCACCGAGGAGGCTACCGCTAAGTACCAAGGCTACAGACTCAAAAGTGAGGAGAAAAAGGACTTTAAGAGGACCCAAACCTAAGGCACGCAGTATGGACATCTCTCGCCGACGCTCATTCAAAGTAGAATAAATCACTAAGAGAAGGCCCAACAAACTCACCAGAGCCACACAGGCCGAAATGGCCCGCAAGGCGATTTCGGCATAGCCCAGACTGTCCCAAAGTTTGGCCAAGGCCACCCCGGGAATTGTAGACATCAAAGGCTCATTTTCAAAAGTATTGATCTCCCGCTGCAAGCGTAAGGTGGCCACGCGATTTTTGGTACGCAACAAAAAGGAGGTAATCTGGCCAATTTTAATATCTTCTTTTTTAATTTGAGCCGCAGGAGTGCTTTCTCCAGGCAAGGGTGCGGTCCCATCTTGCCAGTCCATATGTATGACTTCCATCCCCTCTAAAGTAATGTAAAGGGCGCGATCCACCGGAGTCCCGGTGGCTCTAAGAATTCCTGCCACTTCAAAGGGCTTGTCTTCGTGACGCTGAAGACTAAGTGAAGAAATGCCATGTGTGATCACCACAGCATCGCCCACTTGGTATTTTAATTTTCTCGCTACTTCGGAGCCCAAGACCACATCAAAAATCCCCTCAGGTCTTTTTCCGCTCGCGAGTTCCAGGCCTAAGTTCTGTTGGTAGCGATAATGTTCGTAGAAATTATGATCGGTAGCCACGACTCGGTAGCCCTCGTGACTGTCGCCCAAGGAAAGAGGAATGGTCCATGCCGTGGCCGGATGCTTTTTAAAATGCTCGTAACTCGTAAAAGAAATATTATTGGTGGCGTCTCCTAGGTGAAAAACCGAATAAAGCAAAAGCTGCAGTTCCGAGCCCCGAGCCCCCACCACCAAATCCGTCTGACTAAGAGCATTGGAAAAACTTTCCTGGGTGCCCCGGCGAACTCGTTCCACTCCGAGAATAAGAAAAACGCTCAGTGCCACCGAAAAAAGTGTGACCCCGGTGCTGAGGCATCGATTTCGCAGCGACTTCAACGCCAAAATAACCAAGGTCATGCCCCAGCTCCAGCCTTAAGTTCATCCATTGAAATTTTTCGATCAAAGAAAGGCGCTAAGGTGGGATCATGACTCACAAAAAGTAGTGCGCTTTTTTCCCGAGCACACTCTTGCATCAAAAGCTCGATAAAGCGGCCCCGGTGGGCGTGGTCAAGGGCGGAGGTAGGTTCATCGGCAATGATCAACTCAGGCTTGGCCATGAGTGCTCGAGCCGCAGCGACCCGCTGTTGCTGCCCCACACTGAGCTCAGACACCCCGCGGTCCAAAAATTCGCCAATCCCCAAAGCTTCAGCCAGTCGCTTTACTTCTGCCTTTACGGAAGTCCTTCCTAAGCGACCTTGGCGCTGATTGTGCAGTCGGCAGGGTAAAGAAATATTTTCCCCAACGCTCAGATAGGGAATCAAATTAAAAAGCTGAAAAATATAGCCCATGCGCTCACCGCGTAGGGCATCTCGAGTCGCGGCCGAACTTTTAACAAAATTTTGACCCAGCACCCAAAGTTCTCCATCTTGGGCTTTCAAGACTCCGGCGATAAGACCCAAGAGAGTGCTTTTTCCACTCCCACTCTCTCCATGTAGAAACAATCTCTCTCCAGCTTTCAGGCTCAAGGCTGGAATCTCCAAGACGGGAAAGCTCGAGGCGCGGGAAGGCGCATAAGAAAACTTGAGTCCCCGCGCGTTCACCACATCATCCGACATTGTTTTTTTCCTAAACTAAAAAACTAAAACTTCACTTCTCCAAGGGCCCCAGGCAAAGTCGTGGAATTTTGGCTTTTATCTTGAAGAACCTGGACTTCCAAATTTTTAATTTTATTGAAGGTCTTACCCAGTTGGACCTTTAAAAATGTGCCCACCACAGATTTTTCACAAAGAAAATCATATTCCGCTTCAAGCTCTCGGTGTTCTCCGTGGCCCGCCTCTGCGGAGGAAGATTCCGCTCCCAACCTCACATCTGATTTTTTAAAAACACAGCGGGCTGAAGAATCAAAAACAAAAAATTCAGAAGCCTTGGTGCGCAAGCTTTCAAGCGCTTGGGCCTGAGTCTTTTTGTCGGCCTCTGTTTTTGGGGTGTATTCAAATCCCACAATACTTTCACCGGGAGAATGGAGTTCAAGGCTTCCCTGAGTAGGGCCCTCCAAGGCAATCGTTAATTTTGCCTTGCCGTGGACATGGGCTCCATGCCCGGACTTTGCCGTGGCTTTCTTGTGAGCATGAGAATGGGAAGCGGCTCCTGCCGAAACTCCACCGGCCAATGAAAATAAGAACAAATATTTTAATTTTTTCATCTTACCTCGATTTCAGTTGTATTTATTGCCCTAAACGCAGTTCTTCTTCAATGAGGGCTCGTAGAGGAGCATCGCCCAATTCTCGTAAGAGCCGACCATTTACAAAGAAAGTGGGCGTACCGGTCACCCCCGCTCGAATTCCATCCTGTTTGTCGCGCTCAATTCGACCCGGCAGCTCAGGGTCTTTGGCGTCGGCCTGAAGCTTCGTCATATTGAGTTTTAGACTCGCTAAAATCTTCAAAAGTTGTTCGGGCTTGGGGGCCTGGTGATCGGCCCATTCCCCCTGTCGCTCAAAAACAAGGTCCAAAGCTTCCCAAAATTTATCCTGCTTACGAGTGGCTTCTAAAAGAGACGCCGCATAAACCGAGTTGGCATGAAAGGGCATATAACGCAGAACATAGTGAATTTTTCCTTGGTAGTCGTTGAGAACAGCCTTGGTGTAGGGGTGCATCGCACGACAAGACTCACATTCGGGATCCAGAAATTCTACCAATACGATTCGCGCCATCGGCGGCCCTAGAGCAACGCTCCCACTCCCCATCAGCAAATTTAAGTCGACCCGAGCCTCATGAAAGGATCCAGTTTCTGATTCCGTTGCTTTGAATTCAGCTTGTTGTTGGTGGCGATTATAAAAAAACAAGGCGGTAGCCGCAGCGGCCACCACTAAGATCACAATTGCGATCAACGCGTAGAGGTCTTTTTTCATATAAAGAGTTGTTCCTTTCTCGGACGGTAAAGCACAAGAGCCAGCGAAATCAGCACAAAGGAGATCCAAGATAAGAGAGGAATGCTCACAAAGCCCAACCAATCCAGCTGCCGACTCGTGCAAGAAATGCCCTGACTGCAAGGCTTAATACTATCGGGAATCACGTGATAATAAAGTAGCAAATGATAGGTTGATATGAGGGTGCCTCCCAGAGAAAGACTCAGAAAATACCTTTTGACTTTGTTTTCTTGGGACAAAATAGCGATCGGCAATAAAAGGGCCAGAGGATACATGAAAATTCTTTGGTACCAGCAAAGCTCGCAGGGGGGAAGCTTCATCACTTCCGAAAAAAACAAAGAGCCTAAGACGGCAATAAGACTGATCATCCAAGCCACGTAGTGCAAAGAAGAACGGTATATTCTGCGGCTCCAAAACATCCCTTGCTTATAGGCGAATCACCTTGCTTTGGGTAGGTGCAGAGCAAGAGGAGAATTTTAAAGCACTCATTGCCAATAGGAGGCCCTGGGTTCATAAAGAAAAAATGACTGTTAAAAAAATCGCTTTCGTAACTGGTGCCAACCGGGGCCTAGGATTTGAGACCGCTCGGGAACTTGGCGAAAACGCTGTCTACGTAATTTTAGGTTCTCGGGACGAGAGCAAGGGCCAAAAGGCCGTCGCGCAGCTTAAGGCGAAAGGAATTGAATCAGAGACCTTTGTCTTTGAAGTGAACAACCCCCTTGACCATGACAAGCTGGCCTCCTACCTCGAAAATAAATTTGGCCGTTTGGATATTCTCATCAACAACGCAGGAGTTTACCTCGATGAAAACACTCCAGGAGGAGGCGCAAACCGCACGGCCACAACATCCCAAGATATATTGCGCAGAACTTTTGATTCCAACTTTTTTAATGTCGTCGCTCTCACTCAAAGACTTTTGCCCTTAATTCGCAAAGCTCCAGCAGGGCGCATTGTAAATCTTTCCAGCGTCTTGGCCTCCCTCCAAATGCATGGCGACCCTCAATCGCCCATTTATGATTCTAAGGCCTTTGCTTACAACGCTTCTAAAACGGCACTCAATGCCTTCACGGTACATCTGGCTCATGCCCTCAAAGACACAAAAATCAAAGTGAACTCCGCGCACCCTGGCTGGGTGAAAACCGACATGGGCGGCGCTTCCGCTCCTATGGAGCTCAGTGAAGGAAGTAAAACGAGCGTGCAACTGGCCCTCCTTGGAGAAAACGGAGCCACAGGTGGCTTTTTTCATTTAGGAGAGTCCCTTCCTTGGTAAAAATAAAACTTAGCTGCCGCTTATTAATGCGTTAAGGTGCAACACATGCAAGGCAACACGGCCAATCGTTTGGCTCAATATTCCGATAAAATAATGAAAGAGTGGGCTTCCCGAGCCGTCCGTCAGGTGGGAGCAGCCAACAAAGTGGATGCCCTGACTCTTGCCAATTCCCTCCCACTTTTTTTAGAGCACCTAGGCTTGGCACTAGCTACGAATAAGAAATTAGACTTTCGTTCTGTCGCACGCCACGACGCTGAGTCCGTGCGCATTGGAAAGATGCACGGAGCCGTCCGGGCCGGAACCTCGGCTTACAGTCTCACAGCCGTCATTTATGAGTATCACTTGCTACGCGAGGTCATTTTTGAAGTTTTGGAAGTCGAAGAACGACTGTCTCAGCTAGAACGAGATATAATTTTGGATTCTATGGAGCAAGCGGTTAACGACGCAGCTGTGGAATTCACCGAGGCTCACGCTGAAATTCAAGAAAAATTCATCAGCACACTCACTCACGACCTTAGAAACCCTCTAAGTGCCGCCAAGATGGGAGCGGAGTGGATACTGAAAAATGCGCAAGACCCCGTCATATGCCTGAATACGGCCCAAAGAATACTAACCAGCACGGTGCGCGTGGACACCATGATTCAAGATCTTCTTGACGCCAGCAAAGTACGGGCCGGAGATGCGCTCAGCTTTGACTTTTCCCACTGCCACCTCGACAAGTTGCTCGGCGATGTTATCGACGAGATGAACTTCATCTATGGAGAGCGTTTTAACTTCGAATTTGAGAAAAATGTCGAAGGTCACTTTGGTTGCGATGGAATCAGGCGAGCCGTGGAGAATTTAATAGGCAACGCCGTAAAATACTCAACACCTGCAACGCCCATAACCCTTAGCTTAAAAAAGCTAGGTTCCAAATTGCTCATTACCGTCCACAATATTGGCAACCCCATAGGCACCCAAGACCTCTCTTATATTTTCGATCACTATAGACGATCTAAAAGCGCCGAAGCCCAAGAGCGCCATGGCTGGGGATTGGGCCTTACTCTGGTCCAGGGTGTTGTAACCGCGCACCAAGGCTCCGTAAAAGTTGAGAGTTCCCATGCCAGAGGCACTTTGTTTACTATGGAGTTGCCCCTCTCGTGAGAATCGCTTTTTTTAGCGCCAAGAACTTCGAAAAAATCGTCTTTGATCGAAACAATTTAAAGTCTAAGCACTCGCTGCATTATATCGAAAGTCATCTCAGCTCAAGAACGGCCGTACTCGCGGAGGGCTTTGAAGCGGTTTGTGCCTTTGTCACGGATTGCCTCGACGCCGAGACACTTGAAACTTTAGCTCGGGGGAAGTGCCGAGTCATTGCGCTAAGATCCGCAGGGTTTAACCATGTCGATCTCGCAGCTGCAAAAAAATTAAATTTGAAGGTAGTCCGAGTTCCCAGCTACTCTCCCAATGCCATTGCAGAACACACGGTAGGCCTTATGCTTTCTCTTAATCGCAAAATTCACAAAGCTTACAACCGAGTGCGCGAAGGAAACTTTTCTCTCGAGGGACTTACGGGTTTTGATTTTTCCAGTCGATGCATCGGCGTGGTGGGCACCGGAAATATTGGGGCCATTGTGGCGCGAATTATGCTGGGTTTTGGAAGTCGGGTCGTAGCCTTCGATCCCCAGCCACGTGATGAGTTAAAAGCATGGGGAGTAAAGTATTTGGAACTCTCCGATCTCTTGAGTGTCGCTGACGTGATCACACTTCACTGTCCCTTAACTCCGCAGAGCCGACACCTTATCAATGCTTCGTCTTTGGAAAAAATGAAAGATGGGGTGATGCTCATCAACACGGGTCGAGGAGCCTTGATTGACACCAAAGCCGTCGTCACCTCCCTTAAAAGCGGCAAGATCGGATATTTGGGGCTCGATGTATACGAAGAAGAAGAGGGAATATTTTTTGAAGATGGTTCCAATCAAGTGATGGACGATGATGTTCTGGCTCGCTTGATCGGCTTCCCGAATGTCCTCATCACAGGTCACCAGGCCTTCTTAACTCAAGAGGCTTTGAAAGCCATAGCTCAGACCACTCTTGAAAACATCGATGCCTTTGAGCAAGGAAAACTTCTTCGAAACGAGGTCACAATCTAAAAAAGCTCGAGATCAGTTAAAGCACTGAACCTTAAGTTCGGTATGGGGCCTCCACACTTCAAGGTCGGGGTTTTCGATGCAGCTCATGCTATCAAAACCTGCGCGAGTACATTGGAAGCCCGCACTTAGGTGTGAAAGTTCAGAGAGGTCTCTTTTATCAAGGACTTTTACATTCTCTTTTCCTGATTGAGCACAAAGGTCTTGGGCCCGCAGCTGCGCAAATTTTTCAGCATCCGCCCTTGGGGTGTAGCCATTGCCCTTAAAATTCACCTGGTAACTATCCTCCCCAAGCTTTTGATCCGAGTAGCCTCCCTTAAAGCCCAAGGGCTTATATTTCGAGGCGCAGGCATAAAGTAGGAGCAGACTCCATTTCAGAACTCGCTTCATAGGAAGAATGTCGACACTTTTGAATGAAAACTAAAGGTCTCTCCCGTCAAAATATCGCCGCCATCAGACGATAGTCACCATGACGCGGGTCATGTTTAGGCCTACCAAGGTCATAGCTAATTCTCCACGTCCGCAGGAAAATCAGCTCCATGAAAAATCCTCTTCCCGAAAAAATGAAAGCCCTTATTTTTGTTGAGGCAGGACGTATCGAACTCGTCGAAAAATCCGTTCCACAGCCCGGCTTTGGAGAGGCCGTTATAAAACTGAGTACGACCACCATCTGTGGCACCGACGTGCATATTTTAAAGGGAGAGTATCCGGTGAAATCAGGCCTCACTATCGGACATGAACCCGTAGGCACCATTGCGGCCCTAGGACCCGGTGTGAGCGGATACTCCCTCGGTCAAAGAGTCATTGTTGGGGCCATCACTCCTTGTGGACATTGCTCGTCTTGTTTGGACAATCACGGGTCTCAGTGTGGGGGACACGCGATGGGAGGGTGGAAATTCGGAAACACTATAGACGGCGCTCAGGCTGAGTACCTTCTCGTTCCCGACGCCCAAGCAAACCTGGCTGTCATTCCCGATGGCTTGTCCGACGAAGACGTCTTGATGTGCCCTGATATCATGAGCACCGGATTTGGCGGCGCAGAAAATGGCAATATTCAAATCGGGGATACCGTCGCCATTTTTGCCCAGGGTCCCATCGGTTTGTGCGCTACAGCTGGGGCTCGACTCATGGGCGCCACGACAATTATTGGCATCGACATGAATGAGGGACGACTCAGAATGTCTCAAAAGGTAGGGGCCGATGTGGTTATAAATTTTCGCAATCAAGACCCTACCACTGAGATTATGAGATTAACCCAAGGTCGAGGGGTTGATGTTGCCATCGAAGCTCTGGGAACACCGGCAACTTTCGAAAATTGCTTGCGCGTCCTTAAGGCCGGGGGCACCCTCTCTAGCCTGGGGGTTTACTCTAAAAGCCTTAGCCTTCCCCTCGATGCTTTTGCGGCCGGTTTGGGCGATCACAAAATCACAACGACTCTATGTCCGGGAGGTAAGGAACGAATGCGCCGACTTATGAATGTTGTGGCTTCGGGTCGTATCAACCTCAAAAGCATGGTCACTCACCATTTCAAACTCCATGATATTGTGAAGGCCTATGATCTCTTTGGACATCAGCGAGACGGCGTTCTTAAAGTCGCCATTACATTTTAAAAGTTGGCGATGAAACTCCATTCCACTGCTACTGAGGCCCTAGCTTTTCTTCAGTCCGGTCACCGTGTTTTTATTCAGGGAGCGGCTGCCACTCCCAACATTTTAATTGATGCGATGCTGAGCCGAGCGCCCGACGTGACCGATGTGGAAATTTTTCACCTCCACACCATTGGGCCCGCCCGCTACGCAGACCCCATGTTTAGAAATCATTTTCGGGTCTCCTCTTTTTTTGTGGGTGCCAATTTGAGATCTCGAATGTGTCCAGGATTTGTGGACTACATTCCCTGCTTCCTATCGGAGATTCCCAGCTTTTTTCGAAGTGGACGCATTCCCTTAGACATCGCCCTCATTCACGTCTCCCCACCGGATCAGCACGGCTACTGCAGCTTAGGTGTGAGTGTGGATGCCGCACGTGCGGCTGTAGATATGGCCAAGGTTGTGATTGCCCAAATCAATCCGCAAATGCCCCGAGTCCAGGGCGATGGACTCATCCACGTGAGCCGAATTGATCACGCCGTCGAAGTCAACGTGGGGCTACCTCTGGTTTTTAGCCCTCCCCCCACACCGGAAGAAATTAAAATTGGTGAAATTGCCGCGACCCTTGTGGAAAACGGCTCCACCCTCCAAACAGGCATTGGGGCCATTCCCGATGCCATTCTTGGAGCCCTAAAAAATCATCAGCATCTGGGAGTTCACAGTGAAATGTGGACCAATGGAACTCTAGAGCTCTTGGAAAAAGGGATCATCGACAATTCTCAGAAAAAAATTCACCGTGGCCGAAGTGTGGCGGGCTTTCTCATGGGCTCTCAAAAGCTCTACGACTTTGTAAACGACAATCCTTCGGTGGTAACTCTCGACATTGCTTACGTAAATAATCCCGTAAATATCGCGCGTAATCCCAAGGTAGTAGCCATCAACTCCGCCATTGAAATCGATCTCACCGGCCAGATCTGCGCCGATTCGGTGGGTCCCCGAATCATTTCCGGTGCGGGAGGACAAATCGATTTTATCCGTGGGGCCTCACTCTCAGAAGGCGGCAAACCCATCATTGCGCTTACCAGCCGAAGCAAGCAGGGATTCTCGCGACTGGTTCCTACCCTGAACACTGGGGCAGGAGTGGTCACCACTCGAGCTCATGTGCACTATGTAGTGACAGAATATGGCATTGCGGATTTATACGGCAAAACCCTAGCCCAACGGGCCAAAGCCCTCATCGCCATTGCCCATCCCGAAGATGCTGAAGGCCTCTCCTCGAGCTGGAAAAATATTTACCGAGGAATGGACTGCTAAAAACTAAGATTGGCTCGCTCAATAAGAGCACTTTTATTAACGATATGAATCTGGCGCCCTTTGAGTTCCAAGAGTTTTTCCGATTCAAAGTCGGCCAGAGTTCTCATAACTGTTTCGGGTGTGGTGCCAGCCCATTCGGCAATCTCTTTACGCGTCCAAAGCTGCTGATGATAGTGATCTTTTAAAAAAAGCAAAGCTTCGGCAATTCTCTCGGCGGCGTTCTTGTCCGTGAGGCCGCACATGCGTTCTTCGGCAACCTTAAGTTCCTTGGAAATATTGGCAAGAAACTTCATCCCAATATCAGGATACTTCTTCATCAAATCAAAAAGTGCCGCCTTGGGTATATGACAAACTGTGGCGTCCTCATGAACAACGGCCGTAGCCTCGTAAGCTTCATCCGCAAAGAGAGAACGATAGCCCAATATGCCCCCCCCACTCACCACACGGAGGATATGATTATTTCCGCTACTTCCCGAAGTCTCTAATCGAATCACCCCGGAATTCACGCAGTAAAGGCCACTCGGAAAATTTCCAGAGTAAAAAATATACTGCCCACGCTTGTAGTTATTAAGGACTTTCGACTTTTCGAGGATTTCCAAGGCTGCTTCAGGGAGCTCACAAAAAACATTGATTTTTCGGCTATCGCAATCTTTACAATCTTGGCTTCGCCTTATTGGAAAATTCATCATAAAAAATACGCTCGGATGAATCTAAGACCCTAAATCATTAGGAGGCAACTCATTTCGCTTACACGGGGGGCTGAATGACGCGTTTCAAGGTATCTAAGACGGAATCTTTAGACTTTTCAGAAAGTTGGGCCAAGAGTAAAAGCAGGTGGTCTCGGCAGAGCACGCCCAAAACTTTATCCCCTTCTTTAACGACAACCGCATACGTATTGTCGATCAGCATCGTGCGTATAACTTCGGCAAGGTTCTTTGTTCCCTCCACCGGGGTCACTGGACTTTTCATAAACTTGCCAACGGTAAGAGACGTTCCCCCGAATCCACCCTGAGCATAAGCGAATGCAAGGTTTTGAATGTCTCGCATCGATAACACGCCCACCACCTCGCCCCTAAATTTCACAGGAAGAATATCGCAATTTAGTTTTTCCATTAGAAGGTAGGCTCGGGCCATGGTTGAATGAGGCTCAAGTAGAAAAGCTTCTTTTTTTGAGGCGATCATTTGAAATTTCCCACAATGCTAATATCTCTCAAAAAGGATTTTGCTCCCATGATGCAGATCATGGTTCGAGAAAATTTAAGACATGACCTGTGTCATGTTTAAGCGGGTTGACGGTCATATCGCAGCGGCTGTTACCTTACTAAGTTGCGCGCTAAGAGGTAAAAACAAAAATGAAACATGCTATTCCAACCATTCAATCTTTTATGAGTACCTGTCCCCACACTGTAGGTTTAGAGCAGCCCCTTGAGGCCGCCGAAGAACTTATGCACAAATTCAAAATTCGCCACCTACCCGTTTTGAATGCAGGTAAGCTCAGTGGGGTCATCACCGACCGCGACATCAAACTTTGCCGTAGCCTCATAGGTGGAGACGACCCCAAAGTAACGGTAGGTGAAGTTTGCGCAGAAGACGTCTATTCCGTAAGTCCTAGTTCCCCGCTCAATGAAGTGGCTCAGGCCATGGCTCAGGGTAAGTACGGATCTGCCGTTGTCCTAGACAATCACAAGGTCGTCGGAATCTTTACCACCGTGGATGCTATGAAAGCGATCGCAGGCCTATTAGAATCGAGATTAAAGTAGGCGCCCTAACCCGAAAGGATCAAAGCTGCGATGCAAAAATATTCTACCCTCCTCATTTCCGTCTTCTCGCTCCAGCTCTGGGCGGCCACTCAAGCCCCTAAGCCCGACGAAAAAGCGGTTAAGAATATGGCCGAACTGCATCCTCTTATGTATAAAATGCTGGGTGAGATCACTGCCCTCCAACCCTTCATGACCAATCGGCAGCGCTTTGAATCAAAGGTGAATCACGCCGAAATTAATAAGCGACTGAGTGAGCTCAGCCGTCTTTCGGCTCAAGTGATGACCCATAAAAACTTACAAACTGCCAGCTACAGTGTGTCGGGAGAAGCTCTCAATCAGCAGATCCAAAACACTCAACGCGCCTTTCAGGCGGGAAGTTCTGAATACGCTAGGCAATCCCTCACCGCCGTCCCCTTTGCCTGCGCTTCCTGCCATACCCAGGGCACATCAGGCCTGAATCCCCTATGGTCCCTGAAAGAAGAAGACCTCGAAGGAAGTCGCCTGGAGCGAGCCGACTTCCTCTTTTCCACTCGCAATTACGATGCCGCTGAGAAAATTTATACTCAGATGATACGCACCTTTGCGGGCAACTCGGCTCCCGCAGATAAGTTTCAAGATCCTGGCGACTTAGAAAATGCCTTAAAAAAGAAGCTCACCATTTGGATTCGCATCAATCGAGATCTCCCTGAGGCTAAAAAATCCTTGCAAGCTGACTTAAATAACAAAAATATTCCCGCCGGCCTTCAAGCACTCATTCGCCACTGGTTAAAGCAAATCGACAAAATCAACGCCCACGCGACAAAAGAACTGGCACTAAAAAACCAAAAATTGCTAAAACTGACACGCTCAAAGGTGCCTGCCAATACGAAGGGTTTTATATCTGGCATGCATCCCGAACTTGTTCGCTATCTATGGATATCCGGCCTTATTTATGAACAACTCAACAACCAGCCAGATCCTAAACTTATTCCAGAGTTTCTCTATCGCCTCGCTCTGATCGACTTTGCTTTAAATCATGAGTTTTTCTATTCTCTGGGTAACACCTACTTAAGGGATTGTATTGTGAGCTATCCTCGCGCGGCCATCACCAAAAAATGCTACCAGGAGTACGAATTGGAAATCACGCAGCTCTACACAGGAACTCGAGGTACCGACATACCGACTGAGGTCGAAGCTGATTTAAAGCGTCTTAAAGTATTGGCGATTGGAAAACCCTAGTGCTTGTTGAGGAGACACTAGTTCCTCCGACACTTGAAGATAGTTTAGAAAAACTCAGTGCCTTGCATAGTCCGATCCAAAATGTGGAAGGAACTCTCGAAAAACTTTTTGATTCTTTTGGCGATGTCATACCCTATGACCGTATTGGGATAGGACTCATCTCAGAAGATCGAGAGAGGCTGGAACTCAAATGGATGAAGTCAAAAACCCCCTCACGGAGCCTGAAAACAGGTTTTTTTGCTCCCATTAAAGGCACTAGCCTTGAAAAGATCATCATTAGCGAGTCGCCGCGGATTATTTCCAACTTAGCCGAATACTATGAGCGACACCCGGACTCCGAATCCAGCCGGCGAGCTTTGGAAGACGGCATTCGTTCCAGCCTCGCGTGCCCCCTAAGCTCAGCTCGGGGAACTCTCGGAATTATTTTCTTTTCCAGCTTTGAAATTAACACCTACTCCCACCGGCATTTACAAATATTTTGCCTGATCGCCCACAGCGTCGCCTCCGCTATTGACCGAGAATTGGGCCAAGCTCAGCGATCCAAGCTCTTGCGGCGGGAAAATTTTTATCGCAAAGCCCTACATGATTTAAGGCAGCCTCTTAGCGTTTTGAGGTTTGGCCTCGATCATTTGCTACACAAGTCTTGCGCCTCCCTAGAACCTCAAATAGCCAAAGAACTTTCCACGTTACACAAACAAGGCACTTTGATGGAAAACCTGCTCAATGACATTCAAAATGCCTTGGAACTAGGCGAGGCCGATTTTAGTGTGCAGAGGCGAAGGATCGAACTCAGCCCCTTCCTAGAAGGCCTATCCGTGGCGGCCGAGTGCCTGACTCGGGCCAACAACATTGGCTTTAAGATGAAGGCCTCCGACACCCTCCCCCACCATGCCTTTCTTGACTCCCAACGAATCACCCAGGTCATCGGAAATTTGCTGACCAATGCCATCAAGTTTTCAAGTCCACATACTGAAATTGTTCTGAGCGTAGACTCCACCTCCGAGGGATTGAAGTTTTCCGTCCGAGACCAAGGTGCGGGAATTCCGCGGCTAGAAATCCCTAAAATCTTCTCTCCAAAACAGCGCACATTAAAAACCTGTCCCTCAAATTTTGAACGCAGTCAGGGCCTAGGCCTCTCCATCGTAAAGAGGATTGTGGAACAACACGGGGGAACCGTGGGTGTGGAAAGCCAGCTTGGCTTAGGAAGCAACTTTTACTTTATATTGCCACAGACCGCGTGAATTTTTGCCGAGGATTTAAATGACGCTGGTGAACCCTTAAAAAGTCTGTATAGCCTTTGATTATCGAGAAAGGCGAGATACACCTAAGCAATCAAATTTTAAGGGGAAGAGTAAAAAAAACCCGATGCGGAGGGGAGGGCAAGGAATCCGCATCGGGCTAAAATCACCAGCCGGTCAGCTGTGATGTTTTGACTAGGTTCTTAGGACATCTGTAGATATACGGGGTTATCCACAGATCGTCAATCAAGGTGTACAGAAAAATGTGCACAACTCTGTAAGGGCCTTAAATATATTTAAGAATGGGGCCAAATAGTGAATTTATTTGGCTTGTTTTTTTGACCAATCGTGACAAAAAAGAGGGCCAAACGAGATAATTTCGCACCGCGCTTGCAGGCCTGGACAAGAAATTGTAACAGAAGAACTTCAATTTTCGTAAAAACGAAATGCGGGAGTAGCTCAGCTGATAGAGCGTCGCCTTGCCAAGGCGAAGGTCGCGGGTTTGAATCCCGTCTCCCGCTCCAAATTACGTGGAAGTACAATCGGCCTATAAGGCATCTCCACAGAATCATTTATAAAATCCCGTTTTGTAAGCTCTTTATTTCATTGGGCAAAGTTAACAGCAGTTATCGGGCGTTCACTCGGTTTACCTACTTTTTCCCTACTTTCGCAACAGCGCGCATAGCAGGCTAGTAGCAACCAAGTAGCAAGATAGCAGTTTCAAACATTTTCCCTATGAAGGAATTCAAAGCGTCCACTTGTTAGTCCTGCTATCCGAAGCCGTTTGAAAATGTTTTTTTAAAACATTTTCGCCATTCATTCTTTGTCAAAGACACCATGCCGCTCACTAGAGCGCAGAAAAGGAGTGTTTTTGAAATGTCTAAACTAATAACCGCCCCCTTCAATCCAGAACAATACACGCCGCAACCCTCAAGGGACGCGCTGGCAATGAAGGCCATTCGCCTTCTCAAAAATTTAAGTCGCACAGAAGCTGGCAGACTATGCAATGTTTCGGCCCGAGCATTTGAACAGCTAGAAAACGGTCGATCCGTTATGAGCAATGCTCGGATTGAGAGATACGTTACTGCTCTCGGCAGCGACATGACAGAGTTCGTCGATGTCAGAAACAAGGTTCTAAGCATCCTTAGTGACCTCAAATCCAAACAAGAGAAAAAGAAAGAGGAGAGGGCTCCCAGAAAAATACGGCGCTATCTTTTGAAACTAATTACTAAAGAAGCTCGTGTTTTAAGGGTTTTAAGAAAAAGAAGAAACATCAGCCAAGACCAAGCCTCTCTTAAATGTGGCTATGGCAGATGCGTAATCGGAAACTTAGAAAATGGTCGAATCAATCTCACAGAGAAACGTATCTCCCATATTCTTAAATGTTTGGGATTCTCAAAATCTGATTTTGATGAGCTTCTAAACGCTGAAGTTTTGCGAGATGAAATTCTGGATGAATGCGCTGGGTACCTTGAGAACTTAGAAGACACCAAACTCGAATCTGCTCAAACCGTAATAAAGGCACTACTTAAATAGGATGGCAAAATGAAAACTTTAAACAATACAGTCATAACCAAAATTCTTTCAATTAGCTCTCAGTTCACTGGGATCTTCATTCTAGCAATGGCACTTGGTGGGCAGAGAGTACGGCACGAGTTCTTTGAAATGACATCGGATCTTATCCAAGTCTCTTCGAGACTAGAATTTGCCGAGTGGACGATAAGGTCGCAGTACCGAATGATTGAACTCGTAAAGATTGATTGGAAACCCGTCAGCGTGTTTCCAAAGGAGGCAAAACGCTTACAATGACCATATTTAAAACCACTCAACATCAAAAAACAAAAGCTAGAGAAGCTACTAACTTCTCTAGCTCTCTAAACCTAACGACCCTACTTGGAGGCCGTCATGTCTGCATTAAATCCTATAATTTTCACTCTTAAAAATCCAGAACAACCAAAAAAAGAACCAAAGGAGTTATGTCTTTCCGAAAAAACAGAAAGCATTTTAGAAATCCCATCACACTTGCTCCAGCGTGCTATTCAAACTTGCGAAACCAAAACCGAGATGATCGTGTATGTCACAATATTACGATTCTCGCTTGGTTTTAATCGCACAAGATGCACCCTCAGTCGCAGATTCATAGCCACATGGACTGGTTTGCTATACCAAAACGTCGGGCGCGGCATAGAAGGACTAATCGCCAAGGGACTCATAGAAAAACTTTCAGAATCAAACCTCAAGCACGGCGACGTGTTCAAGATTTTGCATGTCACCGAAGCTCCAATGATGCGTAATCAAAATGATTACGCTAGAATGCCCCAGTGTAATCAAGTTGAGAACACACAGGGTGTAATCAGAATGATTACGGAGTGTAATCAAGTTGATTACGAAGCGTCATCAGAACGATTACGGAGCGTAATCAATCCGATTACAAAGAATAAGAAAGAAGATTTAGAAGAATCTTCTTCTGTCTCAGAAAATCTGCAAAAACACATCGGATCGTTGGCCGAAGCACATTGTCGGCGCGTCGAAAAGCGCGGACTAATCCAGCTTCTTGAGAAATTTACATGCGCACAGATTGAACTCGCTTTGGAATATGCCATGAAAAGAGGAACAAACTCAGGAGAACGCCTCAAGCTTCCATTGAGCTATCTTGCAACCGGGTCGAGCATGGAGAACATTCTCGCACTAGCTGAAAAGCAACATCAGGAGCATGAACATAGAGCCCTCATTCACCTGATTACCGAGCAAAATAGAGCTAGCGAACAACAGCGTGAAAAACAAAACCAAGAACGTGATTCGCTGGCCTTAGCGGCATTTGAAAGAGTATTTTTCACCTCCGAACAGCAAGAGACTTACATAGCGAATTACCTTACCCAATCATTTAGGGGCTTCAGACCTAGTGGAAAAATTGCAAGAAGTCTCGCAGCCCTCCACTGGTACAAATCTCAGCAGCAAGTGAAGTAACGGAAAATGTATGGAGGAAAACAACATGAGCATTGTAAATTTTACTAGTGGAATCAATAAGATCGAACAACAGCGACCACTCAGCGAATGGGCAGCGGAATATATTCACTCATACTCGCTTTCACGGGAAAACTTTTCAGGGAAGGAAGCTATCAGAAATCTCTCCCGAAGAGAGAAAGATGCTATACGCTATCAGCTACGAAAAAGCACTGCTCCTATAAAGCGCACGAGAAAAGACGCGCAAAATAGTCATGCCAAATCAAAAACCGAATGCCAGAAATTGCGAAAACTTGAATTGCACAAAGTTGCCAGAGTCATTTTGAGCGTTTGGATTTCCGCGTTCTTGCTCTTTGACATTGTAGCGATATATGTCACAAAAGGTGCGACTCCAATTATGGCTTGGCAGGCTGCACTTTTAGTTGAGATCTGCATCATCGTCGCTGCCATGACAACGCGACACTCCATAAGAAGAATCGCGTATGCGCTTTTTTCCTACAATGTATTGATATTTGCCCTTATGGAAGTCGATCAGGCTATTACAAAAACCATAGCCGTTCGCTCCGACAAGACGCAAGTTGCACAAAAACAAGAGAGAATAGCATTGTTGAAAAAGCAGCTAAAAGCTCAATTAAACGCCTCGTCCGACAGCATGCGCCAACTTAGCTCAGCTCATGCTCGCGGTTTTGTAACAAGCGGGAGCATTGCCTTTGAGAGAGTATCTCGAACATTAGAAGGAAGTACTTTAAAAGTGTCCAACGAAATTTCTCGGCTAGAAAAAGATATAGAAATATATGATTCCAATTCTCATACGACCGTTTGGATATGGAGTACCTCACTTCTCTATTTTCTTCTTCGATGTGTTTTACAGTTCTTTTCAATTAGATTGCTTGAGAACCAAAAAGATTAAAACTTCCAGAACAAAGCTTGAGATCCTTTCACGAATACCGGCATAATCTTTTTGGCATTTGCAACAAGCCAATGGCAGCGTTGTTCATAACTCCAAAAAGACCTTGATGTCCGAGAGTAATCCTTCAGTGTTCCGGTTCCAATGTTGTAAAACTCGTACCTATAGCATCACTTTTAGAAATTGGGATGACTTTTCAGGAATTTGGAAACTGCTATCTTCAGCGGATTGTGTGGGACGAATCTAAAAAGCATCGATGGATGTATTTCACATAAAACGGAAGTCCATTTCTGTGCTTCCTGAAGAGGCAAAGAGGTTTCGATAAAATATCGGCGCTATGTAATTTTTTGGACCTAGTAGTTGAGAACCTAAAGTGCTTCATCTGAAAGAACTCCATTTAAAAACATATCTAAAATGCGGGTTTGCGCTTGCTTGTAAAAGTGCGCGATACTGTTCTTGGCAGACTCTGCCTTGAAAACGGACTTTAAAATGACTTCGTTGCGAAGGGGATTGCTGATCATGCCGAAAAAATCAAACGTGAGTGCTTTGACGTCGACGTCCCTGGCGATAATTTTTTTCTTTTGCGCCTGAGATAGAAAATTCTGGAATTGATCAGAAACCGGAAGAAAATGTGTTTCAAATATTTTAATGGCTTGTTTATTTTCGTTGTCGATCTCTTTATGCAGGATTCTAATGAGGTCTCGCTTAGATTCAAAAACTCCAAACATATTCTGGACAAAAAGGCTAATTTTCACTTCAAAATCTCGCCTATCTTGAGGTGCCGTGAGAATCTCTCCCACAACTTTAAAGCGCTCGCTTTCGAACTTAGTGAGACATTCAAGGAAAAGTTTTTCCTTGCTGCCGAAATAATAAAAAATTAAAGCGGAATTCGCTTTGGCTTCTGTCGCAATTTGGCGAACATTGGTATTCCTAAGTCCCTGAGTAGAAAAAAGCTTGGTTGCAACGTCCAGAATCTTCTGACGGCTTTCGGCACCTTTAGCCATAAAATCAGTATAATCCCATCCTGAACAAGTGATTTTAAATAGCTAATCAAGTGGTTAATTAAATTTAGTGTGTCATTTCAGTTAGGAATGATATGGCACAGAGCCAGAAATTCTAGTTAGTTTATTGCTATGCAGACGCTCGCAGTCTCGCGAGCTAAAAGATCTATAAATGGTTGTATGTGATTAGCCAAGACTATCTACCTACTGATAGGTAGGTTATAATAGTAATTGAGGGGTTACATGAATCACGGTCAGACGGAAAGAAAGATCCTTCTTAAAGCACAGCAGTTGCTTCAAGAACGGGGCTATCAATTCTTCAGTTTTCAGGATTTAGCTGATTCTGTGGGGATCAGGAAAGCCAGCGTTCATCACTATTTCAAAACCAAAGAAGAGTTAGCGGGGCGCATGGTTGCAGACTACACGGTGCGTATAGAAACCTGGTTTGCAGAAATTGATTCAAAAAAATTAAAGCCCAAACAAAAACTTCTGAAGTATTTTGATCTCTTTCGCGAAATGAGTTGCAACGGAAAAAATGTCTGTCCCGGCGGCTCGCTCCTTCTTGATTGGAATAATTTTTCAAAACCGAATCGAGCCGAACTTCAAAAAATGATGTCAGTTCACTATCAGTGGCTCATTCGCCTCTTGAAAGATGCGGCACTGGAAAATTTAACGAAACTCAGCGCTACAGAAATTCCAATTCATGCGACACTCATAGGCGCAAGTCTCCAAGGTGGACTTCAAATTGCTCGCGCAAGTCCTGATCCGGAAAAAGTGTTGAATAAAATCTTCAAACACATAGCGGTAATTACGCTCAACGGGAGGAACGGATGAGAAACCGCAAAGACAAGCTCAATCAAGCTCTTTTGTGTGTTGCCAACTGGCTTGCACCCAAAGCGACAGGAAATTATCTCGCGACAGTTTTCATAACTCCCAACCGCTACAAGCGACCTCATTGGGAGAAGAATATTTTAGTTGACGCTAAACGCGTTGATCTTTCAACGGGGAGAACCGTTTGGACTTGGGGCCAAGACGGAAACCCGAAAGTTTGTTTGATTCACGGCTGGGAAGGACGCGGATCGCAGCTGGGCGCGTTTGTGAAACCGCTCGTGGAAGCTGGCTATCATGTTTTTGCTTGGGATGGTCCTGCGCATGGGGACTCACCTGGAAAGACGACAAATCCCGTAGAGTTTTCTAATGCACTAAAGGAAGATTTAGAATTGATAGGACTTTTTGAAGCCGTTGTTGGTCATTCCATGGGAGCCGCTTCTATTGCTATGGCGATGAACAACGGATTGAAAGTTGGTAAAGCAATTATGATCGCTTCACCAGCAAGATGGTCTGCAGCAGTTCATAACATGGGAAGGAGGCTTCATTTGAGAGATGCCACAGTTGAGGCTTTGTTTAAAGCACTCGAGCGAAAGGTCGGCTACCCAATAGAATCTTTTGATTTTCATGAATGGGATAAGAATGGAAGACGACACGAGTCTCCGCTGCTCATATTACATGACGAACAAGATGAAGCTGTTCCCATTAGCGAATACGAAAAGTTGAAAGAATTGTTTCCGAAAGCAAAAGGAAAACTGTTTAATGGATTGGGACACAGGCGAATATTGAAAGACGCCGAAGTGATTTCTGCAGTCGTAAAATTCATTAAAGAGGCCGCATGAGCAATGTAAAGCCTATAGTCAAAATAACTGAACGGCGTCGAGTTTCAATTGTGGCATCCAAATTTCATCAAAATAAAAAGAGAATATTAGGTCTTTCGGACTAACTCTCTGAGTCGTCTCACCCTTGCACACCACATGGGGACTGCTATATCTATATTACCAAAAGGGGTGGTTATGAATCGCAGTTATTTAATGAGCTTTCTATTATTTGTTTTCGTATTGAGTGTTCCAGCACATTCCAAAACTCAATTACATTTTAATGCGCAAGACGGAACTCGCCTTTATGGCGAGTATTACGAAGCGGCTGACCCTAAAGCTTTGCTATTAGTTGTGCACGGTCTTCAGAGTCATGCTGGTTGGTACATGAGTGGAGAGCAAAATGCAGATGTGGGAATTAGTTCCTTCGCTTTTGACCGTAGAGGGTCTGGCTTGAGTGACGGCAAGCACGGACATGCCGATAGTGTTGACAACTTCATGGATGATTTTGGATCTGCTCTTCAGCATCTTCAATCGTTAAATTCTAGAGGTCTTCCTGTGCATGTGATGGCAAATTCTTTGGGCGCAGTCGTAGCTCTCAATTATTTTTCTCGCAATCATAATGCAAACATTGCTTCGCTGGTTCTTACAACTCCGGGAACTCATAGTACAAAAGAAGGCGACTATTCTCTTTTTACGAAGTTAGCAATCCTCACGGCACCGGCGGAAAAATATTTTCGTTCGCCCATTCGAGATGAACACTTTGTTGATGAAGGAAGTTTTCTAGATTGGATTAAGGACGATCCTATGAGTCGTAGAAGTTTTACGGCAAGTTTTTTGCGTGCGGTAAATCAAATGAAAAAAGATATTGGAACGAAGGCGGCTTCTGTTGATATTCCTCTCTTTGCTTTAACCGCAGACAAAGACGCTATTATCGATAACGCGGCATTTGAAAAAGAAGTTTTTTCAAATTACTCCGCGAGAAAAGAATTGCGTACTTATGATTCCAAGCACTATCTCTATTTTGGAAATGATCGAGACATTGTTATCTCTGACATTCAAGAGTGGATTTTAGATAATTAATTAAACTGTAACTAAGCCTACAAATCAGCTGAATACTATTCCAAAAAATCGTAGTCGATAATGGCTGCTGTCCAAGTTGTAACTTCAAAGTCAGGCACAAGCGCTACACAGATTTTAATGACGATTCCGTTTACCACGAATAAGAAAAGCCCCAATGTGAGGCTGCTGTATCTGAGGAACGATTTTCCGAGCTGAATAATGGCATCCATCACTTCGAAACGCATCCCCCACATACTTGACATATCAACTAATTAGGTCGATATATTGGTTGATATGTCAAATTTCATGATAATAGAATCCTACACCAAACTCCGCCGCCAGGTGAGCCTACTGGGAGCTATCGAACTCAAAGCTGCTGATCTTGGGTTGAAACAAATGCAGATCCTCTATCAGATCTCGGGATCACCTCGCACGATGGGCGACCTTGCTTCATGCACTCTGTCAGACAAGGCTTCCACGACGCGAACAGTTGAGGCCCTAGTGCGAGCCGGATGGGTGACGCGCGTTAATTCGACTGAGGACCGTCGCAAAAGAGTCATCGCCGTTACGGTAAAAGGGCGATTAAAGGCGCAAAAAGCTCTTGAAGTTCGCGAATCCATAGGCAAGCGCCTCGACGAAACACTCACTCTAAATGAACGTAAAACGCTTGTTCAACTCTTGAACAAAGTTACGGCCGGACTGGAACAAAGGAAATAACATGTCAACCGCTACCAATCATACCGCTCCCGCAACTCACCATAAAATGGCTTGGTACCGCACGCGTCGCACCAAGATAACTGCGCTTGCCGCCAGTGTGTTTGCACTGATCTGCATACTAGCTTGGTGGTTTTTATTTCATCCTTACGTTTCAACCGACGACGCACGTGTAGCGGCCACCCTCGTGCGCGTCGCTCCTGAAGCCGTTGGCGGTAGACTGATTAAACTCAATGTCAAAGAAGGCGATCACGTTAAAAAAGGCGACATACTTGGCGAACTGGATCACCGCATTGCCGAAGCGCAACTGAAACGCGCGAAAGCCAAAGCGGCGCTCTCGGCGAGTGACTTAAAACGCATCAACGTGATGGTGGCACAACACGGACTCGCGCAGAAGGAACTGGATCTAGCGAAAGCCAATGCCGATAGCGCCGAAGCCGACCTGCAATTGACTCAAGTGGCTTTTGAAAACACCACCATTCGCAGCCCCGTGGACGGTGTGATTGTGCAAAAGACCACCGAAGTGGGCAACATCGTCGAACCCGGTCAAACCGTGCTCACCGTGGTCGACTCCGAAAATGCCTGGATTGCCGCGAACATCGAAGAAACAAGTGTCGGAAACGTAAAGGTGGGTCAACTCGTGCATGTAGCCATCGATGAAGGTGGCGAACTCACAGGTAAAATTTCAGAAGTGCGCGCTTCAGTAGCTTCGCAGTTTGCTCTTATTCCAAGTGACAACGGCGCGGGTAACTTTACCAAGGTAGTCCAACGTGTGCCGATTAAGGTTGAATTGGATCCGCACCCAGGACGTGAATTGCGCGTGGGCCAATCCGTCGAGATTAAAGTTCGAGTTCACTGAAGGTAATTATGAAAGCGTCCATTGAGCAGACCTATAAATGGCAAGTTCTCGGCATCGTGATGGTCGGAACACTTATGTCGGCCCTGGACTCTAGCATCGTGAATGTTTCTATTCCGGCAATTATGGCCGACTTTGGCGCGAGTCTCGATGACGTTGAATGGGTCATAACGAGTTACATGCTGGCGTTTGCCGCTCTCATGCCGCTGACGGCATGGCTGCGTGATCGAATGGGCCACAAGTCACTTTATATTGCGAGTTTAATTGTATTCACCGTAGGCTCGTTACTATGTGGTCTCGCTTGGAATTTACCATCAATGATCATCGCCCGCGTGATTCAAGCTATTGGTGGCGGGGCCATTACTCCTACTGGTATGGCGATGATCACTGAAACTTTTGAACCTAAAGAACGGGGCAAAGCTCTGGGCTATTGGGCTATGGGGGCAGTCATGGGACCGGCATTCGGCCCGACAGTGGGCGGTTACCTCACAAAAGGCTTTGGCTGGCCGTCGATTTTTCTAGTCAATTTACCCATCGGTATTATCGGGATTTTTTTCGCCATGAAAATCTTGAGACCCGACAAGCCCCCGCAAAGCGCGCACCGTCCTTTCGATGCCGCAGGATTTTTGTTCCTGGCGCTATTTCTCGTTACGTTTCTGCTGGCCATGTCAAAAGGAGAAACTGAAGGTTGGGGCTCAAGCTATATTGTCACATGCGTAACCCTCGCTCTTATAGGCATCACGGGATTTCTACTGGTGGAATTTCAAGTGAAAGATCGCATCATGGATTTGAACTTACTCACTGATCCGGTTTTTGCGGCGTGCTTTTTAATGACCGCCGTCCGCTCCCTAGCGCTCTATGGCGGAACATTCTTGCTTCCGGTCTTTTTACAAAATTTCAAAGGCTTCGATGAGTTGCAGAGCGGACTGATTTTACTTCCAGGCTCTTTGATTATGGGTCTGCTCATGCCTCTCGGCGGAAAACTAGGTGACAAGTTCAGTCCGCGCCTCTTAGCCATGATCGGCTTTGGACTGCTCGGATTATTTTTCTTTGAGTACCGCCATCTCGATGTCGACACCAGCAATTGGGGAATTATTTTTCCAACCATCATCAGAGGATTGGGAGTGGCACTTCTCATCGCCCCGCTTACTGCCACCGCCATGAATGCCGTGCCGAAACAAAAAGCTGGCATGGCTTCGAGCATGATTAATATTGTTCAACAAGTGGGCGGTTCAGTTGGTATCGCGGTTTTAAGCCTCACTTTACACCGCCGCTCGGTTTATCATCTAAGCGTTCTTGGTGGCGTGTCCACTTCGTCTCCAGCCTTTCACACGGCAGCCACGCGAGTCATGGCGCGTGCTCATGAGGTTGGTTACACCCACGCCGAAAGCGTTCGCGTGGCCGTGAGTACGATAGGCGGACGTATTGCCAAAGCCGCTAGCGTTCTTGCCTTTCAAGATACTTTTCTAGTCGGTGGAATCATAACTTTTGCGGTTTTAGGTGGAGTATTTTTTCTACCGAACAGACCGCCGAAACATTCTGGCGCTGCCGAACCAATACATCTGGAGTAATTATGGAAAAAATAATATTGATCGCTTTACTACTAACCCCAGCTGCTTTTGCCGACAACGTCGGTTTAACGGTGACCGACGCCATTAGCGAGGCAGAGCAAAATAGTCCGTCACTAAAACAACTCAACGCCCATGTTGAAAAAGTCTCTTGGGAAAAGCTTGACGCCTGGTCGGCCTACCTTCCACATATCAGTGCCAACTATAATCATTATTTTAAATCTTCATATATGAAGGAAAACGTCGTGTTCGGCGGCTCAGCCCTGGAATTCGCGGCAGCATATCCACAAGATAATCTGAATCTCGAAGCGGAAATCACCGTATTTGATGGCTTCGCGGGCTATCGGCGAATCCGCGCTGCTGGCGCGGAAACCGAGGCCGCTCAACTCGATTTTGAACGCGCCAAATTTCAGCTCAACCAAAGCGTGCGTATAGCTTTTTTTCAGGCCCTCGCTGCGCAGAAACTTTTCGAAGTAGCGCAAGTCAACGTGAAAACCCTCGAAGAGCATCTGTTGCGAACGAAACTCAGTGAACGTACCGGCTACGGTTCGCGTTTTGATGTTTTGCGCATCGAAGCCACTCTCGAAGAGGCTCGTGCCGAACAAGAAGCCGCTGATAACAACGTATACATTTCACGCTCAGCCCTTACGGAAATCCTCGGTATGACAACTGTCGATACTCGCCCGTTGATCGGTGACCTGCCGATTTTAAAAGAGACCGACGTGCCGAAAGATTTAGCTTTTCAAGTCGAAGACCGCAGCGACTTGCAAGCACAGTTCAAGCGCGATGAAGCTGCACATCATGAATCCTGGGCCGCGCGTGGCGCTTACATGCCGTCGATTTCAGTTTTTGCTAACGAACAGTTTTATAAATTCGGCAATTTCAGTCCGTCGGTTTTGCCGAACGATGACTACCAACAAGCCTGGGCCGTGGGCTTAAGGCTGAAATGGAACCTCTTCGACGGCGGTCACACATGGGCCAATGAACGCCAGGCCACTGCCGCTGCGATCGAGGCGCAAGCCGAAACCCAGAAAAAAATGGCACACTTGCCGCGTGAACTTGATACCTGGAAACGAAAATTTTATTACAGTGTTTCTTTGTACAAAGCGCGTCTGCGCTCCCTCGCCCAACATGAGGAAAGCGTACGTCTTGCCGGTGTGGCCGTAAAATCAGGCGCACGCACCCACACAGAAATGCTCGATGCGGAGTTAGATCTCTTTCGCTCTCGTGGCGGTTTGGTGCGTGCGCAAGCCGATGCCATCGAAGCCCTGGGCCAATTGGAATTGGCGGTAGGACATAAATTGTCGGAAGTGAAGTGACACGCATGAAGCTTAGAACGTCGGGTTAGTCTTTGAGTTTCTAGTATAGGAATGAGAGACTTGCTCATCAACTAGTCTTTAACATTTTCCATTGAAAAACAGTAGTTACGAATAAAGTGTTCTTGATCTCTTTGAAAATCTTCGTCTACTTTATAGTGAACGAGAGCTCGGCTGATTATCAAGCCAAACATATAGTCTTCTATCGTTTTTAGCACTTGCTGAGGCTTTATATTCGATTTCATTTTTTTACTATCTATTAGTTTTTGCAAACGTTCTTCAAACTGGGGATGGCTCTCAAAGAGTGGCAAGCTTTGTTGAAAGCGCTTTAGAAACTTTGCATCCGTAAGAAATTGAACGATAACAATTTTAAACATGTTGATGTCTTCTAAGAAACGTTCACCACGAAGACGAGCAAACTTCAAACACTCTTCAGTCACATTTTCCTGTGGGGGATAAGGTAAATCAGTATAGTGAGCACCTAGTACTCTTTGTTCGACAAATTTAATCAAGAGTCCATACTTTCCATCAAAGTATCGGGCAATAAGGGAGATATTAACACCTGCTTTTTTGGCTATCATTCGTGTAGTGGCCGCTTTAAAACCGCACTTAGAAAAAACCTGCTCAGCCACCAAAAGCATACTTTTTTCAGTGGCTGCTCGATCTCTATTCTTTAGTTTTCGGGGCTTAGCGGTTTGTGGTTTAATATCTAACTCCTGTTTTTAGGATATCTAAATAAAAACCTTAACTCAACAAGTAATCGCTTGATTATATCTTGATTCTGCACAATACTATTTCAGCATACAAGTAATCATTTGATTGCATTGGAGAAAGAGACACTAATGTTGAAGAGTTTTATAGTTATAGGGTCCTTGGCCATGATTAATTCTAACGCCATGGCGCTGACACTAAAAGAATACCTAAGCCAAGTAGAGCAGCAAAATTTACGTTATAAACAGGCCCTTGCTCAGGAAGAAGGAGCTAGCCTTGTAGCTAGAGAGGCAGATCTTTTGACTTCACCACACTTCTTTTTACAGGCAAAAAAAAGTTTCGATACAAAACTTGGCACTCCTCCAATGAAACTTTATAACCGTCTTGATAGTGACCTTTATAGCGCAGGCATCACTCAACAATTTAGCTTTGGTTTGCAGACAAAGTTCTATTATGCCTTCTCAAAAACTCAGTATGAAGGGTCGACGTTTAATCCTGATAGCTACTGGGATCTTTCCCCCAATCTCGAAATGACGATGCCTTTATGGGCCAATGGCTTTGGCCGAGGAGTAAGGGCTAAAGAAGAAGTTGCTAGACAACAAAATATTGCTGATGGTTATGCAAGTCTCGCTCTTTCACAAAATTTGATGATTGAGGCAGAGGTAACTTACTGGCAACTTTCTGCAGCTCAAGATAGAGTGAAAATCCAAGAACAAGCCTTGAGTGCAAGTAAAAATATTTTTCAATACGTGCAAAAACAACATAAGAAAAATCTTGGAGAGAGTGCTGATGTCCTTCAAGCCAAAGCCTTGATCGAAGCCTACAGACTTCAGCTTCAGCAATCTGTTAATGAGGAGAAAAGACTCACGAGAAGTTTTAATAGATATTTAAATATTGAAAGTAGTGCCGCAGCCCCTAAGCTTGAAGCAATAAGCTACGAAATTTTAGAAAATCTCAATTTACCTGATAAAAGACCAGGGGATCGTTTGGATGTAAAAGCTAGTCGCGCGCAAGCGGCATTGGCTCATGCCTCAAGTGAATTAATCCTTGAGAGAAATAAGCCAACACTTGATTTGATGGCTGGTTACGCACTTCAGGGAAGATCAACTGAGGCTTCCGGAGCCTTTGATAAGTCTTATAAAACCAATCATGATTCTGGCCACGCAGCTTTAGTATTTCAAATGCCATTAGACTTTAGTACCGTAGCTGCTGCTCGTGCTGGAGCAAGAATACTTAAAAACTCTGCCGATATTCGCGTTCGGCAGCTTGAATACACACAAGATCAAGAATGGTTTGATTTAAAAGAGCGTCTCATTGAATCTAAAGAGACCTTGAAGCTTGCTCGTGAAATGGAATCAGCTCAAAGATCAAAACTAGAAAACGAAAGAAAAAGACTTAGACAAGGAAGAACAACTACCTTTCAAGTACTTCTTTTTGAACAAGAATTTAGTCAGTCGCAAGCAGCTCGTTTGCAATCAGCAACTCAAATCATCGCACTCGAGTCACAACTGAAGCTCTACCAAGGAGAAAATTAAGATGAACTTAGCAAGTATATCAATCAAAAGACCTATATTTATTACTTGTGTAATCATTGGTATTTTAGCTGCTGGATTGACTGCATTTAAATCTATGCCGGTAGATTTATTTCCCGATGTCTCTATTCCTGTTGTGACCGTACAAACTGTTTATCGTGGAGCCGGTCCTCAAGAGATTGAAAATCTAGTTTCAAGACCACTTGAAGATGGAATTTCGTCTATTTCAGGCATCAAGCGCTTGAAGTCTAGGAACCTTGAAGGTGTCTCGATCATCATTGTAGAGTTTAATGACAATAAAAATGCTCAAGTTGCAGAACAAGAAGTGCGCGATAAAGTAAATATTGCTGTTGCAGATCTTCCAGACGATGCAGATGATCCAATCATCAAAAAATTTGATCCAGCCGATTCTCCGATCATCATGCTTTCTTTAACAGCAAAAGATGCAGGAGATGCAGAACTATTTGACCTCGCAGATCGAGTCATTAAACCACGCTTAGAGCAAGTCGATAACGTTGGGGCCATTGAAATTATCGGCGGCCGTGAGCGAGAGATTCACGTTATTCTTGATAGAAATAAACTCAAAAGCCGAGAGATCTCTGTCTCTCAAGTTGCAGCACAGGTTGGTGCCATGGGCGAAAACATTCCTGCCGGAAAGGTTTCTCGTGGTTCAAAAGAGCTGGTATTTAGAGGCGTTGGAGAGTTTTCTAACGTTCCTGAAGTTGCCGATACCCTTGTAAATCTTTATGGTAACGAAGTGCCAACGAGAGTTGCTGATTTAGGCCAGGTTATTGATACGCTTCAAGATGAAAAATCTCGCGGTTTTTTAAACGATAATAAAATTTTAATTCTTCAAGTTTATCGTCAGGCTGGATCTAACACACTTAAAGTTGCTGAAGATATTCAGAAAAAAGTTTCAGACATTAACCTTGAACTTAAAGGTAGTAAGACTGCTCCGAAACTTGAAATCATGATCGACTCATCAATTAAAATTCGTGACAACGTTTTAGACGTTTATGAAACCATAATTATCGGGATCATCCTGACTATTATTACGGTTTTCTTTTTCTTAGGATCAGTAAGATCGACTTTGATTACTGCTCTTTCTCTTCCTGTTTCCTTAATTGGATCATTTGTTTTTTTAAGTGTCGCAGGTTTTACGATTAACCTTGTAACTCTTCTTGCTCTTAGCTTAGCCGTAGGGCTTCTCATTGATGACGCCATTGTTGTTATTGAAAACGTCTATCGCTTTATGGAAAAAGGTTATGATTCAAAAGAATCAGCAAAGAGAGCTACTGCTGAAATTCAAATGGCTGTTATTGCAATCACCCTCGTGGTTATGGCGGTATTTATTCCGGTTGCCATGATGTCAGGAACTATAGGACAGTTCTTAAAGTCCTTTGGTTTAACAGTAGCATTTTCTATGGCCATCTCTCTTTTTGTTGCCCTTACCATTATACCAATGTTGGCAGCATATTTTGGGGGAGAGCACCATGACATTAAACATGTTCCAGAAAATCCTGGGCTTTATGATAAAACCCTTGGTCGCATGGTAAGAGGCTTTGACCGTTTTCAGACATGGCTTGAAAACGTTTATGAAAGATTCTTAAAGTTCACTTTAAAGTCACCCTTAGCAACCATTGGTGCAACCTTGGCAATTTTCATTTTCTCATTTATGGTCGCCAGCAAAATTCCAGGAGAATTTGTTCCGGATGACGATGCAGGGGAATTGCTTATTACTTTGGAGCTTGCTCCAGGAACGAACATTGATGAAACAACAAGAGTTGCAAAGGAAGTCAATGCCATTGTCTTAAAAAATGAAATCGTAAAATACTCTATGTATTTTTCTGGTAATGAAAATGGTGAGGTTAACAAAGCAAGCTTTACTGTAAAACTACATGAAAAGCGTGGAGGAATTAAGACTGCTGATTTTAGAAATACTCTACGTCAGCAATTGGTTTCCTATAAAGAAATGGCAAATCCTATTGTTAAAAAATATGATACTTCAGGTTTTGGACGTCAACCTTTCGTCTTAAACTTTACTTCACCGGACCCAGAGGCATTAGAGCGAAGCTCGATGAAAGTTTTTGAGGCCATGAAAAAAGACAAGAGGCTCGTTGATGCCGATACCAACTATCGTCCAGGGAAACCCGAACTTCAGGTTAAAGTGAAAACTGGAAAGGCTAAAGAATTTGGTATCAACACAAAAACGATGGGAGCTGAACTTCGAGCACAAGTTGAAGGGGCATTGCCTGCAGTCTTTCGTGAGAATGGAAAAGAATACGACATTCGCGTTCGCCTAAAAGAAGAACAAAGAGATTTAAAGGCAAGCTATAATGAAGTTTTTGTTCCAAACGTTAACAGGCGATTAATTAAACTTGCCGATGTTGCTGATGCAACTGAGACAACTGGTCCTGCTTCTATTGAGAGAATGAACCGCGGTCGTTTCATTGAACTATCAGCAGGGATCGCGCCTGGTGTTGGCCTAAGTCAGGTCATGAATGATTACATGACAAGTATTAGCAGTGGGGAACTTAAACCTGAAGAAGGAGTAAAGCTAAATCTCGGTGGAGATGCTGAGGATATGGCAAAGATGATGACCTCAACTATTGTGGCAGTAGGCTTTGGTCTTCTCGTTATCTTTCTTATTCTCTCTTCACTTTATGAATCATTTATTACGCCAATGACTATCATGCTTTCACTTCCTCTTGCTATAAGTGGTGCCTTCTTTGGAATTTACTTAACGGGAAAAACCTTGAATCTTTTTGCCATCTTCGGCTTTTTTATGTTGATTGGTGTTGCAGGTAAAAATGGGATTCTTATGGTCGACTTTGCTAAAATTTTAATGGAAGAAGGCAAGGATCGCTTTGCCGCAATTATTGAAGCTGGGAAGACTAGACTACGTCCAATTCTTATGACTTCCTTTGCCCTTATCGCAGGTACTCTACCAATTGCTTATGGGCTAAATCCAGCATCGCGTACCAGAACCTCCATGGGAGTTGCTATTGTTGCGGGTGTTGCGCTCTCAACAGTTCTAACCCTCATCGTTCTCCCTTCTATCTTTGTTTACATTGATAGATTCAGAGTTTGGGCAAATAATTTAGGAGCGAGATTTACATCAAAAGAAAAAACTACTGATCATCAAAGTGACCCGTCTTCACACATTAGTGAGTCAAAGAAAGTTTTAGTTTAAAAAAACTAAAGAGACTGGACTCGGTCGTTTGATCGCGTCTGCTATAAAACTCTTTTCTAAAAAAGTTTTCACGGTGTTTCAGTTAGAGATTTTTGAAGATGTAGACTGCGACTCTATAACTTCTAGGAGGCATTTTATCCGACAAGATGGATTCTGCTATCGCTTTTAGGTCTTCGATGGGGTTCCCGTGCCCACCAAATGGAAACCCACCGCTCACATCGAGATGTTTCCTTGCCTCCTTCATGTCTTTATCCATCATGCCTTTGATAACAGGCACTGAGTAGTACCAAGGCAAGTCGCTTGCCCTGCTTGCAACTCATTAAATTTGCGTTAACGCTTAGTAGCTCCGTAGCATTTGAAAACGGTATGAATTAATGATTCGTCCAGTGACTTTTTAACGTTCGGATAATTGTATAAATCCAATAGCAGTTTTACTGCTCGGGAAGAATTTTCGGCACTGGAAAAAACGTGGGTAAAGGCTCCTACTGGCTGCCTATATTCCAGTCCTACCCTGACCTCGAAGCTTTCTTAGCTTCGTCTTCGTCATACTAGAAAGTTTTTTTATCTTGCCCTTGCTTACTTCTCTCTTCTTATCCACGGAGGAGTTTTGGAAACGACTCCCTCGACAAAAAGTTCAATGTCTGGGCTCAAATCGGTATTTCCTGAGGCGATATACAAGTGACGAAAGCCCTTGTTAAAGAGAACTTTTGCGACGTCTTCGCCACGGTCATCTTTAAGTCTGCTATCTAAATAAAACTCAGTTTCGGAATCAAAACGATCAACTTGTGAGAGAAGGTCAAGTCTATTGGAAAAAGCTCTCAAATCACGGTTGTATCGCTTGGCCGAGTGAAGCCATGTTGAAATCACCATTTCGTCATCTTCGACAAGGACGGCATCGGGTTTAATCTTTTCGGTGGTAGCAATAGGGATGCTCGACACCATTGCTTTTGGAAGAAGTTTCACACAACAAGTAGAGCAGGCAGTTTTAATCGTTTCTTCATCGGCTCTACTAGTTACAAGAACAGCTTTAGCTTCAAGTTTATTTTCACGAATAAAACTCAGTCCATTGTCAGTTGAATTTAAGAACTCATAATCAATAAAGTAAATAACGTTCTTCGGGTTATTATCCGTAAGCCAATCCTTTAGAGCTTTGGGTTCGCTAAAATGTTTAATCATTATGCTCTTTCCATAAGCTTTCAGCTTGTTATCCCAGCTTGAATGAATTGAAGGATCATCGTCAAGAACAATGACCAGCGTATCTATAGAGATTCGCACCTTATCAATGAACCAATCGGGGGGATTTGCGGTAGGAAGACTAATATGAACAGTGGTTCCGATACCTATTTCCGACTCTACTTCAATTTTGCCTCCCCAGATTTCGACGCATTTCTTTGCGAAGCTGAAGCCAAGGCCGCTTCCGTTTTCCTTCCAAGAAAGTCCCTTAATACCCAATTTACCTAGCTCTTCTTTGGTCATTCCTTTTCCAGAATCCGCAATAGAAACAACAGCATGGTTTTCGTTTTTGGAAAGGGAAACCGATACGCTACCCTTCATTGTAGCTTCCATCGCATTGTTGATTAAGTTTGAAACAACACGCTTGAAGTCGTTCGGCATTACCGCAGAGAAGGCTCCATAACTATGAGTGTTCATGTCGAAAAGAATATTAACTCCAAGTTTACCTTGAAATTCGAGTCGCTTCTCGGCCACAAGGCTATCAAGAAGTGAAGATAACGGCTGCACGCTTCTTTGCTCCGGAACATCGCTTATATCCTTAGAAATTTTCATTTGCTTAGAAAGCGAAGCAGTTATTCCGCTCAGACGAGAGTAAATATCCCTAAAGAGAACCCGTCTTTCTTCTGGAATTTCATCTTTAATCATATCTAAGGCAATTCGATAAGCAGACAGTGGAGACTGAATATCGTGAACAACTTGGTTTGCGGTATCCCAAGCTACCTGCATTTTAGCTGCATCTATTTTCTCTTTCTCATTTTCGCGACGGTACCTTTCAAAAACTTCTAGGCCCAAAAATATAGAAACTAATAAGGGATAGAACCTAACAAAGTAGATTCCCTTTATTGCTTCGATAAATACGAGTGTGTCGTTGATTTGGAAATAGAGAAGGCCCATGTAAAATGCGGTCCAAATTTTGGGTCGATCATGTGCTTTAGAGATAAAGCTTGCGACAATCCCTAAAACAGGAGGTACAAATGCAAGAAACAATAGGTAGCCAGAAATTGTATATGGAATTTGAGTTCCAATCGTTTCCCTAAATTCTAATGGATTGAAAAGTTGGCAGATAGTAGAAGCTGCCACAGCTGTGATGATTGTTCCAAATACGATATTGAAAGCTGACTTCACTTTGTTCTTTTTCAGAGAAAAAGCTTTCCAAGTGACATCGAAAAGAGTCCAGTCAGACAAAAATCTAAATAGACAATGCAAGTGAACAGCAAGCCAAGGAGCCAAGAATTCCCTTGGCATGTTCGATACAAAAACTAGGTAAATTGTATACGCCATGCACATCTGGCTAAAAGCCACGATAATTGGGCGTGATTCTCTGGCCTTTCTAGTAAGTCGATAAAATAAGAGAGAAAAGACTGCTAAAAGAACTGCAATGCCAATAGGAATTACAACATCAAAAGTAACTGTACTAATATAGTAGTAACGAGCATCTTTATAAGTAGCGATTCCTATAGGAGCGTTTCTTAATCCACTTCTTGGCTGCTTGCTGGCATACACCCTAATGAGAAGATCATTAGGACGCTCTCTTCGCAGCGAGTTTGGATCAAGTAAAGCCACGACTGGATAGTGTTTTGCATATGAAAAATTCGGAGGCAGACCACCAGAAATTTGCAGAAGTTTTCCATTGAGGTAAATTTCAGCTGAGTCGCCAATTTCAGATATTAAAATTGCGCACTTCTCACCTTCGTAGCGAGTGCATAAACGAGGAGTAGTAAATGCTTTTTTATAAAGCATCCAGTGAAAGTCTTTACCCTTTGAGTCAACATCTTTTTGGCTTGGTAAATTTACTTTCTGGAATTCAGATTCTTTTACCTCTCCAAATGTTTTTCCGAACGCAACCTTCCATTCACCACTCAAGTCGGAAACAAGAGTAAGCGCATTACGCTGCATCGACATCATATAAACAAGCACTGCTACCAGCACTCCGATGGACGCAAAAACGAGGAGGTATTCCCTCAATGGAAGGCGTTTAATCATGAAACCTTCTCTTCTCGCTTTTCTATTTCAAGTAGGATTAGACGCATTTTATCCATGCGATCTTGAACGGCTTCAGCGAGACTAACGACCACGGGATCGTTAATTTCATCTCTAATGACGTCCACGATCTCGTCTTGTGTAGCCAAAACCTTTGCTATTTCATGTTTTAAATCTTTGATTTCTTTTATTGAGATCATGCACCGAC
>CAYZFQ010000005.1:0-191728 GCA_964477895.1 uncultured Bacteriovoracaceae bacterium | reverse complement strand
GTGTTAGGCACGCCGCCAGCGTTCGTTCTGAGCCAGGATCAAACTCTTCAAAAAATTGTTTGAAACTGGCAGCTTTTAAATCTGTCTTAATTTTTACATTGAGACGATGAACAAACTGCTAGCTACTATTTTAGCTAAATTGTTATGGATTGCGCCATAACCTGTGTTCATGGTTTTACCCACGAACTATTTTTGTTCGAATTACTTTGGACATCGTACGGTTCGATCTACTCGTTTGACGGAGTAAAATTGAACCAAATCGTCTTACTATTTAGTTTTCAAAGAACAATGGAGTGATGGAGGTATTACGGGGCGATCTAAGAAGTGTCAACGCTTTGCCAAAAATAAATTACTTATTTTTTTAAATTTCCCGCTTGAGCCACAAGTCCATGTATTTATTGGCTTATTCAACTTTCTTTGAGCCTCAGAAAAAAGGCATTGAAAAGCAATTTCAACTTTGATGTGTTGCGAATCTTTTTTTCAACGCGCTTCAGCAGTGTTTTTGATTGTTTTTCAAATATATAAAAATGAGATTAGATTCCTCCCTCAATGGAGAAATCAATGACGGACTCAAGCAACGGGAATACTCGTTCGACAGGCGCAATAAAAACAAACGATCGCTTAAGTGAAGCGTGGAGTGTGGTGGAAAAAAGCCGACACTCAATGCGTCCTCATACTTTGGATTATTTGCACAAAATTTTTGTAGATTTTGAAGAGATCAAAGGAGATCGTTGCTTTTCAGAAGACGCCGCCCTCATAGCAGGAACGGGAATTTTGCGTGCAGGACCCAACGGAGAAAAAGAGCGCGGAGTTTTTTTTCTTGGTCACCAAAAGGGTCGCAATACCAAACAAAAAATCGAGCGGAATTTCGGCATGGCTCGCCCAGAAGGTTATCGCAAGGCTGTGCGCGTGATGGAACTTGCTGAGCGATTCAACAAACCGCTCGTGACATTTATTGACACTCCGGGAGCTTTTCCTGGAATTGGAGCGGAAGAACGCGGACAGAGTGAAGCCATTGCCAATTCCACATTGCAAATGTTTCAATTGAAGGTTCCCTCTGTCGCCCTCGTCATAGGTGAAGGGGGATCCGGCGGAGCTCTGGCCATTGGAGTGCCAGATCGCCTACTGATGTTGGCCAACTCAACTTATTCTGTGATTTCGCCCGAGAGCTGTGCCGCGATTCTTTGGGGAAATTCCGGTGAATCCAAGTTGGCAGCAGCCGCGATGCGAATCAGCGCTGCAGAGAATTTTAAATTGGGGATTTGTGATGAGGTGGTGGGGGAACCTGGCAATGGGGCCCAGGAAGCCTTGGAGCTCATGAGCGAAATTATTTTGAGTCGGCTGCAATTTCATTTGGAAGAGCTCACGGCTATGGACCCCGTTTTACGTCGCGAGGCTAAATTTAATAAATACCGACGCATTGATTCGCGTCACTACCAAGACGCTTAAGGACGGCCATGACAGCCAAAAGATCCCTTTGTTCAATGACTGGCTATGCCGTGATTGAGCGCGACATCGGCCAACACAAATACCGCCTGCATTTGAAATCGGTTAATCACAGATTTCTTGAACTCCGCTGGAAAAGCCCTCGTGCGTGGTTGCCCTTTGAAGCCTTGGCAAAGAATATTTTTCAGAAAGCTTTAGGGCGAGGCTCTTTAGATTTTTGGGTGGAAGATATTTCTCCCAGCCGCAGGGAGCAGAATAAGACTGTCGTCGAGTTCTTCAGTCGACTGGCTGCGGCCGTTGACGAAGGGGGGCCTTGGTCTTGGAAGGTTCTACCAAGCCCGGTGCGAGCTTTAATTTTGGCACGCTTCCCGGATTTGTGGCTCAAAAGCGAAGAAGGCGAAGAGAGTGAAGAAATTTCATTGCAGCAACCCTTAGAAGAAATTGCGGAGGCTCTGCAAGCGTCTCGCAGTAAAGAGGGTGCGGGAATATCGGCGGCCTTACAGAAGTGTGCTGAGGATATTCGCAGCTGGAGCCAAGCTCTCACCAAGGATTTGCCGAAGGCCCGAGATATTTGGGAGAAAGACTACAAGGCCCGAATTGAAAAATTGGCTGAAGACTTTAAGGTAGAGGCCCCCTCGCATGATCGGCTTTTGCAAGAATGGCTTATTTTGGCCGAAAAGCGCGAGGTGAGTGAGGAACTCCAGCGCATTGAATCCCACTTGAAGTTATTAGACGAAACTTTGGTTAGCCCACCTGAAAACTGCGGCAAGAAATTAGAATTCCTCACTCAAGAGCTTCACCGAGAATGGACGACCCTAGGCAATAAGCTTCACGATGCCCAAATGGCGCAGAAAATTATCGAGGCGAAGGTGGCTGTGGAAAAAATTCGAGAGCAGACTCTTAATATTGCCTAAGCGCAGTTTTCCCTTAAACACTTTAATGTAAATTTAAGAGGTGAAATGGGTTGGGTCTCATCCAATTCAAAACCTAGCTTTCGGGCTGAGCGATAGTAATAACTGCTTTTAATGGCAGTGATCACAGCGGCTCGATGCCGACTTAGGTCAATATTCACACAACAATTTGTAAATTGCTGGGACCAATTTTCAAAGGGGGAAGACACTTTGCGAAATTTTGGATCCTTGGCCAAAAGAGGAACAAGGCTTTCATAAACCACCTCGGCATTCGTAGCAGAGAGTCCACTGGAAAGAAGAGTCTTTACTGGAAAGCCCGTAGGTCCGCCGCGCTCCAAGGATATCAACTGCTCAAGAAGTGCCGTGGAAACTCCGCGTTGGCGCGCCACTTCAGCCACTTGAACTTCATGAACAAGAAAGGCATAGGGATCGTCGCCTCCAGAATAGTTGGAGTGAATCCAACCTAACTGCTCAATCTTTGCTCCAGGAGTCAGCCTTCCTTCTAGAACATATATTCCTTTGAATTTTCCTTTACCCACCGACAGCATGGCCTCGCCCACTCCCTTAAGATATGCGGACTCAATATAAAAGAGAGGTTTCAGGGGACCGCTTATCGGGGAGTACTTGTGTGGGCTTTGACGATTCAACGGGTTTGGACAGGGATAGCTCCATGCAGGGGAGGATAAAAAAAAATTGGAAAAACTTACCCCTATGAGCCAGTGCTTGAGCATGGGTTTTAGAAATAGGTTTAAGCTCGAGGTGCAATCAAGAAATATCGCCCTTCCAAGCCAGAACCTATCGAGTTGCGCCCTTCTACTTGAACAATCGCATTGAATTCAGGCAACTCCCGCACTAGCCTCCCCTCATGCCCACCAAATCTACCAACGCCACCTTAGACGCAGGCTTTGGCAACGTGGTGCCTAAGCAAAGGGTGATTAGCATCGTGGCTTATGATTCAGACCCCATGCGACGGCATTGTCAGGAATTAGAGAAAATGCACCGCGTCATAGATGCTACCAAGGGCCGCAAGGTGAAGTCGGTGATTTTTTTAGACTCTTCCCATGTGGTTTTATCGGCCGTAGCTCGCGAAACTCTTTGTGAGCGTTTAGAAAATTCCACGTCAGCCCTTTAAATCACTTTAAACTCGACCCAAGCTATGTGATATCATTCATAAATGGGGCCACAAAAAAATTCTGGAATACTTGTTGTGCTTTCAGCACCCAGTGGCGGTGGAAAAACCACTCTGGCTAACGAGCTTTTAAGCCTTGTGAAAAACTCTCGTAGGTCCATCAGCGTCACCACCCGTCCACAACGAAGCACTGAGATCCCAGGTCAAGATTATCATTTCATCGCCGATGCGGAATTTGAACAGAACCTCTCTAAAGATGCTTTTGCAGAAAGTGCAACTGTGCATGGCTATCGTTACGGCACACCTAAGGAATCCATTCAGTCTGCCCTAGATAAAGGTGAGATTTTATTTTTAACCATTGATGTGCAAGGTGCCAAGTCGATCAAGAAAAGCTTTCCACAGGCCCTAACGATTTTTTTAACTCCTCCCGATTTTGATGTTTTGGAAACTCGCTTGCGAAAACGCGGCACAGAGGCGGAAGCCGACATCCGCCGTCGCCTCGAGAATGCGCGCAAAGAAATCGCCCAAGCCCAAGACTTTGACTATCAGGTGCTGAATGACCGCTTAGACCGAACCGCTCTCGAAATTGAATCCATCATTCGCAAACGACTCAAAGCCTCCAGTTAAACTTACTATGAAGGAAAAGGTCGTTGAGCCTAGCCTTGAACTCTTAAAGCAAAGCATTCTGGGTTATTTCCCTGATGCCGACGTGGGTCTTCTGGCCAAGGCGCATGACTTTGCGGTTTCTTTGCACGAAGGACAAAAGCGCCAGTCTGGTGAGCCCTATATCATGCACCCCCTCAGCGTGGCCCTCATCTTGGCCAGCATGCGCATGGACTTGCCGACCATTGTGACGGGCCTGCTCCACGACACAGTAGAAGACACAGCCACCACCATCCAAGAAGTCCAGGCACAGTTTGGCCAAGAAGTGGCGCAGCTGGTGGATGGGGTGACTAAAATCTCTCAGATCAGTTTCAAGTCGAGCCATGAGAAGCAGGCCGAAAACTTCCGAAAAATGATTTTGGCAATGGCTAAAGATTTGCGAGTCATCATTGTGAAGCTGGCCGATCGAACTCACAACATGCGGACTCTTGAGCACTTAAGCCCGGCTAAACAACAAGTCATTGCCCAAGAAACATTAGATATCTACGCTCCCCTGGCCAATCGACTTGGGATTTCGTGGCTTAAACTTGAGCTTGAAGACTTGAGTCTGCGCTATTTAAAGCCAGAAATTTACTACAAGCTCGCCAAACTTGTTTCGAAAAAGAAGGCTGAGCGCGACCAGTACATCGCAACTTTAATAAAAATCATTACTGAAAAAGTTGATGAGTATGGACTGAAAGTTAAAATAGTCGGTCGAGCCAAACATTTTTATTCCATTTATAAAAAAATGGAAAGTCGCGACATGCAATTTGAAGATGTGCACGACATTGTGGCCTTTCGCATTCTTACTGGATCTATCGCCGAATGTTATGAAGTTTTGGGAGTGGTACATTCCTTCTTTAAGCCCGTACCGGGGCGTTTTAAAGATTACATCGCCATGCCCAAGAACAATATGTATCAATCGCTGCACACCACCATGATTGGTCCCTTTGGTGAGCGCCTGGAAATCCAAATTCGCACGGTAGAAATGCACCGAGTGGCCGAAGCGGGCATTGCCGCCCACTGGCAATACAAGGAAGGTCGACTCAGCCAAAAAGATCAGGTCCGTTTTCATTGGTTGCGCCAGCTCTTGGATGCCCAGGAAAACGTACAAAACGCATCCGAATTTTTAGAGAGCGTAAAGCTCGATCTTTTTGAGGGAGATATTTATGTTTTCACACCCAAAGGAGAACTCTTGGAGTTCCCCATGGGCTCTACCCCATTAGACTTTGCTTATTCGGTGCACACGGACTTAGGGAATAAATGCACCGGCGCCAAGGTTAACGGACGCCTGGTTCCGCTTAAGCACAAACTGCGCTCTGGCGACACCGTGGAAGTCATCACCAGCGGGACTCAGAAGCCCAGTAAAGACTGGCTTAAGATTGTAAAAACAGGCCGGGCGAAGTCCAAGATTCGACAGTACATTCGCACGGAAGAACGCGACCGCGCTAAAGTGATCGGCCGAGAACTCTTAGACCGAGAGTTTCGCCGCTATGGACAGTCCCTGCCAAAACTTGAAAAATCCAAAGATGCTGATGCCACCGTAGGCAAACTTTCTTTTGCGAGTTTTGACGAGATGCTCATTTCGATAGGCTACGGAAAAACTCCGTCCGAACGGGTGGTACAGAAACTCTTTCCGGATAAAACACCCCAACCCGAGGACAAAGAAAAAGCTGCGGGTTCACTGATTTCCGAGATATTTAGTCGTGCAAAGGGCCGAGGCACCGGAACCAAAACCATGGTGCGCATTCAGGGGCTGGATGACATTCTTGTGCGCTTCGGACGCTGCTGCAACCCGCTCCCTGGAGATGAGATTGTTGGCTTTATTTCGCGAGGGCGCGGTGTTTCGGTACACAAACTGGGATGTAAAAAAGTTTTGGACATGGACGGAGATCGTTCGGTGGAAGTTTCCTGGGCATCCGAGGCTGACCGAACGCTCAGAGATGTGCAAATTCGCGTGCTCTGTACGGATGCTCCAGGACTTTTGAACGAAATGTCGCGAGTGATCTCGGCTGAGGGCGTGAATATTAAATCCCTCAATATCCGCGTGAATGCCGATAAGCGAGCCGTGGGCACCTTTGATTTGCAGGTGAAAAACAAGGCTCAGCTGGCGGGCTGTATTAAAAACCTAGAAGCTCTAGCCGGAATTATTTCGGTAGAGCGGATTTAATTAATCTTCGCCTGCAGTCCGCGAATCCAAGTACGCTGCTTTTTAGCAAGCTGCAAATGCCGAGTGAGAATCAAATTCTTTAAAGCGCTGAGGTTTGCGCCATTGGAAATCTTAGCTGTTTTATCCCGAACAAATTGCAAATAATCACAGATTTCTTGGTAGCCCACAGACGCCAGAGCAGGAACAGGAAGGGTGCCGACCCCCTGGGGAGAATACTCGTGGATAAGGTGCTGCACCTCGGAAATCCAATCTTCTTCGAACATCTCCTCAATACGCTGACCTAAACGATCGCGTAGTGCGGGAACACCAAGATCCTGACCTACGGCCATTCGTCTTAGGGGCACCGGAAAAGGACGGTCCTTCTCGGCCTCAAAAAGTTCCTCAAAGGAAAGCTTTTGGCGCTCGGCCAAATCTAAAAATCTGCAGAGCCGGTAACGATCACTGGGGTGGGCCTTGGTACGAAAGCGCGTGTCGATTTTATAAAGGATCTCGCTCAGCTCTTCGTTGGTCAATATCGAGAGCTCACGTTGGTACTCAGAATCTGAGGCCTCGCCAGGGGCTGGCCCTTCAAGCAGAGCCCTTTCATAAAAGTGAGAGCCGCCTACAAAAATAACCGGTCGTAAATTTTGCAATGCAAAGCGAATGGGAGTTTCCACCTTACGAATAAAATCGGAGGCCGTGGCCCGTTGCTGAGGGGAAAACAAATCTAGCCCCACCCAATCAAAGTCACTTCTATCAGAACCACGCACTTTGGCTGAACCGATATCAAGGCCTTGATAGATCGCGACCGAATCTAAGCTTACGAGGAGCGGATGTTTGAGATCGTCAGGACAATGCTCTCGCACCCAGTTGAGCGCAAGTGAGGTTTTGCCAGAGCCCGTGGGGCCCATTAAGGAAAGAATGCCGTGGCCATTCCACTGGGAGATATCTTCGAGAAATAAAATCACTATAACTGTCTTAGCTACGGTGGAATATTTCTTCAATCTTTTCGTGACTGAGCTCAAACCAAAGGGGGCGCCCGTGGGGACAAAGCCCACCCCACCGAACTTCGTCCATTTGCTCGAGTAACGACTTGATGGATTCAAGTCCTAGGCGTTGGCCGCGACGGACACTCCCATGGCAAGCCAGGGAGGCCGCAACCTGAGATTTAAACTGCGAAAGCAGGGATTCAACAGAAGATTCCTCGCGCAAAAGTTCAAAGGCTTTTTTAAGCCAGTCACTCCAGGAAATTTTTCGATCACCCTCGGGTACGGCTAGAATTTCTAAAACAGTTTTTGTGCTGGTATCGGCGATTTCAAAGTGCAGGGATTCGAGGGCGGCCACCAGCTCTTTTCGGTAAGATTGGGCACTGAGCGGTATTTTAAGCTCCAGTGGAATCAGAAGCATTCTAGGACGCAAAAGCTCGGGTCGCGCAAGTATGCGTTCAAATTGCACCCGCTCATGAGCTGCGTGCTGATCGATGACCACCATTCCCTGTGCCGACTCGCAGAGTATCCAGGCGGCACCTACCTCACCCACCACTCGAAGTTCTCGAAAACGAAAGGGAGGCTGAGCTTGGCTGGGATGAAGGCGGGGGACCGAATTTTCGGGCTCGGCTTCGCTGGGAACGAAAGTAGGGGGAGCCGTGGGTACAGAAAATTCACGCGAGGGACTGAGGAACTCTCCAGCGGAAATCTGAATGGGAGCGGATGGAGCTTTAACTTCCGCCGATTCAAAAAAGTTTTCTTGTTCCACCTGAGGAAGGGGCGCGGGAGCCTTGGACTCAAAGTGAGGTCGAATCCAGTGATAGACCAAACTTGGCAGTGAAAAGCCCTGGGGCCAGCGAATTTCTTTTTTCTGCGGATGAATGTTTACATCAATGACGGAAGGATCGGCCTGCACTCGGACAAAAACCCAAGGAAATTGGCCAATCTCAATAAGGCCCGCATAGGCTTCGCGCAGAGCATAGGGCAGGCGCTTGTCCATAAGGGCTCGGCCATTCACGGCCAGTCGCACAGACTTTTGAGTAGCACTAGCCGCAGGGGGGAAGGCCGCCACAATTTCGACTTTCTTTAAGCCATCATCTAGTTTCTCGTGCTGAATCTCTAGAATTTGGGCTTTAAGCTCCGAAATTTCAGCAAAGCGTTGGGCCAAAGTCGTTGGCTGGAGCTTACGACTTTCCTTCACTTCCCCATCGGCACCTAAGATGTACCATTCAAAGAAAATTTCCGGGAAAACTAGGGCCATAAATTCCAAGGTTGCGACCGAATCAGAAGCCTCAAGACTCGCACGCTTTAAAAACTTTCGGCGTGCAGGAATATTAAAAAACAAATCGTTTACAGAAATTTTTGTGCCCAGCCTTCGAGTGCCGGGAACAATTTCCTTTCGATCGCCGCCCACGACTTCTAAAACCCAGGCTCCGGAAGCCACACTAAAAGTTTCGATGATGAGGTGGCTCACGCTAGCCGCCGCCGATAGGGCTTCACCCCTAAACCCAAGGCTTGAAATCTCTTCTAAGTCTTGGAGGGTAGAAATTTTACTGGTGGCATGGCGCTGTACGCAGCGGCCTAGGTCATCGAAGGAAATTCCATAGCCATCGTCTTCGACTTGGATGGATCTTAGGCCTCCGTCAATGAGAGTGATGCGCACTTTGGTAGCGCCGGCATCGATGGAATTTTCAACGAGTTCTTTTAGGATGGAGGCCGGACGGTCTACGACTTCGCCTGCGGCAATGCGGTGGATAACGGCAGGGTCGAGGAGGCGGATGGAACGAGGGGGCTGTTTAGGGGTTTCCACTTCCATCCGCAGATCTTCTAGATCTCTAGGGGCTGGTGGGCAATAGTCACGAGATTTGGTAGTTTAAGGAGCTACTCGAAGAAAGAACCGTTTTCTAACTTCCTGCGATCCCCGAGTTGAAAATTATCGTCATCAGTATATTTGGTAACCTTGCCGCTAGAATCAAAAATATACCCGTCGTTAAAGGTCCAGTTTACAAAGAGATAAGCTTGGGCCCGTATAATTTCGGGTTGATCCTTGGTGCCACCCAGTTCCACTGGAAATTTATCTACAAGCTTCTTTGCAGCGTCTAAGGCGAGTCGGTAACAATCCTGCCATGTAGAAACCTCAGAAATATAAACCCCAGCTCTCACTTTTGTCTCCAGGCTCCAGCCTCCGTTAGACATCGGGATGACCGATTTCACTTCTATAGTGCATTTTTCTTTGGCGAAAACACTGAAAGAAAGGAACCATCCAAGACTAAGAAGGTAAGATTTTATTCTCATAAGTCCAACGCAATATTGCGGCGAGTCATATCAAGTCAACAAATAAGCTGCCGATTTTTATCCGAGTAGAGCCAATCCGCCCCACCAGCTGACACCCCGCCCATAACTTCGACAGCTGCGCGCAAAAAACGGCACAACGCAAAAGACTCCATGCCTTCAAACACTTGCCGAGACCCACAACTTCAACCCTTCAAAAATCCCTCCAATTGTTAAGATTGTGTAGATCTTTTCGACAGATATTACCTTTCTTGTCATTTTACTAAGTGCTCTCAACCATTCACAAAAGCCGTATTTTCGGGGTTGGCCCCGGTCCTGCATAAGAGAACCGGCGTGAGTGACCTCAATAAAGAGGCCGCAGCAACGATCGAAAGATCAGATAAGGATGGAAGTTTATGAAGAAGGAACTTCTGAAAGCTCGAAAGTTAGGACTTTTAGCCCTGGCCTTTGCAAGTTTTTCTTCCAGCCAAGCTGCGGATAGTTCCAAGGATGGAGCTCACTCCGCTTCAGTTCAAGGTAGAGCTGTATTCTCGGTAGAGGACGTGAAGACGCTTCTGAGCCTAGGTGCTCGGGACCCGTCAAGCGATGCCTCGTTGGATCACCGTTCGAAACAGGATGTTTCGAACGGAGCATTCCTCCTAAATTTAAGCTCGGCAGAAAAAGCTGAGTTGTCTCAACGTGTGAATAAAATTGAAAAGGCCCGAGCGGAGCTCGTGGCAAAGTCGGCAAAGACGATTGCCGGATCGAAGGATTCGATCCGCGCGAAACGTCGCGAAATTCAAGTTCAACGGATGAACTCCACGAGCGAGCAAGCTGATCGCGCGCTTTCTCAGCGACTTTTCAGCAATTTGGTACAAGAAAGTAATGCCCAAGTGGTGCAAGAACGCGCCCTCTCAGACTTCGACCGCGAAAATTCCTTTGTCTTTGAGTTTGAAGAACTGGGTGGAACTCGATTTGTAAAACAAATCAAGGTTTCCACCAAGATCGTGTGGCTCGCTCAGCCCACCGCTACTCTCGCTAAAAAATAATTAGCGCTTGAGATAGACCTCTAGACCCGGCTCATAACGAAAGCGCAAGCGCTCCAAAATCTCATCAAAGATGAATTGAAATATGGGATAGACTTTCAGCGGAGACGGATTTCTCGCAAGTGAGACCGGGACTGCGGCCAAGGGATCCAAGGCTGCTAAAGGATTGGGAAGCTCAGCATTCTTCGCAAGAAGGAGGCTGAGCTTTTTTATTTCATGAGCGTTTTGAATTTTTAGTGAGTCCTTTGGAGCTGCCAGAGGGTGAAAAAAAGCTAAATTTAATTTTTTTAGACTGCGCAATGCTGCAAATATTTGCTTGCCAATAATCGGGTCATTTTCAACCGTGCGTAGGTCGGGATAATAAGTGTAAAAACTCTCATCCTGGGAGGCCTGAGGATTAAACTTATAACCTAGGTAGCCCAATAAAATGTTCGCGAAATCATCAGGATCACTTCGTGAAGTTCCATCGTGAATCATGACTGCCTCCAGAGGGAAACCCAGAAGTTGGGTGATCTTTTGCCGGGCATAGAAACGCTTATATGACTTAGGGCTTTTAAATATCTCGTCTACAAAAGCCGTGAAATCGTGGCTGTCGCTAAGATGAAGAGTCCCCACCTCAACGCTTTCTGGCGGTGATTCGGACGAATGGTGGAAGAATGAAAGGGTCTTCCCTGAGCTGCGCCCATCAGTAATCAGACTTGGAAAAATATCCACCCAAACATTCTTCTTTGTCACTTCACTGAGGCCAGAAAAATGAACACGAACCTTGTAGACCCCTATAGAATCTAAAAATTCATTCCAAATTCCCAAGTGTAAAAGCCAGGCTAGAAGATTGAGATCGGGGCCATCTCCTTTGAGGTCTAAGACCCGCCCATGGGTGAAATCTAAGAGTGCAGGGAGGGGAGTCTTTTCTGAGCTCGCCTTTTTTCGGATGGCGACAAGCACCGGATCTAGGGAAAGTTTTCTGCGCTCTGAAATCTCGAATGCAGGCCCTTGCTCAGATCGGTCGTGGTGCTGGGCTTCAGCACTCGCTTTGACAAGTTCGCCCCAGCGCGCCGCTGCTATTGAGGGAAAAGAATCGGCACAGGGGTTCGCAAAAGCGGAGTAAGAAAAAAGTCCCAGAAACAAGGAGAAAATAAGACTGCTAAAACGCATAAAGGAGGCTTGTAACGCAAGGCATTGGCTGAGGTCAAATTAGAGTTTTTCAAAGGTTCTGGATCTTGGATTGTAACGATAGCCTTCGTTGTGCACCCTATTCACGAGATGGATGAAAAGAGGCCTTACCTCGAGAGAAGTTTTTCCATTCAAAGTCATTTTCCCCGCCATACGTGAGCCCTTCTGCAGGTCCGAAACTTCAAGCGGCAAGTCAATTTCTTGAATTTTCTTTAGAGCTGCGAGAATTTCTTGGGCGGCTTCAAAGTCTGAGTCTTCCGACTTTAAAGTGGGGTTGTGAAAAAAGAATTGGCTTCCTTCCTCTGCCATAGGGTTGAACTGATAACCCAGATAGCCCAGCACTTCTTCTGATATTCGATCCAGTTCAGGAGCCACCTGAGGAATATTTGCAAGAATGAGACCGAGGTCAAAACCCAAGAGCTCCTTAAGCCGCCTTCGAGCATAGAAGGCTCGAAGATCGGCAAGTTTTGTTAAAAAACTTTCCACACTGTAATAGGGTTTTCCCTCGTAGCCCGCAAAGGCATCAATATATAAAGGCAGCGAACTCCAAGCTTTGAAATTTGTGAACTCGAGGCGAATTTTGTAACAATTTATCTCTTTTAAAAAGCCTTCGATCTCTCTAGAGTTGACCAAATGGGTTAGAAAAAACACATCTAAACTATGGCCATCCAGTATAAGACTTTGGTCCGGGTCTAATCGAAATCCAAGCCCCTTATGATATCCTGACTCGCGAGATCTACCCAGAGACTCAATAATTTCAGCCTTACGATCTTCAAAAAATTTGGGATCCTTAGTAAAAACATCAAAAAGCTTATCGGGGAATTGAAAGGCGCAAACAGCATAGGCTCGAGAATTCATGAAGGCACATGAGAATAGTGCCAGACTTAGAAAAAATCTCATCTGAAAGGAACTAGCCGCTAGCAGAGAGGGGGGTCAATTATTTTTCGTGATCAGGTCCGCTAACCCGATTTCGCCCACCTTGTTTGGATTTATAGAGGAGTTGGTCTACCGCTTCTAAAAACTTAGAGGGGTCTTCATACTGCGGGGTCCAGGCGATCACACCCAAGGAAGCCGTCACGGGGATTTTTACATTGTTGAATTCAAAGGGGTGGGATTCCAAAGTTTTTCGAATTCGCTCCGCCACTCCGATAGCCACCTTTAAGGGACTGTCTGGCATAATCAGCAAAAACTCTTCCCCACCAAAGCGACCCAAGACATCGTCAGATCGCACCACGGAATCCTTGATCACGCGGCAGGATTCTTTAAGGACATAGTCGCCTGCAATATGGCCGTGAACATCGTTCACTTTTTTGAAGTGATCGAGGTCAAAGATAATCACACTCAAGGGAAAGCCTCCCTTAGCAATGTCCATGGAGGAAGCTAAGGCCCGAGTCACATAGGCTTTGTTATAGGCTCCGGTAAGGGCATCCAAAGTAGACTGACTGTGAAGAGACTCCGCAAGACTCGCATCAAGCTGGTTATCTACAAATTTAAACACAAAGGACCCAATTTTTATAAGGTCTCCGGCCTGAAGAACGGCCGGACGACTGACTTTATCGGAATTTAATACGGTCCCATTGGTACTCTTAAGGTCTTCCAAAATAACCGAGCCCTCGGCCACCCGGATTTCGGCATGGGCGCTACTCACAGCTCGTTGTTGCATTTGAATATCGGAATCAGGATGACGGCCAATCACATTTTTGCCGTCTTTTAGGCGAATGACTCTGCCGATATTTTCGCCTTGGACCACGATGAGTGCCGGCTCGTTTTTATGAGCCTGCTTTAAGAGTTCTTGGGCGGCCTCATCAAGAGAGGTTTGCAACTCTGTTCGAGTGGCCGTGGCGTTTTGACTAGCCCAGGCTTCGTCTTTGCCTTTGGTTTTTTTTATACTCATTAGTGAAAAACCCCTTCCGAGCTATCACAATAGGAACTTAAAGGACTGGGAATGGAGGCACTCCCCCCTTCGTTAATTTCACTGCAAATTTCGTTTAAGCTCACAAGCTTAATGGAGTATCCCATGCGTCCGTGACTTAGGGTATCGGTATTCACAAAAGAAGCGGGATTAAGTGAGGGCGACCAAGAGGAAAGGCCCGAATGCTTATCGGCAAAGAATGCGGCCTTGCCTCCCACGGCAAATTTATCTCCAATGTAAGTGGTGGCATGCCAGGCTGGATTTTCACCACGGCCATTGCGGTCTTTCATCGTATAAGCGCCGCCCGCAACGTTACTATTCGGGCTTCCAAACTGCCCTTCTCTAGGGAAAGTCTGGCTTAGTGCAAGCCCTACGCCCCCAAAAATTTTTGTAAAGGCTTCTTCAATTCCACCTGGAGAGTAAGGAAAGGCGTTCCAAAAAAATCCCTCGTAAAGCGTAGGCGCTAAAACCATACACATAAAGTCGGGGCTACCCGAACTGCAATTGGGTGAGGAATTCATAGAAGGCCGCAAGTCGTTGGTGCCCATATCGGGATTAGGAAGTTCTTGGAGCAATCTTTTTAAAATATGGGTGTGGCCCATTCCTGGAAGTTTATTGCCGTCCACATCTCGGGGATTGTCGCCAGGGTAAAAACTCATATTGGCGAGTGCTGCCTTGTTACCATTGGAGCCCACAGTTTCAATCTCGGTTTGCCGAGCCGAGGGGCCGATCCGACTTCCAAAGGGTTTGGCGGCACCCACGGCAACAAGTGTGGGGGTAAATCCTTGGGGCCAGAAAAGAAGGTTAGGGCGCACGGTGGCGCGCAAGGCCACGCTAAATGGAATTTTTACAGGGCCGGTCATCCCCGTTCGAGCTCGGCTTAGTCCTAAAAAAGTCCCACCACCACCTTTGCCCTGGAAGGTGGCATCTACAGGATTGGGGCGGCAACCGCTTCCACTCACTTCAAAATCAATGTAGCGAATTTTAAAACTTACCTTTTGGCGATCCCAGTAGTCAGAAAAGTTTTGAGAGGGCGACTGGCCATTAAAAATGGTGTTTTGAAGTTGTGAAATTTGAGTGTCAGCATAGGTGCGACTTTTGGGGTCTCCCAGCCATTCCAGCTTTATCATTTCCCCATCTCGGTTGGCGGAAATTAGATTTTGCACAAAGGTGGAATAAATTGTGGCATCCCCCATGGCACCCGAGCCGGTGATCTCCGTCCCGCTTGAAAAAACTTGGTTAAAGTCTTGGAGGGCCTTTACGAGTTGCTCCATTTGGTAGCGCTGACGATCTTCATAATTCTCCATGATGTACTCAAAGTATTTTTTATTTTGGTCTTTGGCTGCCTCGCAAAATTCTTTGGCCGCTTCGCCCAACTGAACAATGGACGCGTTGATGGCCAAGAGAATGGGATTAAGCGAAACAATGGGTGAGGGAGTAATGGGCGGAATGGCTTTGTAAGTTTCACCCACGTTCTGGCAGATGTCGGTGGTATCCGAGATGCAACCGGGCTTATCTCCAATGCGTCCGCCGCAAAATCCTCTTTGCTGCTGGCAAATTCCGAAGGCGGTGGTGTCGCTATCGAGGCGATCAAAGGGGCCTCCAGATTTTAGAACCCGGTCTTTGAAAGATTTATTAAAGCGAGATTGGACCAAGTAAAGATCGTAAAGAATAAATTTATAATTTTGGCGCAAGCGGTAGTTGATCAGTGAAATTTGATTGAGGTACCGGGCCTGCAAAGAGGCGCCCGACATCGAGGCCAGGTCGACCGCATTTTGCAGATTCATTTTGGCTTGGGTCAGGTGCCCAACTCCCACCACCATCCCAAAAAGAATAATGAGGGTGGTCGACATCAGCGCCATCATCACAAGGATTTGCCCACCTTTTTTTGAATGCCGAGGCGGGGGATTTTGACGAGGGGTGTTCACAGGGACTTTTCGGTCTGAAAGTGCTGAGAGTTAAGCTTTGTAGACTTAAGATTTAACGCGATGCGCGCAAGCTCCCGAGCTGCCTTTAGCGGTGCACTAGGGAGTCTGCCGGACTATTGGGAAGGTCTTGGTTGCCCATATATTCTTTCCATTCCGATAGCAGGTAGTCCAAGCGATAGGTGGCCTCTGGTAGCTCCCAGTCCACGCGGTCCTCGCTTTTTCTAATTTCATGTACTTTGTTTTTTGCCACGCGAATCCGCTCGGCCATGTGCCACTGAAAGGCTTCAAGATAAAGCTTGGGTACCTTGGCCTTATTGGCCAAGCACTTCATGATGGCCCCATCCCATTCCCAAACTTGGGTCTCTTCCAAATCGAGTTGAGGGGAGAAAAGTTTTTTCTCCCCTCCTAGAAATTTTGTCTCGTGGGCAATGGCTTTGTCACATTCCGCTTGTTTTTTTCTTTGAAATTGGAGGACCTCATCGTCGAAAAGTGAGGGGGTCTCCATGGGACTTATATGATTGCGACGCAGACCTGCACTTTTCCAAGTCGTGGGCGCGCCCTGTTTGGTCGGATCCGCGGAATTGATTTTTAAGGGGTCCACATTTTCTCCCATCCCTTTAAGAATAGCTGTGGCCAAGACTTCATTTCCTAGGGCATTCAGATGGACTCCATCCTCTTGAGTAAGGCGGACTTCGGATCTCCCTGATCGCTCAAGCTTTTGAAGGTATGCCCGCATGGGCCGCTGCACATCAATAAGCTGAGCCTTTCGTCCGCCTTCTTCCACTTGAGAGATTTTCTCAAAAAGTTCATCTCCGATTTTTTGAAGGTAGGAGTCCTCAGAAAGTGAAATTTTCTCGAGACCCCCTGCCAGCTCCGCTGTTTTTGGCAGCCAGGCCTTGGCTTTTTGTGTTGTAGGATAGTTCAACACATAGACATTTTTAACTCCGCTCTTAAGAGCCTCTCGCACCATGGTTTCCATGTGGGTCAGAAATAATCTTTTCATTCTAGGCGTGGGCTTATGACCCCAGTTTAAATCGTTGAGGCCAAAGAGGATGAAAAGATGTTCGGGTTTTTCTTCTAAGACTTCCTTTTCAAACCGAGTGTAATAAGCCCGAGACGCCACATCTCCGGAAAGTCCTGCATTTACAATTTCAATTTTTGAAGCGGGATCTTTTTTTGTGAGGAAATCAAGGATGTGTTCAGGGTAGTTACCCGCTTCGGTGTTGCTGTCGCCAAAGAAAAGATATTTTTGGGCATGGGTGCTTGTACACATCAGCAGCAGGGCCAAGAGGTGAACGAAGCGAAGCATGCCTTCTTTTCGGAAGATTGGGACCTGACTTGAGGAGTGATTTTCTAAGTGGGCCTAAACAATGGGCTTTTAAACTAAGGCCTGCTCTAAATCCGCCTTCAAATCTTCCAAATCTTCTAAGCCTACACTCGCCCGAATAAAATTATCGCCCATCCCATTGGCCGTGCGAATTTCTACCGGAATCGAAGCATGGGTCATAATTCCCGGATGCTCAATTAAACTTTCCACCCCACCCAAAGATTCGGCCAAAGTAAAAATCTTAACTTTGCTTAGAAAATTCGTGGCCTCTTTGAGACCGCCCTTAATATAAAAACTCAGCATTCCTCCAGGACCCTTCATCTGCTTTTTAGCAAGTTCAAAGTGGGGGTGAGACTTAAGCCCAGGATAGATAACTTTTTCAATTTTAGGATGGGCTTCCAACCACTGGGCCAAGGCTAAGGCGTTCTCGGCGTGAGCCTTAAGACGCACGGGCAAGGTTTTCAGGCTACGAAGCATAAGCCAGGAATCAAAGGGGGGAAGGACTAAGCCCATGGAGTTCTGGTTAAAATATAATTTTTCAGCAAGCTCTTTATCTTTGAGAATAAGCGCTCCAGCCACAATGTCGCTATGACCTGCCATATATTTTGTAAGCGAATGCATCACAATGTCGGCGCCAAGCTCTAAGGGCTTTTGAAAAACGGGACTCATAAAGGTGTTGTCCACCACTAAAATCCAACCCTTGGCCTGGCAAATTTTTGAAACGGCTTGGATGTCGATCACTCGCAAAAGTGGATTGGTGGGACTTTCAATCCACACCATCTTGGTTTTGGAAGTGGCCACTCCTTCAAACAAATCCTTCAATGGCTTATTTGTGGCCGAAAAATCCAGGAATTTAAAATTGAGATTCGAAGTCAGAGGCAAAAGCTTCGTAAAAAGACGGTAGGTCCCGCCATAAACATCGTCACAGCAAATGACTTCATCTCCGGCTTTTAAAAGAGTCGTGACCAAAGTGGTGGCACTCATCCCGCTTGAGGTGCAAAGTCCAAAGGTGCCGCCCTCAAGGAGGGCCAGGCAATCTTCCAACATTCGCCGAGTCGGATTGTGGGTCCGAGAATATTCAAATTCTCCAATAGGTTTGCCGGGCGAGGTCTGAGCATAGGTGGATGTTTGGTAAATGGGCGGCATCACCGCACCAGTTACAGGATCTGGATGCTGCCCTCCATGAATGGCAAGGGTGGAAAGCTTTTGGCCTTTAAAAGGCGCTAGCCGTTTTTCGGTATCGCCCGCAATGGTGGTCATTTTTTAAACTCCTTCGATTTTTTTGGTCCCGGTCAAATACTCAACATCCCCGCCTAAGTTTTCGTCGTTCCAAGTACTCAGGGCATTGTTGCGAGAAAGCCACTCGGTATTGAAAACTTTTGAAAGGTAGCGACTCCCGCTATCGGGTAAAATCACCACGGCCCGCAACGGAGCCCCACCCTGACTCTCATGCAAACGCAAATACTGGAGGGCCCCAAAAAAAGCCGAGCCGCAAGAGCCACCCACGAGCAGGCCCTCTCGTTGGGCTAAGATTCGGGTGGCCGAAAAACTTTCTAAGTCGTTCACCGGAATACAGACGTCGGGAAGGGATAGGTCCATGGTGCCCGGGAGCATGTCTTCTCCGATGCCCTCTACAAGATAAGGTGTTTGTTCCACCTTTTTTTTGTTTGTAATTTCTTCATAATAAATGCTGCCCTTAGGATCGATGGCCACGACTTTGAGTTTGGGATTTTTTTCGCGCAAATATTTAGCCGTCCCCGACAAAGTTCCGCCCGTACCAATGCCCGCAACAAAGACATCAATATGGCCCTTCATTTGCTCCCAAATTTCGGGACCCGTGGAAAGGTAGTGAGCGCCGGGGTTCTCTGGGTTGAAATATTGGTTGGCTAAAACCGCACCAGGTATTTCTTTGGCGAGGCGAATGGCGGCATTGCAGTAGTAGTCGGGGTGATCTGTGCTGACTTTAGTGGGAGTGATCACGACTCGGGCCCCGAAGGCTCGCAGAGCATTGACTTTTTCAGCCGACATTTTATCGGGCATGCATAAGACGGCCTTGTATCCCCGACTTGCCGCGATAAGGGCCAAACCCGCCCCGGTATTTCCTGAAGTCGCTTCCACCAAAGTGCCGCCGGGCTTAAGAGCCCCACTTTTTTCAGCCGCATTCACAATAGCCAGGGCAATGCGGTCTTTCACGCTACCGCCGGGATTTTGCATTTCAATTTTGGCGTAGATTTGAGAGGTGACTTCAGCCGGACTGAGCCCCGCTTTTTGCCGGTTGAGCCACTCACCAACCGGAACTTTTTTGAGCGATTTTTTGATGCGGACGAGAGGGGTTTTCCCAATCATGTCCTCAATATTTTCATAGACTAAAGCACCGTGTTGCATTCGAAAAAAACCTTAATCGACTTTTTCATACAGGGTCAAATCGGGTAGGCTCTTCCACTGCCATGAGTCTATTTTTTAACGACACTCACAAGACCCTCGCTGAAACTGTTCGGCGCTTTGCCCTCTCCGACATTGCGCCCCGCGCAGCAGAACTCGACGAGAAACAGGGATTCAACATCGAGGCCATGAGAAAAATGGGCGAGATGGGCCTATTGGGAGTCACTGCCGATCCTGACTTTGGCGGTAGCGGCTTAGATGTGGTGGCCGCGACCTTAGTCATGGAAGAACTGGGAGCCGTTTGCGCCAGTACAGCCCTCTCCTATTTGGCTCATTCCATTCTGGCCGTGAACAACTTAGATAAAAATGGGTCTAAGGAGCAAAAGAAAAAGTATTTGCCGCGCCTTTGTAGTGGGGAGTGGATTGGCTCCATGGCCATCAGCGAGCCAGGTGCAGGATCCGACGCTTTTGGTATGACAACTCAGGCCAAGAAGGTGGGCGACAAATATATTTTGAACGGTACCAAAATGTGGATCACCAATGCCAGCTATTCTGACTTTTTTTGGGTTTACGCCAAAACAGGGCCGACCAAAAAAGATATCTCAACATTTATTGTGGAAAAATCTTTCAAGGGTTTTTCTGTAGGCAAGAAACTCGACAAATTTGGGATGAGGGCTTCGCCGACTTGCGAATTGATTTTTAATAATTGCGAGGTGCCCGTAGCAAACTTAGTGGGCGAGGAAAATTCCAGCATCGCCCACATGAGCCGCAACTTGCTAGTGGAACGCGTAACCATTGCCGGAATCTCTCTGGGCCTCTCCCGGGCTTCCATTGCCTATGCGACACAATACGCTCTGGACCGAAAGCAGTTTAACAGAGCTATTTTTGAATTTCAGATGATTCAGCAAATGCTGGCCGATGGCACCGCGGAATACCTCGCGGCCCGCGCCCTCACCTATGAGGCGGCCACGGCTATCGACCGCGAAGGGGCGGCCTCCCCATTGGCTTTGATGCTAGGCACTTCGGCCAAATTATATGCCGCTGTCTCAGCTACCCAAGTCGCTTTAGATGCGATTCAAATTTTAGGTGGCTATGGCTACACTAAGGAGTACCCCGTGGAACGTTATATGCGAGACGCTAAATTAATTGAAATTGGAGCCGGCACCAACGAGGTGATGCGAATCATTTTAGCTCGAGAACTGGCCAGTGGGAAAATCCCGGGCTTGGTGCAGGCGTGAGTGCCTTGCTACTGGAATTAAAAACTGGGGGCCTGGGTACTGAGGCCATGGAATATGCCTGTCCTACTCAAAAAGTAGATTTAGAAAAGATCCAGAAGCTTTTTTCAGAATGGACCGGACCTACAAAAGTGGGATCCATTTATTCAGGTTATCGCCAACAGGCCTTGGAAAAAAACGGCTTAGCTGCAAGCCTCAAGGCCGCAGAAGAACTTCGCAAGAAATTTAGCACTCTGGTGGTATTGGGCATTGGAGGATCGGCCCTGGGATCCCGCACGGCCATTGAGGCCCTTCGCTGGACAGTGCCGCACAGTGAGCGCCGCCAAGTTTTGATTTTAGACAATTTGGACCCCATCGATTTTGAAGAAAAATGGGCGCAAATAGATTTGTCCAAGACTCTTTTTGCGGTGATTACAAAATCTGGCGGCACCATTGAAACTTTGGCGCAGATGTCTGTGGTTTTGGAACGACTTGAAAAAGAGAAACTACCCTGGCGCGAACATATTATCTGCATCACAGATCCCACAAGTGGCGTGCTCCGCAAGTGGGTGGAAAGCGAGGGGCTGCGAAGTTTAGAAGTCCCCTCTTCGGTGGGCGGAAGATTTAGTGTGTTAACAGCCGTGGGACTTTTTCCTATCGCCTTTGCGGGAATCCAAGCTGAAGCTTTGCTTGAGGGAGCCAACGAATTTTACCGAGGACAGGTGGTGGATCCCAATCGAATGGCTCAGCTGGGTGCGCGCTTGGCGGAGTTGGAGAAGGGATCTTTTGCAGGGCATGTGCTTTTGCCTTATGCCACTTTGCTCAAAGATTTTGGATCTTGGTTTGTGCAGCTTTGGGGCGAAAGCTTAGGCAAGGAAACAAAAAGTTCAGGACGCGTGGGCCCCCTGCCCATGGCGGCTGTTGGGGCTACCGACCAACATTCCCTACTCCAGCTTTTGATGGAAGGTCCTAATCGGATTGTAAATGCCTTTATAAAAATTAAGCAGTGGCCACAGACCTCAAGTCGAGTGCCTACTCTTAACCGACTGCCTGCGGAGTTTTCGGCCTCAAGTTTTGCCTTTGGAAAAACCTTTGGTGAAATATTAAACGCCGAAGCCGAAGCCACTCAAAAAGCTTTGGCACAGCAGGGGCGACCTATTTATGAAGTGAATTTGGAGAGCCTAGACGCCAAGAGTTTAGGGGCGCTTTTTGCTTTTTATATGGATCTTACGAGTTATACGGCAGCGGCTTATGATTTGAATCCTTACGATCAGCCCGGCGTGGAACTGGGTAAGAAGATTTTGCCGGAGTTGCTGAAGGGGTAGGATTATCCGCCAGACAAAAAAATGCCATATTTTCCCTTGTTTTTATGGCATATTTGCCATAAAATGTATATGTGGACTGGCAGGTAGTCATTTCGAGAAAGGCCGCTAAGCGAAGCAAAAAATTGCCTAAAAAAGTTTGGGAGCTTTTTGAGGCTTTGCTTCTAGATCTGTCAAAAATGGGTCCTATTCAGCACGAATGGCCTAACTATTCCAAGCTCACACTTGGTCGCTATCATTGCCACTTAAACTATAGTTTCGTGGCAGTGTGGGAAGTGATTGATAACGAAATTAAGATTGTGGAGGTGACTTATGTCGGCAGTCGTGAAGACGCCCCTTATTAAAATTGAGGTCAGCGAAGGAAAGAAGCGAAAGCTTTACCTTGTTTCTGAAGAAAACGCGCAAGCAGTGGAAACTCTGCTTGGACACCTTGATGAAAGCGACGAAGGAGTCATTCCAGCTGCAGAGCTCTTTCCGAACCTTGGTGATCCGAAGAAAACTCCCGGCATCGCCTTACGCGGCATCCGCCGCAGGCTTGAGTGGACGCAGAAACAAATGGCTGAAAAAATTGGTGTGAGCCAGGGCGATCTCTCCAAAATAGAAAAGGGCGAGCGCCCCATTGGTAAAAAACTTGCGATGCGAATCGGAAAAACCTTGGGCATTGATTACAGGCGCTTTCTTTAGGCTGACCTTGTAGTGGAGAATATACAATGCCCAAGTATGTAAAGGCTGAGTCCGGCCCAGGAACATCCGTAATTTATACAGATTCCGAAGGAAGAAGATGGAAATTTGTAGGTGGAGGGCGCCCATGGAGAAATCATAACCCCGGAAACCTGGTTCCGGGCAAGGTCAGTAAACGAAATGGTGAAATTGGCAAGGCCGGGGGCTTTGCTGTTTTCCCAAGTTACGAAATAGGGCATCAAGCTTTGCTCGACTCTCTCAAAAATGTACACGGCAATAAAAGCATTCCAGTACTCATGAAAGTCTATGCACCACCAAGTGAAAACGACACCATGCGATACATCGTTTTCATTCAGAAAAGAACGGGAATAAAAACCGATAAGCAAATAAAAGATTTTTCGGAATCTGAATTCGAGAAGCTCTGGCAGACCATCGAAAAGATGGAGGGCTGGGGCAAAGAAGGCACCATCGAGGCATATTCTAGCAAGGCAGAGGTGACAGCCATTAAAAAAAACAGAAAAGGAACAATTCAATCTTATCAAATTGAGGGATATGGATGGGTTTCCAAATCTGAGGGTATTTCTTTAGCACTCGAAGGTAAAGTAAACGCTGTCGTTGCCACTTCACCCAAAGGGAATCGCTTTCTTCGAGCTCGACCAAATTCAGATGCATTAGACAATTTGGGGAGAAAAGGATGAAAACTTCTTTAGTTTTGCTCTTTCTATTTCTTTTTCCCATAATATCCACTGGGAAAAATCAGGTTTTTGCTTATGACCTCCCCAATCTAGAATTTAAAGGCTCCTTGGATTTACAGACTTTTCCGGGCCCACCCAATTTTGAAAGTATAAAAGATGGGGACGAAGTTGAACGCCACTTTTATCTCAAGCTGAATAACCCTATCGATATTATGCCAAAGGACTTTAGTCCGCGCCCAGAGAATTCCGTAGCAGAACGAAATGTTAGGATTTTACAGCTGGCCATAGATGGAAAAGATCACGAGCTTTGGTCTCGCTTTCGTGAATATGGTGAAGGGCATCCTGTGAAAATTAAAGGTTACCTTTTTCATCGCTCAACTGGCCACCATCACTCTAGGGTTCTGCTAAACGTGAGCAGCTTAGAAGAGTTAAAAAAGTAGGTCAGCACCTCATATTTAGGTGGGTGACGTCTCGGAAAAGTTCACTGACGCCTTTTTCACGTAATCTTCATCAAAACTTAATGAGGATCGGGTCGGCTTTTGGGCCATAATATAGGGCATGAACGCGACGCGCGTCTTTAGGTATTTAGCAGTGTATCTGTCTTACAATCTGATCTTTGGCACCCACTTGGCTTGGGGGCAAGAAACTCACTCCGATGGATCGGCCAATACGACTTCGGCAAATACGACCTCTACTCAAATTCAGTTAGAACAAGCTCAGGCAGATGCTCTGCGTTCGGCTCAGCAAGAACTTAATAACCAAATGGCGAATACAGGTTTGGAGTTTGATAACCAGTTGGCCGCGGCTATTGCCAAAGAGAACCAAGCTAAGGATGCCGGCGAGCGCTGCGAAATTCAGTCGGAGATGTCAGCTTTGGAAAATAAGCAGCAATCGGATGAGAATAAAGGAAATGCTATTGGACAAGCGGCACAGGGTATTGCACCTGCCGTGGGTCAGGCTGTTGAGGCTATTGGTAAGATGGGTGGGCAGGAGAAGCAAATTGCTCAGAATCGCGTAAATCAAATAGCCGAGAAAGCAGACGACCCCAATTACCCTTTGTATCTAGATGGGTCCAAGGAAACTGGAATGCTTGAACCCAAACAAATAAATTGGTGCAAACTTCAAGAGGCTAAACCGGCTGATCAACGTGGAGAGTATTACGAAAGTGCTTGTACACAAGGAATGAATATTAGAATTTATGCAGACCAAGAAAACAACCGTCTGCAAAGATCTCAAAAAGACCTAGCCGCAGGCGGCAACGCCACCTCCGATCTCATGGGCGCAGGCCTCGGCGCTATCATGGGCCTTCTGGGTCCCGCCATGGCTTTGAACCAAGGCAAAAAGAACGACGACACGTCTAAAGAAATGGCTGAGCTCGGTGAAAAAGATTGTAAGCTCACCGCCAAGCGCGCCCTTGAAGATGCTCAGCGCGAAAAGGCCATGATCCAACAAGCCAAAGATTTAGCGATGCGCCAGTTGGCCCAACGCTATGCCAATCTTCGAGCCCCCCAACCCGGACTTAATATTCCCGTCGAGAACGTACCCGACGAAGTTGTACCAGGTGAAGGTGGCCCCGAAGCTCCTAAACCCCAGATGCCTAGCTTTGCCAGCGCCGGTGGTGGTGGCAGTGGCGCAGGTGGTGGTGGAGCTGGTGGCGGTGGTGGCGGGGATTCGGGCGGCCTAGGCTGGACCTTTGGTCAAGGTGGTGGCTCGAGTGCCGGTGGTAAATTACCCGACAACCCTCCCGAAGCGGAATACGCAGCCTCAGGTGGTGGCAGTGGTTATGGTTACGTCGATCCTACAGCCGGCCTCTTTGCTGGATTTGATGGTTCGGGCGCACGCGGAAGCGGCGTGGGTGCCCTGTCGGGCGACGGCGGATTAGAAAATATGATTCAGCGATCTCGCAATTTGATTGCGGCCAACTCGCAGTACTTCCAACGAAGCTTGAATCCGACACGCATGCCCTTGGCTAAGGAAAGCGTGAAACCTACAGAGCGTAGTCCTTCTTCGGCGCCCACTCGGTATTAATGCCAAATATCAGGCCCCTTACGAGCCTCAGCTTCTAAGGATTCATAACAACGATGAGGAATGGATCCCGGTGAAGCTTTTTTTGCCAATCGTTGGAAAAAAGATGCACGTTTGGCGGGTTCCAAATAATATCTTAAAAAAAGAATCACATCCTGCTTTTCCCTCATAAGATAAGAGACAGGATCTATGATGGGAGTCCCGCTTAGTTCCGACAAAGATTGCTCGGCGTCCAACTGCTCTTTCACTGTGATTCCCTCGGGTAGACCGCTTTGAATAATACCTGCAGTCTCAGGCCTCTCTAAGTCCATACCCTCGAACATGGCATGCACATCTTCTTGCCTGGCTGCTCTATCTTCATCTCTTGAACTTATGATCACAGCCCTTTGGGCAATTTCAATAAGAGTCTGTCCGATATGACTTTCAACAGCTACCCTTCGACGAAGGCCCTGGTTCACAAAGTGCTGCCACGCCAATTCTGGCCTATGGTGTTCACGGAGTAAAATGGTCCCTAGGGCCAGCACTTCTTCTGGGTGCTGGAAAGGGCGGATGTAACGGTCCCGCTCAGGAGCTTTCAAATACATGGCCTTTAAAATATCCACCGCACTTTCTCCGACACTACGCCGTTGAATAAAGGTGTCGATGGAGGGAGAACTTCTTAGCAACTCGTCTCTTTCCAAATCAGTGATCGGCCTAGAGGGAGAGTGCAAATCCAGATTTAGAACCAAAGAAAAATGATGGAGCTCATTTAGCTTAACGGAGTGGTAAGTTTGCGACTTCAAATTCTCAAGAAGAGGACTTTGAGCATGTCCAAAGATCAAATAACGAAAGACCCAAATATAGCGAAGAAAGTGAGGATCCAAAAATTCTGGATATTCCCAAGCTTTGGTGTCGGCTAAAAGTTCTCGAGCATTGATCACAAAGCCCCTCAAAATCGTGCTTCTTAAATCCGTCCCCTGGCTATCTAGAAAGAACTTTTCCGGACGCTCAAGCTCTTGGTTCACTTCTGGGAATTCCAAGAATTTTGGATCGTAGACAACATGAGAAAAGATGGCCCCTAAGGGACTCTCCGTGCCATGTAGTTTCGATAAGAGACTTGAAAGCTCATGAGGCCCTGACGCCCTTGAGGCATAACTTAGAGCTACCCAAAGTTCTTGGTAGAGGCGAAAATGGAGCCAAGCGCCGGCAATGCGCTCTTTTGCGCCTCCGCCTGATTTGGGTCCATAATCCTCTCCACCCAAAGGAATGGATCCCATCTGCCTGAATTCCACCAAGTCGCTCGCGGCCGCCATGGCATTTTCCCAATGAGCCTTAGCGTCTCCTCCCTCTGTGGGATTGAGTTTTTGCAGGTTCTCGTTAATAGGGTGGCGAAGAAAGCGGGCCATTTCCTGTGACGAAGCGGTCTGTTTTTTTCCGAAAATCCTTAGCTCTAATGATGCCGCCATCGAAAATGACGACACTAAAAACAGGCTCCAAAAAAGCAAAAATCGCATGCCTAAAGGGCTACTCGATTCGCAAAGTCTCACACAATAAAAAAGAGCCCTATTCTTTTACCTTCATCACCACTCGGGATTTCATCACTGTAGATTTTTCGCCATTCTCCAAACAAACCTGCACGTCGAGTTTAAGCCCTTGGTCATCTCGACTTTGTACTTTCACGTACATTCGCAAGGCGGAATCCAAAGGGACCATGGCCACAAAACGATTTTCCCACTCGCTAATTCGGTAGGGCGAATTTAAAAATATTTCTGTGAGCCCACGTTGAATCAAACCCATTCCATACATGCCGTGGGCAATGGGTCCGGCTAAGCCCATAGCTTGGGCAATTTTCGGATTGTAGTGAATGGGGTTGTAGTCGCCTGAGGCCCAGGCGTAGTGGCGCAGGTCGTTGGCACTGACTTTGTCTTTGAGTGCAAAACTCAGAGAAGCTTCTTTTAAAAGACCTTCGTAACTAGGCTTCATTGGCGGCCCTTACCACAACTGTCATACTGGCTTTCACGGCTATTCTTCTTTCGGTGCCGAAACTGCGGAAATACTCGCTCGTGATTTCTAAAAAAACCATGCACCCCGCCTTGCCCTCTTTGCGGCGAAGGGAAGTGATTTCTGCTCCGGCATCAATGGTGTCTCCCACTTGGATATCTTCAAAAAACTCGTAGCGCTGACTGGCATGTAGAAGTTGTGAAAGTTGGATGCCCAGGGCCTCAAAGGCAAAAAACTGAGGGTCGCGCAAGCAGGCTGCAAAGAGAGGGGGTACAAAGCCCGGGTCTTGGCGCAGCTCCTCACTGTAACCTAGGGCGTCTTTGTAATCTCGGACCCAACTTTCTGAAATTTGGAATTTCATCAGCGGGTATCGACGCCCTATGAGATCAGGAGTTAAGCTTTCAAGCTGTGCCACGCGGGGACTATAATCAAAAAAAATTTCTCTTGCCTATCTTCTTCGGGCTTTTGTTCGCAGAAAGGCTCAGTGCTGGCACCATTTACGCCCCAACATCCACTTATCGACTGAGCCAAAAAGGAATTTTGCAGCCCGCCTTAGAGTTTGGCCAAGGCGGGGTGCGCACCCAGGGAATCGTAGGCGGAGCCCGCTCGGGCGGAAGTGCTGTGGGTTTGTCGGCCGCCTTTCCCTTTAGCCACGAATCCGACAGCAAACGTCTCTCGGGTTGGTCGTGGGGCTTGGCGGGAGGCCTGAGCGAAAGCTCCTACCTTCGCGAAGAATTGTTTAGTCCAGGGCTTTACTATTATGAAGCGATGCTAGGACGAGGCACCACCTTTCCTGCCTTGGAGCGCAACACCGGCATGCGGGGTTTCTTAGAGTTTGGGATTCGTAATGACCGCAGTCGGTCGGAAGATAAAAATGCACCAACCTTCCAAGAGCTAGGGCGAGTTTTTCCCCGTCATCGCTACTCGCTGGCTGTGCGGATGGGGGCGACCCAAGCTTTAGAGGGTACCGGGCCCGTGGAGCAAATGCCTGCAAAAATTTCTTATCGACTCGTTTATTCTTTTTATTGGCCTCTCTCGAATCAGGTTCCTGCGATGACTTTGAATACCGGCGCCCTTATCCGCTGTGGAATTCCAGGACTAGCCTGCGGACTCATGGCCGACTTCATGCACCTCTGGCCCAACAAAAAGAGAGACTCCAAAGCCACATTGGATTTGCGCGACTACTTCGCCGTGGGGCCCGCCCTTCGCCTGCACTTAGGAAAGCGCTATGCCCTCAATGGACAAGTCTATTGGAATTTTCACTACGGGGCTGCCGGGACAGCCAGTAGCAAAATGCACCATAGCGTTTCTTCCAAAAGTCCGTCAGGAGAGTTGGATATGTCGATTGCTTTTTAGACACCCGTTTCCAGGGGTCCCGGCACATGAAGGAGCATTTCGCGAGGGGTGCCCAATTCTTGTTGGCCTTTTAAAAGTTTCTCCTCCACGCGTGACTTAAGACCTTGGAGGGCTTCCAAAACTTGGGTGTTGGATTTTTCATCTAGGGCCAGCACACGCTGCAAATCTTCTTTTTCAGCGCCCAGTCCAATTAAGTCTAAACTATTTACGAAGTAAGCGAGACTAGGAGACTTCTGTCCTTCTTGGGCAATGATTCGAGTCATTCCATCGAGGCTCAATAGGAGCGCCGCATGAGAGGCGGCTTGGGCCGAGAAAGCAGGGCGCACCTGCTCTAAACTCTCGATAGAAACCGCGTAGAGCAAAAGCAAACAAGATTTTTTCTCGGCCCAGGGTTGCTCGCCCACTCCACCACAGCGCTCAAGAACCCGCTCACGCTGAGTATTTAAAACGGCTCGAAATAGAAAACTCGAGCCCGGCAACTCTTCGTAAAAATTTTTCAATCGTTGAATGCGCTCTCCATCTTGGGGAATTTTTTCCACCGACAAAAAGTCGCTCGCCGCTATGATTTTTTTTGGGTCCAAACCATGTCGCAGGCTCCACACCACAGGCCACAGAGGTGTGAGCACAATGAGTATGGGTACGAGAATCTTGGGAAGAAAACGGGGAAAACCGGCGATATGAAGGCTCTGGCCAAACTGGAGGGAAAGCTTAGCGCCACCCGTGGCAAAAATGCCTTTGGCTCCGAGGTAGACGGGAAGCACTCCCACGAGCGCCCAAAAGAGTAGTGAGTAAGATCCGAGTTTTTTAAGGGTGAGGATCACCACATCAAAAACAGCGCCGGCTCGCAAGGTGGCATCGGTAGCTTGGGCCAAGCCCTGCATCTGCTCATCAAAAATTTTGCTCACTATTAAAAAATAGGCCATGAGAACGAGGGCCACGGCCATGTCGGCACCCCAGGCCCTGAGTTCCCCATCGGTAAATTTTTTGTTTTCTACTACGGGTTCTTCGGGGGCAGGAGGCGCAAGGTAGGGCTGCCATCCAATGTCTACCAAAACTTGGCCTAAGCGTAGGGTCAACTCTCCTTGGCTTTCTTTAAAGCTGATTTCTAAAAAAGGAGCCTCTTGAGGCCTACGGTAGGTTCCCTGCGCGGATTTCAAGTCTTCTACAAAGAGCTTTGGTCCCAGACGGGAAATTTTAAGGTGCTGGGGAGATACAGAAGGGTGCGAAATTTTGTAGTCGCAAGAGGCCGCGGAACCTAAGGTAAAAAACTCGCCTTCGTTTAAGCGAAATTTGCGTGGCCCATAGGTGCTTTGAATTGAGACTTCCACTCTAGAACTGATTGTAGGCCCAAAGTGGCCCAGAGGGAATGACCCTCCAAATTAGCCTCGACAATGGCAACTCTCGGGTGAGACCCTCTTGGCATGAGAAAAATAACTTTAAGTCTTCACTTACACTTATTTCTAGGTCTCAGTGCCTTTTCCGCCCCCCGAGAATTCGTGCACCATCCCCAGCCAAGGGAACCCACGCTCATTGCCAAAGATTTTATTAATGTTTTACGCAAAGAAATTCCTAAACCCCCAGAGGCGGGGACCGAAGCTCAAAGAAAGGACGAGTCCGAACTTCGAGCCTATGAGAAGAGCCGGACGGAAGCAGATTGTGCTGCGGCTAAAGCGGAAGTTATGGTGAGTCTGGGAAGTTTTTACGGAGGAGAAGGAGGCATTTTAAGCCCCACCGAAACTCGTCGACTGCGAGATTTTTTTAGCAAAATTCGCAATGATGCGGACTACTTTATCCAACTCGCGAAAAAAGATTTTCCACGCCCGCGACCTTTCACTTATCTCAAAGACTTAAAGCCCTGCGTGCCCAAAGAAGTCAGCCTCGCCTATCCGAGCGGACATGCCACCCTTTCGCAACTCTTTGCCAAAATACTCGTAGATATTTATCCGGAACGAAAAGAGGCGCTTCTTAAACGGAGTCAGGTGATAGCTGATCACCGCATTTTGGCAGGCATGCACCACCGCTCCGACGTCGTGAGCGGGCAAAAATTAGGCGACATGATTTATGCGGAACTACAAAAGTCTTCGACCTACAAAAAAGAATTGGCTACCTTCAAGAAATAGCCCGGGGCATTGATGCGGCGCCTAAATGAGAAAGCGCCAGGCGCCTATTTATTCTCGGCGGCGCGTTTTTCGCGGTAGGCTTTGACCATTTCTTCTTGGACTTGTTTGGGTACGGGGTCGTACTTGGCAAATTCCATTGTAAATTCTCCCTTACCTTGGGTGGCCGAGCGCAGAGCCGTGGAATAACCAAACATTTCTGAGAAGGGCACGTTCGCCGTGGCCGTAAAGTACTTATCTTGAGTTTCAGAGTTCAAAATCACTCCTCGACGTTGGTTTAAGTTACCAATAACCGAGCCTTGGAACTCTTCGGGAGCCGCGACTTCAACTTTCATGATGGGTTCCAAAATAATAGGGCCGGCCGAAGGGTACGATTCCCGTATACCCGCCATGGCCGCTAAGCGGAAGGCCAATTCCGAGGAGTCCACAGGATGGTGCTGACCGTCGGTTACCACACAACGAACACCCACCACAGTGGCGCCTGTGAGCATGCCTTTTTTCAATTGTTCGATGAATCCCTTGTCTACGCCTGGAATAAATTCGCGGGGAATGGAACCACCCACAACTTCGTTCACAAATTCGTAGGGAAGAACCGCATCAGCTGGCAAGGGCTCCATATAACCCGCCACTTTAGCAAACTGACCAGAACCACCCGTTTGCTTTTTGTGAGTGTAGTTAATTTCTGCACGCTTGGTAATGGTTTCGCGGTAAGCAACCTGCGGTTTACCCACACTCACTTCCACACCAAATTCTCGCTTCATACGCTCGATATAAATTTCTAGATGCAACTCACCCATGCCCGAGATCAAAGTTTCGTTAGATTCTTCGTCACGATGCACGCGGAAGGTAGGATCTTCTTTGGTAAATTTACCAAGAGCCTTGGAGAAGTTCACTTGGCCTTCGCGATTCTTCGGCGCTACCGCCAAACTCATAACCGCAGCCGGGATGAACATTGAGGTCATGGTGTATTCCACTTTTTCATCGGTGAAAGTGTCGCCGGAGGCGCATTCCACGCCAAAGAGAGCCACAATGTCGCCAGCGTAAGAGGTGTCTACGTCATGCATGTCTTGGGCATGCATGCGCACCACCCGAGGAATTTTTACACGCTTTTTACTATTTACGTTGTAGAGGAAGTCTCCTTTTTTGAGAGTTCCCTGGTAGATTCGCATAAAGGTGAGCTGACCGTAACGGCCATCTTCTAATTTAAAGGCGAGGGCCACCAAAGGCTTCTCAGGAATAGACTCCAAAATCACTTCTTTTTCGTCGTTCTTTTGGTCGAGTGCCTTGTTGATGGATTCCGTGGGATTGGGCAGGTAAGCACAAACCCCGTCTAATAAATGCTGAACGCCTTTGTTTTTAAAGGCCGTACCGCAGAATACCGGAGTAAAGTTTAAGGAGAGAGTCGCCTTACGAATAACGGGGACAAGTTCCTCAGCCGTGACTTCTTTGTCTTCCAAAAATTTTTCTGCAATCACATCATCGAAGTCCGCTAAAGCGCCCACAAGGTCATGGCGGTATTCTTTGCATTTTTCCAAGAGGTCGGCGGGGATAGGTGCGCGACGAACGTTTTCGCCGGCATCCCCGTCGAAATAGACGGCTTCCATTTTTACTAAGTCCACGACGCCCTCGAATTTATCTTCGGCACCAATGGGATAAGTGACGAGCCAGGCATTGTGGCTCAGTTTGTCTCGCAGCATGTCTTTGACGCGGAAAGGATTGGCCCCTGCCCGGTCCATTTTATTAATAAAAGCCAAACGAGGCACACTGTAACGCTTCATTTGACGATCTACCGTGATGGACTGCGACTGCACTCCAGCCACGGCACAAAGAACAAGAACGGCACCATCTAAAACCCGCAGGGCGCGCTCTACTTCAATAGTGAAGTCCACGTGTCCCGGAGTGTCGATCAAGTTGATGTTGTAATCGCCCCAGGTGCAATAAGTGGCGGCCGACTGAATAGTAATGCCTTTTTCGCGCTCCAGATCCATAAAGTCCATCGTGGCGCCGACTTGGTCCTTACCCTTCACTTCGTGAATCTGGTGAATCTTTCCCGTGTAGAAAAGAATACGCTCAGAAAGGGTGGTTTTACCCGAGTCGATGTGAGCAGAAATCCCGATATTTCGGATCTTTGTGATGTCGCGTTTGAGTTCAGCCATAGGCCGAAGCTTTTACATCAGGAAGATTACCTTGCATAGGTCAAAAGCTAGATTTTAAGACCTACAGCCAGACCATCCCCCGTAGGAAAAATGAGAGATTCAAAATCAGCTCGCGCAGCCAAAAGTTCCCAAGCCCGGCTCATCCCTCGAAAGGCCGCTTCGTTAAAGCTGTGCAGTCCCTTTTCCGGGTAATGGAGAGTCTTGGGATCTTGGCCAAAGGAGCTCATGCCCCCAAAAAGGTAGGCATTGTCTCCTAAGAGAAGGCCGCCCTTGCGCAAGCGAGGAATCGCCCACTCAAAGTACTCAGAATAATTTTTTTTATCGGCGTCCACAAAAACAAAATCCAAGTCCCTCTCGTGGGCCAAAGTTTCGAGGACCTCTAGTCCAGAGCCCTTCCTCACTTCCACCCGAGATCCGAAACCCAAAGATTTCAAATTCTCCTGGGCAAAAACCGCGCGCTCCGCGTCGACTTCAATGCTGATAAGCTTGCCCTCAGGTCCCAACGCATCGGCGATCCAGGCACTACTATAGCCACCTAAGGTGCCGATTTCGATTCCCCGGCGGGCTCCGATGGATTTGAGCAAGATTTTTAGCATTTGTCCCTCAAAAGCTCCTATGGAAATGGGAGGAAGGCCTCGGGCCTTCGACTTCTCAAGTATCTCGCTAAAGACTCCAGGACTTTTTATAAAAATCTGGGCCACCTTTTGATCCATGGACAAAGAACGATGCTCGGAACGATGATCTCCATTTGAGGAATCCATAGTTTCGCTCTAAAACAAAAACGACATGACTGCACACCCCATCGCAAAAACTACTGTTGTTACTGGTGCGGGCGGCTTTATTGGCTCCTACCTTGTCAAAAGTCTCCTACGCCGGGGGGTGGCCGCAAAAAATATTGTGGCTGTCGATGAGCCCGCAGCGTTGCGAGACCGCAAATGCTCCAAAGATTTTCAATCTCTAGGCCTTCATTTGCTCTCTCCGACTGATTTTTTAGATTCTTTTGCCTCTCTTCGCCCCTCCTTAGTTTTACACATGGGGGCTTGCTCCAATACCGAGGAAACTCGGGCCGACTTTATTCGACAAACCAATTTCATCTATTCCCAAAAACTTTGGGAACTCTGCACAGAACAGCACGTGCCGTATCTGTACGCGAGTTCGGCGGGAACCTATGGAGATGGGGCCCAGGGATTTTCAGACGACCCCGCAAAGATTAGCCATTTTAAGCCCCTCAGCCTTTACGCTCAGAGCAAGCAAGATTTTGATTTGTGGGTACAAGGAGCTAAGACCCACCCCCCCATATGGAGTGGCTTTAAATTTTTCAATGTTTATGGGCCGGGGGAAGAGCACAAGGGTCGCCAAGCCAGTATGGCCTATCACCTCCGCAAGCAATTGTTGTCTTCGGGTATTTTAAAACTCTACAAATCCTACCGCCTCGATTTTGCCGATGGCGGGCAACTGCGCGATTTTGTTTCGGTAGAGGACGTGGCTAAGGTTTTACTCAGCTTTGCCCAGGGTAAAATGAAGTCGGGAATTTATAATTTGGGAACGGGTCAGGCCCGAAGCTTTTATGATTTGGCCCAGACCGTGGCTAAGTTTTACTCCAAAGAAGCTAAGATTGAATTTATCGAGATGCCCGAATCCTTGCGCCCCCAATACCAGTATTACACTCAGGCAGAACTTAAAAATTTACGCGCGGCCGGATACCATGAGGAATTTTTAAGCTTAGAGGATGGCGTGCGCCATTACTTCACCGAAGAAAGTTTTGAAGGATAAAAAATGAAAAAAAATATTTTGATCACGGGAGCTTCGGCAGGCATCGGCAAGGCCACCGCCCTTCATCTGGCTCAAAAGGGACACAAGGTTTTGGTGGCCGCAAGAAGATTAGAGCGCCTCCAAACTCTGGCCACCGAAAGTGCGACCGTCGTAGGTGAGTTTGTCGTCGGAGAACTCGACGTATCCTCAAAGACTTCCATTGATGCCTTCACTTTGAAGCACCAATCCTTCCTCCAAGACTTAGACGTGCTGATCAACAACGCAGGCCTGGCTCTGGGCCGCGATAAAATCCAGGACAGCAATTTTGAAGACTTGCAAACGATGGTGACAACCAACGTGACCGGCCTTTTGGAACTCACACGCCAGCTTTTGCCGCAAATGATTAAAAATAAAAAGGGCCAGATTATAAATTTAGGCTCGGTCGCGGGAATCACCGCTTATACGGGAGGAGCCGTGTATTGCGCTTCCAAGGCGGCAATACATATGTTCACGGAGGCTTTGCGCCACGATTTAGCGGGACTTCCCATTCGGGTAAGTACAGTAGCTCCTGGTCGGGTGGAAAGTGAATTTTCCCTGGTGAGATATCGGGGCGATGCGGAGGCTGCCAAAGGGGTTTACTCCACTTTGGATGCCTTGCAGCCGGAAGACATTGCCGAGACTATTGCTTGGGTTATAGAGCGTCCCGCTCATGTGAATGTTCAGGAGTTGGTTATTTTTCCCACTGAGCAGGTGAATGTGTCCACTGTGGTGCCCCTTAGTCGCTAAGCTTTTTATAGCTCAGCACTTTGGAGAAAAACGCCAAGTCAGACGATTCTCGTTGGAATCCCAGCGGTGTGAAGACTCCGTCCAAATCGTGCTCGATAAAATCTAAGTAGTAGGGCTCGTGGTAGGTTTTAGGAAAAAGCTTGAGCGAATTGTCGAGGGCGGGTTTATCGCCCAACTGAAGGGAATCTATAAAAATGAGTAGGCCACCCTTCTTTAACACTCGATACATTTCTTGAGCCACGAGGCCTCGAATGCGGCGGGGGAGTTCGTGAAAAAGAAAAATGCAGGTGAGCACATCAAAATGATTGTCTTTAAAAGGCAAGGCTTCCGCTTGGCATTCTACGAAATCCACATGGGTAAATTCGGAGAGATTTTCTCGAGCCTTCTTAAGATAAAAAGGGCTCAAGTCAGCACCCGTGAGACGCAAAGTTGGGAAATTATCTTTCACTTCGCGAAGAAAGCGGCCCGTGCCACACGCCAAATCTAAAAGCTTGAGAGGCACTTTGTCTTCATTCGTCCAATGTTCACTGTAAAATTTTTGCAGAGGAACTAAGGCCTGGCGGCGCATGGCATCTGCACCACCTCCAAAAACCAACTCAACTTGGTGATCGTAAAGACCGGCTGACTCATCACTTAAATAACCATCGGTTTGAAAATGAAAGTTCTGAGTGAAATAAGATGGCAAACTAGGATCTTTAAAATCGTTGCGAAATTCTTTAACGGCACGGCGGGCAGATCGATCTTTCACTTGATACAAATCTGCAAAAAACTGCAAACTTCGCTTGGAAAACTCAAGGGGAGAGGGAAGCAAATCACGCGGCCTTTTGTAAATCCCAGTTTCAATATTTTTTAAGTCTTTTGCAAAAAGATCTTTGAGATCTTTTAAGACCACTTCCACAGGAGGTAAGATTTTAAGATCTTCCTCGCTAGGTCGCTGACCAATGAGCCACGACCCAAAAATACGTTGCCCTAAGAACTGGGCCACTCGCAGGCTGGAATAAAACGTGTACTCCATGCGGCCCAAGGTTTTCTTAAGTCCATTGAGTTCCAGATCAGCCCACTTTCTCCTGTAGAAGTTTTTGCAACTCTCCGCTCTCGGCCATTTCCGTGGCAATATCACTTCCGCCGATGAATTCCCCCTTCACATAAATTTGGGGGATCGTGGGCCAGTTTGAGTAAGCCTTAATAGCCGAACGCACGCTTTCATCTTCCAATACGTTCACATCTTTAAATTTCTGATTGAGAGTTTTGAAAATCTGCGACACCCGCCCGGAGAAACCGCACATGGGGAAATCCGCAGTCCCTTTCATAAAAACTACAACGTCATTATTTTTAATTGTTTCGTCGATCATTTTAAGGGCTTCATCATGAGACATCTCTTAAATTCCTTCTAATTCCTGCCAAGCGGCTTTGTGAAAAGTTTTAAGGGCCAAGGCATGCAGCACACCTGAACTGAGATAATTCTTCAGCGCACCCATCACAAGCTGGTGCTGAGCCACCCGACTCATTCCTTTGAAGGTGTCTGAGACCACCACCGCATCAAAATGATTAGCGTCACCCGTCATGTCGCGCAGGAAAACCTCCGCATCGGGGATCACAGCTTTAATTCCATTAACCAAGTCGGCTTCGGTCATCATCGGGATCTGCATTAGCAAGAGCTTAGCGGCTAAGGCGAGAAATTAAAACTTAAGTTTACGGAAGTATTCAAGACTCTGCGGATTAGCCAAAGCCTCTATGTTTTTAGGTTCTATCCCCTGCAAAAGCTGCTTTACAGCCACTTCTACTTTTTTGCCGTTAAGGGTGTAGGGAATATCAGGGCATAAGAGCACATGGGTAGGCACATGGCGCGGGCTAGCCCCGGTTCGAATTTGAGTTTTAAGCTCTTGCAAAAGTTCCGGACTGAGCGAATCTGGGCCTTCCTTCAATTTTACAAAAAGGACAACCTGCTCATCACCCTGAAAGTCCTTGGAAACGGCCAGGCTATCCTGGATCCACGAAAGTTTTTCAACTTGTCGGTAGATTTCAGCGGTTCCAATTCGAACTCCTCCAGGATTTAAGGTCGCATCCGACCTGCCGTGAATGATCACACCACCTTCCGAAGTTATTGTGACAAAATCTCCATGGTGCCAATAGGGAGGCGAGGCTTCAAAATAGGCTTTGTGATAGCGCTCTCCGTTAGGGTCATTCCAGAAACTCACAGGCATCGAGGGAAAGGCTTTGGTGCAAACAAGCTCTCCCTTCATTCCACTCACAAAGTTTCCCTCATCCAAAGCCTGAATCGCCATCCCCAATCCCCGACTCTGTATTTGCCCCCGCCGCACGGGCTTCATGGGATGAGCCAACATAAAGCACGACACGATGTCGGTACCCCCTGAAATTGAAGCTAAGGGGATAGGATCCTTGACCACTTCGGCATAAAAATAGTCGAAGTCTTCTGGCATCAAAGGAGAGCCTGTGGAAAGTACCAACCTTAGGCTTTTAAAACTGAAATTTTTTCTAAAGGAGATTTTCTGCGACCTACAAGATGAGATGAACTTTGCCGAAGTCCCAAAGACGCTAATATTTTCGCGTTCCACCAAGTTCCAAATGTTTTCTTGGGGGCTGATAAAGGGCGAGCCATCAAAGGTGTAGATCTGCGCTCCTGATTGCAACCCCACAAGCATCCAGTTCCACATCATCCACCCGCAAGTTGTAAAATAAAGGAGACGATCCGAAGATTTTAAATCGCAGTGGAGTTTGTGCTCTTTTAAAAGCTGCAAGAGACTTCCCCCAGCTCCATGGACAATTCCCTTCGGAGCACCCGTAGTTCCTGAGGAAAAAAGAATAAATGCGGGGTGATTGAAGGGAAATTTCGGGAAATCCGCCATAGCGCTGGCGTCGGAGAAGTTTTCTATGATTTGAGAAAATTCAAAGACACGAGAAGAGGCTCGGGCCATTCCACCTCGACCGATAAAAGAAATTTCTACCATTTTTTCAACCGACGGAAGGCGGGCCAAAAGAGCTGCGGACTTTTCTTGGAGATCAAAACTTTTGCCACCGTAAAGGTAGCCATCACTCACGAAAAGTATTTTGGGTTCAATCTGCTCTAAACGGTCTAAAATCCCCTGAATGCCAAAATCGGGAGAACAGGAAGACCAAATCGCTCCTAAGCTCGTGACCGCCAACATGGCCAGAATACTTTCGGGAATATTGGGCAATACGGCAGCTACCCTATCCCCGCTTTTCACACCCGCATCACGTAAAAACTTTTGCAGAGCCGTGACGCTTTCAAGGACCTCTTGTTTTGAAAACTTTCGAAGCTCTCCCTTTTCGTTGAGGCCGATCAAGGGCTCCGCATGAAGATTCGATAATAAATTTTCAGCAAAGTTGAGTTGAAGATTGGGGAAAAAATGTCGTCCAAACATCTTTTCGCCACTGGGAGATTCGGCAATAACGGGCGCGATGTTTCCACTATAAAGAATTCCCGAAGCCTTTAGCCATTCCCGCCAAAAGGTCTCAAGCTCCTCCACGGACCAACGCCAAAATTCTTCCGCATCTTTGATTTGCGGTTGAAGCGCACGCATAAAAAAAGCCAGCTGCGAGTTTCCACCCTCAGCTGGCTGCCAAAAGATCTTTTCTTGCATACTAGAAGCGGTAATCAGCCCCTAAGTGCACAGCATAAGCTCGCGACTGGTATTTGCCCTGCCGAGCGCCACCAGGGCCGATCGTGGCCTTCGCGATGCTGTATTCAATAGCCGTATCTAAGCTTAGATTTTCGCTGAGCTGAGGCAAACCCGCGCCAACAGCAAAGGTGTGACCGATGCCTGGAGTCGCAAGGACTGCGAGAGCCGTTGTTTTGCGAGTGGCATTGGTGGTGAGAGCGTAGGCCCCACGAAGAACGAGATTCTCACTCAGTTGGTATTCGTTACCCAAACGAAAGCCGTGGGAGTCTTGCCATTTTTGATCGATACTAGGAATTTCTGAAACTGTGCTTCCCACTGTGATGCGGCCATCAATTTCCAAATGATCGTCCACGGAGTATTGGCTGAACGTATATTCCGGGAAGAAGGTCCAGTTGTCAGTAAATTTGAAATCGCCGCCAATAGAAGCTTGAAGGGGAAAGGTGTTTTTCACGGCCACTTTTCCGCCCGTGATATCCCCCGCACTTGAGACGCCGGTGGCCGCCGCAACCGCGGAAGTGTATTCGTAACGTCCGGAAGAATTCCCTTTCACATTGAAGGTCACGGCCGAACGAAGGCTTAAACCCAGACCCCAGTTTCCACTATCCGGACGAAACTGAGTTCCAAAACGAAAACCGTTATATTTATTTTGCTTCAAACCCGAAAGATCAAGGTTGGTAATAACCAGGTTGGTGGCCTCAACAGACTTAAAGGCGGCTCTCACGAACAAGGATCTCCAAGCCATCCCTACTTTAAGATTTTTATTTAATTTATAACCCACGCCCAAAGAGGCTTCGGTGATCTCGAGCTTGACTGAATTTTCCAATTTTCCAATGTTATCGAAACCCGCATTAAGTTTTGTGGGGTCAAGTCCCGTATATTTGGAAGCTGATCCACCCGCCACGTAAAAGCCCAGGCCAAGACCCAGCCTTTCGTTTAGGGGATAGCTCACAAAGGCTCCGCCCAAGGGGAAAACAATATTCTTTCCCTTATCTTGTATATTGGCTTGAAGGGCGGGTCCCTTGAACTGCACCCATGTGGGCGAAACTTGGAGTGATACTTCAGGGGATTCGATTCCACCTAAGCCTGCGGGATTGAAATAAAGAGCTTGGGGCCCTTGAACCGAGGAGGCCGCAGCCCCACCGAGTGCGGAGTATTTTCCCGACCAAAGAACAACCTTTTCATAACCCGTCGCCTCAACACGGGCCGCCAAGATACCGCCGCCGGCAAGTAGGCAAGCCTTAAAAACTAATTTCTTCATAGGATGTCCTCCAATTTAGAGCTTTGGACTGGGAATAACCCGGAATCAAAGCTTATGTCTATCCGAGCGGCTCAAAACTTGCTCATTCTACAAATTGGACTTTAAATAAGAATATGAAGCTTCAAATTAAGCGTCGCCTAAGCCTTCTAAGTTTGAGTGTTTTTATTCTTGGACAGAGCGCTCAAGCCGAGGCTGCATCTTTCGCAGATCTTGCGAAAAATTATTCTGCTGTGAGCTTGGGTTGCGATACTCCCGCTTCGTCTTTGGAAAATGAGATCAACGAACTTTTGATCAATGAAACCCCCAACCACGGTGCGCTTTCAACCCAAGGATTTCACCAAGGAATAGAATTTTTCAAACGCTTGCCCTCTGAGCGCAGCACCCACCTCTCAAAAATTCGCGAAGCCATTAAAGCCGAAAAATGCAGTGGTGCGTCCTCGGCCGATTTGAAAAAACTGGAGTCCTGCCGCAAACTTGCAGAAGCTAACTTACTCGCGCACCTTCTTGAAACGATGGGACGCAACCCCAAAAACGCGGCCCTTAAAGCCGAGGGCGAAAAAGTTTTGCGCAGTTACTTTCGTGATGAGCAACACTCTTCACTTTTAGTGAGTGATGTCATTTTTAAGCTGAGCCTGCTAGAGCGCGCCACTCAAGATGGACTGGTAAAGGGCCCTAAACTCAAAGAGGTAAAAGAACTCCGCGCCCAAGCCCTGGGCTTCTACAAACAAAAAGCCAAATCTCGACCCGGCACCTGCGCCGCGATCCAAGAGAACACGAGCTTCGCTGAGACAAAGTCCACTGAGATCCAAAAGCTTTTTAGATGATAACTGTGCGCGCTTAAGTGGAGGTAGATCTCGCTAAAGTGCTGAAATAATTGGGTATTTAAAAAGTGATGCGCATAAAAGCGGCAGCTAGTCAAAATGCTATTTAATTTCAATTACTTAACACAGTTATTACGACCGCTAGATCCACTTAAGCGCGCACAGTTGCCAATTTTTGCCGAAGCACCGTTCAGTCACTAAGCACTCGCATAGCCCCTGGAGCACCTATATGAGACTTGGGCCTGGCTCGAGGATTGCTTTGCTTAGGAGATGTTTGGGAATTTCCTTTCGCGCTTTATTGGACCTGCGGTGATTTTAGGCCTCGCCGCTTGTGCGGATCCGCCCGTAGAGGTGGGTCCTGCTTCCGATCCCGAAACCACTCTCCTCGGTGGAGGCCTTATTCCTCCCACAACTCTAATAGACTCTAGCGGTACTTCGGCCCCCCAGGTTGCTAACCCTTCTCTCGCTGCCCCTTCGCAAAATGGCCTCCTAAGCCTCCAGCCTCCCGACGCAAAGAACCCGATGCTGGGTGACCCTGCTACAGGAAGCCCCGAAAAACCCCTCTACCTCGCCCCATCTCCAAAAGCTCTTCCGCAAAAAGCCATTCCCCAGGATATCGAGGACCCCATCAAGGACCACAATCAAATTGGAATCGTTTTTGTTAAATTCGGCTCCGTAGAGAGCTCAAACAATACTTGTGTGGGAACACTCATCACCCAAACTCTATTCCTTACAAGCGCTCACTGCCTTGGTCTCTTAAACAGCGCAGGAGCCTGGACGGCCTCTCCTCTTTTGTGGCGAGGTCGGGACGCTGCCACACTAGCCAGAACTTTTTCTGTAACCTTTCCTACTCAGGAGATTCGAAAAGCGGTAGCGGTGAAATTTGTGGCCGACATCAGTTATCTTGGCGAGGAAGGCCACAAATACAAAAATGACATGGCTATTTTAGAATTGAAGCCTTCCAAAATAAAATACAACATCCGACCCATTAGCCATGATGGCTTCAAAGTGGGACAAGAAGTCACCTTGGTAAAATCTCAGCCCGACCCTAAAAAAGATAACACCAAAGAGATTGTGGCCGACACCTGCGTCACCGACCGTGCCATTGATTTAGCAACGGGGCCTCAACCCCGAGGTTTTGTCCTTCTGAAAAAGTGCAAGATTGCCAAAGGAAACTCTGGCTCCATCATTATTCGCAATGGAAAACTCGCCGGAATGCTTTTTGCCAAAAATGATGCTTCCAAGGACAAAGACATTGTTCCCGTTGGCTATGCCCTGAGCTTTGCCTGTGTGGATTTCTCCAACCCAACGAATCCCTGGAAAACAAACGACCCCGCTTGCAGCACAGACTACAAGGTAGCCACCTCAGAACGCTTTTCGCAAATAAGCTCCCCGCGCATTGACCAATAATAGTTTTAGCTTCTACATTCTTGGGTCATGTCGGAATCACGCGAACTTTACCCCCCTCTGGAGCCCTATAAAAGTTCCTTCATCCAAGTGGATGCAGAACATTCCATTTATTACGAAGAATCGGGCAATCCTAAAGGCAAGGCCGTCGTTTTTTTGCACGGGGGCCCCGGCAGCTGCACCAATGCCAAACATCGGCAATTTTTTGATCCGACTCACTACAGAATTATTCTCCTCGACCAAAGAGGAGCAGGCAAAAGCACGCCCCACGCTTCTTTAAATAACAACACCACTTGGCACTTGGTTTCCGACCTCGAGCATTTGCGAAATAAATTAGGGGTGGAAAAGTGGCTCCTCTTTGGCGGGTCGTGGGGCAGCACTCTCGCCTTGGCCTATGCCACCACTCACCCGGAGCGAGTTTTGGGTCTTATTTTGCGTGGAATTTTTCTTTGCCGCAAAAAAGATATTCAGTGGTTCTACCAGCATGGAGCCCACCATTTATTTCCCGACGCCTGGGCCCAATACCTCGACTACATCCCCATCGAAGAACGCAAAGATATGGTCGCGGCGTACTATAAGCGACTCACGCATGCAGATTTGAAAGTCCAAATGACGGCCGCGAAACTTTGGGCCGGTTGGGAAGCCGCAACTTTAGGGTTGATTCCCGACAACGGCGTGATCGCCTCTTTCACTGAAGACACTCATGCCCTCTCTCTGGCTCGCATTGAATCTCATTATTTTTCTCATAATAGTTTTTTCAAAACAGAAAATTATCTTGTGGAACAAGTGCCCCGCCTCCAAGAACACAAAATTCCTGGAATCATTATTCACGGTCGATATGATGTAGTGTGTCCAATCGACCAAGCCTGGGATTTGCACCGCGCCTGGCCCGAAGCCAAATTGGAAATTATTCCCGACGCGGGACATGCCGCCTCCGAGCCTGGGATCCGCTCGGCCCTACTGCGCGCAACCGACGAGTTTCGCAGCCTTTAGGCGATCTCTTAAAAAGTAGAGCCAAAATATAGCGGAGATCACCAGTGCCATGGGCAAAATGATAAGTCCGGAGCGCAAATCTTGGTAGTGATCCGAAAGCCGGCCCACAATTTCAGGCGACCACATGTCGCCAAATAAGTGAATGGTGAAAATCGAGAGAGCCATAGCACTTGAGCGCAAATTCACCGGCACCACTTCAATAATAAGAGTGTTGAGGGGACCCGTAGACATAAAGAGAAGAAACATCGAGAGCACGAGTAAAATCTGCGCGGTGAGCAGAGAGGACGCGAGAAATGAAGCATAGGTAAGCGGAGCTGCCGCCGCCACAGTGAGGCCCAAACACCAGGCCAGGGCCGAGGGAATCTTTTTCTGGAGTCGAGTGGAGCCAAATCCCCCCACCATGGTACCCAGCAAACCCGTCACCACCAAAGTCCCACCAAAAAAAGTGCTGGCCGACTCCGGCGTCATCCCATGCATACGAATTAAAAAAGTGGGCCCCCAGTAAGCGTAGGCTCCCAAGGCAAAGGTATAAAAAGTGTAGCCCCACACCAGAAGGCTGTAGTCTCGAATTCTAAAGAGCGCGAAAATATCTCGAAAACTAGGCTTTTTGGCAAAGTCAGCGGCTAAGGACTTTTCATCCGAACCCCCACGAGGAGCTTCCTTAAACGGGAGCAAAACCAGAGCCAAAACTAAGCCCGGCGCTCCCGCCCAAAAAAAAGCTTCACGCCATCCCCAAACCGCGGAGATCTTTCCGCCCGAGATGTAGCCCAAAGCCGAACCCACAGAAATCGCCACATAAAAAATAGTGAAGGCGTTGTTTCGCTTAGCCGGGGGATGGGTGTCGGAAATAAGACTTGGACTAATGGTAGCGTAACTCGCCTCGCCCAAGCCCACAAAAAGTCGGCAAAGCAAAAGCGCCATGAGACCCGTGGCAAAGCCCGAAAGCAGGGTGGCCAAACTCCAAACAAAGACCCCACCCGCGATGAGCCACTTGCGCGAACCTCGGTCTCCCCAATAGCCAAAAAATGGGGAGCTCAAAAAATATCCAAGCATAAATACCGTGGAAAGGCGCCCTAACTCACCATCGCTAAGGTTCATCTCGGTTTTGATGTGCGGGATCACGGCAGCCACCACGTAGCGATCGAGGTAGTTGAGGAGGTTCAAGCCGGTCAGAATGAAAAGAAGCTTGCGAGGACTCAGTTGTTGCGCCACGCGCACAAGTATAGCGGGACACTTTGAGATCGTCGAAGATTCACCTTGAAATGCAGGGACTTTTGTAGGAAATCTACGGTTCCTTAAAAAAGTGGGGATCCTTAGCTCAGTTGGTAGAGCAGCTGACTCTTAATCAGCGGGTCGACAGTTCGAGCCTGTCAGGATCCACCAAGTTTCTCATCTCAATAACGGAAATGGGGTTCGGCGTAACCTTGCCCCGGTAGAATAAATTTCCCCAAACCCCAATATGCATTTTTTTGCATATGACCGGCTTAGGCGCCAATATGAGAGGCGCATTTTTAAAAAGATTTTCGATGTCCAAAAATCAGGTCTCTTAGAGAAGCCCACAGGAGCCCAATATATAAAAAAATGCATATCGGTCATCGCCGCCAAACTCCAAAGGCCCCAGCCCCCACTCCGTCCTAACCACAATTACACCGAGAATTCGCATACTTATAACTATGCAATAGACCCGCCCCACAGCAAGCGTAAATAAAACTTGCTTAGAATCCTACATAAGTCTTCAGTATTGCTTTCATTTACTGAATGGGTGCCTAAGGAGCCGCTTTTGAAGAAGACCCTTTATATGAGCCACAAAATAGCGTGGCTTTCCGCCATTCTCATCTTTCTTTGGCTTTTAGGGGATCTTCTGACCCGAAGTATTTCACGAATTATTTTATCCGACGGAATTCCTGCCCTGCTTTGCGGACTCTTTTTGGGTTTATTGTACCTCACTCTAAAAGCCGCACCTCGGTGGGCCCTTGTGATTACTGCAAACATTCTTTGCTTTATTGTGGCGATGTCCATGCCGAGAGAAGCTGGCGGGAATCTTTACTTCTTTATGGCGGTTTTCTTGCCTTGGCTTCTTTTCCCCAAAGAGAAAAAACTTAGCATTTATTTTTTATCCGCTTTTTCCATGGGCCTTTTTGCCTTTTTAGAATCGCCTTGGCGTGAGCGATTTTTAGGCCCGCCCTATTTTTACCCCGAGCCTTGGGCCTATGGTTTTAATGCCGGACTCACATTGGCCGCTTGCTTTTTTGTGGGTCGGGCCTTTTTTGAAAGCAGCGAGCGCAAAGCTAAAGCTGTTGAAATTTCTACTGAGAGCAAACTTCAAAAAGTGGTGGACTCCAATATCGTAGGCGTGGTGATGGGAAAACTGGCGACGGGAGTGATTCACCAAGCCAACGATGCCTTTTTGAAAATGACGGGTTATAGCCGGGAAGACCTCAAAGAGGGTCGGATCAACATGATGACCATGACTCCTCCAGAATATAAACACATCAGCGAAAAGGCTTACCAGCGCCTACGCTACCAGGGCCGATCGGGCACTTTTGAGAAAGAATATTTTGCTAAAGATGGGTCTCGTATCCCTGTTGTTCTAGGGATTTCCGCCCTTGGTCATGCCGACAAAGACGACTGCGTCGCCTTTGTCGTGGATCTGCGAGCTGAAAAGCGATTGGTGATGTCTGAAGAGAAACTGCGTAAATCCATCATCGATGTTCAAAGCCGGGATGATTTTTGCTTTGCGGCCTCTCATGAATTGAAAACCCCCCTCACCTCCTTACTTTTGCAAATGCAGTTTTTAGAACGAAGTTTGCAATTCCAAAATCCCGACATTCACCAACTTAAAAAATTAGTCCAAAGTTCCCACGCTCTCACACACCGCCTTTGTGGTGTGGTGGAACAACTCCTTAATGTCACCCTCATCCAAGCGGGACGCTTTACACTCAGCCAAGAGTCGATGGATCTGACGAGTGCCGTGCGGGAATGCATTGATTCCCTTGAAAATGCTGGGATCTTAAAACGCGGCCAAATTCATTTTTCGGCCGACGGAAATTGCGCGGGCCATTGGGATCCTTCACGAATTTCTCAGGTTCTAAACAATCTCATTTCCAACGCCGCTCAGTATGGGGGAGATCGGCCCATTATGATTCACGCGAGCTACCTTGAAGCCGAGCGAAAGGTTTCTCTCGTGGTTCAAGACGAAGGAGTTGGAATTGCTCCGGAACGATTGGATCAGATCTTTAATAAGTATGGTCGGGACAGCCAAGAGAATCACGAAGTAGCCGGCTTAGGGCTGGGTCTTTTTGTGGTGAAAAGCATAGTGGAAGCCCACGGGGGAAGCGTGCGTGCCACCAGCAAGCTAGGTGAAGGCACCTCTATTCAATTTGAATTACCCGTAAACCCTCCCGACAATAACCCCATGCTCAAAAACTAAAGCCGATGAACTTAGTTTGGGTCTACTTTACCTGTGCTTCTCGGACTGAAGCCCGAAAAATTTCTAAAATCCTCGTGAAAGAAAAACTTCTTGCCTGTGCCAATATTTTAGCTCCCTGCGAGTCCATCTATGAATGGAAGGGAAAGCTGCAGCGAAGCCTGGAATTTCCTGTCCTCGGAAAAACCCGGGCATCGGCAGTGAAAAGGCTGACAACAAAAATCTTAAGCTTGCACAGTTATGATTGCCCGAGCATCAGCACAGCAAAAATTACGGATGGCTCACCCGACTTTTTAAAATGGATCCAAGACCAAAGTCGGTGATTAGAGGTCTAAGTCTAGGGTCACCGGACAGTGGTCGGAGCCTGTGACTTTATCGAGAATATCGGCTCCCTGCACCAAGTGCCGGTCTTGTTCCGCTACACAATGGTAATCAATGCGCCAGCCAATATTACGGGGTCGGGCCCGAGTTCGCATAGACCACCAAGAATAACGATCACGGGCCTCGGGATGAAGCATGCGAAAAGTGTCTACCCAGCCGGAACCTAAAAATTCTCCCATCCATTCTCGTTCTTGAGGGAGATAGCCCGCAGTTTCTTCATTCTCGGCCGGTCGAGCCAAATCAATGGCCTGGTGGGCAATGTTGTAATCGCCTGAGAGAATCACGACCTTTCCCTTGGCTCGGAGCTTATTCACATGGCGATGAATCTCTCTACAAAAACGAACTTTGTAGTCAATTCGTAGGCCCGCACCCTGACTGTTTGGAAAATAAGCACTCACAGCAAAAAAATTGGCGAACTCTGCGGTGAGCACTCGTCCCTCACTATCAAATTCGTCAACTCCCAAGCCTAAAATCACATTCGCAGGCTTTTCTCGCGAGAGAATACCCACCCCGCTGTAGCCCTTCTTTTGAGCTGAAAACCAAAGCTTATGGTAGCCAGACATACCCAGCAGTTCGGGTGGAACTTGAGCTTCATCCGCCCTTACTTCTTGCAAAGACACCACATCAAAGCCCGTCTCTGCGAACCAATCTAAAAATCCATTTTTGCAACAAGCCCTAACCCCATTCACATTCCAAGAAGCGATTCGCAGCATGCCTTCAATCTAATCGGGGCCCGCTTTTGACGCAACGCAAGCTCAGGCTATTCTTTTGACGGCTTTAATCGTAAGTCCACAGACGATACACTAAAGTTTCTTTGAATCGCATCTAAAGGAGTTTCGCGAATGACACGATATCTGGGCCTACTTATGTTCTTTTTCACCTGCACAAGTTTTGCCCAAAATTTGAGTTGCCCACTGATGCCTTTCATCCTGCGCAAGTACCTCGTGGACCACGTGGTCTCCCACTCGCTCAACGATGAGTTAAAAAAGCAAACCGTGGAACAGTACATCAAGGGACTTGATTCCTTTAAAGTCTTGCTTTTGGAAGAAGACCTTAAAAAAATCCGCAATGAGTTGGGAAATATTTTTGATACCATGAAAAGCGGAAACTGTGCCGTCCTTTCACAGGTTCAAGAAATTGCCTTAAAACGGGCGCAAGAAGTTGAGAAAAGCGCGCGAAGCATTCTGGGAAAAGATTACAAGCTCGACGACTCGGCCGAGTTCCAAATGGATCCCGAAAAACGGTCTTTTCCAAAAACAGTTAAAGAGCGTGATGAGTTCCTAAAGAAGTACATTCACTTTCAAATCACCAACTACTTACTCTCTGATACCAAGCTTCCCGAAGCCAAAGACCTTCTTATCCATCGCTATGAATTGGTGACGAAGCGCTTAAAAGAACGAAAAGAAGACCAACAACTGGCGGAGTTCCTTAAAGCCTTCTCCGCGGCCCTCGATCCTCACACAACTTTTTTTACGGCTGATGATTTAGAGGAATTCAAAATTGACATGCGACTTTCGCTCGAGGGCATTGGCGCCTCTCTCAGTTCCCAAGATGGCTTCACTGTGGTGGAGGAAATCATTCCTGGCGGAGCCGCCGACAAAGCAAAGGTTTTGATGCCCAAAGACAAGATCATTGCCGTGGCTCAGGGTCCTGAATCCACTGGAAAAACTTCCTCTGACTTTGTTCCGGTGATCGACATGGATTTGCGCGACGTCGTGAAACTCATCCGTGGCAAAGCCAAGTCTGAAGTGCGTCTCACCCTGTTAAGGCAATCGGGAGACAAACAAGAGCGACTCACCGTGACCATCACTCGCGCCAAAATTGACCTCAAGGAGCAAGCGGCAAAAATTTCCTTCGAGAAGCGAAAGGTAGGCGCCAAAGTATTGAAGCTGGGAATTATAGATTTGCCTTCTTTTTACGGCGAGGGTGAGGTGGGCAAACGCTCCAGCTTTACCGATATGGCTAAACTTTTGAAGCAGGCCAAGAAAGAAAAGGTCGATGGGATTTTACTGAATCTTAGCCGCAACGGCGGAGGACTTTTAGATGATGCGGTACGCATTGCGGGCCTTTTCATTAAAAAGGGTGGCGTGGTGGCCACCCAGAATTCCCAGAAAAATGTGGAGATTTTAGCCGATGAGGATGAGGCTACAGAATACAACGGTCCTTTGGTTATTTTGACTTCCCGACTGAGCGCTTCGGCCTCAGAAATTCTCGCGGGCTCCCTGCGCGATTACAATCGGGCTTTGGTCATTGGGGCCGATCACACCTTTGGCAAAGGCACCGTCCAAGCTGTGATGCCCTTGCCCAAAGAGTTGGGCGCCATGAAAATCACTACGGGGATTTTCTTTATCCCCGGAGGTCAGTCTACCCAACATCAAGGCGTTCCCGGGCACATCGTGCTGCCTTCGATACTAAATAACGACGAAATCGGAGAAAAATCCTTAGACAATTCCTTGCCTCCTCAGAAAATTGAAACTTTTATCGGCAAAGATGTGAACGATGACAAAGCCGAGAGTCGGTGGTCACCCATTACTGATGACAAAGTGAAGGCCATTGCTGCGGCCTCCAAAGAACGTGTGGCGAAAGACCCTAAGTTCCAAGAAATCCTAAAAGACATCGAAGAGTCTAAGAAGAATAAGGGTCTTATTAAACTGGCTGAAGTAAAAAAGCGCAGCGAAGAAGAACGCAAAAAAAATAAGGGCAAAGATAAAAAGAGCACATCAGAAAAGTTGAAAGATGCCGACGCGCCCCAGCTGCGAGAAGGCTTAAATATTTTGACGGACCTCATTGGCCGCTCAACCTAAGTCTTACGAATAGCCGGGAGGACTCAGGCCTCCCATTTTTTAAGCGTCGCAGATTCTTCTGCGGCGCTACTTATTTTTTTAAATTTTGCCCCCGCTTTACCCTTCACTCGAGCCTCGCACTCTCCCCAGGTTGAGTGCTTCAAAAGCTTTCCTTCTAAAAAGCTTAAGTAATAAGGCTTATGCTCCTTGGCTAATTTTTCTTTCGAACTGCGTTTTAGCTCAAGCCCACTAGCCATGAGTTCTCTCAAAGTATGTTCATTAAAAATTTCAGGCAAATGATAATCTGCAAAACTTCCTTTGAAGAGTTCCACGGGTTCTCGTTTTGCAAAGCCCACCGCAATTTCATCCACCCGTTCATTCCCCAAAATCCCCGAGTGGCCCGCAACATAACGCCAATGAATTTTTCCCGGGTAATTCAAAACCTTTTGGTGCAGCTCTTGCCAAAGATCTGGGTTGACCACGTCTGTTCCATCACTTTTCTTCCAATCTCGCTTTTTCCATGCGTGAATCCAAAGAGTGATTCCCTGAAGAACAAGTTTAGAGTCGCTAAATATTACCAGGTCTTTCTGAGCCTTACGGCTCAAGGCCCACTTAATGGCCTCAATGGTGGCCTGTAGCTCCATACGATTATTCGTGGAAGGGGTGACGTAGGCGCCCGCTTCTTGAATAAAAGCGCTTTCGAGGTCGTAGCCTACGTAAGCCCAGCCTCCTGGCCCCGGATTTCCACTACATGCCCCATCTGTGAATGCGAAGTATGCGAACGTTGACGAAAGCTTGGCAGTGGAGGGACTTATTTCTGACATGGTTATTAAGGATAAGCGCCTTAAAGGAGTCTTTCAAAGCAGTGCGAAATATTGTTATAATTAAAATTGTAGACGCTATACGCGAGACCCAAAGTGTCTCCCGTGGCGAGAGCCTAATGGGCTCGGAAGGAGGTGTTGCTGTGATCAGTTCGAGTAAAAGTTCACACAGTATGGAGGGATTCCTTACCTAGGATTCCTGACCATCGGCGGAGCTCGAGAGAGCTCCGCCATCTTCTTCTAAAAAATTACTTCTTCGCCTTCATCACGAAAGTCTTCTTAGCAGTTTTGGCAGCTTGGCAGCCGTCAGCACAGTCTGAAGGGGTTGGAGCCCAGGCACTGTATCGAAACTCTCCGGCACCGTTACTGAATACAAAAAATGAGAAATATCCTTCGAGGTCTGTGGGTTGGCTGTAGATCTGGCCACCGATTTCGATAGTTACAAAGACCGGTGCAGCACCCGTGAAAGCAACTTGTCCACCAATGTAGGCCATGTCGACCATACCGGTGGGCTGACCCGCGGCAACGACGCTGTTGGCATAACTCACATTCACATCAGTGATCGTGGTCGTAGCAAAGGCAGAACTGGTTAATAAAAAGAGAGCGGCTAATAATTTTTTCATTTTTGGGGTCCTCCGACTAACACTCTACGAGGACCCCGTGAATTTACATGGGGCGGAGGGTCGGAGCTTCGCTCACGCCTTTTTTAGTACTTCAGCTGAGTACCGGAACTTTGGCCATCGAGGGCACTTTTGAGGCCCGCCACGTCGAGACCATTCATGACTTCCACTCGCAAGCGAGGGTAAGCCGTGAGAGCCTCCAACATGGCGCGGGCCTTGACCCTCATCCCTCCCGTAATTGTTTCCGTCTGAGCCAACGCCTCTAAGTCGAGTCGGGAGATTTCTTTCATACTTTCACCTTGGGCGTCTAAAATTCCGTCTTTATCTGTGAGAAAAATCAATCGCTCAGCCTTCAGACTCGCAGCAATCTGCGAGGCCGCAAGATCTGCATTCACATTGCAGGCCTCACCATTTAGAAATAATCCCACGGGTGAAACGACAGGAATCACTCCATTCCTCAGAAGATCATGCAAATATTCCGTGCGCACGCGGGTGACCTTGCCCACCAGACCTAATTTCGGATTCTCTTCCACACATTCCAAAAGAGCACCGTCCACTCCCGACATCCCAAAGGCTGGGCGTCCGGCCTTTTGCAAACCACGCACAAGTGCGGGATTGATTTTTCCGGCAAGGACCATTTCCACTATTTCCAAAATCTCAGGAGTGGTGACCCGCTGCCCTTCATAAAATTCAGAAGCCACGCCGAGTTGAGTCGAGAGTTTATTAATTTCAGGACCGCCTCCATGCACGATCACCAAATCTTGAGGGAGCTCAGCTAAAACTTTATAAAGTAAATTTTCACTGAGTGTGGCCTTGAGTGCCGCGCCACCCAACTTCAGCACAATCATGAATATTCCGTATTGATTTCCACGTAACGTTTGGTCAAGTCACAACCCCATGCGACGGCCGAGAAGCTTCCCGACTTTAAATCAATTTGCACATCAATGCTGTCTTCGTGGAGTTGAGCCCGTGCGGCCGCACGATCAAAGGCCAGTGGCTTGCCATCGTAAACTCTGGTTTGCTGCAAATCCAAAGTGAGCTTCGGGAAAATTTCTGCTGGCACTCCGGCAAAACCCAAGCGCGCCAAAATTCGACCCCAGTTAGGATCTTCTCCATGCATGGCCGATTTTATAAGCGGTGAAGTCGTGATAGCGCGCGCCGCTTCTCGCGCGAGATCCAAAGTTGGTGCATTCTTTACACTCACCGTAATGAGCTTGGAGGCCCCTTCCCCATCACGGGCAATGGCAATTGCCAATTCTCGCGCCACTCTGCGAAAGGCTTCTGTAAATATTTTTTTGTCAGCAGTGGTTTTTACCTGCACTTGGGAAGCACCGTTCGCGAGGGCAAAGAAAGAGTCATTGGTACTAGTCTCACCATCCACGCTGATCATATTAAAAGATTCATCCACGGCTTCCTGAACTTCTTGACTAAAGTAGTCTGCGTCGAGTCCGGCGTCGGTGAGCGCAAAGCCTAACATGGTACCCATGTTGGGATGGATCATCCCCGAACCCTTCGCAGCTCCCGTGATCACCACCTTACCCCCACTCAGCTCCACCTCAGTGGAAAAAAACTTAGGCACTAAATCTGTGGTCATAATCGCAAGTGCAAAGGAGTTCATGGTGTTGGCAAAGGCCTTAGTCACTTGAGGGAGAGCCGGAATGAGAGTGTCGAGCGGCAAACGTACGCCAATCACTCCCGTGCTCGCAATAAGTACCTGCTTAGGATCGAGATCCAAATGACGGGCCGTGGCCTGAACAAATCGCAGATTGTCTTCGATTCCTTCTTGGCCCGTGGCCGCATTCGCCTGACCGCTGTTGCAGACGATGGCCCGAACATTCTCCGACGGTAAAAGTTCCTGACTATAAAGGACCGGCGCCGCCTTAAGCGAACTCCGAGTAAAGGTGCCAGCCGCCTTGGCGGGGCATTCGCTTAAAACAATTCCTAAATCCGGCCGATACCGACGCACACCCGAATTGATTCCGGAAGCCACAAAACCTTTGGGTAAAAAAACTTTGGGGATCATAGTAAAAATCCTTCATTGACATCCAGCCCCGCCAAAACATTCGCGTTCTGAAGTGCCTGACCTGCAGCGCCTTTTTGCAAATTGTCGAGAATCGAAAAAATCACGGGTTCGCCATAAGCTTCTTGAACCACGATCTGCACCCGATTGGAGTGGGTCACATGACGCAAACTGCACTGAGAAAGATCATCGCTCACTGAAATTTCTGGGGAACTTTTATAAGTCTCTCGAAAAAATTCCACCAAGGCCGCCTTAGACTTTGCTTTTTTCCAACGGGCAAAAACAGCGCAACTGATTCCTCGCGCGATAGGCAAAAGCTCTGTCACAAACTGGGGGGAAATTTGAATTTTCGTAAAATTCTCCACCGCCTCCACAATCTCAGGCCAGTGCTGGTGCTTTCCCACTTTATAAGGATAAAAATCCCCGAAAATTTCCGAGAAAAGAAGTTTAGTTTCTGCCTTTCGTCCGGCCCCCGTCGTCCCGCTTTTGGCATCGATGGAGATCTGTTTCTCATCGACCAAACCCGACTTTAAAAGTGGGATCAGGGCTAAAGCAGCGGCCGTGGCAAAGCAGCCTGGATTGGCGATAAGGCGAGGCTGATTTTTTTCCAAGGGCTGCAAGGAAGTCCATGGCAAAAGTCCGTATTCACTTTTTGCGAGAAGTTCGTTCTGAGGATGATCAAAGCCGTACCATTCCAAATAGGAATGTTTTTTCAGTCGAAAAGCACCAGACAGATCCACAACAGAAATACCCTGCTCCAATAGACGGGGGACCATCTCCGCCGAGACCTCGTGGGGAGTGCATAAAAATGCGAGATCAACTTCTTTGTTGAGACCCTGCAAGGAGTCTTCCCGACCTATAAGTTTTTTAATTTTAAATTGAGAGTGCTGGCGTAGGAGGATTTGTAATTCTTGCCCCGAATAACCGGTGATTCCCGCAATGGCAATGCCCCTGACGCTCACTTCAAACACTTCCCATGCTTTGATTTGCTATGCAAGAAATAATCAAATAGATTTGGAAGCTAAGGTGATTGTGGAAAACGCGAAAAAAGTTCCGGATCACGCTCTGCTTACAGGCCTGGCCTGCGGACGAAATACACTCAAACTGGCAACGACCGAGGCAGAACTAGAGAGTGTTTTTCGCCTGCGTTTTGAGATTTTTAATAAAGAACTGGGCGAAGGCATTCCCGACAATGAAAAGACGGGAATGGACGTAGATGAGTACGATCGGTTCTGCGATCACCTGATGATTTTAGACGGTCCCTTAGTTGTAGGTACTTACCGACTCCTACATGGGGCGAAGCGTCCACCCAACGGATTTTACAGCGAGACCGAGTTTAATCTGGGCGTACTGAAGAAACTTCCCGTAGAGCAAATCGCCGAATTGGGGCGAGGGTGCATTCATCCCGATCACCGAAAAAAAACCACTCTTATGGGTCTTTTTTGGGGCCTCTACCATTATCTAGGACTTCGCCAAGCTCGGTATCTTCTGGGCTGTGCCTCTTTGCCACCCATGTCCCACGACAGCGCAGAAGCCACCTATCAGGCCTTGCTGGAAAAAAAATCGGTAGACTTTCCTACCGACGTGGGTCCCCTTGAGAAAAACACTTTTCGGGGAGAGGCTTTACTGGGAAGCGTGGAGATCCCACCTTTGGTTGGACTCTACCTAGAGTTTGGCGCCCGAGTCTTAGGTCGTCCAGCCTATGATCCCATCTTTCGCTGTCATGATTTGTTCATGCTTCTCGACACGCAGCACATCACTCAATGGGGCGTGGACCTCTTGCAACGTTTTGACCGCAGACTGCTTGCCGGCAAGGCACGAGCCGACTAAACCTTATTCATGATGACTGATCTTCCGCAGGAAGAGACCCCTTACGTCACAATCACGAAGGGAATCAAAATTTCTGTTTGGCCCCAATATTCTCCGGAACAGTCGCGCCCTTCGGCCTCGCTCTACGTTTATCTTTACACTATTCATATTCAAAACGAGGGCAAAGATAACGTGCAGTTGCTCTCCAGACATTGGATTATTAAAGATGGATTTAACCGTATTGAAGAAGTGCGAGGCGAAGGAGTGGTGGGTCAGCAACCCAAACTCGCGCCGGGTGAGTCTTTTCGCTACACCAGTAGCTGCCCCTTACAAACACCCACGGGTAGTATGCAAGGAACTTACACCGTTAAGGGAAGCGACCAAAAAAACTTCGACGTGAAGATCGGTGAGTTTTTTTTAGCTCACAAAAGTCTACTAAATTAACTGCTTGTGAATGGGTTTAACGAGCACCCGGAGGCTTAGGAGCTCCCGGATGAGGATTATAGCTGCTTTTACGAAAGAGAATTATTCCATGAGTGAGATCGTATTGAGAAACACCCACGGTTACCAAGTCACCCACAATACAACGAATCTTATTTTGCTTCATTTTGCCCGAAAGTTTGGCAGTAATTACCTTACCGCTTTCCAAGGTAACCGTATAATGGCCGCCTCCAGGAGTGGCCGTAATTTTTCCTTCGAATTTTGCTAAATCTTCTTTCGACACTGCTTAAGCTCCTACTCTAAAGATCTTCCCCTTACAAATACTTAAGTCTCCGTAGCCGGTCAGCGGCGCATCAGTTAAACTGCTCCCATGGTTCAAAAAAGATGGTTGGAGCAGTATCTCCTCATTTTCCTAATCTTCATTCTCTTTTGTGTGGTGATTTTTCCACTCGCCTCACCTATTGCTTTGGGTTTCTTGCTAGCCGCGCCTTGCTACCCACTTTACCGAAAGCTAACGGACCTCTGCGGACGCCGCCGGGTTTTATCTGCCACTCTTGTAACTCTGGCTTTTACTGTTTGCGTGGTCCTACCCCTCGTTTTAATTGGAATTGGAGTGGCCAAGGAGGCCTCTAAACTCACCCGGCTGGCCTACGACTCCGCTCGCGATTTTGACTTTCAAACGTCGCTGAGCACCTTGCGCGAGAACCGATTTTTCGAAAATCTCATTCCCTTCTCGGATGAAGAAATCAAAAGCAAGATTCAAGAAATGCTCACGACCGCGGGCACTTACATCGCGTCCCGGCTTGCTCAGTTTGCGAGCTCGCTCCCGCTTATTGCACTCAGCGTGATATTATTTATTGTTAGTTTTTTCTATGCCCTCCTTGATGGCGAAGATCTCTCTAAGGCCGTGGCCACTTGTTTGCCTTTTGAGAAACAAGAAATTGCGGACCTTTACTCCACTACTCAAAAAATTGCCTATGGAGTTTTGGTGGGGAGTTTGCTGGCCGGCCTTACCCAAGGACTGATCATTGGTTTGGCCTTTTGGATTTTGGGGGTGCCCGGTGCCCTCTTATTTGGCTCGATGACTTTGATATTTTCTTTTGTGCCTATTTTAGGCGTGGGCCCGGCGGGATTGGGTGGCGCGCTTTATTTGTATGCCCAAGGTCGGCCAGCTGCCGCACTCGTCATGCTGGGAGCTTTGGCGCTAGGTTCTGTCTCTGATAATTTGGTGAAACCCTTAGTGCTCAAGGGCTCGGTTGAACTGCATCCTCTCTTGGGCCTGGTTAGCGTTTTGGGTGGTCTGGCTGTCTTTGGATTTGTCGGCCTCTTTTTGGGACCCCTCATTGCCGCACTGATGCTCGTGATTATGGACATGATCCGCCGAAGAAATGCATTGCATCCAGTCCACGACAACTAACGCGGTGCCTACATGAAAAGGCGCCTTCTCGATTAGAAATAGTAATAGAGGCCAACGGAGCCGTAGAGGCCGCCTTCGAAGTTTTTGAGGTGTATGAAGTAATCTAACTGGGCGGCCACGGCCACATCGTTGTGACTTTGGTACAAAACTCCAATTCCGCCGTAGAGAAGGTGAACCCGCTTGTTCGGAGGTACATTTCCGTTGCTGCCGTCAAAAAACCTTTCGGTCAAAAATTGGGGTTTTACTTTGTCGCCAGTTTGCGAAGTCCGACGCGTGTACCAGTTGGCATAACCCATTTGGGTGAAGGGGCTAAAGGCGGTGTCTTCACTAAAGAAAAAGCGGCTATGGGCGGCCCAGGTATCGTAGGTCATGCCGGTCCCAAAACCAAAACCCGCGGTCCACTGCTCGTGCAATCGAAAATCAAACTCCAGACCAAAAATGCCATAGGCTCCGCCGCCCACGACCCCCACACCAAAACGGCGTTTTTTTAGTTCAGCGCTTTCTTCGACCTGCGTGTCGCCATCTTTGGACTTTTTTTTTACACGTTCTTTCTTAGCTAGGGGTTCTTCAACAGCCTGTTCTTCTAAGGGTTCATCGGAGCTGTCTTGGACGCCTTTGGCTTGAGCCGAGATTTCGATGTCTTCGTATTTTTTCTTTGTTGCGCGGTCGTTGGCTGCATAGAGCTTGGAGTCGATGCCGCGACTGGCCCGCACCGAACGGGGAGGAGGGGCATAAACACGGTACTGCCTAGAGAAAATTCTCTCGGCTTCAGGACTCAGAGCCCAAAGGCTTTGAGAAATGAAGAAAAACAGAAAAAAACGGACGCTTAATTTTTTTACTCTATGCATAATTTTAAAAGCCTTTAATCTTGGTTGTATTTAGTATGACGCGAAAGTCGCACCTTACCAATAGTCGGTCCTAAGCACCCAATTTATTGGCACTTTTGGTGTTTTGACTAAGCAGGCAAAACGAAGCTGAGAGTCTTTTGACGCATCGCAACTTCCGAGTCGCTTGAGTAGTCGATTTTCTAAAGAATTGGCAAGGGGAATGTCCCTTCCCTCAATATGTAGGGTACAGGTTCCACACACTCCCTCGCCTGCGCAACTGTGCGCCAAAGGAATTCGGTCTTTTATCAAAAGATTCAGTAAGTTAAAGCTATTATCCCCCGGGGACTCAATCCGGATCTCTCGATTGAGCTGGGGGAGACTCAGATGCACTGCCACCGAGGATGGACTCTAGCCCAAATCCCCATAAAAAAGCCACACCAGCTAGGGAATAGAGCATGGGGCTAGAAGAAAAGGGTTCCGACAGGCTGAGGTTGGCCAGCATCAAGTAAAAAAACCAGAAAAAAAGAAGGACATAACTAGGCACTGAATAGATTCGCAGCCACCCGATTCCCAAAACTAGAGAAGACACATTTCCCCAAATATCTCGCCGCATATAGGCCCCCAAAATCGTGGCGAAAAAAGCCTCCGGACATAAGATCGGAGCCGGGGAAAGGGGGTGAATCCGTGCAAATACACTAAGGGCCAATCCCACCCCTGAAAGCCCCATCAAGAGGAAGCCCCAGACTTTTCTACTCTGCCAAATGTAAGGCCCAAAGACATAGGCAAAAAGAAGATTCACCAGAAGGGAAAAAAAATGGGGGAAAAAAAGAAAGCTGAGAAATCCCAAAGGGCGCTTGGGGTCGGAGGGCATAAAAGCAATCGTTCCTAAAAACTCAAGTCGCGTCCCCGGCCAAAGACGACTCAAAAGATCAAGGAGCAAATAAATCCCAAGAAAAATCAAAAAGGAATTGGGAATCCGGTCGGGACTCCGGTCGGAGCGAAGGGGAATCATTCCACTTCAATAACAATCACAGAAATATTGTCTTCACCACCCTGAGCGTTGGCGAGGTCCACCAGATGCTGAGTGGCGAGTTCCACTTCGAAGTTCTGCAAGATTCGCGCGATCTGTTCATTAGATACCATTCCACTCAGGCCATCGGAACAGATGAGATAACGATCTCCTTTTTGCACCAGTCGGCAAGCCAAATCGACTTGAACTTTTTCCTCGTAACCCACCGATCGAGTGATGACGTTGCGCTGAAAATTATGGAAGTTGGCCTCAGTGATGAGGCCCGCCTTAAGCAGCTCATAAACTTGAGAGTGATCTTCGGTAATTTGAAAAAGTTCGCTCTTTCGATAAAGGTAGCAGCGCGAATCTCCCACCTGACAGATGTGAAGCCAGGGCTCGTCAAAGGCCACAGCAGTCAGAGTCGTGCCCATCCCCTGAAGCTTGGGATTAGCCTTGGATTGCTCAAAAATAGCCCGATTGGAGAGGTGCACGGCATCCTGCAACCGCGTGGGAACCGGCTTGTCGCGAGACTCTTGAAAGATGGCTTCTAAGGTTTTGACAGCCACGGCTGAGGCCACTTCGCCTCCGCTATGCCCGCCCATCCCATCGGCCACGGCAAAAAGATTCAAGGAATCGTTTACTAAGAATGAATCTTGGTTGTTCCCACGTTTCTTACCAATATCGCTTTTGCCCGAAACGCGCAGTTTCATCCCTCGACCTCAATACTTTTCACCGAGAGGCTGGGAGCCGCGAGGCGTCTTCCCCATTTAAGGTCGCGACCCACGTGTAAAATATTTTTAAAAAACTCTTTAAGAACAATGCGCACTCGCACATCACTCAAAGCCTGCTTTTCTTGGCCCCCGGAAACTTCCATCCCATAGCATTTTAACCTTAATTCGCCATTTGCGTGGTCGATGCCCAAAATTTCCTGCACCTGGAAAAGAAAAATCCCATCGGGAAGCTCGCGAATCAGGTCCACAAAGTCCTTCGCGCCCGGCTCTATAAGCAAATTATGATATCCCACCTGCACCCGACGCACAGGATCGTCGCGCAAGGCCGAGGCCGTGCTCGCGCACTCAAAACGCCGAGCCGTGGCTCGGTGGTGGGCAAAAGACAAAAGTTTTCCGGCTTTCACGTAGTCCACTCGTCGAGTGGCCTCGCCTTCCCCATCCCAGAGCCGGCAACCCATAGTTTTAGACATGGTGGGGTCATCCACAACATTGAGGGCCGCTGAAAATAGAACTTTTCCAAGATCGCGGCCCACAACACTTCGGCCCTGTTCCACATATTCGGCCGAAATATTCTCAAAGAAAAACTGGAGAATGGGCAACATCACTCGAGCGTGAACCACCGCGGGGTAAATCGCCACACGGGCCGGCTGCGCCTGAACCAACGCCGAGGCAGAACTGAGAATCCCCTTGGCGAATCCGCTCCAGTCCATATCGTAATAATGAGTAGAGTAAAGAGAATCCTCAATAAGGTATTTGTGTTTTTGGTTTTCTACCCAAAGACCCACATGCAATTCCACCCACGCCCGCTCTTGGCAAAGCACATTAGAACCCATGACCCAGTACCAGTCTTTGCGAAAGGTCTCATAATAGCAATTTTTCGCTAAGCTCCGAGACTCGTTTTCTGTTTTCAGAAGCGTCGTCGCGAGATTTTTCACACGTTGGATTTTTTCAGAAACCGGAATGCGAAAAAAGGTATCGTCCACAAACTCCGCAAAAGACTGAGGCAGGTCGGAAATCTTCGGGAGAGCCTCGCTCCGAGATCCTCCTGGCAAAGTTTTTTCTAAATCCTGCACAAACTTTTTAATCTTAGGCATGTCGCCGCTTTCCAAGCGACCTTCGACCTGACGTCCTTCCCGGTGCAGAGCGAGCCAGAGCTGCAGCGACTCCTCACCTCGTGAGGTTTCCTGCAAAAGTTCAGTGGACTCTATTTGCAATTTCTTTTGGTAACGAACAAAGAGCTCCGCTCCCTCGAGACCTATGATGCTCGTGAGCTGCACTCGCACCCCTTCAACAACATTGTCGAAATCTGTTTGCATTAGGAATCGCGCCTTTGCAGAAGTTCTCGGGCCAAGTTGCGGGCCGCCTTACTCTCGGAACCCCCCAACATCCGAGCCAATTCCTGGGGTCGGTCTTTGGAGTTCAGTTTTTGCACAAAGGTTTTTGTTCGTCCCTTTTCAATTCTCTTCTCAATTTTAAACTGAGCGTGGGCTGCGGCGGCCACTTGTGCGAGATGAGTCACCACCAAAACCTGGTTATCGATGGAAATCATGCGCAGGCGGGCCCCCACGGCATGCGCCGTTTCGCCCCCAATACCGGCATCCACCTCGTCAAAGAGATACACGCCCACTTCAGAGCGTCCGGCCACCAAAGACTTTAAGGAAAGGAGGAGTCTAGAAAGTTCACCCCCGCTGGCCACCTTCGCTAAGGACTTAGGCAACTCTCCCGGATTAGCGGAAAAAAAGGCTTCAGCTTTGGTACTGCCACTACTTTTAAATTCGGCCGTTTTTTCGACGTGAATTTCCAAGCGAGCCTTCTTCATTCCGAGCGTTTCCAAATCTTTCAGCCATGTTTTTTGCAGACTCAAGGCCGCCTCTGTTCGCTTGCCATGCAAGCGTGTCGCGCGCTGTTTTAGCTCCATATCAAGCGCGCCTTGACGGGCCTCCAAAACTTCCACGGTGGAGTGGGAATTTTCCAAGGCGAGAAGCTCCGACTGAGAACTCAGCAAAAGCTCCGTCAAAGATTCGGTTTCCAGCGCATATTTTCTTTTCAATCTCTTGAGCGCGGAGAGTTTCAGCTCCGCACTTTCGAGAGCTTCTGGGTCGGCATCGAGATCTTGGGAAATCTTAGAAAAACGTTCCCCAATATTTTGGGCCGACTCCAAAACGGCCTCTACTTCTTGAAGGAGACGCTCAAAATCGGGGTCCAGAGCCGTAAAGGGCCGCAGCTCCCGGCTCAAAGCTTGAAAAAGAGTATAAATGCCAGCTTGGGGATTTTCGTCACTCTCGGAGCCCTCGAGTTGCAAAAGAGCCTGACGACACAAAGCTCGAATTTTTTCCACACTCCCCAAACGATTGCGTAGCGCCATGAGTTTTTCTTCGTCTTCCCGAGAGTTGGGACCCACACCCGCCCGTTCGAGTTCTTCAATTTGAAAACGCAAATAGTCGGTACGCTTAAAACGATCGGACTCCTCGCGGAGTCTTTCTTCGAGTTGAGTCTGTAGGCTCCGATATTCTTCAAAAACCAACTTAAAGGAATCCACCTCATCTTCAAGAACGGCGTACTGATCGATGAGCTTGAGAAAAAAATCTTCTCGGTGGAGGCGCAAAAATTCGTGTTGACCTGAAACCTCCACCCAATCCCCCAGCAATTTCTGAAGCTGGGCCCGGGTGGCGGCCTTTCCCTGAATCCAAATTCGATTTTTTCCCACATCCTCCGATGAGAGCTCACGCCGAACGATGAGTTGGGATCCTTCATTGGGATCCACTTCGAAACCCATGGCCTGGGCCCATTCCCGCTTACCCAAATCTCGCGACAAATCAAAAACCCCTTCGACTTCAGCAGACCGAGCCCCATGGCGCACCAAATCTGAACGAGCCTTAGAACCCAAAAGCAAAGAGATGGCGTCGAGGAGTAGGCTTTTCCCTGCTCCCGTTTCCCCCGTAAAGGCACTCATACCCGTGTCCAAAGAAAGGGTGGCATCTTCGACAAGGGCAAAGTTTCGAATGCGCAGCTCCGAAAGCATCAGCTGCGCCCCAAACCAAGTTTACTTTGAAGATTTTCGAAATAATTCTGCACGAGAGGTGAATCTTCCAGGAAATAAAGCCAGTTCACCTTTTGAGAAGATTGCGAAATCCGAAGAGTTTCGCCAGGTTTGAGCTGTCGCCCCTGTTGGCCGTCGGCCGTTAAAAAACAGGGCCCCTTCAAATCAAGGACCTTAATTTTGACTTTTGCACGTGCGGGCAATACCAAAGGCCGCTGACTCACATCGTGAGGACAAATGGGAGTTAAAATAAGAGCTTCCACCTCGGGATGCACAATAGGTCCTCCTGCCGATAGAGAATAGGCTGTAGAGCCTGTTGAGGTCGACACAATGAGACCATCCCCTTTCAAGTTGGAATAAACGGCGTAACCGTCTACTTCCACCTGCAGGCTCACCATTCGGGAAAGCATGCCCTTGCCCAAGACAATGTCGTTAAAGGCCCAAAACTTCTCCTGAGTGCTGAGAGCCTCCAAACCCGCTCTTTGTCCCACCCGGAAATGGCCGGACTGAAGCAAGGTAGCTAAAGTCTCAATAAAGGTGCCCACCGCTTGGGAATCTTTGGGAAGATTGAGCTGAGGCAAGAAGCCTAGCCCTGGGCTGGTATGCAATCCCAAAATGGGGAAGTTTTTTGCCTGAGTTTTTTTAGGAATCTTGCGAGGACCCGAGCCTTTAATTTCCCGGATAGCAGAAAGCAGGGAGCCGTCTCCCCCCAGACACAAGCAAAGCTGGGTGCCGGCACCTGGCTTTAGAGTGATCTCAAAACCTAGGTTTTTTAACTTTTGGCGAAGCAATTTTTCCCACTTTAAGGTTTCGTGGTGAGTGTTTTTTGCCCGCAGCCAAATTTTTCGAATGCCCGAGCTTGCCTTCATTAGGCAGATAATTCATCACGAGACGCAAGGCGCTGCAAGGCAAGAACTTTAGGACTTGGACCTGGAGCTTAGACTATTGCTTTGCTAGGCTTGCCGCACGATGTTGCTACAAGCGGCTGCCAAAAAAATATTTGGATCCAAAAATGACCGAGATTTGAAGCGGATGCTTCCGTTGGTCCAAGCGATCAATGCCTTGGATCCTAAAATCCGTCGACTTCGAGACTCTGAGCTTCAGGCTAAAACCGCGGAGCTCAAAGGAAAGTTGGCCCAAGGAGCCACTTTAACCGACATTATGGTAGAAGCCTTTGCCGTTTGCCGAGAGGCCGGAGCCCGAGTGCTGGGCATGCGTCACTTTGACGTGCAGCTTCTTGGGGGCATGGCCCTGCACGAAGGCCGCATTGCCGAAATGAAAACAGGCGAAGGCAAAACCCTAGTCGCCACCTTGGCGTGCTATCTCAATGGGCTTTCTGCCAAAGGCGTGCATGTGGTTACCGTGAACGACTACTTAGCCAAGCGCGATTCTGATTGGATGGGTCGAATACACCGATTCCTAAACCTTGAAGTGGGTTGCATCCTCAATTCCATGGGAGATGCAGAACGCAAAAAACACTACGCCTGCGACATCACCTACGGCACCAATAACGAATTTGGCTTCGATTATTTACGCGACAATATGAAGCCCTCTCTCGATATGTATGTTCAACGAGATTTAAACTTTGCCATCGTGGATGAAGTGGACTCGATTTTGATCGACGAAGCCCGGACTCCCCTCATTATCTCCGGTCCCTCCGAAGAAAGTGTCGACACCTATTACACCGCCGACCGAGCAGTTCGTCACCTTAAGGCCGATATTGATTATACTCGGGACGAAAAACACCGATCGGTAACGCTGACAGAAGACGGCGTGCACAAGCTCGAGCAAGTTCTCAATGTTGAGAACATGTACTCGCCCGACAATTTAGAACTCGTGCACCACGTGCACGCTTCACTTAAAGCCCATGTGGTTTTCAAAAAAGACACGGACTATGTGGTGCGTGATAAGCAAATTATCATTGTCGACGAATTTACGGGACGACTCATGCCCGGTCGGAGATGGTCAGATGGATTGCACCAGGCCGTAGAAGCCAAAGAAGGCTGCACCATTGAAGCCGAGAACCAAACTCTGGCCACGGTCACACTGCAAAATTACTTTCGAATGTACAACAAAGTGGGCGGCATGACGGGAACCGCCGACACCGAGGCTGCAGAATTTAAAAAAATCTATAACCTCGATGTTTTGGTGATTCCCACGAACCGCCCCATGGTGCGGGCCGATAAAAACGACTTGGTTTACCGTAATGAGGCCGGAAAATACCGCGCCGTTATTGAAGACATCAAAGAAAAACACGAACTGGGCCGCCCCGTACTGGTGGGTACAGTGAGCGTGGCCAAAAGTGAGCGGGTTTCAAAACTACTTTCGCGCATCAACATCCCCCACAACGTTTTGAATGCTAAAAATCACGAGCGTGAAGCCGAAATTATTGCCTCCGCCGGAACCCATGCCACGGTGACCATTGCCACCAATATGGCGGGCCGCGGAACCGACATTGTCCTAGGCAGCGGGGTTCGTGAAGTGGGCGGCTTGCATGTCATCGCAACGGAACGCCATGAATCTCGTCGTATCGACAACCAACTGCGGGGCCGCGCGGGCCGCCAAGGAGATCCCGGATCTTCACAATTTTATCTGTCACTTGAAGACGATTTGATGCGCATCTTTGCCAGCGAACGGGTCATTGCCATTATGGATCGCTTGGGGATGGAAGAAGATGTGCCCATCAGTGATGGACTGGTTTCAAAGTCTATCGAAAATGCGCAGAAAAAAGTGGAGCTCCATCACTTCGATCAGCGCGAACATCTTCTGAAATACGACGACGTTTTAAACAAACAGCGCGAAGTGATTTACTCCATGCGCCGCCTCGTTTTGGAAGGTAAAGAAACTCGAGCCTTAGTCTTGGATCTCAGCAAAGAATTTGCCAATGACATTGTCTCCCAGTTCACCTCCGCGACTAAAAATCCCTCAGAATGGGATTGGAAGGGCCTGTTGGATGCCATCAAAAGTTCCTTTGGACTCAGCCTTCCTAGCTCCATTCAAAACTCGGTAAATAAAAGCGACGATCTTCTCAAAATTCTGCGAGAAGAAGCGGAAAAACTTTACCTAAGTAAAGAAAAGATCGTGGGCGACGTGATGATGCGCGACCTCGAGCGCTACTTTATGATCCAAAGCATTGATCACCACTGGAAAGAACATCTCTTAGCCTTAGATCACTTAAAAGAAGGCATTCATCTGCGGGGATACGCTCAAAAAGACCCCCTCGTGGAATACCGCAAAGAGGGCTTTGCCCTCTTTAAATTGCTCGACCAAGTGATTCGCCAATCGGCACTCACCAAACTCTACACAGTGCGGCTCCTCACTCCCGAAGAGCAAGAAGCCCAGCGTCGCGACCAAGACCGTGAGCGTGATCAGCGAATTTCCGCTGAAAATAAAATGAAACTTTCGGGACCCACTCTCGACACCCATGAAGCTCCCGAAAGTGAGTCCGCACCTACGCGCACGCGAAATCCGGAGCCTGGAAGTCTCGATGAAGCACCTGAGGTGGCTTCAAACCCCGGTATGGCGGCCGCGATGAGTTTCATGAAAAATTATCAGTCTCAACGCATTCAGGAACTCTCCAAAACCCAAGAACTATCGGGGGGAGCCGAGGCCAGCGCCTTAGAGGCAGCCCCGGTCACTTCAGGAGCACCCAAGTTGGGTCGTAATGATCCTTGCTTTTGCGGTTCCGGAAAAAAATACAAAGCCTGCCACGGTAAGTAGAGTTCAATATTAAGTAAAATTAAGAGAATATTTTAAAAAAAATCCTCTTCAATTGCTGCGCTTTGTTATAGCTTCGCCCGATGCCTTCTTTACCCAAGCTACAATTAAATACGAGATGTCTGGCCTTCTCATTTTTAATGGCTTGGGGATATTGGCCCTGCTTTGCCGCGCCTTCACCTGAAGTTATTCCGCAGCAAGAGCAGGAGGCCGGCCCGTCTCAAGATCGGAGGTTACTTCATTGTAGCGACTTGCTTAACCTCACCCATCGCACGGTAAACGACTGGAGACAGACGGCCCTCAATGGCCCCGTGGCTATTTATGAGAGCGGACAAGCCCGTGATCTCATCAACCAGTTGCCCACTCTACGCCAACGAGCCTCAGAGCTTGGCCTTATTTCTGTCATGATTCTTCACCCCACGGCGGAAGACGTGGCACTTCTTAGGCAAAATAACGGGTTTATTTTTGGTCCCGTGGGTATCACTTATGATGTTCCCCTCCTACCCATGGCCGAACGTTTCCTCTTACCCGGAGCGACGTCTGATTTTAGTAAATATAAAAACGAACTCAAATACGCCCCTCAACGACTCGGACTCAAAGTGGAGCCCTTTGTTCCACTCACCGAAGCCATTGCTAAGGAATACTACGAAAATTTTTACATCCCCCACTTGGTAGATGCCAAGGGGCACGCTGGGGTCGACAACATGACACCCTCATACTTTGCGGACCTGGAAACTTTGCGCCAGCGAGGACATGAATTTTACTACCTCGAACTACGGGCCAACCAAACAGAAGCCGATTTTCTGGCCCAACGCCCTCTCGAGCGAGTGGCAGCTGCCATTGTCCAAGTGGCAGCAAAAGAAGGCTTCATTAAAGTTCACAAATTTGTAGGGCTGCGGAGTACAAAAGAGCTTAAAAAAGCATCTTTGCATGCCCACGACTTCGAAGCAGTGACGAACTGGGCATTGGCACACAACGCTCAAAACCAAGATAAGCCCGAAGCTCAGATTAAACTTTTTCGATACGGCACAGACCCCGCTTCCAACTATTCAGATTTGGCCGGGCTTGGGCTCCTGGGTCAAAAAATTAGATCCTTACTGAGTACAAGTTTTGTAGACGGCGAGTGGGATGGACCCCAAACTCGGATCTGGTCCATTTTAGACGTGGGTCATTTCGACGATGCCTTGGCGACCTTTTCCTTCCTTCCAGAGTCTCATCACCCCACACCCGAGGTCCAACTCCGCACTTTTGGTCAGATCCCCGTAGAGGCAGGAATCAAAGCTCCCCGGGGGGTTGAAAAGATCCACCACCCAGACTGGTCAGCAATTAGCCCCCAGGAGAAGTAAGGCAATTTAAGGGCTTTGTTGAAGAAATCCCTCTCCTTTTTACGCATAATGTTATAGCTTTTCGCGATGCCTAAAGCGCTCCGCCTTGTCTGCCATTGGGGACAGCTCGTCACTTTTTTTGTCTTAGGGCTTTTTGTCTCTCTCCAAGCTGAGAGCAGCACAGAAAGCCCCGAAAGCACCACCCTAAGTCCAGAGCACTTGGCCCCATCCAGCCATGAATGCGCCAATCAGTTAGACCCTGCTAAATTCGAAATTGTTGAGGATTGGCGCATCACGGGCTTTAGTTCCAAAGTTGCACTTTTTCCAAAGGGCCAGGCTGCAGAATTGCTTCGCGTGCGAAACACTTTAGTACGCCACGGCATTCCTGTAGCCATGATTTTGGACCCATCGCTCGAGGATCGAAAACTCCTCCTCGAATCCGACCCTCGTTTTATTTACGGACCTTCGGCGGTCACCTGGCTGGCACCCGCTAAGTCCATGAAGGAGACCATGTGGAGCAAAGAGAGCCAAGACCGCTTTTCCACGAGGCCCTTCGGACTTAGAAATTACAATGAAGATTGGGGGCGAAAGTTAAATCGCGCTCCGAAATTTGGCCTGCAAACTCGATTTGAAGCTTTGGACCGAGAAAAACTTCTTAGCTATTATCATGAGCTCTACCTCCCCTTTATGGTGAGTTTCCGAAGTGGAGCCGACAACATCCAGGGCGATAAATTCTGGGAAAAGCGCCAAGCAAAAATTGACCGGGGTGTGAGTTATTATGTTTTGTCGGTTTACGGTTACCCTACTGAAGCCGAAGCTCAAGATGCCTCCACTCCTCCAATTCGGCTGGGCGGTTACCTTTTGGAATTAGATCCCACCCGTAGCCGACTCACCGTGGACAAATCGGCCTTTGCTCAAAATAAGTATCCTGAGACGGCGAAGGCTAACCTCACCATTTTTGCCTATGAGGAAGTGATACGTCTGGCCACAGAGAAGTTCCAAGTGAGGGAATTAGGCTATGGCACGGATGCTGCGGGTTACGCTGTCGATTTAAAAGAATATATTTTGCTAGGACTGGCCCGCACCAAAGGGATCTTTGGTTTAAGTCCCTACTTTGAGCCGGGTGAATGGGACGGACCGGCTCAGACCCGCATTTTTGGAATCCTCGATCACTCCCAACTCCACTTTGAAATGTCTTGGGACAATTCCGTGGTGCCTCACAAGTACCTTAGCTTTGGGTTCCCCAACAACGACGCTCCCGAAGATAACGGCACCCTAGTTTCATCCTCAGTTGTTGGACATTTTTTTGGTGGAGCTGAGAGTGACGGAATAAAATATTTAGAAACTCCGGTTTATTACCGCTCCATTGATGGCATCACGAAACGACTTGAGGGCACAACAAAATGAAGAAAATGCTACTTTTACTAATGTCGACTTCGGCCTGGGCGGGGGGCTCCGATCAAAACGGTACAGTGGCTAGCCCGACGAGTTCGTCTTCTACTACCAATCACTGTGCTTTTACTTTGGACCCGGCGAGTGTAGCCAATGCCCAAGCCGCTCTGGACGAGAAAATTTCGGTTAACAATGCTCAACCTAATATGGATTCCGCACTTCAAGCCGCCTTCCTTAAAGATGTTCTGCGTGAAATGATTTTCGAAGTGCAGACTCGCTCACGCTTTTTAGCAAAGCGCTGGACGGCCTTGGCGACCGAGAAGATCAATTCCCAGCCACAAACTTCCCGACGTGACCGTGAGGCCCAGCGCCTGCAGGTTAGCCGTGCCATTCAACATGCCCAAGAAGCTTTCGTGCAACATAATGCTGCCGAAGTAAATCCATTGGTGGAAGCCCTCTACAAGCTTTGGTTTCAAAACCCAGGCGCTCGTCAAATCCCCATGTTAGACACTTTTAAAAATATTTTGAGGGGCCGCTACCGTTTGTATGTGAATGACCTGCAGGTCATCTTCCCTGTCGATATCACCAAGCACGGCACATTTTATGGCACCTGGGAGACTTCCTCTCCAAAATTTGAAAATCCGGAAGCAAAGAGTTCAAAATCAAGCCTAGCCGAGAACCTTTCGATCGAAGATATTTTGAACAAAATTCGAGTAGAAAAAGGTGCCAACGGATACCCCAAACTCGACTTGCCCACCCGCAAGGCCCACATACAATATGACCCTGTCCTCTCCAGTTTTGTGGTGCAGCGTCTGGAATCTTCCTTTGAGAATGAACTCAGCACACTCATCACCGCTGTTGGAATACACGGTATGGGGGCTTACTCTTCTTATTCCGGAGGCTATCTTTCCCTTTTGTGGGCCTTTGAAAAAGCGGGTATTGATTTTCAGGGATTTGATTTGCCCTATGCCTTGGGTGAGGGCGGCCTTTCCCTTCGCAACATTAAGGATCCTCTGGAAATTTACTTGCTGCTTAGTCAGAGCTTAGAGCAATTCAAAGTCCTGAGTTCTCAGGATAAAGCTCTGGTAACAATTCCTCGTAGCTTTGGTTCTTCTCTGGAATTATTTCGCCTTGGCCTTCTGCACCTCATCAATAAAGAACGAGAAAAAATACAGTTAGATCCCATTCCCAGTCCCTCTGCCGCTTCGGTTATCACCTCTCTCACCAACCCCCGCTTTATCGAAGTGCAGACTAAAAATGCCTTGGCACAGGAGGGCAAAAATTCCACAGCCCAAAAGCTCGTGCCCGAGCAATTTGCCCACATGGTGGAACTCTCCCGAAAAATCTTGCAGATCTTTGACCAGGCCTTGAAGGAGAACCCTAAGGCCTTTGACGATTTTGGTTCTGAGATTTTAGTTATTATGGGTGAAAATGACGTGGATGCTCTTCCAGCGAATCATGATCACGCGGGGATTTATAATGAAACCTCTGAACTTTTGCGTCGCTACGCTCCTCGTGCCCGCTTTTACTTTATGCAAGATCCCCGTGTAACGGATGAAATCCGAGCCACAACAACTGACCCCTACGCTCTGCCGGCAGGCCACTTCATCGTAAGTCCGGCAGCGGGGAATGCGGACCAACTTCAGCAAGTGGTGGCCCTGACCTTCGGATTCATGGATGAATTGTGTGACCAACCCGGAAAAATCCCAGAAGCGAAACGCCAGGCTTTACGCAGTCAAAGAACTCTTAGGACTCAACATCTTTTAAATGAAACAGCCTCAGAGGATAATGCCTATCTGCGCGCTTATTTTGAAATAAAAAACAGAGAGCCCTCTAAGCGCTCCCCCTTTAGCTTGGAAGCCATTGGTGCCGGGCTGAGTGACCCCAGCCAAGGTGATCTCGCCCGTCGATACCGAGATGTTTATGATTTTTTCCATGGCACAGCCACCACTAAAAACTCCGCGCCGAAAGACGAATCTCCCGAATAACTACTCTGAGGCGCCTTGTAGACTCACACTTACTTCGGTGCCTGCGATATTACTAAACATCGCGATTCCACAAGTGGCCGTGAAACTCAGACTCTCCGATCCGCGCCCCAGCACAGTGGAATTCATCCGCCCCTCTGTAGGATAACTACAGGTTTCCGATTTCCAAATCACATCCAAAAAGTTTAATTCATAAGTGTAGCTTGAAACTGAATCTCGTAACTGCAACCGCCCTGAACTTATACGGCGGTTCTTGGCCGCTCGGGTACCAGAGAATATTAAATTTTGGCCCGTCGAAATTTGAAAGTTAAAGATGCCGCTCAGTTTGCGATCGATGGGATTGATCGACAACTCACGGGTGCCGTCCGCTAAATAAGTCGCAAAAATACTCCCCGGCCCGCTCACCTCAATATTTTGGCTACTGCTCAGTCGGCGATTCAGCGTGACAGGAAAGGTTTTTTTCATCCAAGTGTTTTGTGCTGTGTAAATCTCACCTCGCTGGTTGGCCTCACAGCTCAGCTGATCTTTGAATTCCACGAGACTGCTGCCCGTTAAGACCGCATTATCAGGGGTGCGGCAACTGCTGTAGGTGTTCGTGGCGGTCGCTGTGGTGTTGGCACAGTCAAAAGTTTTGAGGCAACCCGTTCCACCCATGTAAGAGCGATTTCCCTCAAAATCATCGAGGGCGGAATTAAGTAGAGCAAGACTCTGCAAAAAATGCGCAATCTGCAAATTAGAAGATCCACTTGGACCCGTGGCACCACCCGGCTCGACTTTTAATTTACACGCCGAAACTACAAGGAGAGCAAGGGGAAGGAAGGTAGTGCGCCCGGGAAATAATTTTGTGAATACTTGCCTTGCCATGTTTGCCTTCTTTCCAATTCTTTTTCAAACCCGTCAAAAAAGAGGGTTTTGTGTTTGACCCATTCCGGAGCCACCAAAGACGCGTCTTCGGTTTCTCCCGTGATACGATGAATCTCGATCTGCGGATTCAATCGCTCCACCGAATGGATCAAGAGCTCGCGGTACTCTTCCATTGTAAACAATGGAAAAGGATTTTGTTGATACATATGCGCTAGTTTTGTGCCTCGGATGACATGGAGCATCTGCAGCTTGATCCCCGAGGTCTGGCAATTCTGCGCCAAATTTACAGTGTCCTCCATGTCTTGAGAGCTTTCACCGGGAAAACCTAAAATGACATGGGTTACCACCGGCACTTGGTAGCGATTTAAAAGGTCCATGGCCTGAACATAGTCTTCAATACTTTCGTGGCGATTCACCCAGTCGAGGCGATTTTGATGAGCACTTTGTAGTCCCAGCTCAATTGCGAAAAAGGGCAGGCGCTCTTTTAACTGGGCCAGGTAAGCCACCTTTTCTTCGTCGATGCAGTCAGGTCGTGTGGCCACGCTAAGCCCTACAACGGCCGGGTCGCCCAAGGCGGATTCGAAGCGCTCTTTCAGCACAGGCACAGCCGCATATGTGTTGGTGAAAGCCTGGAAGTAAACAATCACTTTGCGAGCGCCGTAACGTTTCAAAACAAAGGCTTTCCCTCGTTGGATCTGGCCTGGAATTTCAAGCTTGGCATCTTGGTGGGGGGAAAGTGAACCTTCTTGAGAGCAGTAGGCGCAGCCGCCATATGCCTTGGTGCCATCACGATTCGGGCAATCAAAGCCTCCGTCCACGCCGATTTTGTAAACGAGCTCACCGTGCTTGCGGATCAGGTTGTCGCGAAAGTAATTCCACCGACGTTCACGGAGCTGGGGAGTGGGTCGGTCGGCACGAGATCGAGTCATGGGTCTGACCGTACATTATGAAGGGATGGGGAGCCAGCAAAAGTTCGCTTGCGCCGTTAACCTATCCGTCAAAGCGTAATCCACCTATTGTAGGAAGTTATCAAATTTTGACTACTCGCAGAGGTGAAATTAATTTCTAGCCACCACTCTAAAGATGAAATCAACCAGCAGCCGCATGTAAAAACTAAGGGTAATCATAAAATGATAACTTCCTACAATTGCTTGGGGTGGCTTCGAACCTGTTTATTTTGCTTCCCCTTCGCTATCCACAGGTCCTGTGTTAAATCCTCGACTCCCTTATGAATTCACCTAGCCCCTACCTTTGGATACAAACTCGCGATGGGAGCCCCACGCTATGGAATAATGAGCTCAGCGAATCCTTTCGTTCAGTCCGCGGCGCCTTTACCGAGTCACTTTATGCTTTCGTGGCCCCCGCGCTCGGGACCTACCTTTCCCGAAAGGACAGCCCAAATCAAGACCCCATTATTGGCGAGTTCGGCCTCGGTGCCGGCACCAACTGGTTCATCACTTCTCTTTTTGCCGGAATTTTTGATTTAAAAATTTCCCAATACTTTTCCATTGAGCGCGACACTCGAGCCTTTGAAATGGGTCTATTGGAGTGGGAGAAAAGTTTTGCATTAGCGCAAAAGTTTTTTATCCACGAATTTCCGGCGCACGCCATTAAAATTCGCTCCCTGAGCTGGGAGAAAATAAGTAAAAACACTCCCCTCATTTTTTCATCGCTCACAGAGGCCTGCGAAAAGCTCACATACCGAGCCCAAATTTGGTATCATGACCCCTTTGGCTTTGATGTGAATCCCGAGGGCTACAATCTTGAAATTTTAAAAATGTCGTCTGAGCTCTGGGCCCCCGGCTGCCGCGCTTTTTCTTATGCTTGCAACAAACATTTTAAAGTCAGCTTAGAAAGCGTAGCTGGTGTGCAGGCCGAAGTGCTGAGCACAGGTCACGCCCAACTGAAGCGCGAACGCACCCAGTGGGTTTTTAACCCCTAACTTTCCTTTTGGGCTTCCGACAACCCGTTGGGAGTTCGGTATTCGCCGCGGTCGAGCACCGCCTTGAGACGCTCTTGGTTTTTCACGTCTTTGGCCTGCTGGCGATGAAAGAGGTGATATTGCAAGGCCGCCCCTTTTACACTTTTCATTCGTAGTCCCAAAAATTTCAATCGATATTCCACGTCTGAATCTTCACCATAGGCTCCTGAAAATTCATTCCCGAAGCCATTGATTTGCAACAATGGCGCACGATGCACCGAAAAGTTGCATCCGCGAATATCGGTTACTTTGTCTTGGCCCAGCAATCCCCGAAAAGCACCGGGCGTTCGGAAAAATCTCCAAAAGGGCCGCGTTTCGCCAAAAATAGAATCCCCTAACAACTGCCAAGGCATGCCATCTAAGTAACCTTCGGTGATTTTTTTAGGAGTAAGCAAGGCGGTCGCCTTCTGCGACAACTCCACACGGCGTCCCGTTAAAAAGGCCCCATCTTCCGCAAATTCTTCGTGAGCTTTTATAAAATCAGATCGCAGCACACAGTCCGCATCCACAAAAACTAAATAATCTCCCGTGGAAGCGGCTACGGCCTTATTTTGAATGAGGGGTTTTCGATTGCCGCGGTCCTCTTGCTTCACATGAAAAAGAGGGGCCTTCAGCCGTGGCTTCCAGTCGCGCACCAGCCACTGATTCTCTAGGTATTCACCATCTTCAGCAATGATGACCTCATCGGGCATACGAGTCTGTCGCTGCACGGATTCTAAGACAAGATTCAAAAACTCAGAATTGCGGTAGGTCGAAATTATCAGTGAGATTTTCATTGCGAATCTTAGAGTCTGAGGCTTTTTCGGTATTCCGACAAGGTCATAAGTTTAAGATCTTTTCCCGAAAGTAGGGGATTTTTGACCGGCCAAGAAATTTGGAGCTCTGGGTCGTCCCACAAAAGCCCTTTTTCATCGGCCGGCGAGTAGAGTGCAGTGCACTTGTAATGGAAGTCGGCCGTGGCCGTAAGGGCACAAAAGCCATGGGCAAAGCCTTCCGGGATATAAAAGAGCTTGCGATTTTCAGCCGAAAGCTCCAAGCCATAATGCTGACCAAAGGTAGGAGAGGCCGGGCGGATGTCTACCGCTACGTCCCAAACCGAGCCCGCCGTGACCCGAACAAGTTTGCCCTGGGGTTTGGGCTCTTGAAAATGAAGTCCGCGTAGAACGCCCTGTTTGGAGCGAGAAACATTGTCTTGGACAAAACGCGTCGGAAGCCCCAAGGCTTCAAAGGTTTTCGCATTGAAACTTTCAAAAAAATAGCCCCGGTCATCTTCAAAAACTCGAGGCTCAATTACAAAAAGGCCTTCAATCCCTGTCTCGATTTTTTTCATGCGTCTTCACTCGCGATTCGACGCAAATACTTTCCGTACTCGCCGTTCTTATATTCTTCGGCTAAGGCCACCAGCTGCGCACGACTAATGAACTCCTGCCGGTAGGCAATTTCTTCCGGGCAGCCCACCTTCAGTCCCTGCCGTTTTTCAATGACCCCAATAAACTGGCTGGCCTCAAGCAAACTTTCGGGCGTGCCCGTATCCAACCAGGCCAGGCCGCGGCCCATCAGTTCTACCTTAAGCGTATTTTCTTTGAGGTAGCACAAGTTCAAGTCGGTAATTTCTAATTCCCCGCGGGGGGAGGGCTTTAAACTTTTGGCAAAGGCAGAAGCTCGACCATCGTAAAAATAAATCCCGGGGATGGCATAATTTGATTTAGGCTTTGTGGGTTTCTCTTCTAGACCCACAACATGGAAATTTTTGTCGAACTCCACAATTCCGTAACGTTGGGGATCAGTTACCGGATAACCAAAAATGTAGGCGCCCTTCTCTAAGGCCGCACCTTTTTGTAAAATTTCCGGCAAGCCGTGACCATGAAAGAGATTATCTCCCAAGACCAAACAAGAGGGCGCGCCTTTTAAAAAATTCTCGGCCAAAATTAAAGCCTGAGCCAAGCCCTCCGGACGGGCTTGCTCCTGGTAGGAAAGCTTTAATCCGAGCTTTGTGCCGTCCCCCAAAAGTTTTTCGAAATGGGGCAAATCATGAGGTGTGGAAATCAACAAAATTTCTTGGATCCCCGCCAGCATTAATGTGGAAAGAGGATAAAAAATCATAGGTTTGTCGTAAATCGGCATCAGCTGTTTGCTGATAACCCGTGTCATAGGATGGAGCCTCGTGCCCGAGCCGCCCGCTAAAATTATGCCCTTCATGGGCTGGTGACCTTAGCACAAGGCAGGCCCTTTGCTCGACAGCTGGCAGCGCTGAGGCTAGTTTTTAATCTATGAATTTACTGGTTACAGGCACAGCAGGCTTTATTGGGAGCGCCTTTGTGCGCATGCTACTCGGCAAAGCGGAGGGCAGAGCCTACCCCTCTATAAATAAGGGGAAAATCGTGAGTTTAGACCTCCTCACCTACGCCGCCTCTTTAGACAACCTGAAGGCTGTTGATGGTGATGCCCGCCATTACTTTGTGAAAGGTGATATTCGAGATAAAAATCTTATCCGAGGCCTCAGCAAAGAACACTCTATTGATGCCATTGTAAATTTTGCCGCCGAAAGTCATGTCGACCGCAGCATTGAAGGCGCCGACATCTTTGCCTCGACCAATGTGATGGGCACACTCCAACTTTTAGAGGTCGCCCGCGAAAATAAAATTCGCTACCTCCAGGTTTCCACCGACGAAGTATATGGGACCTTAGGCGACAAAGGCACCTTCACTGAGCTTAGCCCTCTAGAGCCCAACTCCCCCTACTCGGCCTCCAAGGCAGCCGCGGACTGCTTTGTGCGCTCCTATGTGCACACCCACAACTTGGACGCCATCACCACTCGGTGCACCAACAACTATGGGCCCTTTCAGTTTCCGGAAAAGTTTTTACCTTTGGCCATCACCCGACTGATGCAAAATAAAAAAATCCCTGTTTACGGTACGGGAAAAAACGTGCGCGATTGGATTCATGTTGAAGATCACTCACACGGAGTTTACCTCGCCCTCACCCAAGGCGTGAAAGGAGAGGTCTATAACTTTGGCGGCTACGGGGAGCGCTCCAATATTGAGATGGCCCGAAAACTTCTAAAAATTTTTGGCAAGACCGAAGCAGAAAGTTTGGAATTTGTAGAAGATCGCAAGGGCCACGATTGGCGCTACAGCATGGATCCCGCCAAGGCCGCGGCTAAATTGGGCTGGAAGGCTCATTGGGATTTGGACGAGGGCCTGCAGCATATGGTCGAGTGGTATAAGTCGAATGAGGCGTGGTGGGGTCCTAAGAGTCTTTAATTGAGATAGGGAAATCTTTTGAAAAGAGGATGGGTCAAAGGAAGACCGACTTCTTTAAGATCCGCTAAGGATTCTCTGATCTGAGCTCGATTCGCGTTGGCTCTTAAAAAAATATCGTAGGAAAGGCCTGGGCCAGGACCCTCGTTTCGTGTTCGCATTCCGAAGACCTGATTAAGATTGTAGCCTCGCACAAGTTCTCCCTGCCCACGTTCCACGAGCCGAGACTGAAAAGAGAGCACGGCATCGAGCAATCCTAGCTTTTCCTTATCGGAACTTCGGGTAAAAATCTCCCAACCCGGGAGAGCAGGATGAATGTCTTCATAGCGGTTCAACTTAGGCCGAGCGCGTTCTACAATCTTCTCAGCCAACGAAGAGTCGGCAAGGGAATGACTGACTTTCCGAAGTTTCTCTATAGTCGCCTCAGGACTCACATAAACCTGAACGTGGATATTTCGCTCTCCCGGCTCTCCTACAATTTTTTCTATTACAATCAACGAATCGTTTAGAACATGCTTAGTAGCGCTGGGACCCAGGCCCTGACTTCTCACCGCTTGGCCAATTCTCGCAAAGGCTTCAAAAAGCGCATGCTGATCGGCATAGCTGGCTCTCTGCATAATTGGGCTCAACTTTACGGCAGCATCAAAAACATGCAGACATTGATATTTTGCCTCGGCCCCCAATGGAACTAAAGAGCCCAAACTTAAAACAACTAATAAAAATGGCTTTTTAAAGAAATTTGCTGGGCTTCTCATTCGGAGCGGAAACTAATGATCTTCTTAGTTTCGATCAAGAACTTCGACATTCTCTCCCCGAATCTTTATTTAAAATCAAAGATCTTGGGCACTTAGGCGAGCTCGATAATGCCCTCGCAACTGCGCCCACCAAAGCTTTGCAATCCACCATAAGGCCAAGCCCGACTGCTTCAAGATTCGAACTGTCGAGGCCTCATTTCGCAAATATAAAATCACCGGACGTTCCGCTATTTTCATTTCCAAAGCCTGGGCCGCCAAAAACAATTCCACATCGAAGAAAAAACCCGGGCACAGTTGCTTGCGCACAAAATGTTGAGCCAGCTCACGACTGAAAGCCTTCATTCCCGCCTGAGTGTCGTGAGTTTGAATAGAAGGAAATAATATTCTTACCAGTTGGTTGAAGATCAAACCCAAACGGTGCCTTTTATAGGCCAGGGGTAAGAGGGGAAGAGGAATGTCAAACTGGCTATCTAAGTGACGGCGGTTGGCCGTGACCAAATGAAAATCTTGTTCCAAAAGAGAAAGAGCCTCTTTGAAGAAATACAAATCGTAGGGAAGGTCGGCATCGGTAAAAAACATAAAGCGGCCCCGGCATTGCAGAAGACCTGTCTTGAGTGCAGCTCCCTTTCCTTCTGGTTGAAAGTGCGGGTGCACCCTAATCTTCTCCCTGTTGTTGGCAGCTAGCTTTTGAGAAACCTCAATGGAATGATCGCCCTCAGGCGTGAGTACGGCGTCCAAAGCCGGGTTGGGCACCAAAATGATTTCAAAACTTTTCCCCTGAAATCTTGTCTTAAAGAGGTCTAAAACGGCCTCCACAGTATGGGGTAAAAAGTCTCCGGCTTTTCGCGCGGGAATAACAAAGGAAAAATCCAGCTCTGGCGGGGAAAACAGGGGAGAGGCCTCGCGTGTCGACACCCTCCTCTTTTATCATTATCTTGGGCTCCGTGGCAGAAGGCGCAGCTCTTCCTTTTCAAAAAGACTTCGTGATTTGTGTGCCTTCGGTGGGCGACCCCAGCGCTGCCTCCGAAAAGTATGTGGCAGATCTTCACGAGCTGTTTCGGGCAAAAAAATACAGGTTTGAAGTTCTGGACTTTCCCGCCTCAAATCCTTGCGACGCCCTCACGGAAAGCCTTCGCCGTCACCGCGCCCGCTACTATGTGCTCATCGACTTGCACCAGCGCCTTGACCTCCCCTTTTTTTCGGAGGCTTTAGAAAAATGTGCCCTCAATTTTGAGATCGTTCGGGCTAACCGGCGCAGTTCCCTTAGTTTTTTTAGAAGCCCCGTGCGCTGGCTTCCTTATATTTTTAGCCGTCACCACCTGAGCCTTTTGGCGAACCGAATGATTCAGCCCCTCACCGTACTGAAGGGCGCCGATCCCAGTTCACTTAACCTTTTTATCCGCCGCGAAACTTTAGAGCGTTACTTAGTGCTGCGCCACGCTCACAAAAAACTTTTTGCCTATGAGTTTTCTCACTTGGCGGCACGAGAGGGCTGGACTCTTTTTGAAGTGCCCTGCCGTTTGTTTGTGAGTTGGGAAAAAACTTTTTTAGAAGTGCTTCGAGAGTCTTTGGCACTCGTGGCTGCCCTTCCCTCTTTTTTTATTCCCGCTCTGCTCAAACGCTACCAAGTTTTCGAGCTCAAGCATTTTATAACTTCGGACGACTGGGGAATTTCCCGCGGGGTCAACGAAGGAATACTCCTGTTGGCCGAAAGAGGCATCGTGAGTCGCGTCTCCGTGATGAGCACCGAGCCCCACCTCAAGCATCGTTTGGAGGCCCTTAAAAAACTTTCCGGATTGCAATGGGGCCTGCATTTTAACCTCACCTATGGTCACCAGCAAAAATTTGGGCCGGGAAGTCCCATGGCTTTTATTTGGAGATGGTTGCACCCATTTCGAGATAAAAAAGAACTACGAGAGGAGGTGCGTGCCGAATTACGCCGACAAATTCAACTAGCAAAAGATGCAGGTATTTCCCTCAAATATATCGACGGTCACCATCACATACATATGGTGCCGGGCTTACTCCACCACATCGCCGATATCTTGGTGGAAGAAAAAATAGAGATCGTCCGCTATCCTTATAACCGGCGCCAATTTTTTAATCCGGCTAAGGCCTTTCTTAACATCCTCTCGATGATGGCTCGTCCCACTTTTCTGCGTTGGAAATTTCAGTCGTTTCCGGTTTTTTATCCCGACTTAAGCGATTTTAAAGATTTGGCTCGCCTTAAGGCGCGACTCGCAAAATATCCGCTTCATGAAATCATTGTTCATCCCGCCCTCTTTGATGACGTCCAGGACGACACTTACACTGTTCAAAGAATTTTAGAATATAAAAGACTGAGTGAACTTCTGCCTAAATAGCAATTTTTTCACATTCGAAAAGTCGCGAGTTACCAAGAAAAGTAGCTTGGGTGGCTGAGGCCGGAATCCGTAGCCTTAACTCTCCCCTACGATCTCCTTCCGTGGATCCCTCCATTTCCAGAGTCAAGTGATTGGTGACAATCATTTCCGGATTTATTTCCACCGGGCTGAATTTAAAACGATCGGCGATAAAGTCCAAGGTTCCGGGATATTGCGTAATGGCGTAATTCCCATTGCTATCCAAATCACTCGTTTGATCATCCCAAGAGGCCATCGAAAGTCGCTGACCCACCTCAAGACCCAATACTTCCCGAAGAGTCCCCGGATCTAAAACCTGACAGCGTACTTTTCCAATGAGGACCGCGGCCGAAGCGTCCGGGATCTGGCCCCAAAGTAGGACTCCCACGAACATCGCTCTTAAAAAACACATTCCTTAACCTCGTCCGTAATCATCTTGGTAGCGCACAATATCGTCTTCACCAAAATAAGACCCGGTCTGCACTTCGATAAATTCCATAACGTCGAGACCCGGATTAGAAATTCGGTGCTTGGCTTTGAGGGGAATAAAAATATGATCGCCGGCCTTAAGGCTATGGGGGACGTCATCAAGAGTGACCTCAGCCACGCCCTTTACGATGACCCAATGTTCCGCGCGCTTACTGTGACTTTGATAGGAGAGCCGTTGGCCCGGCCACATACTTATTTTTTTAGATTTAAAGTAGGCAGAGTCAATGAGAACTTCAAAACGACCCCAGGGGCGTTCTTCAAAGTCGTGACGTTGGGGCAAGGTGGATTTCTCACTGTGAAGTCTTTCCACCACCTCTCGAACTTTTTGTCCCTCCCCCTTGCGCATAATCAGAAGAGCATCGGGAGTATCTACCGCGATAAGATTGGATACCCCCACAAAGGCCACTCGTTTGTGATCGGGAATCACCCCGGTGTAAAAGTTATCTCCCCCATCAATTTCAATCGGATTTCCCGAGATCTGTGCCAGGCGTGAAACTTCTTCCCAGGATCCCACGTCCGACCAGCCCAGCTCTTTGGCGGGCATACACAAAAGATTTTTAGCCTTTTCCATGATGCCGTAATCCACGCTGAGCTTCGGCAACTTGGGATAAATGTCTTTGAGATTAGACTCGTCGCTTTTGAGCTCCGATAGCGCCTTCCACAAATCAGGCATGTGCTCTTGAAACAATCCCGCCATCACTTTTGCCGAAAAAACAAAGATTCCTGCGTTCCAAACAGCCGTTCGAGATTTAAGAAGTTCTTCCGCTTTGGGCAAAGCTGGCTTTTCAATAAAAGCTTTTACCGGAAAGGCTTTGGTGCCGGGGGGAGAAGAGGCCTGGTCAAGTTGGATATATCCATAGGCCGTGGCCGGATAATGCGGTTCAATGCCAATGGTAACCACGGCATTTTGGCGCGCCAATTCAAAGGCGGCATTCAAAAGTTCAGAAAAATATTTTGCATTCTCAATCAAATGATCTGCTGGAAAAATTCCGATCAGACTCTCGGGATCCGCGCGCAAACTTTGGAGAGTGGCCAGCGCCACAGCCGGGGCCGTATTGCGGGGTTGGGGCTCGCCCACCACCTGGGCCGGAATTTGGTAGCGTTTGAGAATACCTAAGGATGGAAAGCGAAGAGCCTCGGTGGTGAGAATATAAAGATCGCCAAAGCTCTTCAGCCGTTGGCAACTTTCTACCAACAAGGAATGGCCCGCATGCGCCAAGTCATGAAACTGTTTGGGGTTGGACTCACGCGACAAGGGCCACAACCGGGTGCCGGCTCCTCCAGACAAAATATAGAGTCTTTTTTGCGACATTCGTCTCATCAAATAACCCGAAGCTTCCAGAGTGTAAACCTAAGGACTCCCGAAAGATTTGCGAGGTGCAGCGAGCTTGTTTAAGATGCTCCCACAGAAGGAGTTATATGTTGGAGCAGTCGGTCCCCTTTATAGATATTTCTCGTTTTGAGGCGGGCTTCCTCGAAAAACTTTTTCCGGACGTGCAAAAACTATTGCAGAAAACTCAGTTCGTGGGTGGTCCTCAGGTCGCAGAACTCGAAGCCGCCCTGGCTAAAAAGTCAGGAACTCGCTTCGCCATAGGCTGCGCCAATGGCACCGATGCTCTGCAAATCGGACTTCGAGCTTTAGAAGTGGGTCCAGGGGATACGGTGATGATTCCCGACATGACTTTTTGGGCCACTTTTGAAGCCGTGGTGAATGTGGGAGCGAAGCCCCTCACCGTGGACGTGAGTCGAGACACTTTGCACCTGAGCCTAGCTTCCATTGAAGAGGCCTATAAAAAATTTAAGCCCGCTGCTCTTATTCTGGTACACCTCTATGGGTGGGCGGCTCCTGAAACCACTGCTATTCGTGAATTCTGTAAGCGAAATAATATTAAATTGCTCGAAGATAGCGCACAGGCCTTTGGGGTAGAAATTCAAGGACAAGCGCTAATGCAAGGCGCCACCCTCTCGACCACCAGCTTTTATCCTGCAAAAGTTTTGGGGGCCTCGGGCGATGCGGGAGCCCTCTTCACCCAAGATGAAAAATTGGCAAAACGCTGCGCAAAACTGGTGAATCATGGACGAGCCGAACATTATTCCTACGACGCCGTGGGCTGGAATTCTCGGATCGGAGTTTATGAGAGCACCTTTCTTCTCCATTCGCTGCCTCATCTTGAGGCTCGGCTCGACAGTCGAAGACAGATTTGTTCGCGCTACCGTCAGGAACTCGGTGGACTCCCTTTAAAATTTATTGCCCCACCTACCGGGGTTAAAGAGAATGGCTACTTATCCGCCGCTGTATTGGACCCCACCCAGCGTCCCGCCTTTACGGAATATCTCAAAAGCAAAAGGATTGGTTTTGGGAATATTTACCCCGGAGCCTTAAGTCGCCAGGCCGGGGCGGAAGGTTTTTTGAAAGAGAAAATTGATTTGGGGAATGCCGACTGGGTAGCCAAAGCCATCGTTAACCTTCCCTGTTACGCCTATATGAGAAATGACGAGCAAGATTACGTGATTAACTGCGTTAAAGACTTTTTCAGATCCTAGCGCAGGACGGCGCTTCCGAAAGCGTGCTACATAAGCCCGCATGAAATATTGGCTTCTTTTAAGTGCAACTTTCATCTCTTTCTCGGCGCATAGCTCTAAATCAAAAGCGAAAACTTTGAGTCCCAAAGCCGTCACCCGACTTTCAGAAAAAATCCAAGTCCACGGCCACCGGGGAGCCCGCGCACTTAGGGCGGAGAACTCACTTCCCGCCTTCGACTATGCCCTCTCTTTGGGAGTTGATGTCTTAGAATTGGATCTCCTTGTAACAGCGGACAACATTTTGGTCCTCACCCACGACCCCTACATCAACAAGGAAATATGCAAATACAAAGATGATCGAGAAATGGGTGACAAAAAAATATTGGTGCGAAGTCTTTCACTCACTCAAATTAAAGAATTTGATTGTGGAAGCAAGGTGAACCCCGATTTCCCTCGACAAGTTTTAACTCCCCCGCCAACGGAGATCCCCACCTTCGATGAGTTTGTGGCCTCGGTTAAAACATCCCCCCACAAAGCAGCGCGAAAAGTTTGGTTCAATGTGGAGGCCAAGAGAGACCCTCGCCATCCGGAAGAAGCTCCCCCTGCAGCCGAATTTGCCCGACTGGTTATCACCTCCCTTAAGGCTCATGGGATTTTCTCCCGTACAATTTTTCAATCCTTCGACCACGAAGTCCTCAAGCAGGCTCGAATCCTAGACGCCAACACCATTATTTCGGCCCTCACCTCAAAAGGTGATACGAGCCTCAACTATGCTGAAATTATCCGCACACTAAAACCTAATTATTTATCGCCAAATTTTCGCGAAATTTCTTCCGAGGAAGTGGCTCAAGCCCACAGTCAAAATGTCCAAGTCGTTCCCTGGACCGTGAACAATGCCACGGACTGGAGCTTCCAAGTGCTCAAAGGAATGGACGGTATTATTACCGACGATCCCGCCGGACTTATAGAATTTCTTAAAGCCAACAAACTAAGGTAGGGCAGATGAAAAAAATATTGGGACTGCTGTTCGTGGGGCTGGGGGCTTGTTCCCCCAAATCCAAAAATGAGGTCTGGATCTATTCGAGCTCCTACAAAGAAGTCTTGAGCCTTTACGAAAAAGAGATGAAAAAGGAGCTGCCTGATATCCGGATCAAATGGTTCCAACAGGGGTCCGAAAATGTTGCGGCCAAGGTCGTTGCCGAACAGAGCGGGGGCGAAACCAAGGCCGACGTGATCATGACCTCTGACCTTTTCTTTTATCAAGAGCAGAAAAAAATTGGGAAGCTGGAAGCCCTTGGCTCGGACATCACCGAAAAAATTCCCGCCCACCTGGTGGATTCAGACCAGGCCTTCGCCATTTCCCGTTTCCCCGTGATGCTCATCGGTGTGAATCGAAAAGCTTTGACCAAAGCAGAATACCCTCGTTCTTTTAAAGACCTGGCCTCTCCTCGCTTTAAGGGGCTGGTCACCATGCCTTCCCCGCTGGAAAGCGGCACAGCACTCACCACGGTGCTTTATCTTCACAAGCTCTACGGAAATAGTTTTTTCCAAGAACTACGAAAGAACGACCTGCTCGCGTCCGGGGGCAACGGGGCCGTCTTTTCTCGACTGCAATCGGGAGAAAAGCCTGTAGGAATAATTTTGATGGAGAATATTTTACAGGCCCGCGAAAAGGGTTCGGACTTTGTAGACTTTGTCGTGCCGTCCGAAGGGGGACTTGCCATTCCCTCGCCCATCGCCGTTTTTAAGAGCTCTAAGAATAAAGAGAACGCCCTTAAAGTGGTCAAATGGTTTCTCTCTCCGGCAGGTCAGGCCGCTCTGGCCAAGGGCTGGATTTACTCCGCCTTTGCTAACGAAGTTCCTCCCACGGGCGGCCCGAAGTGGGCCACCCTGAAGCTGCAACCCTGGGATTTGAAAACTTTTGAAAGTTGGGGGAGCGAAAAGCAAGGCCTGAAAGATTTCTTCCAAAACACCGTGCTTAAATGAGGGAATTCTGGCTCCAAGCCCTGCTCAATTCTTTGATGGTTGTTGGCGGTGTGACGATTTTATCCCTTCTCTTTGCCCTGCCGGCAGCCTGGGCTATTGAGCGAAGCGATTTACCGGGTCGTCGATTTTTTAACAGAGTCCTTTCTTTACCCTATGTGATTCCTTCTTATTTGCTGGCCATGTCGTGGATCACTTTGGCCAATCCAACAGTGGGCTGGATCAACTTGGTCGCCAAAGAAAGTGGGTGGCAAAACGGTGCGCTGTTGAACATCTATAACCTGGGTGGAATTATTTTTATCGAAGCTTCCGCTCTTTTTGCAATTCTCTTTTTAAGTTTTCAATCCGGTCTTAAAAAGATGGATGCCTCGCTGGAGGAGGCCGCACGACTGGCGGGTGCAGGCGCCTTAAGGATTTTTTTCACGATCACCTGCCCCCTCTTGCGCAACACGATTTTCTCAGCCCTTATTGCTATTGCACTCGCCTCGCTGGCCAGCTTCGGCGTACCGGCTATGATAGGTGGTCCCGCCCGAATATTTGTACTCACCACGGGAATTTTCTCTCTTTTAAAGCAAGGAAGCCTAGCCGCCCAAAACGAAGCTTTGGGCATCGCGCTCGAGATGGGCCTTGCTGCCATCGCCCTGGTTTTTGTCTCACGCCTCTTTAGTAAAAAGCAGTTTAGCCTCGTCAGCGGAAAATCCTCTCGACCGGCCTTAGTCCCCCTAGGATGGGCGCGCTTCCCGCTTGCCAGTTTTTTTGCCTTGTTTTGGCTGACGATTTGCGGATTGCCGATGATCACCTTGATCATCGCCAGTTTCCAAACCAACCCAGGGAGTCTTCATCTCACCGATTTCAGCGTAAAGGCTTGGGAGTATGTGTTGTTCACCTTGCCGGATTTTCGCAGCTCCGTTGTGAATTCTCTGTTGCTTTCGGTCGTTGCAGCCCTTGTGATAATAATTGTGGCCATTCCCGTGAGCCTCTGGGCGTGGAAGGCCCACTATCACCGCAGTCGTCGACACGTTTGGCTGAGCCGCATTTTTGAAGACAGCGCCATGTTGATTTATTCGCTGCCCGGCACCGTTGTGGCCGTACTCCTTATTTTTTTGGCGACTAGATTTTCAGCCCTCAATATTTCCGACACTCTTTTTATTTTGGCGATCGCCTACGTTTTGAAATATCTCACTCTCGGATTTCGCACTCTGGGACCCGCGACTTTTTTGGTCCACCCCTCCCTTATCGAAGCGGCTCAGCTCTCGGGAGCCGGGGTGTGGACTCGCTTGAGACTTATCTGGGTCCCCCTTCTTCGTCCCGCCTTAGTGGCCACCGCTATTTTGATTTTGATGCCTTGTTTGGCCGAGCTCACGATGAGTGTGCTACTTTATGGACCCGGAACAGAGACCTTGGGCGTGACGCTCTTCCAACTCCAAGAATATGCCGATCGAGCCTCGGCCGCTGTTGTGGGCTCTCTTTTACTAGGTTCCGTCATTTTATTTCAATTGATTGCCGGGAAGGTGCTGCGTGAGCGTTAAATTTGAAAATATTGTCAAAAGTTTTGATGGGCAAAAACAAATCCTTAAGGATTTGAGTTTTGAGCTCCCATTGGGAAAATTTTCCGGGCTCTTAGGACCCTCAGGCTGCGGCAAAACTACTTTACTAAGAATTTTAGCGGGCTTAGACGACGCCAATTCTGGGAAAGTTTCTCTCAACAATGAAGTCTTCCTGGATACAAAGTCCAAAGTCTTTGTTCCACCGGAGAAACGAAACATTGGAATGGTCTTTCAATCTTACGCCGTATGGCCGCACATGAGTGTTTTCGACAACGTGGCCTTTCCTCTAAAAATTCGGAAGATAAAAAGTGCGCAGATCAAAGACGAAGTGAACGAAGCTCTGCGCATTATCCAGATGGAAGGCCTGAGCGAACGCATGCCCAACGCTCTCTCTGGTGGTCAGCAACAGCGAGTGGCCTTAGCACGAGCCCTTGTGCAAAAACCCAAGCTCCTATTGCTGGATGAACCCCTCTCTAACTTAGACGCTAGTCTACGCGATAGCATGCGCACCGAAATCCGAGAGCTCCAAAAAAGACTAGGATTGACTGCAGTCATCGTAACCCACGACTGGGCCGATGCACGCTCGCTTTGTGATGAACTGGTAGTTATGAACGAAGGAAAAATTATACAAAAAGGCTCGCCCACTGAAATTGCTCAGAATCCGGCGAGCCCCTTTGTGCTGCAACTCACGAAGAGTCACGGTTAGCTAAAGCCCTACTTCTTTCCAAACCAAGTTTGCAGACCAGCTTGGTCGGCCACCATGGCTTTTTCGCCCTTTTTCCAGTTGGCGGGGCAAACTTCGCCATTCTCGGCGTGATATTGAATGGCATCCAAGGTGCGCAGAGCTTCGTCCACGCTCCTACCCAAGGGGAGGTTATTGACCAGTGCGTGTTGCACCACACCTTCCTTATCAATCAGAAATAAGCCGCGAAAAGCCACGCCACCGTCTTCAAATAAAGTTCCATAGCTGCGCGCAATGGTTTTATGAATGTCGGCCAAAATGGGATATTTCACGCCCTCAATTCCCCCTTGTCCACGGGGAGTGCGGAGCCAAGCCGCATGCGAAAATTTGCTATCAATGGAGCAGGCCACCACTTCACAATTGCGTTTTTTAAATTCGTCAATTTTGTCGGAGAAAGCGTGAAGCTCTGTCGGACAAACGAAAGTGAAGTCCAAAGGGTAAAAGAACAAGAGCAAATACTTTCCGCGATAATCGTTAAGCGAGAGAGTTTTGAAGTCTTGACCAATGACAGCTTCGGTTTCGAAATAGGGGGCTTTTTTTCCAACTAGTGTATCCATATAAGGACCTCCTTAAAATTATTTTTAAAACTGTTAGGAGCTTTAGCACAGCTCTAGAGAAGCATCGAGGCGATGGGGCTCCTTCAGCGCGGGCTACGGGCAAAAACCCTAGGAAACAAATGAGCAACTTGGCGCAGCAAGCGGGCTTTCTCGGGGTGTTTCAGTCCCCGCTCTTGGCGCTGAAGCTCCCGAAAATGGCGGATAAAGCGGCGAGCTTCACTGGAGTTCCAGCGGTTCAGCTGATCGCGAGTGGGAGCCTCCCCTGCGCTCAGAAGATCTCGCAGTCGGCGAAGCTGCCGAAAGGAATAGTCATCGGAAAGATTGGGCAAAGGCGAGGCCCGCCCAAAAGATTTTCCTAAACGCAGGGCAAAACCCACATCAATTTCTTGGAGGCCCACTCCAATAATTTCCGAAGAGAAAGCGGCACCAGCATTCATGGCCAAGAGGGCCTTCCAGGCCAGCGGCGCCGCGGCCGACTTCGAACTATGAAGAGCACAAAGGGCCCGTTCCATTGAATAGCGAGAGCGGGAATACAAGCTTAATACGGCCGAGTCGGCTGAAACCGGCTCTAAAAATCCGATGGAGCCCTCCACCACCCGACTCTGCGCCAGAAGATGTTTCCCAGAAGGTATTTTAAGAGCGTAGTAAAGGGCATGAATTTTAGCCGACCCACCCTCAACAAAGTGTGCACTGTCCCAATGCGGAACCTCTCGGCGTTCAAGGTCAATGATTTGGATAAGACCAGGAGCCTCTAGCGGCGGGGGTAATTTTTCGCTAACTCTAAGATCCCCCCCCATCTCCACAAATTTTTCAACGAGCACCCGTTCCAACTGTCCGCGATGGCAAAGGCGCGCCGCAGGCTCCCAAAAGCGCGACAAGAGATTTGGATTTTCTATGCTTGGGCCCCCCGTAAAATTACGGGGGCTTGGGCCGTGACGCTTAAAAAAGCCCTGCAAGTCCTCATGGGAAGCCAAGTTGAGCCGCAGGGGTCTGGCATCTGGAATTTTAAATTTGGGTTGATAGAGTTCCACCGAATAACCGCTCTCCCTTAAGAGGCAGGCCAAGTAATTCAGCGAAACTGTCCCCCCGAACAGTCGATACATCACTCTTTAAAGGATTGTAGCAGATTCCAGCCACTAGAGTTATAAACAGCGTCATGAAAGTTGTGCTTTTTGGTGCGAGTGGTTTTATCGGCGGCGTTCTTAGCAAGGCGCTCGAAGCTAAGGGACACAGCGTAATAGCTGCCGATGTCCGCAAAACTCCCGCATGGCAATCTCTACTGGACGACGCGGATGCCGTCGTAAATTTAGGCGGGGCTCCGATATTTGGAAAACGATGGGATGACCGAGTCAAAGCGGAGATTCATTCTTCGAGAGTCGATTCTACGAAAAAAATTGTGGATGCTTTGGGATCTGCCCAAAAAAAATCAGGCCGCTGCGCGGTCCTTGTGAATGCTTCGGCCATTGGTTTTTATGGACCCAGTTTCGATGAAACTTTTAATGAAGATTCTCCCTGCGGCTCGGATTTCTTGGCCTCGGTATGCCGAGATTGGGAAGAAGCTGCCTTCAAAGCAGAGAAGGTTCATGGCATCCGAACTGTTGTGGTGCGTACGGGCGTTGTTTTGGGCCGGGGGGGCGGAGCCCTACAGCAAATGCTCTACCCACTAAAAACTAAGCTTTTCAGTCCTTTCAAATTAGGGATGGGTGGCCCCATCGGTTTGGGCAAACAGTGGACTTCCTGGATTCACATTAACGACGTGGTGGGAATTTATATCCACGCCATCGAAAATGCCCAGGTGAGGGGACCCCTCAATGCCACGGCACCCGAGCCCTTGCGCAATAAAGACTTCACAAAAGCTTTGGCTAAGGCACTCAAGCGTCCCGCCTTTTTTCCGCTGCCTGGACTCCTCCTTTATGCACTGTATGGAGAGGTAGCCGAGATCTTAATCAATGGTCAGAAAGTTTTGCCTAAGGCCACTTTAAATAGTGGGTATCGTTTTCTTTTTCCTAAGCTTGACTCAGCCCTCGATTCTATCCTTTCCTAGGGACGATGCGTAAAATTGCCCTCAGCTTAATGAGCCTTATGACGTTAAATTCTGCCAATGCAGCCGAAAAATCGGCTTTTATGTGGGGGGTGGCCAATTCGGCCTTCCAAGTAGAGGGTTCACCAGCCGATTCCGACTGGAAGCGCTGGACCCACACGCCTAATCGCATTGCAGACAACAGCAATGCCGAAACTGTCAGCGACTTCTGGACTCGCTACGAAGAAGATTTTCGGCTGGCCCAAGAACTAGGCGCCAAGGCATTCCGAGTATCCATTGCCTGGGAGCGGGTGCAACCGGACTACGACAAGTTTGATGAAGATGTTTTAGCCCACTACGAAAAAATGATTCTAAAAATGCGCGACTACGGTTTGGAACCGATCGTGACCCTGCATCACTGGGCCCTTCCAATTTGGCTTTCGGATCGTGGAGGACTTCTTTTTCATGGCTTTCCTGACCTTTTTGTAGGTTTCGCCGAGAAGGTCGTGAACAGGTTGGCTCTCGGTCCCGCTGGCGTGAAGTGGTGGATGACCTTTAACGAACCCATGGTTCAAAGCACGGTCGGCTACGTAGACGGACAGTTTCCGCCTGGAGTGGATCCCAACAAAAAGATGGTTGACCGCTTGAGCGATCTTAACTCTGCTCGGCTACACCAAATTCAGGCCCACATCATGGCCTACAATAGTCTTCGAAAAGATAGCCGCTTAAACTTTATTAAAATTGGACTGGCGGCCCACATCCGAGAATTTTTCCCCTTTAAGGATAATTTCTGGGACAAACAAATGGCTAAGGGATCCCATGAAAGTTTTAACCAAGAATTTTTAGATGCCGTGATGACCGGAAATATTCGGCTCACCAATCCGCTTCAGGTAACTCTTAGCAAGTGGAGCACCGTTGAGATTGATGAAAAATTGGAAGTGCCCGTCGGCGGGACCTTGGATTACCTTGGCATTAACTATTATGGGCGCTACATGATGGAAGCCACTGACTTCAAATACAAACTTCCTCGTGGTGCCCAACAGCACGAAGGCACCAATCCATGGCGGACCGATATGGATTGGGAAATTTATCCCGACGGCTTAAGTCGAATGCTGGAGTGGGCGTGGACGCGCTACAACTTACCCATCATCGTGTCTGAAAATGGCCTGGCGGATGAATCCGACACCAAGCGTATGAAATTTATTGAAAAGCATGTTGAGCAAGTGGAAATCGCCATGCGCAATGGCGTTAATGTATTTGGATATCTTTACTGGTCACTCACAGATAACTTTGAATGGTCACACGGCTTAAAACCCCGCTTTGGCTTGGTGGAAATTGATTATATCAATAACCTCGCTCGTAAACCTCGACCTTCCTATTATGAATTCCAAAAATTCATTGCCTTAAAATCTGGAAAAGCTCCGGACCTTGTAAGTTCAACTGAGGCTAAGCCTACCGCAGCTCGGTAGGCTTCTTTTTAAAGTACGCCGCGTCTTTCTTGGTCGCGTTCAATGGCTTCAAAAAGAGCTTGAAAATTTCCCTCACCAAAACCTTTGTGACCGCGACGTTGGATCACTTCAAAAAAGAGGGGCCCTATTTGGTTCTCGGTAAATATTTGCAGGAGATAACCCGTCTCATCCCCGTCCAATAAAATATTAAGATCCTGAATTTCTTCCAAAGGTTCTTTAACATTGGGAACTCGGGCAGAAACCGTCTGATAATAGGTAGTCGGAATGTCTAAAAACTTAAAGCCTCGCTTGCGCAACTCTGAAACAGTTTTACGAATGTCCGTGGTGGTCAGCGCGATATGTTGAACTCCAGGGCCCTTGTGCAAGTCTAAAAATTCTTGGATCTGACTTTTGGCTTCTTTGGGTTCATTTATAGGAATGCGGCAAGCGGTGTCGGGACTCTGCAAAACTTTCGAAAAAAGCCCAGTCTTAGCGGCCTGAATATCAAAGTAACGTGCCTCCACCCAACCATAAATATTTTTATAAAAATCCGACCACGTCTCCATGGTCCCTTTTTCCACGTTGTTAGTCAGGTGATCGACAGAAATGAAACCCACATCATTTTTCTGAACTCTAGCCAGTACTTTAAAACCCGGAGCAAAAACTTGGTCTACATTGAAGGGTTCTCCGCTACGCTCCACAAAAGTGGCGCGCACATCTCCAAAGGACTTGATGGCCGATGTTTTCACCGTGAGCCCACTCACTTTATCAATTTCAACCAGCGTCTCTTGGGCCACCTGGGCTCCCCGTTTTTGGGCCAGGGCCAAAGTCTCAGCGGCATTGACGCTATGGTAAGCGATGCTACAAACCCCATCGCCATGAGCTTCGACATAGCTCTTTTGAAAAGTTCCCGGGCCTCCCTCGCTCAACAAAATTCGCGATTGACCCTGGACCATTAACCGCTGCTTAAGTTGGGGTGACTCCCGAACTTGTGTGCAGGTATAGCCTAAATTTTCAAAAAGACTTTGCATCATCGCAAGATTGGCTACGGCCATTTCAAGGTGATCAAAGCGGTTTACTAAAACTTTTTTTTGCCCCTCATCCATTCCTTAAAAAAAGCACTAAAAGAGGGCGCTTACAAGGATGCCGAGCGTCGCTTTATCGTACTGATAACTGGACTTGAGATTTGAAAGGCTGAGCAGGCCAGTAAACTGTAAGCGTGTTTCAAAGCGATTCCCCCAGGGCCTGGCTAAACTGCTCTTATAGCGCAGCATCCAATCACGCCGGTCTGAAATATGATGGTAGTAAGAGGTATACTGCGCCGCGCCCTCCTGAGTCAGACTCAGACGCCATTTCTGGGGACCCACAGGCAAGGTCCAATGACCTATAAGTGTTCCGGCATAATAGGAAATATCTTTGCCCTTGGCTGGATGATATTCCATTTCAAAGGCCGGTCCGAAAACATGGTTTTTAACATCCAACACAGTGTATTTATATCCATAGAGATAAGCATTGGCCGTGATGTCTTCACGTTCGGAGTTCGGAGTCCGCTTGTAGTCCACCTTAGTGTATCGAAAATAGTTCTCGTAAAAAGCATAGGGCGCCTGCGACTTGCCTCGGTAGTGTGTTTGCCGAAGTTCCACACTCGGGCTTGCGATATATTGTTCGCTCTGTCGGATCGTACCCAGGAGAATCGAAGTGTAAGCCAGGGTGGCGGCCACTTTGTCTTTGTTACTAACAAAAAAATCCACACTAGCGTTCAGGTCGTGGGCTTGAACGTCGTTGCCCCGAGCAATGTCGGTACTCAAATAGTGCAATGCGAGAAAAGAATAGCGCAAATGATTTTCGAATTTTTTCGAGATGGGCAACGACACATCCACCAGTCCCAATCCCAAGGTGGATAAAGATTTCTGAGATTTGATTCGCACGGATTCCGGCGAGAGCTCCCGAGGCAGGGCCACTACGTTGTTGTCGTAACCTAGCCCTGCCGAGGCCATAAACGAGATCCATTTCTTTGAATAGTCTCGGTCTCCTTTGGCCTCTTTGAGTCGTGCTAAACGGCTTTTCGCCAGCTCAACTAGGGCAGGATCTTCGGCAAAGTCGATCGTATCCATATAGGCCGTTTCTGCCTGTTCAAATCGATCTTCATGTTCTGCCACCACCCCCACGTAAAAACGGCTTGGTTCGGCATACTTGGCATTTTGCTTTTTTATGAGTTCTTGAAAGAGGATCTCGGCTTCCTGGTATTTTTTAGCTTCGACTAGGCAAAGAGCGCGAAAATAGGAAACATCGTCAGAATTGGACCGGTCCCGGTCAGCCCTTTGAAAGTCGGCTTCGGCGGCGACACAGCCTTTTTGGTGAAAGGTGGCAATGCCTTGGCCTAAGTGCGCCTGGGCTCGCTGGGCCTCGGTGAGGCGATCATGGCGCAATAATATGCGGCCGAAGGCTTGGCTGGCCAAATCTGGGCGTTTTTTCTGAAGGGCACTCCAGCCCAATTCAAAGAGTCGGCGCACTCCGGAATCTTCAATGAGTGAGCGGCGTTCCGCGGCTTCTTGAGGGGCCAAATAAGAGTTTTTAATATGGCTATCTAGGGAAATTTCCACTTTGCCATCTCTTTGAAGGGCGGAAAATCCTAAGGGGCGCCATTCCCATTGATCTAAGATCAGACTCCGACCGCGAGGTTGAACAACTCTATCGCTTTTTTGAAGGACGGAAATCTCGGGTACAAGATCGGTGGTGTGGTTATCGGTGAGCTCCCTGAGAGCTTCACTGGTGAGAAACTGCTCGTCGTTTATTTTAGCAGCCCCGCCAGTCCCCATCTCCAGAATACTTTGTTTGCCCGTAACCCGGTTCTTAATCCGAATCTTGGTCCCTTTTTTTTGGTAGGGGGCCGGCACCTTAAGTTGCACGGGTTGAACCGCGTCGATGGGTTTGACTAAAAACTTCTTGGGAGTCTCGGTTGTTTGGGCATGAAGGCTGCCCACAAAAAATAAGGAAATCGAAGTCAAACAGGCCTTATCAAAAATTGCTTGCACCGTTTTACTTTAAAGGAAAAAGGAAAGGCCCGGAAGCCCGGGGCCTCGCAATGCGATGCGCCCCGTCCCGAGCCCAAATCACCTAGAAGCGAAAAATTGCTGAAAGGTACACCGCTTGGGCGGAGTCCTTGCGACCGTTCACATCTGCCTTAGCCAATGTCCAGTCGAGCTTAGCTGTCAGTTCCTTAGAGAAGGAATACTGAGGGCCCACGGTCAAGCTCATGAACTTTTCACGATCTTTTTTAGAGTATTCAACTCGAGTCCCGGCTCGCAATTTCTCGGAGACCGAGTAACTCACGTTGAGTAGCGAAGCCCAACGAGTCTTAGCGCTGCCGACCGGCTTACGATCCAAAGTGGCTTCAATATCAAAGGCCCAGTTCTGCAAAGAAGTGCCAGCCAAAAGATCATAAAGGTAGCCATCATGAGGACCTTGGCGATTATACAGAGCTCCCAAAGAGGCGTGGAAAATATCGAATTTAGTGCGCACCCGTCCGCCAAAGTCTGGGTTGTGCTCGGTCATAACGGCTTTGTCGGAGGGGTTCGAAACCAAGAGGTCAATACCCATCAGGTCGCTAAAGGAATAGCTTGTGACCAAACCTCGATGCACTGTGGGAAGAATGGCTTCGGGAGCCGTGGTGAGGGCCACCGGAAAAGTTCCGGTCAGCAAACCAGAGCGCGAAAACTGCAAGTCCACCGTGTCGAAGGCCTCAAAACCGTAAAGGGCATCAAACTGACCCATTCGCCAGGCGAAGCCATTTTCATATTTCCAACCCACATAGGCCTGAGCCTTAGAAGTCGCCAATATGAGGTCCGAATTGTCTGTAGAGTTACCGGCGCTATCTACAAGCTCAGTACGCAGGCGGCTGCGGAAGGGAATGTCCACCATAACTTCGCCCATGCCTATTTTTTTACCCAGGTAAACGGCACCGTCGTTAACCGAGAAACTATTGAGTTTTGACAGGTTTTTCTGGTCCCGCCACTCATATTGGGCGTCCACAAAGCCACCGACCTGAAGCCCTTCTGACTCCTGGGCTTGGACTCCGGCACTCATAAATAGGGCACTCAGCGATAAAAAATAGATTCTTTTCAAGTTTTGTCCTCCTGCGGTTACAACCGCTAACTTAGAGTTTACGGGTAAAATGCAAAAAGACCAGGCCCCCTCCTCACTTGACTCACAATAAACGCTCTTTTATGAGTCCGGGATGGCCAAAAAAAGCGATCGAATTGTGGTGACCCTGGAGTGTTCTGAAGCCCGCAAAGAGGGCAAAAGCCCCAGCCGTTACTACACAAAAAAGAACAAACGCACGACCACGGAAAAACTCGAGTTGCGCAAATACAATCCCTTCCTCAAAAGAGTCACCGTTCATCGCGAAGTGAAGAGCTAAAAAGCTCCGTGAACGCCCGTTCGGAAAAATCTGCCTTTCCTTTTGGTAAAAAGGAAAGGCAAAGCCTTCTCGAACGCCTATCCAAACATTCACCTGAAGAATTTGATTTGTGCGTCGTGGGAGGTGGCATCACGGGTGCCGCCATTGCCCGCGATGCGGTCTTGCGCGGTCTTAGCGTCATCCTCCTAGAAAAAGATGACTTTGCACAGGGCACAAGCTCTCGCTCCTCCAAGCTCGTTCATGGAGGGGTGCGCTACTTAGAATACTATGAATTTAAGCTCGTGATGGAAAGCACTCGTGAGCGAGCCCGACTTTGGAAATTAGCTCCTCACCTGGTGAGTCCCCTACCCTTTTTGTTTCCGGCCTATGCCTCAGCTCGTGTCCCCCTATGGAAACTCGACTTGGGTCTGTGGCTCTACGATATTTTAGCTCTCTTCCGTTTGCCCACCTTGCACCGTTTGTTTTTTAAGAAAAAAACTCTACGCCGAGAACCAGGCCTCAATCCTGAGGGCCTGAAGGGCGCCATTTTTTATTGGGATGGAGCCACCGACGACGCCCGCCTGACCTTAGCCAATATCCTTGATGCCGTAGGTGCAGGAGCCCAATGCTTGTCGCGAAGCAAAGTGAAGCAAATTAAATGGTCGGGGCAAAGTGCCTATGGTGAGGGCCACGAGGTCTTTTTTACCGATGAATTAAACAACAAAGATTACTCCCTAAAAGCTCGGGTCGTGGTGTCGGCCACAGGTCCCTGGACAGATGAATTCCTAGCTACAGCCCAAATAAAGCGCCGCAAAGAATTAGCCCCCACCCGCGGATCCCACATTGTGGTGTGCGCTAAAAAACTTCCCTTAAATCACGCCGTCACCCTCTTTCATCCTAAAGATGGAAGAGTGCTCTTTTCGATTCCCTGGGGCGAAAGCAGCATCATTGGTACGACCGACCTCTTCGACGACAAATCTCCCGACCGCACTCAAATCACCGGACAAGAAATTGATTATTTGCTTGAAGCCGCCAATGCCTTTTTTCCAAAAGCCCAGCTCATCCGAGACGACGTGATGAGCACTTGGACCGGACTGCGCCCCTTACTCGCCCCGCCAGATAACGCCAGCGCCTCCGCCATCTCGCGTGAGCACTTAAGTGAATTTTCTCCCATGGGATTTCTTCTTATTGCAGGGGGTAAACTCACCACTCACCGAGAAATGGCCGAAGAAGCCGTGACTAAAATATTACGAGGCACTTCCACTTGGGCCGAGCCTCTTTTAATTGAGAAAAAAGATTCTTATCCCACCCGCAAACGCCCCTTGCCCGACTTTGAATTTCCCAAAAATTCCGCGCAAAGTTTAGGCGAAGGGGAATCTGCACGCCTGAGCTTAGACGATGTCCGAGGCATGATTCGGACTCAAATGATTTTAAGTCTCGAAGATTTTCTCGTGCGCCGCACCTCCATTTACTACAAAGAGCCATTGAATGGATGGGCCTTTGTAGAGAAGCTTAAAAAAGTTTTTTGCGAAGAGCTTCAGTGGGACGATGCGGAGTGGAGCCGCCAAGTGGAGAATTACAAAAATTATTTGCGGCTTACGATTTATGAGCCTTTGGGGCGCAGGGGACCCTGAACTTGGTGCCAATAGTGGTCGAGACTTCGCCTTTTTAATTGTTCCGACTGAAGCTGCTGAATCATCTCCTTTCTTACAGCCTCGTAGTCCGGATTACCGCGGTATAAAACCTTTCCTACGTCCAGAATTACAATTCGATTCTCGGTTGTTAAAAAATATTGGAAATCAGGAATAGCCATTCCAGCATCATTGAGTTTGGAAACGGCACTTTCAAGATCTGAAATTGCAGATTGAGGAAGGGGTCCATGCGGAAAATCTCCCCGAATGGCATCCATCACTATGGCTTGGCGACCATCGACTGTGCCCACTCCATAAACCTTCGGACCTATGCCCATTTCACCAAGGACATGGGCATTCACCACTTCAGTTTTTAAGTCGTCATCAGTTATATTGAAGGCCCTCTTGGAATGGCGATCCACCTTTACTGCGAAATATTTTTTTGTGTCGCCTACCAGCACCTTGGCCACATAAGCGTTGGAGGTGCCTCCGTTGTGGCTATCGCTGAGAAGGCGGATGCTGAGCTCTTGAGCTTCAATATTAAGTTTGGGAATATTTTGAAAAGCAGCAAGTGGTCGAGGCGGCGAGCCCAAAATTCTAACGGCAACCGAAAGCGCGGCTTCTGAAACGGGCCGAGGAGCTACGATGCCAATCCCGCTGGGTAGTTGGTCACTAAAAACATAGCTTTCATCTTCTTTAAACTTTGTGTCCTGCGGAATTAGCCTAGAATCAAGATCTCGGCCGGCGGAATCCACAAGTGGAATAACTTGATCTTTCCGGACAGAATCGAAAGTATCATCCTCCATTTTTACAAGTATCTGTCCATCAGGGTGACGAAAGCTAACTTTTGCCAAAGGAAAAACTTTATCAGGCGGCCACCCATCTTCGATGGATTGAGTGACAATCACCAGTGAACCTTCCTCAACTCCGCTTGGGCTTAAGTGAAAATCTTTTAAAAACTTGCATGGGCCACTGGCCGCACAATACGGTGCGAAGAGAAAGTACAAAAAGAATAGACTTCCACTCCTGCAAAACTTCATCCCCTTCGTTTCGACCTTTTACTTCGGTAGCATGAACTTTTTGGAAAGCCTGCCATTTTTTTGACAGCGCGAAGCCGAGCTAAGCTTTTACTAGTACTTTAGGTAGAGGCTAAATTCCATCCGGTGCATACCGGCCGGGAGAAAGCGCGCAAAGAGGAGGCGATCGCCTAAGAGTTTTTGCATGGGCTCCCAGTCGGCCAATATAAGTTCTGCCAAACCAAAATTAATATGGGCTGCTGGTGTGAGTGGATCACCGCTGAAATAACTCTTTAGCGGAGCTTCGTTCTCGTCCCATAAATCTTGGAGGGGTCCCGTATCAAAGGCGTGCACTTGAATCACCGGTAGGTCGTGGACGATTTTCCATAGCCACCAGCAAAGCGAAGCTTTGTTAGGGTCCGAGAAGTCGGGCAAAAGTTTTGCAAAGTCCGCCCTACCTTTTTTGGCCTCCGCACTCACATCGGCCATTTCGGAATGCTCGAGCCACAGGGCAAGTGAGAGGTAGGGGAACTTGACGAGGGCCTTAGCGGCCCGGTCTTCGATGACTACTCCAAGCGCTTGGGCACCCAGAGCTCGCACATCGTGTCCAAGGTGAGTGAGGGTACCATCCGACGCTGGGATGATTACCGCACCTAAGGCAAAGGCTTCGCGGTTCTTTTTAACCATGGCGAAGCTTTTAGCAGAGTTTATTTGGGATTGTCGGGGGTGGTTTTAGTATATGCTTTCTGCAACAGCTTTTTCGAAATCTGGGCTGGCTCTTAGGGCTTTAAAAATTGCCATGGGGTCGGAAAAATCCACCTTAAAACGATTTTCTAAATCCACTCTCGAAGTGGTATTTTTCGGATCTTTAGCTCTGTTGTAGAAAAACATAGCGCGACCCACATCATCTTTCTCAGCAAGGCTTAGGGGGCGGCCGGTTGACTTTGCGAGCTGCGCCGCTGGGGATTCAGCTGAAGTGCTTGGCCGCTTGCTCCATGTCGCTGCGGGCGCGGGGGCCGCGGGTGGTATGGGAGCAGGTGCCGGCTCTGGAGGTGCTACTTGCGGAGCTTCTACAGCTGGGGCGGCAGGTTCTGCAGTCGGAACTATCGGAGCCGGAGAAGTATCCGCTGCGGTAGATTTTGGCAGCTCCTTAGTAGCTTTCACAAAAGCTGGATCGTCCTCGAGTTTTTTCCTAACCTCACTGTGATCGTCTAAATTAATTTTGAACCTTGTCTCTAATTCCTTTTTCCACGCAGCATTCTTCGGATCATCAGATTTTGCCGAGATTTCGGCGACTCGGTCATCGACTTTCTTAGCACGAGCGGCACTGGCTGCAGATTCAACAGTCACCTTACTCTCATCTAGAGTGGTCCGCGCTTCCTTTTCATTGTCTTCGTAAACTTTATGAGTTACCTTATTTGCCTTACAGTTTTCGCTGCGAGTCTTTGCGTTGTAAGTTGCATAAACAGCTTTGAAAGCTTGTCTATACTCAGCCCAACCATCATTCCATTGCTTCAAAATTTTATTTGCATTTACTTCGGAGCAGCCTTTGTGGTCGTTTTTATCCGACGGCTTCTCATTCTGTCTTGGTAATTTAAGGTAATCCTTCATAAAATGAGCCTTAGCATCAGCCTGCTGAGAACATACGTCGCGAGCTACGGCGGAGGCCCTACGTATTTTATCCAAAGCGCGCATCATGTCTAAAAATTTAGGTTTTGCAGACAGAGTTTCATCAATACCCACATTATTTATCAAGTCTAAAGCATATTCATCAGACGTAGCCAACGCATCCATATCCCAAACCCAGCCTCTGATAATGCTAGTAGGAATCTTCCTCAGTCCTCGGAAGATTGGCCCTAGCTCTGCCACCGCAACCTCAGGTCGAGGTACCATGTTTTTCACAGACAAAGGCGAAGGGCAAAGGATATGCGCCTTAAGCAGATCATAAAAGCCCCATGCCGCATTGTCTCGTGCCACTTCCTTTTTTCCTTCCGCCAATTCCTCGGGACTAGGCTCAAACTCATCGGCATGCCCTGCCGCAGCTGGCGCCGCAGCCTCATCATCCACCCCAGCAAAAACCGGCTGGGCAAAGCCAAGCACCCCAAACGCCACGAAAAATTTAAACGTAAAAAAAGCGCTATTCTTCATCTCCACTAATTATAAGGCCCGCCTAAACACATCAGTGTTAATTTCTCGTAAATAAATTGTTAATAATTGGTCCAGGCGCGATTCACGCGGCCCAAGGAAATCGAATATCACTTTCTGAAAGCTTCATGGCGTTGGCGATTTTATAAAGAGTAATTCTTCGCGGCATTGAAGGCGTATTGAAAAATCGACTGAGTGAAGGTTGAGGTATCTCGGTGCTTTCTGCAAGCTTAGAGATTCCTCCCCATCGATCCACCTTTTCTCGAAGCTCCTTTTTGAACTTCATGATTTGAGCGGCAATTCCTTCCAACTCATCAAAGCTAATTTTAGGTCTGCGGACAATTCCCCGCTTTCGTTCGGCGTGTGAGTCTATTTCGTCTTGCAGGTCGGAAATTATTTCCTCCCGAACTTTGGCATTTTTCTCTTCTGCCCAAAGCTCCATCAAAGAAAAAGTCCCTTCATATTCGCTTGCCATCTCAACGATGCTAGCCACAAAGAGAGCTGGCAACCCGGCCCTACTCATCTCAGTTGCTATTCGGTAGATTTCAACTTTTTGCTCGGGTTTTGTAGTGTGCGGAATCATATCAGCCCTCTGTATTCGTAGTTTCCTAGGTGAATATCTCGAATGTGATTTTTAAATTTCGCCATCTCACGACGATCTATATTTTCATTTGCTTTTACGTAGCCTCTGCAAAGAAATGCTGCCCTATTAACAATTGCAACTGCAACTCGAAGATGAACCCTTCCAGAACCGATTTTCCGCCATTTCATTTTGTACCCGTCTTGAATTGTGAGACTGCGTAAATCTGTCGCACGACCCCAAAAAGCGCCTAACTGAAACTTTGGATCACTAGGATAATTTTTAAGTCGTTCGACATCTGGGCGGATTGTTTCTCTGTACTCCGTTTTCGAAAACGCTTTTTCGTAGATAAGCCGTAGATAGCTATCCAAAGCCCACTCTGTAATCATTACTTTCATTTCCACTCCAATATAACTTAATATAACTTTGCATAACAATACATATCTTTTGACTCTCAAGAATTCGTGTACATTCAATAACTTGGTCCAAAAATCAATCGCCCATCACTCCGCCACACCCCTCAAATACCCCAACACCAACCTACCCTCCTCACCCACCGGACCCACATTTCCCGCAGGCCCCATCGGCCCCCTCGACCCCGGCTGCCAAGAGGCAAAGTTATCGTGCACCATCAAGTGGCTTCCCGGGCTCCCCCCGTCCCCACCTTCGCCCCCCTCACCGCCGGGGCCACCTCGCAAAGAAATTTGCGGGAGTGCCATGAGGCGCGGATCTTTTGCGTAAATTTCCAAAGTCCCACCTCGCCCGCCCGGCCCCCCTTCCCAGCCTCGACCCCCCGGTGCCCCATCGGCATATTCGCGTTTCACTCCATGACCGGGCACAACGTCCGAGAGTCCACCGCCGCCGGGCGGTCCCTTGGCCCCACTTCGTCCCGCCATTCCATCCAAACGAATCGTGCCTTTGCCCAGCACAATCGGCGCCTTCACGATGAGCGCGCCGGCATCTTCTCCTCCACGTTTTTCGGGAGAGTAAGCCTGAACAAGGCCCTCCACCTGAAAAATCTGCGCATCAATCACCACTCTTCGCTTTGCAATTTCCACTGTGGTGCCGGCGGGCACAATCACCCGATGAGCCTGAATGAGCTGAGTGGGGAGCAAGGTGGGATCCCAAATCAGATCTCTGGCCGGAGGAATTTCTTGGGTCTTATATAAATCTCCAAAGCGGTACTCCGCAGCCTCAAAACTTTCCGTGTCGGTAAAAGATCCGTCGGAATTTGTAACTCCAATAAAAAGGAAATCTTTTTGACTTCGATTTTTTCGCTCGACTCGCCAGCCCTCGGCTTCGGGAATTCTCAATACAAATTTTCGCAGCCACACTCCACCCACTGAAGCGGGTGGAAGATGTTCTATTTGAATCAAATCAGAGGACTTTGCAGGTCCCCCTAGAGGCCTCGTCGGAGGCTCGTCTTGGGTGCTGGTAGTAGGCGCCCTTCCCACTGATTTTTGCTCCGGTGCGCACGCACCTAAAAGAACTAACAAGAAAACAAATAACAAATATAACATTGGCGAACTCCTTCTTAAGGACTTCGCCCTCGCAACTTTAATGCCAATAAAGTGAGTCGAGGTATTTTGTTGCAACCCTTAGGGTTTTTTGCGCATCGGCCCTGGAACCCAAGACGGGCGCCACTTCCATAAGGTCCGCTCCGACGAGGGGAAGATGGCGGCTCAGATAATGTATGACTTCTGAAAGCCACAAGACGCCCAGCCCCTTGTTTTCGGGAGTGCCGGTTGCGGGAACGAATTTCGAATCTGTGCCGTCGATATCATTGGTAATATAAAGGCGCTCGGCCCCCCACGCTTCCCAAGTAGAGAGCAAGTCATGGGCAAAGTTTTTAGGTTTTTCTTTTAAAAGTTCTTTGGCCCAAAATTGTTTGAGGCCAAATTGCCTTTCCCAGTGGCTTTTGTCGTGACGACTCGCTCGAATTCCTATCTGGGCCCAAAGTGCAGGATTTTTTAAGCACCTCACCGCATGAGCGGTCCACGTTCCAAAACAATGTTCCACTCCAAAACGAGACTCTAAAAGATCGGTATGCGCATCGATGTGCAAGACCGCAGTTTTTTCTAATTTCCCAGAACGGGCCATGGCCGAAAAAATCGCCCCCGAAATGGAATGATCTCCCCCTAAGACCAAGGGTCGAAATTGGGGATTCTCAGCCCAAATTTCGACCAGCAAATCTTCTAATATATTGAGCGGAGAAACCGGGAGATTACCTTCAGCCTTATTCCACAAGGCCTGGCGAGAGAGCCTCAACTGATTTTCGTTTAACATGGAATCGTGCACCAATTGAGGAATGCAGGGAATATCTCCTAAGTCTCGCGCCGCCCACTTGGGGTGCTTGGAGTAAAGACTTTTGCGAAGATGCAGTGGGCCGTGGGCCGCACCCCGGCATATTCCCCCACCTGAGTCGGAGGGCACGCCTAAAATATAAAAAGGCTGCGTCTTAAGAAGTTTCTTTCTAACATTCTCCCCCCAGCCGGAGCGCTCCTTTACGCTAAAATATTTACCAACCAGCGCGTCAGCCGCGGCTGACCCGGTGCTGATGGTTAAAAGTCCTTCACCTGGGGCCCTAAGGCCTTTTATAATTTCCAAACTCATAGCTATATTTTTAGCACATTTGGGAGGCCGAGCTTCCCCCACTTGTAGTAAGAATAAAACATGTCAGCAGAACAAAGAGACGTCATCATTGTAGGTTCCGGCCCTGCCGGATTAACCGCGGCCATCTATGCCGCCCGAGGCAATTTAAAGCCCTTAGTTATTGAAGGTTTTCAATCGGGGGGGCAGCTTATGTTCACCTCGGAGGTCGAAAATTTCCCGGGCTTTGCCGAAGGGGTGATGGGTCCAGAACTGATGGCTCAAATGAGAGCCCAAGCCCTACGCTTTGGTGCCGAATTTATCTCAGAAGACTGTACCAAGGTAGAGCTCAAAGGCCCCCTTAAGAAAGCCTGGGTAGAAAAGCGAGAATACTCCGCAAGGACTTTAATTATTTCAACCGGGGCTAGCGCCAACCTCATAGGCCTGCCCAATGAGAGCCGCTTGATGGGCAAGGGTGTGAGCACCTGCGCCACCTGTGATGGATTTTTTTTCCGCAACAAGCCCATCGCCGTCGTGGGCGGAGGAGATTCCGCCATGGAAGAAGCGCATTTTCTAAGCCGCTTTGCATCCAAAGTTTTTTTGATTCACAGGCGAGAGGATTTTAAAGCCTCGAAAATTATGGTGGACCGAGCTCGGGCCAATCCCAAGATTGAATTCATCACCAACACGGTGGTGGAAGACGTTTTGGGTAAGGATGGAGTGGAGGCTTTGCGATTAAAAAATCTCAAAACCTACGAACAACGCGACCTCCCTCTAGAAGGGGTTTTTGTGGCCATCGGACACACTCCCAACACCAAGCTTTTCAAAGACGAGATAAAGGTAGACGCCAAGGGCTACATCATCACTTCCTCGGATAAAAGCCAAAGCTCAGCCACCAACCTGCCAGGAGTCTTTGCCTGTGGAGATGTTCAAGACATTCGCTACCGCCAAGCTATTACAGCCGCGGGAAGTGGTTGCCAGGCCGCTTTAGATGCTGAGCACTTTCTAAATGGCTGAATTAATTAGGTAGATTAGTTTAATAAGTCCTGTTGTTTTTAGACGCGGTGCGTTATAATGAGCGCTGGAGTAAACAACATGGAAATCACTGATGTTCAAATTTACCTGGTTCACGAAGAAAAACTCAAAGCCTACGCCACCATCACCTTAGATAGCTGCTTTGTGGTGCGCGATTTAAAAGTTATCCAAGGCCACGGTGGGATCTTTGTGGCCATGCCCGCAAAAAAACGTAAAGACGGCACCTTTCGAGATATCGCGCACCCTCTTAACCAGGACATGCGCAAAGATTTAGAAGACAAAGTATTAGCGGCTTTCGAGAAAGCCATCAGCGAGTCCCAAGCTTTACCCAAAGCGGTCTCGGAGTAACTCAAGCCCCAACTTGCATATGGGCTTCGATATGCTAATAATTCACGCAGGCTAGGCCCGTCGACAAGTGGTAAGTCAGCAGATTTTGATTCTGCCATTCCCAGGTTCGAATCCTGGCGGGCCTACCATTCTTAAGCTTGTAAAAATAGAGCTTAGGTTTATCGTTAAGCTATGAGAAAATTTCTTAGCTTCTTCGCCATCGTCCTCAGCTTCCACGCTTGGTCCGCCGACACGGACAAAAAACTTTTACTCCTCAATATGCAGTTAAGAATGGATTTGCAGAATTCCTCGCCGGAAATTCTGACACGCCTCGGAGGAGCGCCCTCCACCATTGTCCAGGTCGATGAACGCACCAAAGAGGGTTACGAACTAAAAATTCGTTCTGGGGAAGTCCCCGAGGGTTCCGCCATCAAGCTCGATTTCATTCTTTCTCGAATAAGTGCCGACGGCCGACGGGAGCTTATTTCTAAGCCTCAAATTATCGTCTTACCAGATCAAACCGCCAAACTTTCCCATGCCGACGATTCCTCAGGCAAAAACTTTGAACTCAGTGTCACGCCCAAATTTTTATAATCTGTCGTGCCACTTAATATCTGCTTTTTTATCCTTATTTTTAGTTCCTTTTCAGCTTACGCAAGCTCTTGTGTGTGCAATCGCTACCAAAAAAGCGGGAACAGTACTGTCACCGTGACCGAAGAACTTTTCACATCGGAGGAACCCATGCGCTTAGCCTTTTGCGACGATCGCCGGCCCGAAGGACAGCGCTCTCCCGAAATCACCCGCGAGCACTTCAACTGCCGAAAAGTTAGCGAATCGAATAAAAAAGACCTGCAATGGACCTTTGGAAAAGACAAGATTCCTGCCACTAAGGGGAAAAGCAAATGAAAAAGTATCTTAGCCTCTGGCTTGGACTGCATGTATTTTTGCCTGCCCACGCGGGAACTCGCCAGGTGCTACCGGACTTCTTTTTAATTTCAGACGCTAAGATCAAAGCCGCCCCGGAGCGCGACCTCACAAGGTGCCGAGAACATATTCGCGAAACTCTTTGCCTAGTTGATCCCACCGACAACCCCGATCTTTCTGCTCCTCGTGAATGCCTCGCCGGCGGCCAAGACTACGCTCCACTCTTCGAGAGGCTTTACGACCAATATCCTCCCACGCTTCAAAAAGTCTTTTGCTCTCTCACGCAAATCTATATCGAAAAGGAGTTCTACGGCACGGCCTACGCGGGCCTCTTAGAAGATGCCAACCGGCAGCCCATTGGGGGTGCCGTTGTGGGTATTCGCAAATCTGTTTTGGATGAAAACCTTAGCTTAAGTCAGTGGGCCTCCTGGAAGGAGCAACTTTCTTTTGGTGGAATCAGTAGCTCTTACACAACGCTTCCTGGCCTTCCGCAAGTCCATAGCGAAAGCCCCCAGGCCACCAACGACTTTTTATTTTTTGTGATAGCTCATGAATTTGCTCATGTGTTGGATTTTGCAAACAACGTGAATCGGGTGACTGAGGAATGTGTCGGCGAAGGTGACGACGAGGACTGCAATCTTCATCCCGAGAGCTTCGGAGCCTTTAGCTGGGAAAGTGAATTACGCGCTCTGCCCGAGAACGAATTTACTCAGCGAAAAAACCTGTGCTTCTATTGGTGCATGGAGGAAAATATTTCCTTTTTTCCCCATGCTGAGATGCCCGCACTTTATGAGCGACTCGATACTGGAAACTTTATTAGTCTCTATGCCATGACTCAAGCTTGGGATGACTTTGCCGAGAGCGTGGCCTTTTACCTTTTAGATAAAAAGCTCAAATCGACCTACCTTTTGGATAGCGGTCACGGGGCGCGCTACGATGTGATTCAGAAATTAAAATCAAAAGTTTTCCGAAAGAAATACGACTACGTTGAGGACTTTTTAAATCGAAGCGACCTAGCGTACCCCTAAAATATTGAGTTCGTGCCACTCTCAGCTTGGAACGAAAAGCTCAATATGCATTTTTTCATATATGAGGGGTCTATAGTCCTCTAGGAGAGGCCCGATTTTAAAAATATTTGCTCCACTCAAAAGACACACCGCTCATATGAGTTTAGGGGTGCCCAATATATGAAAAAATGCATATTGGGTTTCTGGGAGTTTTAAAGCCGAGACGACCTGGCCTACCCTCAGCAGAGTAACGCGCCGCCTACATGGAAATGGAGCATTTTTGCAACAATTAGACTCTCACATTGTAATTTTTTGGCTCTGGAAATCCGATAGATATATTGATGAAATTTCTCACGAAATGGCGAATGGGAGAGGGCGCCCTTTCTATTTTTCTCTTGGCTGCCTCCTCTTCCCAAATTTCTGCCAATGCTGACCTGCTAAAAAACATCAATGAAAGCCATTCCGAAAGTGAAAAAGTCGAACTTGAAAAACTCGAGCTCGAACGTAAACAGCGCCTCGCCGAAGCTAAAGCCAAATTGGTTAATAAGGTAAAATCTCGGACTAACCAAACCACAGATGCGGAAGGCCGCGCGAGATATCTAGAAGAACTGGCACGTCGGGCCGCCACCCCTAAGCCTGCTCCAGCCGTGATTCCAAAACCAGCAAGCCCCAAGGCTGCCGCCGTTGTAGATGCTCCCAAAAAGCCTGACCCATCAACAAAGGCAAAAACTGAAACTCTGCCCCCCATCGAAAAGGCCCCCTTTTACGAATATCTAACAAAGTTCTTAGATTCCAAATCCCCAACAGAACCGATAAAGTTGAGTGACGACGAAGCACTTGAACTCAACGCTCAAATGAAAATCAACGGCCATCCGGAGCCCAAAAAACCACAGAGCACTTATGTTGCCCCAGAGGTTTTTCCTGACCCCTCCATTAAACTTGGCAAGGTCACCGTAGGGAATCCCAACGGGAATTCCCCTGTAAAAACAATATACGACTCCAGCCTAGGGGACATTCCCACAATTATGCTAGATCCCAAGGCCGACCGACCAGCCAATCTCGAAGAACGGGTAGGATATCGCATTAGCAATCCTCGTATTATGCATCTGGTAAACGAGGTTGAAGAACAGATCGCCAACTACCGTGCCCGGCGAAATAACGAAGGGGCAAAAGCCTGGAACCACAAAGAAGCTCTAAAAAAATCGCCTATGATACGACCCCTTTTTACCGGATCAAAAAGTACATTACCTCTTACTAACTTTAGCGCCTCCTTTCGCAATTTTTTTCCGCACGATAAAAACTCTCTTCAGGTCACAACACTAGCTTCACTTCGCGACCCTAAAACTAACAAAGTGCTTCGTGACGCTAAGACCGGAAAAATTCGATCGGCTTTTAAAGAAGTCAGCTTTGATCTCTCGACCCCTTTCTGCCAGCAGGCTCAGAACATCTTCGTGAGCAACGAGGGCAAGCAGGCCACTTCGCGCCATCAAGTCTATACAGACCGAGTCCAAAAAAACATGATGATAAAAGCCAGCATAGCCTTGGCTGAAATTCAAAAAAATAGCCCACAAGATCTTCTTCCAGCAATGATGACTGTCGACGCCTGTGTAAATTCAGCAGAAAGCCGAAAATGGTGGGAAGGGAAAACGAAAAATGAACCTGGGAAATGGATCTCACCTTGGAACGACGTGGGAGTGGGCCAAGCTAAATGGATGCAAAAAAATGGCGGGAACCTTTCACCTACAGTTCAAGATTTCAATAAGTGGCCAGGCAGACCCTATGATGTGTCGCTTAGCATCCCCAAAAGCACGACCACCACAAAAACCTTAAAAGATGCTGTGGAAGATCCCACTTCGGCTTTTCAACATTTTTTCGTGCCAAACAAAATTTATAGCGCGCTAGCCTGCCAAACAGTGAATTGGAATCTTCAAGAGAACGGTAAGCAATGCGTGTCTCTCTTCAATGCTTGCTACAACAACTTTGGGTCGCTGCAGGCCGTATCTTCACGATTCACAGAATGCATGGCGGAAAGCATGTATGAGATCGAAGGAAAGCCTCGGATCGATATCGGTAAAATCTTAGCTTTAGAGCACGGTCATTACTTGGATAAAAAAGCCTCAGCACCTGAGGGAATCGTCTATCAAAACGAGAGCGTGGGGGCTCCTGCCAATCATGTTGATCCTACTCAGTCCAAACTACAATGGCTGAAGAACAGAACTGAAGCTCAAAATCTCCAGCAGAAAAAACAACCCTAAATACACCCACTCGGCCGCGCCCCATTTGAATTCCGATAAGTCGCCTCCAAATAATTGTGCATCAAATGATCTTCCACCGTTTGTGCGCCCGTCCATAACAAACTTGAAACCCTCTTCTCAGCGCCGGCCGCTTCAAGTCCCGTCTTTAGAGCATAGTCGTATTGGAAAAAATTCAAATTGCCGAGGTGTTCGTAATCCACAATGGGCCGCATGAGAAACTCCGGTAAAACCTGAATGTCGGGTGGAATTCGAGCTACGATGTCGTTGTCATGCACGAAGCGCGCATAATGTGTTTTCTGAACAAGATAATCGTCCGGCCCCACTACGATGCTGTCGGCTTTTTGCTGCTCCATCAAATAATTCAGCAGCGAAACAAAAGTTTCATTGCCCACCTTGGGAGATCCAAAAGTGTAAAGAAGGTGCAGCGTGGGCCGGCTCCAAATTTTTTGAGGGCCTTGGCCTGCCCCCTGTTGTTCCATAAACTCGACCTGCTCCCCGGCCAACTTAAAGGCCGCCAAGGTGGCCACGCCGGCACCCAGACTGTGTCCGGTCAGAAGAATTTTCTTTTTCGCGGACTGAGGTTTTTTTATCTCCTTGAGCAAATCTTCCCAGATCACAAACAAAGCTCCGTAAAATCCCGGGTGCACTCGGCTGGAGATCCTATCCCCACGCACAAAGCGATTGAGCTCGGTGGGCCAAAAAAGTCCGTCGGTAAATAAATCCGTGGCTTCCCTAAAACGCCCCACATCATCAATGGTGGTCCCGCGAAAGGCGATCACAATCGTTTCATCGTTTTCGAACCAAACCGTTTGAGTGTCGGCACGGATAAATCGCTTCTGAACCCCGGTAAGAATATTGCGCCAGAGAACTGTTTTTTCGGTCTCTACTTTTTTCTCTAGGAATTTTACGTAGGGAAATTTTAAGGCCTTTCCATAAGCCCGCACCACTTCCTCGTCTTCATAGGAAATCATCGACATCAGCGCCATAAAATGTGCCGTAGCAGGATCCACCTCGGAGGTCTTCGCCGAATAAGAGGGGCCTTTGGCCATATAGCAACCCAGTAGCAAATCGGGGGGCGGAATGCGGGGCGGATACTGCGCGGGGCGAATCGTGGACTGGGCAAAAATTGAAAGACTTTGGAAAGAAAGCATAGCTAAGAGGAAATTCTTCATTCCCCTCGAGGTCTCCGTCGATCCGCGCCTCGTGTCAAAAAATAAAAACTTACATAAAAGTCTTGCTGCCTCTTAGCCCCGAAACTATGACCAAAGACCATGGCAATCCTTCCCCCCAGCCCCTCCATTCACCTTAGTGAAAGGCCCTTTAAAATCTTCTCTGGGAACTCCAACATCCCTCTAGCTCAGTCGGTGGCCGAAACTTTGGGGACTAAGCTCGGCAAAAGAGTTCTGGACACCTTTTCCGACGGTGAAATTCAGTGTGAGATTCAAGAAAACGTCCGGGGCCTAGATGTTTACGTGGTACAGAGCACTTGTCAGCCTACCAACACAAACCTTATGGAGCTTCTCATTCTCGGAGATGCCCTTCGCCGGGCTTCTGTGCGCAGTATCTGTGCCGTCACTCCCTATTACGGATACAGCCGCCAAGATCGCAAAACAGCCCCGAGAACCCCCATTACCGCCCGACTTGTTGCGGATCTGATTTCTGCAGCAGGATTCAACCGACTTATTGCGCTGGACCTCCATGCCGGACAGATTCAGGGATTCTTTCACTTTCCAGTAGACCACCTTTTTGGAAGTCCCGTTTCTTACCCGCACCTCGCTAAAAAATACGGTGATGCTGATCTCACCGTTGTGAGTCCTGATGCCGGGGGAACTGAGCGAGCTCGAATTATGGCCAAGCGCCTTAATGCTCCCCTGGCGATTGTAGATAAGCGCCGATCGGGGCCAAACGAGGCTAAGGCTATGAATTTAATTGGGGAAGTGGCGGGCCGAGTAGCCGTTGTGGTCGACGATATGATAGATACCGCAGGCACTTTAACTCAGGCCGCCCGGCTCTTAAAAGAAAAGGGAGCCTCCAAAGTGGTGGCCTGTGCGACCCATGGAATCCTTTCTGGAAAAGCTTTAGAACGCCTCTCGGATGCCTCATTAGATGAGATCGTGATATCCGACAGCATCCCCTTGCAGGAAGGCTTTAAAAAGCTTAAGAACCTTACGGTCTTAACGGTCGCTCCCATAGTCGCTGAAACAATTCGACGCATTCAGAGGAACGATTCCGTAAGCGGATTACTGGACTAAACCAGAATTATTGACAGAGGTAATTTTAGACATGGCACAAACTGAGACACTGACCCTAAAAGTTTTTGGTCGTACAAAGACCGGAAAAAGCGCCGCTTACCGAGCTCGCTTAAACAATCTTATTCCAGCCGTGGTTTACGGTCCGAAGCTTAAAACACCTCTCAATATTTCCATTATTCCCAAAGACATTCGTGACGTTTATGCCAAAGCTGGCAAAACGGCATTGGTGACCTTGGAAGCTGCTGAAGGTGGCCCGGCGGAACTCAACGGAACCAAGGTATTGTTTAAAGATGTCCAAGGCCACGCTTACAAAAATCTTTTGTCTCACGTGGATTTGCACCAAATCGATCTCACTCGCGCTGTGCGCGTTACCGTGCCTTTGCAGTTTACCGGTAAGTCGAAGGGTTTAGCTGAAGGCGGGATCATGTCCATCGGGGCTCGATCGGTGCAAATTAAAGCTCTGCCCACTGAAATCCCCAACCACATCGATGTCGACGTTTCGGATTTGGGCGTCAATGAGTCCATTCACATTTCTGAACTTGCTAAAAAACTTGAAGGTCAAAAATACGAGTTTCTCTTTGAAAACGATTTCACCCTTGTTGCGGTTGTTCCGCCTGAAGAAGAAAAAGCCGCTGAAGCGGTGGCTGCTGATGCAACGGCAGCTCCTGGTGCTGCAGGTGCGGCACCAGTCGCAGGTGCTGCGGGTGCGGCGGCTCCTGCCGCGGCTGGGGCAAAAGCCCCGGCTGCTGCTGCCAAGGCCCCTGCTAAGAAATAATTAATTCCCCGTGAACGCGGATGCCGTTATTGTAGGGCTCGGAAATCCGGGCCCTCGCTATGCCTTTACTCGCCATAATGCCGGATTTATTCTTTTAGATATATTGGCCCAAGACTTCGGAGAAAAATTTAAGCCCGAAAAAAAGTGGGGCGCCGAAAAACTTGAAATTTCTTTGGCAGGAAAAAAAGTCCTTCTTTTAAAACCTCAGACTTTTATGAATCTTTCAGGGAAATCCGTGGCCGCCCTTTACCAACAGCACAATCACTTGCGTGAAGTTCCCCTTATTGTTGTTCACGACGAGGCCGACCTGGTCTTGGGTCGCATCAAAATAAAACTCGGTGGCAGCGATGCCGGGCAAAACGGACTGAAAAGTATCCGCGAAAACTTAGGCCACGGCGACTTCTATCGATTGCGGATGGGCATCGGACGGCCCGCGGCTGATGCCAGAATAGAACTTGCAGATTATGTGCTGCAAACTTTCCCCAAAAGCGATGAAGATCTTTTGATCCGAAGCATGGACCAAGGAGCTAAAACTTTAGAAGCGTTTTTAGAGGGTGGCTTGGAAAAGGCGCTGGCCGTGGCGTCTAAGGATTTGTTGGGTGGGTGACGTCTGCAAAAAGTTACCTGACGCCTTTTCTCCACGCCTTGAAGCTTTAACCCAGACGTTCTAGACCTAGATTCACATGGGATTACAATGTGGAATCGTGGGGCTCCCCAACGTGGGTAAGTCCACTCTTTTTAACGCCGTGACCTCTACGGCCAAAGCTCAGGCGGCCAACTACCCCTTCTGCACCATCGAGCCTAATGTGGGCATGGTAGAGGTCCCCGATGAGCGCCTTCGCAAAATTTCGGCCATTGTAAAACCCCAACGTATTCTTCCGACGTCGATTGAATTTGTAGATATCGCGGGCCTCGTTAAAGGTGCGAGCAAGGGCGAAGGTTTAGGCAATCAGTTCTTGGGCCATGTCAAAGATTGCGACGCCATCGCCCAAGTCGTGCGCTGCTTTGAAAATGACGACATCATCCACGTGCACGGCACCGTGGATCCCATTCGAGATATTGAAATCATTGAAACCGAATTGATGTTGGCTGATTTAGCCATCGTAGATAAGCGCCTCGACAAATTAACCAAATTGGTAAAGTCGGGCGACAAGGTGGCGATTGCCGTCAACGCCATCGCAAGCAAAATTAAAGCCTCGCTTGACGAAGGAAAACCCGCACGAACCGTGCAAGCCACCACTGAGGAGTGGGAACTCGTAAAAGATTTGGCTTTGATTACAGCCAAACCCCTGCTTTTTGTAGGTAATATCAACGAAGAAAGTGCTGGCTCCGGGAGCGAAGAAAAAAATCTTCACTACCAACAACTTAAAGCCTATGCCCAAAAAGTGGGTGCTGAAGTGGTGCCCATTTGTGCCAAAGTAGAATCAGAAATTGCCGAGCTGGACGCCGCCGATCGAGAATCTTTCTTAAAAGACTTGGGAATTGAACGCTCGGGATTAGATAAATTAATTGCTTCGGCTTACCGACTCTTAGGTCTGCGCACTTATTTCACCGCTGGTGTTCAAGAAGTCCGAGCATGGACCATTCACGCCGGATGGAAGGGACCGCAGGCGGCAGGCGTGATTCACTCAGACTTTGAGCGTGGCTTTATCTGTGCCGAAACTTACCACTATGATGACCTTTTAAAATGTGGTTCTGAGGCCAAAGTGAAAGAGGCCGGACTTTTACGCAAAGAAGGCAAGGAGTACGTCGTCAAAGACGGCGACATTCTTCACTTCCAGTTCAACGTATAAACATGAAATCAAAAAATATCGGACTGCTGCTTATGCTGCTGAGTTCGAGCCTGTGGGCCAACCTCGAAGGTAAAAACTGGGTTTTTCATGGCTCCACTCAGGATTATATTTTTCCTCGAGCAGGCGACTTACGGGGCAGCCCAATGGTTTCTCTTAAAAAAGTGGCCCAAGGGGTGGGCCTGGATTTTTTTTACAATCCCAAAACGAATCAAGGCTATCTTGAAGGTCGACGCAGCAAGCGCAAAGTGAGTTTTGAATTGCAAAACCCCCAGGTCAAGGGATTTTGGGGGAGTAGCCAGCTTTCCAAGGGCCCCATGTTTTTAAACGAAGAGTTGGTGGTGCCGGTAGATTTTGCCGACAAAGCCTTACGACCCCTTCTCACGGGTCAAGCACCCGTGGCCCCCCTCGCCCCTTCCAGCCTTTTCCAAGCCGACATTGTGATAGATGCGGGCCATGGAGGCAACGACTGGGGCGCTCACGTGAAAGTGGGAGCCGACATCGTGAAAGAAAAAGATCTCAGCTTGGCTATTGCCAAAGAACTCTGCCAAAAAATCCGTGCCCAAAAACTAAATTGCTTGCTCACCCGAGACGCCGACAATTACCTCACCCTGCACGAGCGCACCCAGTTTGCGAACCGCGCCCAGGCCAAAGTTTTTTTGTCGATTCATCTCAATGCGGAGGCCGAGACTTTAAAAAAATCTCCCAAAAATAAAAGCAGAAGTTCCTCGGGATTTGAGATGTATGTGCTCTCTTTAAACACCGAGGACGGTTCCCGTGCCGCTGTGGCGGAAGAAAACCAGATGATTCCGGAAGACTTGCCCGAAGGCGTCGACAAAGCCGTAGCCAACTTAAAGGCGGAATCCCTTTTTGAATCTTCACTGTCTTGGGCAAAAGCGATAGCTTCTATTCTTTCCCCCCTGCGCCCCAGCTTTGGCAAGGCCATTAAAGCGGGCCCTTTTTACGTGCTTTATGGGGCCAACATGCCTTCCGTCTTGGTGGAGTTAGGCTTTATTACGAATGAAGGCGATCGAGTGCAGTTGCGCTCGCCCTCACAACGAGCCCTGCTTTTAGCGCCCATGGCCCAAGGCTTGGCGGAGCATTTAAAAAAGGGCATAGTCCAAAAATGAGTCCAAACGCTGCGCCTATGAAACGCTCTTACCAACGTCTGCCCGAATCCTTGCGTCCGGTTTCTATTGAACCGCACTACTACGACTACGCTGAGGGTTCGTGCCTCGTGAGCTTTGGCAATACCCAAGTGCTTTGCGTAGCCACGATCGAAGACAACGCTCCCCCGCATCTTCGAGGAAAGGGCCGAGGCTGGATCACTGCGGAGTATTCCATGCTGCCGCGCTCGAGTCCCGATCGAATTCGTCGAGAACGAGACCGCGTGGGAGGCCGAACTCACGAAATTCAGCGCCTCATCGGACGCGCCCTACGGAGCATTATCAAACAAGAAGGCTGGGGCGAGCGCACTCTGATTGTGGATTGCGACGTGTTGCGAGCCGATGGCGGCACCCGCACGGCGAGTATCACGGGAGCTTTTGTGTCGGCCGTTTTAGCCTTTCGAAAACTGAAAGCTTCGGGAAAAATTTCAAACTCACTGCCCTTCCCAATTAAAGAGTATGTGTCGGCGTGTTCTGTGGGGATTGTCGCCAAAACTCCCGTCCTTGATTTGGATTACTCCGAAGATTCCACCGCGGAAACCGACATGAACTTAGTCATGACATCTACGGGAAAAATTATTGAGATTCAGGGAACGGCCGAGCAAGAACCCTTTAGCGAAGAAGAGTTTCATGAACTCCTTAAGTTAGGAAAAGCAGGATGCGAAAGTCTGTGCAACATTCAGCGCCAAGTTCTGGGACCCCTCGATTGGACCGGCGGGAATCCGCTTTAGCTCAACGGACCCGAGCCCAACAGATTCTCAGGCTTTTGCGTGACGACATTCCTGAAGCCACTTGTGCCTTAGATCACAAAAATGTTTTTGAGTTGCTCGTGGCCGTAATTTTAAGCGCACAGTGCTTAGACAGTCGGGTAAACCAAGTCACTCCCGAACTATTTGAAGTGGCTCCCGATCCTGCAGCCATGCTCAAGCTCGGTACTAAAAAAATTGAACGGCTGATTAAAAGTATTAATTTTTTCAAAACCAAGGCCCTCCATATTTTTAAATCTTCACAAATATTAGTGGATGAACACCAGGCTCAAGTACCCACCTCGCTTGAGGACCTCATCGACTTGCCCGGAGTGGGTCGAAAAACTGCGAATGTGATTCGCGCCGTGGGCTTTCAGATTCCCGGCGTGGTGGTGGACACTCACGTGCGACGCATTGCTAGGCGACTTGAGTTTACCCGGCACTTTAAGCCAGAGCTCATCGAAAAGGACTTAGAGAAGGTTTTTGATCGCCAAGATTGGATAGACGCATCGCATCTGATCATCCTTCATGGCCGAAAAACTTGTTTTGCCCGCAGCCCAGCTTGCGATCGTTGTGTGATCCGAGGATACTGTCCCTCCCGCGGCCTCGAGGCAGATGCATGGAAAGAAAAAAGAATTTAATCTGTAAATTTTTAGCTCTTGGATTTGTACTTTTTTCCCCATCCCTCTTCGGGCAGAAATCCTTTCGGGACTTTCTTTTTGACGAAAGTCGCGCGGCTCGGCTCAAAGTCCCGCAATTAGCGGATAGCTTCCAAGAAGAGGGAGTTGTCACCGAGATCAAAGACTTTTCCCGCCATGATTTTTCAAAAATTTACCGGAAGGCAACCCAGAAGCTCAAAGTTAAAAAGTGGTTGGCCCAAGAACTCCCCCCCTACTTTCACCTGCCTCGCGGCCGCCCCAAAAGAAGCTACTATAATAGCCACCTGATATGGGCCGTGGGACCCCGTGGAGAAAAATTGACTGCCTTTCGTCCCGTTGACACCAGCACCGGTTGCCACTCGGGTTGCTCGCCCGTGATTTTTCATCTGCAAGTGAGCCCGCAAGGACTCAGCTCTGCAATTTGGCAAGAGGCAAAATATCCCCTGAGTAAAATCTGGCATCAGCCCCTCAATGCCAAAGACTTAGCTCAGGCATTGAATATTGCCCAAGAGCTCCCCCTAGCTTTGAGGGCTCTCGATGATCCTGAATGGACCACCGACGACAAAACCCAGTTCCCAGCCCAAACATGGACTTTTCTCAAAGGTGTGGTGATTGAAGGTGCAGCCTACACAAGCTTTCGCATTTATGAAGCTGCGTTGAAAACCTTGCGCTTTCTTCAAAGTGAAAAAGTTTTAGACGAGATTGCCACCAAACAGTCAGTTCTTATCTCGCGAATATTGAACTTAAGCAGTGTGGTCGAGGGGCGCAAAGAGATAAAAACTCTCACCCAGATTCTCAAAGATCCTGCGAGCCTCGCGGAAGAAAAACATTTGGTATTTCGTTTGGGCCCTCAAATTATCCGTTGGATGCTGGAATCTGAGGACGTGTCTACTTCCGAAATTAGAAAGTTTTTTGACCTTCCCGCCTTTGGCTTGGAGCGAGTGGAAGATTACTGTTCTTTTTTGCAAGATCTTTTGGCCCATGAACGAGGTCAAAAATTACTCCTCTCCATCGCTCGGGATCCCGCCGACTGGCCACTGTGCGAAAGTCCAGCACAAAAATACTTTCCATTTCTGGCGGCCTCCCTCTTAGGAGAGAAAAAACGTGCCGCGGACTATGCGGCAAAACTCGACCTAAGTTCCATCCCGGACTTTTTAAAAAAAGACTCTAGTACCTATTCATCTTTTATTAAGGGTGTATCCCTTCTAGATCCCACACAATCGCCCCTTGACCTGATCGCCGATTTTCAGGTGCGATTCCCGCGATCTACAAGTCCCCTGGAGCTGAGCCCGGAAAACGAGAAAAAGCGCGCGGCCCTGCATTCTGAAAAAGAGCGGGAGTTTAAAGACGAGCTCCGGGCCCTCTTTCAAAGCTCATTAGAAAGTTTTCCAAAAATTAGAGCTGTGAGCAGAGGGAAAAGCAAGGTCCCGACGAGCCTGCCCTTAGCCCACTCTTCCAAGCTCTATGTTTTTGTTGCGAGTTGGTGCCCTCATTGCCAGCAAACCCTCAGTAGCTGGGCCAAAGAATACCCACCCTCCAACCCCTTCTGGAAAAATATTCAAATAGTGGAGGTGTTTCGAAACGGCGCAGATTCCCAGATTGAAGAGCTCTGCGCAGTGACTCAGCTAGCACCGTCCATCTGCCAACAGATTCTTAGCATTAAAGATGATGCACAGAGCACCCGCTTCTACCAAGAACTGTCCCTACTTTCCGTGCCTCGAAAAGTACTGGTGAATGCCAAAGGGAAAATCACAATTTTTGACTGGCAGTTTACCGAAGGTCCCGGAAAAGACATTTCTCAGGAACTGAAATATCTCATGGAGATTCAATCAAAAAAATGAAGACTATATTTTGGGCTTTTTTCTTAGTCGTCCTCTCTGGCTGCAGTCACTTCGCCAAGAATCCAACGAGTGAAAATCCTAACCGACCCCTTGTCTTCAGCAGTAAATCTCAAATTGAATTTGTTTCCATGGGAACACTTTGGCGGGTTTGGATTGCGGAGCCTGCAGGCCGAAGCCTTTCTTACGCCACGCTTGGTGAATCCTTGAGCGCTGAAGTTTACAAACTTGATTTGATTTTTTCGGATTGGAATCAAAAAAGTGAGCTGCGTCGGCTCGAGAAGAGCGGACTTACAAAGTTCCAAAAAGCGAGCCCAGAATTTTTAAAGGGGCTCAAGTGGGCGAAGTATTTTTACGATTTAAGTGAGGGCAGCTTTGATATCACGGTAGGAGCCGTGCTCTGGAAAGTAGCGAGCGTTCCCGTAGGAATGGAAAGCCTGGAGCTGCGTTCCGATGATTTTAAATTCCGCACCGATCCCAAGCGACTCAGCTTTAGTGGATTTATCAAAGGCGCCACCGTGGGTCTTCTGGCCGATAAACTCTTAAGGGCAGGGATCTCGACCTTTCGAATCGATGGGGGGGGCGGGAATATTATCGAAGGCGCTCCTGGATCTTTTCTTTTGATTTCACGAAGTGCTGCCCACCAAGGACCTCGCCAACATATTATCAATCCCAAGAATCCTAGCCAGAGACTCAGCAAATCGGTGGAACTGAAGTGCAGCTACTTAAAACAAGACCAGCCCGAAAAAATGGATTGGGCTTACGAGTCGGCCAGGGTCGATGCCATTACCAAAGTTTTATTATTGCGGCCCGAGTTTACTGGGGTGCCTGAAAATTGTGAAGCCCACTTCCGCCAAGAGAAAACTCCGGCTGGTGGGGCGCCCGCATCCCCTAATCCCTAAACTCCTCCAAAAAAAGCCGGCCCGTTCGCCCATCTCGCAAGATATCAACTTTCTTAATGCCCCGGCTCGCAAATCTTTTCAGTTCATTATTGAGGTAGATGACCTTGGCTTCAGCTTCCGACATCACTTTTCCATTCATCAGGACAGCGGGTGATTCAGGTCCGTAAGCATCTCGCTCTGCAACTCTTGGGAGCCACGCTTCTTCTTTCAGACCAAAGCAGTCTTGGACATTGATAAATATAATATTCCTTAGCCCCTCCCCTGGAGCAAAGGAGCTTTTTCTAATTTTAATTTGGCGCACAGGAAAATTTTGCATGTAGATATCGGCATTATTCATCGCCAACAAACGTCGCGGATCGTCCTGGCAGCGCTCATCCGCAAGATTCCCCAAAGCCCGAGCCTGGCGATCGAGTAGCACTTTAGTGCTGCGCTCCACTTCGGTAAAAAGTTCACGTTCGGCTTCGACGCGTAGTTCAGAGAATTCTTTGGCGAGCGGGACTTTCAATCGGCGCGCGGGGATTTGAGGTGCTTGACCGGGAGGATTTAGCAATTCCAGAACAAATCTATAGGTCGGGTGCTTTTCAAAAAAGACCTCGTTTTTAGAGGCTTCCAAAATTTCCGAAAATTCAAAAGTTCTATAAAAAACTGGGTAGTCTTGAGCCGTCGCCTGAAAGGCTAAAAAGATTGCAACCCAAAGGCCTTTAAAGCATTGAATTCCTGTCACAAATTGGGACATAGTACACATAACGCTATGCGTCAATACTTTCTTTACAAAGGTCGGGTGGCCAAAGCGGCCATGACCTCATTGACGCTAATTTCACGCTTCAGCTCGGTCTGCAGGTCGGTCATGACCGAAGATTCAAAGCCACAGGGATCAATCATTTGCCAGGGCTTAGTGCCGGTCGAAACATTTAGCGCCAGCCCATGGTAACTCACCCAATGTCGAGCCGCGATTCCAATGCTTGCGATCTTTCGACTCTCATTCACCCACACCCCCGTTTTACCGGGGATCGCCGCAGCCCTTAGTCCCTCCGACTTAAGATAAGAAATGACCCAGTCCTCTAAAGCCCGGATGAGCCCCACAACTCCTTCGCGAGAGGCTCCAGAATTTTTTCGGCCAAGTTTAAAGATGGGATAAGCCACAAGCTGACCGGGTCCATGATATGTCGCCTGCCCTCCCCGTTCTATTTCAAAAACCGGGATCTGCGAACTGCGGATTATGGGAGCCACACCTCGTTGTGAACCCCTTCCTAAGGTAATCACGGGGTCGTGCTCACAAAAAATAAGGGTGTCCCCTATGTCCTCTCGATATCTTTTTTCTAATAATTCTTTTTGTAGGGCCCAAGCTTCGGCATAGGCAATGCGACCTAAATTTAATATTTCATAAGCGGAAACAGGCAAGCCTGGAGAGGCTAAGTCGAGGGCAGTAGACTTTGAAAGCATCTGCTGCCCCACTCTCTATCTTCTTGGGGCGGCAGCCACGGCGCCCGTTTGAGAGGCTTTACTTTTGCGTTCAAAAAAGTGGATCGCTTTCCCATGGACGCTTTCAGCCGCCTCCATAAGAGTTTCAGGAAGGGTGGGATGGGCGTGGACGGTGCGAGCTAAATCTTCGCTTGTTCCACCCATTTCAATAAAGGCTGCGACTTCAGCAATGAGATTCGAAACGTCGGGTCCCACCATATGAGCACCTAGGACCCGATCTGTTTTTTTATCGGCAATAATTTTTACAAAGCCTTCCGCTTCACCCGTCGTGAGGGCCCTGCCGTTGGCCATAAATGGACATTTCCCGATGACGGGTTCCCAGCCGGCGGCCTTAGCACTTTCTTCGGTGTGACCGACTGAAGCAATTTCAGGATCCACAAAAATAGCCCAAGGAAGGGCGCGTATGTCTACCGAAGAACTGGGATTTAGAATACATTCCACGGCAACCAAGCCTTCTTTACTCGCCTTATGAGCCAGCATGGGGCCCCCAATCACATCACCTACGGCGTAGACACCGGGAACTTTGCTTTCAAGCCTTCCATTCACTTCAATAAATCCGCGCTCAGTTGTGCTGAGGCCGATATTTTCTAGACCAAGTCCTGTGGTCCGAGGCTTGCGACCAACGGTCACCAAAACCCAGTCACAGTCGACTGAAAATTTCTCTTTGGCATTTTCTAAATCTACCGTAGCTCCGGCCCCGTTTTTTGTGCTGATCTTCACAGCCTTGGTTTCTAAATGAATCTTCACGCCTTTTTTTGTGAGTTTCTTTTGAACCACATCCACGCATTCGCGATCGGTGCCCGTAAGAAGTTGGCTAGTGGCTTCTACCACCACCACTTCCGTGCCTAATTTTGCAAAAAAACTTCCAATCTCAAGACCGATAAATCCGCCCCCAATGATCACAATTTTTTTAGGAGTTTCCTTAACGTCTAAGGCGTCCTTGGAATTGAGAATCGTTTTTCCGTTAAATTTAAAGGAAGGAACTTCCACAAATGTAGAACCCGAGGCAATGATCACATTCTTGCCTAGAATCTCGGCATCTTCGCCCTTTTCCCCAAGCGTCCCATCGTAGGAATCCGTTTTGCCGCTAACTTTTATTTTCTTATTTTCTCCCTCGACTCCCGCAAAAGAAGCCAGCCCTTTGAACAGAGTGACCCCATTGGCTTTGAGTAAGGTGGAAACTCCGCCCGTGAGTTGCTTCACGATGCCACCCTTCCAGTCGATGAGCTTAGCCAAATCCACCTTCATACCTGTAACGGTGATTCCCATCTTTTCTGAGTTTTGGATTTTATCGATAGTATGACCCGCAGAGATCAGGGCTTTGGAAGGAATGCATCCGTAGTTTAAGCATTCGCCCCCCATTTTGTGGCCTTCAATGAGCGCGGTCTTGAGTCCTTCTTGGGCGGAGCGAATGGCCGCCACATAGCCTCCCGGCCCCCCACCAATCACCACGACATCAAAGGAAGTTCCTGTTGCCACTTTAGACCATCTCCAACATCAATCGCGCGGGATTTGCGAGTCGGGCTATCACAGCATTGCTAAATTCAGCACCAATCACCCCATCCACCACTCTGTGATCCAGAGACAACGAAAGGTGCATGGTCTTACCAATCACAATCTGTCCGTCTTTCACGATAGGTTTTTCTTGAATGCGATAAACTCCCATAATGGCAACTTCAGGATAGTTGATGATGGGTGTGGCAAAGAGTCCACCCACATTACCCATTGAGGTAATTGTAAAAGTGGAACCCTTGAGTTCCTCGCCACTGGCCTTACCCGCGCGAGTTTTTTCACTGAGCGTTTGAATTTCGTGTGCAATCTCTAGCAAACTTTTTTTATCGGCATGCTTGATCACAGGGACCACAAGTCCGTCAGGTGTCGCGACGGCAATACCAATGTGATAAAACTTTTTATAAACCAAAGTTTGGCCATCAGGGCCGTCTTCAAGCGTTGCATTTACGGCGGGGTATTCTTTCAAAGCCCCCACAACGGCCTTTACGATAAAGGGCAAATAGGAAAACTTAATACCCATGCTCTCAGCCGACTTCTTGGCCTGCTCCCGAAGCTCCACCAATGAAGAACATTCAAATTCATCCACATAGGCATAGTGAGGGGCCGTGAATTTGGATTTCACCATGGCATTAGAAATCGCACGACGAAGACCTCGCAAAGGTTTGCGCTCGACTTCTTCACCACTGGCCGCGCTGTAAGAGGGAAAGACCACTTTGGCTGAAGCTGAAGGACTTGCCACACTTGGGGCACCTGCCGAGATAGCACCGGTTCCAGCCGTGATGTCTTTGCTATTTAAAAATTTCAAAAGATCTTCTTCAAGAACTCGGCGCTGCCCGCCCACATCAGGGCCGGTGCCCGTGACCTGGCCCAGGTCAACTCCGGAACGTTGGGCCATCGCTCGAACAATAGGTGCTGCAGGTACCGAAGACGCAGAAAGATTTTCATTGGCACCTTGGTAGGCCGGGGCAGATTTTCCATTGGGTGCACCAGGGGGACTTTGAGTTGGGACTTCAACAGTTTTCACCACTGGAGGAGCCTCCGTTTTGGGAGCGACTTCAACTTTAGGCGCTTCCACTTTAGGACTTTCCACCTGAGCGGGTGCAGCTCCCTCCGCAATTTGAGCCAATGTGGCCCCAATTTTAATCATCGCACCTTCTTTGGCGCTAATACCCGAAATCGTTCCTGAAGTGGGAGAGGGGACTTCCACCGTTGCTTTGTCGGTCATAACTTCTAGCAAGGGCTGATCCGCCTTTACAGTGTCACCGTCTTTCACAAGCCAACGAATCAACTCGCCCTCTTGTACGCCTTCGCCAATTTCAGGTAATTTAAATTCCACGTTGCAGCTCCTCTGTCCTTTTTTCTGTAGCTTCTCAGGTCGCTTCTTTTAAAAGCTCAGTCAGTTCGCGTTCAATATCACTTTCTTGGGGCACACTCACGTTTTCCAGCGTGGGAGCTAAACCCACACCTGGCACATGAAGTCCCGCCAAAAGTCGGGGTCGGGCCCGAAGTTCATAGAAATGTTCTTCGATCACTCGGCGCAAAAGATGCTCGCCGAAGTTCGACACTTCTCCATCTTCATTCACAAACAGCACTCGCCCCGTTTGCTTCACAGCATTCGAGACGGCACGCCAATCATAGGGGTAAAGAGTGCGAAGATCGAGGACCTGGGCCTCACCTAAACCACGCTCCGCCACCTTATCTGCGGCTGCTTTGGCCAAATGCACATGGCGCCCGTAAGTGACGATGACGGCACGGTCGCCCTCACGCACCCGAGCCGCCACACCCAAGGGAATGGCCTCAGTTTCAATTTCGGGCCAGTCGGGCACCCATCGCTTGCGGGCCTCATCGCTCATTCCCACGGGTTGGTCGATGCGCCGCTTTAATTCTCGTTCGTCCGAAGGCTCACCCTGCAGCAAGGCGTCACCTTTGTATCGAAGAAGGGCCTTGGGTGCCATGTACAGCACGGGGTTTCCGTCTTGGAGAGCCGACAACATGAGACCGTAAGCATCCACGGGATTGGAAGGCATCACAATTTTCCACCCTGCCAAATGCGTGGCCACAGCATCAAAGGAATGAGAATGGTAAAGACTGCCATGAATGCCGGCCCCGGCGATGGTCATTACGACCATGGGTAAGGGAAAGGCCCCATGAGAAGCCCAACAGGAATTTCCTGCAAGTTTCAGCAAATCGATAGTGTTGTAGATGTAATCGCAAAACTGAATCTCGGCCACGGGCTTTTGACCCGCCATTGCCAAGCCCATTGCGGTGCCTATGATTCCACGCTCATCCAGGGGAGTATTCCAAGCGGTTCGTAAACCTTGGGTGACCGTAAAAACCCCACCCTGGGGAGCTCCCACGTCTTCCCCAAAAATATCGGTCACTCCTAAATTCTTCTCTCCATAGTGCAAAGCCATCCGCATGGCCTGGGCCATATTTGCCATTAGAAATCCCTCCCCGGAAGTCCACCCTTCACGCCACGGCCAAAGGTATGATCCAAGACGGTGCTCGCTTCCGGAAGGGCTTCCTTGCGGGCAATATCAAGCGCCTCATTAGCTTCGCTCCAGGCGGCGGTGTATAAATCTGCGATCTCTTTTTCGCTGAGCCAATTCTGTTTGATAAGTTTTTTTGAGAATCTCTCAATAGGACATTCTTCGGAGCTCACTCGATTAGCTCCACTCGAAGAGGAGTGTCCGTAAAGTCGAGACACCATAAGCTCCAACATATAGGGGCGACCCGAGTTGCGCACATAATCCAAAGCGTTGTTGAGTGCTGTCCAAACTTTTTCAGGGCTATTGCCATCTACCGTGGAACTCTGGATTTGGAAGGCTCGTGCGCGATCCGCAATATGCTTTTCCCCATGTTGCTGATCGGAGGGAGTAGAAATTCCAAAACGATTGTTCGTCACAATCATAAGAAGGGGAAGCTCCTCCCCCGGCCGCGAGGCCCAAACCAGGGCTGAAGCAAAATCCCCCTCAGCCGTGCCTGCATCTCCGCCCACTACGATTGAAATTCCCGCTTCCCTGCCCTCTTTGCGAGCCCGCATTTGCGCCCGAGCCGTGCCGATTGACACGACAAACTGAGTTTCAATGGTAGAAGTCACGGGCATCACGTTCCACTCTTTTTTGGCCACGTGCGAGACGAAATTTCGACCTCCGGAATAAGGATCCAAGGCCGAACTCTTCATTTGGCGAATCATCGGAAGCATGGGTTCCCCCATGGCCATTAGGACCCCGTTGTTTCGGTAGTGCAGATGCATAAAATCGTAGTCGATCCCTTGGCCTTTTTGCACAAGCAAACCCAAGGCAATATTAAAGGCCTCTTCTCCGGGTCCACCAATCCAAAAAAATCCATCGCCGGTGCGCGACATCTTTATGAGTTTTTCTTCAAGCACGCGCGAACGCACCATTAAATTAAAAAACTTTCGGCAAAAGTTTTTGTCTTTAAAGGGTTGGGCCCCATAGGAGGCTTTTGGTTTTTTATTCACGCCCGACTTAAGCTCTAATGGAATTTCCTGGTCCAAGTAATGCTCCCTCACTCTTCTCACCCCGAAGAATTTTTTCGATGTAATATTCACCAGCCTTATAACTTGACCTTACAAGAGGCCCCGAAGCCACATATTTAAAGCCCATTTCTTCACCTACCGATGCCCACTCCGAGAACTTTTCAGGGCTCACAAAGCTCTCCACATTTAAATGCCGTGCCGTAGGCTGAAGATACTGACCCAAGGTCAACACCTCGACTCCCACATCCAAAAGATCTCGAAAAGTTTGCAGAACTTCGGCGTCTTCTTCTCCCACTCCCAACATGAGAGATGACTTGGTCACGACCTTTCGGCCCGTGGCGTCCCCAAACTTTTTATAATCTTCCAAAACTTTGAGGCTTTGGGCATAGCCCGCTCGTGGATCCCGCACCCGCAGCTGCAAGCGCTCCACCGTTTCAATATTGTGGGCCAGCACATCAGCCCTACTCTCGGCCATATTGCGCACACACTCTAAGTTCCCTCGCCAATCGGGCGTGAGCACTTCCACAATAAGCTTGGGACTGAGGTCTTTAGTCAGGGCCACCGTTTTTACAAAATGATCGACGCCCTGATCGGGCAGGTCATCGCGGTCGACCGAGGTCAGCACGATATAGCTTAGGTCCATATCAGCCACGGTTTTGGCAATTTTTTCGGGCTCGTGAGGATCGAGCTGCATCCGCGGATTACCCGTTGTAACGGCACAGAACTTACAACCTCGGGTGCAGATTTCCCCCAAAAGCATAAAGGTCGCGGTTCCCCCCGCCCAGCATTCGCCGATATTGGGGCACTTGGCCTCTTCACACACGGTGTGCAGCTTATGCTGAGCCAAAACCTCTTTGATTTTTTTAAAGGCCTCACCACCGGGGGCACGCACCTTCAACCAACTCGGTTTGGGGCCCTTTTCCGGCATGGGGATTTCCATAGAAAGCAGCTAAGAATGGGAAGGGACTTGGGTCAAGTTCCCTTTTGAATTCCTAGAGATAAAGCTTCCCGCTAAAAAAGATCCTTCGTTCGCTCCGTAGATCTTTCCTAGCAGATAAGTTCTTTTGACTTCACCCAGGTCTGACCTTAAATCTTTTTTACACACATGGACTCTTTAGCGGCTCGCATCATCTTCTTAAAAAGCACCGAACGTTCTCAAATTAATGAACTCCGAGCTCGAAATGCGGAGCAACCCATTTTTTTGCTTTCGAGTGAAAAATTGACCGGCGAAGAATACTTCTCCCTCCTGCAGGAAGGTTTCACGGGAGTCATCAATCCCGACACCCCGCTTGAAAACTTTGCCGAGGCTCTAGCCGAGCTGGAAAGTTCGCCCAAGCCATGAGCCTCTTAAGCCGCACCGAACACGTCGTGGTGGTGGGTGCGGGCTACGCCGGGCTGCCCTGCGCTCTCAAACTGGCAAGCTTGCGCGCCAAACACTCTCAGTACCGAATCACCTTGCTTTCAAAAGATAGAAAGCAAGATTTAACCTGCGAACTTTACCGAAGCCTGCGCTGGGGCGACAGCTCCTTTTTGCCGCTCGAATCCTATCTGAGTTCCCATATAAATTTTATAGAAGGAAGCTGCGAAGGCATAGATACAGTTAATAAAAGCATTCAACTTTCGGGAGCTACTCAAAGCGAGATGCCCTACGATGAACTCATCATCGCCACGGGCCGGCAGGCCGATGTCCCACCCATTTCTGGTTTGAAGGAACTGCTGCGCGAAGATGAGGGCATGGATAAGAAAATCTTTCTCTTTCGCAGCCCCAGCCAAGTTCAAACCTTGCGCTTAACGTTAAAACGCTTGCACTGGGAAGACTCCCGCCCTCGCACCAAGGATTTTTTCCTTGTCGTTCTGGGTGCCGGAAGCACGGGACTTGAAGTCGCGGGCGAGTTGGCAGCAATGCGAGGCAAAAACCCTACGGCCCGAATTATTTTACTAGATGAAAAAAAGGAATTGATTCCCGACTTTTCTCCGATTGCACGAAAGATTTTAAAAAAAGAACTCGGTAAATTGCAGATCGAAAGCGTTTTGGGTTCCCGAGCCATCAACGTCACTCAAAATGAAATATTTTTGCAAAACGGCCAGGTCATCCCCTGGGACATGATGGTTGTTTGCTGCGGTTCTAAGATTCCTGCAAAATTCGCAGCAGTTTTTCAAAAAAGTCTGGCAGGTCAAGACGGCATAAAAGTGGATGGGCACTTTAGGGTGCAAAACTTTCCTAATGTTTTTGCCCTAGGGGATATCGCTCGAGTTCCCTACCCTAGCGAAATTTTGCAGAACCAACGCTTTGTTCCCAAGCGTGCGCAGTTTGCCGTCCAGGAAGCTTTGTTTCTGGGAGCTGACCTCGCACATTTTTTAAACACCGGGAAATGGGCAGCCGAAGTTTTTTCACCCTCCGATTACGGCCACCTCATTTCGCTAGGACCCGGCAAAGGAATTGCGAGATTGGGTCCTGAAATTGAGGGGAAATTTACGAAGCTCTTATCCCCATTTAGCTATGGGCCCACCGTGAACAAGCTGAAACGGAGTGCTTATTTGAGGTACCTGCTTACGCTTAAGGGCTTGAAATTGCGTCAAAAGTTGCGTGGGGATTGAGACAAGCTAAGTCCCCAAATAAGACTCAATCTCCTCAGCATATCGAGGCAGTCCATCCGTAAGAATCTCAGTTCCATTTTTTGTTATCAAAATATCGTCTTCAATACGTACGCCGATGCCACGGTACTCGCGAGGAACCGAGTCATCGTCCTTTAAAAAATAAAGTCCGGGCTCAACTGTGAAAACCATCCCAGGCCCAAGTTTTATAGGATTTGAATCCGCATCATTGTAGGGATTGGGATCATGAACGTCCATACCCAACCAATGGCCCGTACCATGGGGATAGTACTTACGATGGGCTGCCTTCTCCCGGATTTTTTCTTCCGATCCACTCAGCAACTTTAAACTTTTCAGGCCCGCTATTAAAACTTGCTCCGCTCGATGATGGAGGGCCGTGTAGGGCACGCCGACCTTCGACATCAAAATCACTTCCGCATGAGCTTCTCCCACAACATCCATGATGCGCCGCTGAGCCCGAGTGTATTTTTTACCCACAGGCCAAGTACGAGTGATGTCGGAAGCGTAGCCCTCGTACTCACAGCCAGCGTCGACCAAAAGTAATTCGCCCTGCTTCATAGCCCTGCGATTTTCGTTGTAGTGCAGACAAGTGGCATTCGCGCCCGAGGCCACGATGGATTCATAGGCGGGTCCCGTGCAACCCTGGCGCAAATATTCGCCTTCAATCGCAGCTTCCACCTCATATTCCATTCGGCCGGCTGCCACCTGCGCTAAGCCTTTTAAGTGCGCTTCCACGTTGATGCGACTTGCCTCGCGCAAGAGCTTAATTTCTCCGGCATCTTTGATAAGTCGTTGAGCATAAACTTTGGGGCAAAGATCGATCCACGCTTCAATAGGCAGCTTGCCCTGACGCATGAGAGGCTGGAACTTTTCCACAATTCCCTCGAGCTCACGCTGAGTTTCACTGTGAAGCCTGGCGTTTGTTAAAATTCGAGGGGCCTTGCCTTTGGGCACGGCATCGAGCCACTGCAAAATAAACAAAGCTAAAAAACTATTCTCATGCGTACCCGTGGCTCCCGTAAGTTTCTTTGCACCTTCGGGTCCATAGCGAAATCCCTCCCACTGCTCTTTGAGCGGGTCGCGGGGCATAACAAAAAGATGAAAATGCACGACGGTTTTTTGACCTTTGGATTGCTTCCACATCACAAAAGCTGAAGAGGCTTCGCGATAGCCCGTCAAATAGCTAAAGTTTGGATCGGGATGGTAAGAGAATTGCCGATCGTAACTGCGCACTTTGGTGGGGGCATTAAAAAAAACGATTAAATCTCGATCCGCTTCGATGCCTTTGGCAAGTTCGGAGCGTCGATATTCAAACGTCGCCTTATCAAAAAGTAGTGGTAACATAGATTGGATTGCAACTTATCATTGGCCACGTTGTGGTGGCTATAAGGAGAGGTTTTGAAATCTCAAAAGATCTTTATCGCGGTGACGGCCGGACTCCTGAGCTTATCCCTTGCCCAGGCTTGCTGGGCCTCCTCATCGATACGCCGCCCCGCACAAGAAGAGGGCTCCAAACATGGAAGTCGAATCGAAAACTTCGACAAAGTGTTGAAAGATCTCTATCCCGCAACAGATCGGGTGGAGGAACGAAGTTTTTACCCCTTAGAGTCGGGCGGGACCACCTTGATGGGCCTGGTTTCGAGATTGCTGGGGGAAGCGCCACGAACGGACACCGAAGGGCTGCGAACTCGCCGTTATTTTTATTTGCTGCGCGACAAAGACCGAAAAATTTTGCGCATCGTTCACGGTTCCGCCTTTGATGGTGGCAACGGGATCGTAGACCTTTACGTGGCCTACACGGCCGACGGAGTCATTGATCAGGTATGGTCTCCTCACCTACCCGAGAAAGTGGCCAAAGAATTTTCGGATAAAAACATTCTCTCGCAGTTTAATGGCCACGATGCGAATGATTTTCAGATCCAACGCAAAAAAATCAGTCGCCGCAAATCCGTGCGTATTGTGCCGGCCTTTTTAAGCCAAGCTAAACGTCCCGCCCAATCAGAAGCCCGAAGCTATTTTGAGAAAACTCTTCGGTCCTTGCGTTACAACGTCAGCTTTATGGATGTGGCGTATTTTATAACTCAGCACCCAGACCTGGCCGATAAGGGCGGCGATGAGTTCCCTGAGAACGTGACCATCACCACAGGTCGGCCCTCCTCGGGCCCTGAAGCCTTTGTACGCGAACGGGCTTCGGCTTCTACCAACCCCTTTGAGTCCAACAAGCTCAATATTTTGCAGAGCCTCGAGCCTACCGAAAAAAAAAATTAGACGGCAATTAGCGCCCGTTAGGGAAGAGCAAGGCCTCGAGCTTTCCTTCAGTGTCTAGTTTTTTGGTATCGTCGAATCCACCGACCAACTGATCGCCAATAAAAATCTGAGGAACTGTCCGACGAGGTGCCACTTTTTTTAGCATTTCGGCAAATTTATTTTCATCATGAGTCACATCAATCTCTTCATAGGCTACGCCTCTCTGAGTGAGTAAGTTTTTTGCAGCGTCGCAGTAAGGGCAATAGTCTTTAGTGTAGACCAGGATCGTGGCCTGCTTGGGGTGTCTGGGTAAAGTTTCCATAATTGTTGTAAGCTAACAAAGAGCGGAGCATGTGGGTAGTATTTTTTAACCAATTGGAAGATCTCGAGAGTTTAAGTCGAGAAAAATCCTATGAACGCTTTGCCTCCCACAATAATGGCGTGGTCTATCGGTCGAAGCGCAACGATGTCTCACTGCTATTTGCCGCCTCCGAGAACATCGAACACCAAGAGTTTTTTGACTGGGTTTATAAAAACTTCCAGCCCCATGCGGTGATATCTTCGGGGATACTGCGGCCTGCAAGCGAGGATTCCAAGCTTGGTTTAATTGTGCCCGTGGGCTGCTTCAGAGCCGCGGGGCGAGTGGATGCCGCCAGCCCCATCCTCTACGAGGAACTGAACTTCGACCCTTCCTTGCAAGAAAAAATGGGCCAGCTTTTCAATGTGCCTGTAGAGAGCCACATATTCAGCGCGGAAAAACCCGTCGGCACGGAAGACCGGATCCGCATCTGCCAGCATCTTCCTTGCGCGGCCTTTGCCCAACTGGCAGGACCTCACCTCCTCATGGGTAAGAGCCGCGGCTTGCGAGTGGGTTGTGTGAAAACCATCCTACCCCCCAACGAATCCCGCAAAAACGCCATCAAAGAACTCCTCGGCGGATTCCTCACTTTGAATTCATAGAAGGCACCTGTCGCCAAATCACTTATTAACACTGGCAGGCTTAGGCTCAGCACCTGACTTGGGCAGCTGGACTTTGAGAATGGTTTTTAGCGTAGAGCTCGTGACCGTATCGGCGCCGAGATCGCGGGTGAGTTCTGGAAAAAGGCGATGATACCAATAGGCATTACGGAGAATATTTGGCACATACTCACGCGTTTCTTTGTAGGGAATAAGGTCAGAGAAAATCTGCGGGTCCTGGACAAAGCTGTATCGACTTTGCCACTTACCCACCACAGTTTGCCCCGCATTGTAGGAAGCCAGTGTTTTTTCTATTGAGCCGTTGAAGCTTTGACTCAATTTTAAAATATATTGTGAGCCCAAAGCAATGTTGTCGGAATAGTCGTAAAGTTTTTTGCCACGGGACTTTTTGAGAGTACGGGCTGTTGAAGGAAGAATCTGCAGCAAACCTTGGGCATTAGCTTTTGAGGTCGCCGAAGGATCAAAGCCGCTCTCCTGACGTGCCAAACCAAGAATAATGGCGGAGTCGATATGCTTCGCGTTTTGGATTTCCTCAAAAAAGGGCCGCGGATAGAGCAAGCGCAAAGTTTCAAGGGTAACCGTTTCCGGGCGATTGAAGGCCATATTCGAGAGGGCTAAAATTTGGAGGCGATAAAGACCCGCATTGTTAAATAAGCGAGCAAGATGCTGCACGAATCCCGAGCGGACGGTGGGTTGGAACGAGCGCACTACGAACTCTCCATAATGGCGCACCACAAATCCATTAGGATCCTCCGTGCTGGCCATCAAAAGTTGCAACCAAGCGGCACGCTTATCGAGAAGGGCATCGCCCGACTCATATTCATCAGTGTACATGTTGCGATTTCGAATTCCCTGCAAGGGGTCCGTACCGTCTTCGATCCGACTTAAGATCGTGTGCCAACTGAGGGGATAGCTTTTCCAAAGTAGTTCTCTTGTCGACCTAGCTTCGGCGATCAAACCCGCATGCATCCTGGCTTCCGACAGCCAGTAAAGAGCCCGAAATTCTTCTTTGCGGCTTTGGGTGCTGAGGGCGCGCTCTAAAAGCGGAATGGCCTCTTTCCAAAGTTTGCGGGCGACTTTAAGTACTGCGATTTTTAACAAGAGCGGCTCGGCCCAGGGTTCTTCTGATTTCAAACACTCCAGTCCGTGGCTATCTAACTTGTCCATAAGATCCCAGGCTTCCGGTGTTTTAAGAGAAGACTCCAGCTCTCGAGCCAGAGTGAAGGAAAAACTACGAGGACACCCTTGGCTCTTGAGGGCAAAAGTTGACATCGCTTTGACCTGCTTAAAAGTCCAATCCGGGGACCTGCGAGTTTGTAAATTAAAATCTTCCGCCTGCAGTTGATTGATAAATTTGCTTACAAATGGAGCGCTCGATCGCCGCACTTTGCGCGGAATTTCCCCACGAAGTGCGGGCATCATTTTGGGTCCTAAGTAGTCTTCCACGATGTCGCAGAGGACTTTAGGTTGAGTCCCCACACAACGCTCTCGCCAGGCGGGGGTTAAAACTCCGAGCCGAACCTGGGAATGCAAAACTCCCGCAGCCTTGAGGGCTTCATCGCCGTTAGCAAAGCCTAATTTTTTAGCCAGCTCGTCGACTGAAAGCGGCTTCTTAGAGACCGAGGGTATAGCCTCAAATTGAAAGCCCAAGCTAAAGTCGCCGGCTTTTTCGGCGGCCGGCTCTCGGGGCAGGAATCCATCCACATGCGTTCCGGGCCGAAATACCCAGTAGAGCAAGGAAAGACTTCCCACGAGTCCCGAAATTAAACCGTAAGCAAAAAGTTTTTTAAGTTCTTGAAACATGGAGAGTTCTCTTCACAGCCTGGTGGCATGTTTCAAGAATCTCTCTCTCCGTCCCCAGGAGAGTACACCCCGCCGCCAGCTTGTGTCCGCCACCCCCCGGATTCAAGCTTTGCGCGAGTGAGGCCACATCGGGGCCTCGAGATCGAAAGGAAATCTTCCATTCGTTAGGATCTTTTTCAAAATAGAAAGCCGCAATCTCGCAGCTCTCAGTTAAGAATAAATTATCGATGATACCGTCGCGGTCGTCAGCATCGCCACCCGCGCCTTTAAAGTCCTTGTTCTCGAGGACGCCCCAAACATAGCGTCCTTCCAAATCAAAATTTGCTTTGGCTAGTACCGAGCGGAGCATCTTCCAAGAGCCTGGACTCCGAATGAGCATTCCTTTTTCGGCCGTCTCGGTAAAATTAAACCCCGTCTCTAAAAGCTCAGCCGCCATTCGCAGCAGGGCCGGGTGCGTGTTGTTGTGTTTGAACAGGCCCGTATCAAAAATCAAACCTAAATAAATCGCCTGGGCAATGCTCGGTGTGAGCTGAAGTTTTAATTCTCGAGTGAAAGCAAAAATAATTTCAGTCGTGGCTGCAGCCTTCGGATTGTACAGCCGGAAATGATAATCCGCGGTAGCCCCAATCGCGTGGTGGTCCACTTGCCCATGTTTTTTGGCCTTGGCCCAGAGCACTGTGGTGTCGTCACCTATTCTGCTTGCCCCGCCGTCCACGCAAATCATCACCTCAGGAAAGTCTGATTTTTTGAGAAGGTCTTGGCTGACTTCAAAAAATTTAGCCTGGGGCAAAAAGGCGTAACGTCGAGGAAGCCCCTCCTCGTTCACTATCCGGATACGCTTCGTGGGATAAATTTGAAGAAGCAGCTCTCGCAAAGCACTTTGGGTGCCTACCGAATCCCCGTCGGCGCCCGCGGGAGCCGTGATGGCGATGTTATCGAATGACTTTAGGGCTTCCACAAAGCCCGCATGATCGATTTTCATCTTCCTCCCACTCCCTTAAACTCCACCGACTCGGCTTCCGTTCCCACTTGGGATCCGTCGCAAGGCGCACGGCTAAAAGAAAAGGGCGCCATCATCAGACGCGGCGCCCCATTCTCTGCCTTGGACGTCCAAAGCAGGAACTTGCCTTCTGTAGATATTGTCGGAAAAATCTCCTGATCTCTTGAGTCCGTAATGCGCCGCGCACACTGAAAATCGACATCGGCCACGAATAAATCAAGCTGAGAGCGGTCCGCCATATTTGACGCAAAGACGATATGTTTAGAATCGGTTAAAAACGATGGCGTCAGGAAGAGAGCGTATTTTTTTGAGGTCAACAGACGTTGTTCCAGAATGCGGGGCGCCGCTCCCCCTAGGTCCAACCGAGCCAAAACCAAGTCACTTAAGTCTTTGCGAGGGCCCCGGTAGGCTCGCCATATCAGGTATTTTGAATCCGGAGAAAAAGCAGGATCCCCATCGTAGCCCTCTCGCTTTGTGACCCGAAGCAAGCCATCACCATTGGACCTGACCAGATAGATTTCAAAATCCCCTTCTCGGGCCGAACTAAAAGCCAACCACTTCCCATCATTTGAGAGGCTGCCTTCCCCATTGAAAGCCACACTTCGAGTGAACTGAGTTTTTTGGCCCTTTTCAAAATCGAAAGTGTAAATATCGGCCCTATCCTGCCGAGAGATCAGTGAGGGAGAGGAAGCGCCGGGCGGGACGGAGCCGGTTAAAAAAATTCGCGCCGTTTTTTTATCCCAAGAAGGACGACTCCAATAAAGCCCCTCCTTAGCTAAAAATCGCTGAGTCTGGGGCGGGTTCGCTTCAAAATCTACCATCTCGAGAGCCGAATCCTTCACCATCAAAATGCGCTGTGAAGAATTAAGAAAAATTCCTTCCGTTGCTCCTCGTGAAAATGGAATTTCCATGGGGGATTTAAGGGTTGCACGGGTCTCGACGTCCTTTATAAAGTCCCCCACTCTCTGATCCGCACCAATGTTAGTGGACTTTGGTGCAGGTCCCGAGGACGTGGCACAACCCGCCAATAAAATGATAAATGAATGAAAGAAATGAATTGGAACATCACGCCTGAACACTATATTTTTATACCTTCCGTTTTTATTCTAGGTTGGGTTCTAGGATTTTTTATGGGCCAGGCCAAGAAGGACTAGACGAAAGATGGACGCCGCCATTCCTCCCTTTTTAGCATTTTCTGAAGGGCTTATGGCGGGTCTGGCGGCCCGCCCCCACGAATGGGAAAGTTGGGAAATTACCGAATATCTTGCCATCCAAGATTTTAGAGTATTGCTTAGTGTGAAAAGTCGGGAGGGGACTTTAAATCGCCAACTACTGTCGATTTCGGCCAGCCCCTCCGAGAGTGTTACGCGTAGCCTCCAAAAGCCAACGGATTCAGGCCCCAAAATTGATATTTTCGTCAGTCAATTCAAGGGGATAATTAAGTCAAAGAATAGTCGTGGCGCCTTCTATGAAAAAAAGCAAGAATGAGGGAGTGACTAAGACACTCTGCTTCGCTCTAGTATTTTGTGGGAGTAGTTTTTTCTCATCTGCCCACGCCAAAACCCCTACACAATATTTATTAGGCTTTATCGAACGCTTTGCTGTGCAGGGAGAGGATGATGCAGTTCTTTTTTTAAGTCGAGGAAGCCTCAAGTCGACTGCGGCCCAAGCAGAAGCTCGGGAAGCCTTGGAGGTCTTGGCACATACCTTACGAGTGTCGGGATCCGAAATTACAGAGGCCGAAGTGACTCGAGTTCTGGCTAAAGACGAAGCACTTTGGACGGCCTTGCAAAAAAGTGCGAGCAAAGGGGCCGTGGACTTTGACGAGTCGGATTTGCGAGTTCTCCTACGAAGCACGGACCAGATGGTGAGAGAGTTTCCGGTTCTTGGGACAAAACTTTTTCCAGCTTGTCGCGGAAGCGAAATGGCAGCTTTAGGATTTAAAAGACTGGGGCCTCGAATCCCCGAGAATTGGTTTGCCGGCTTTGATCCCGTAGTTAAAGTAAAACTTATCGAACGGGCAGCCGAAAGCTTCCGCCTCGAAGTCGCTTCAAAAACCATCCCCCTCCCCCTTGAAGATCGCTACCTCGTTCTCTCGTTTCTAGACCGCTTGGAAAAGGCTAACGTTAAATCCGCGCTTCAACGTCGGGTAAAAAACTCGAAAGTGGTTTTGAAGGGAAGCGAAGATTTTGCCCTACAATTGGCCCGCTTTTACCAAAACTCAGAAGCCTCCCTTTCCTCAGTAAATTTTTATCGTTTTTTCGATGGGAAACACAGTGAGGAAGAATTGGCTTTCTTTGCCAAGCTTCTCAAAAAGGCTGACCTCAAAAAAGGAGCCTCGCTAGAGGAAAATTTTGGGGCTGTGAAAAAATCTCTCTCTGACTACATTGATCAACTTCCAAAAAGTCCTAGGCTTAAAACCCGACTTAAAACTCAATTGGATCTCTTCTTTGAACGCTGCATCGAGAAGCGCCTCTAGAACTTAATTTTGCCTTCGCTCCAACATCAGCCTTAAATAGGGCAGGCACCGAGTTTGAAAATGTGTGGCATCTCCCTTGCTATCGCAAAATATTTTCCCTAGTTGCCGAGACCTTTCCCGATCAAAGGATCGCAGAGCGGGGGCCAAGGAAATGCTGTCGAGGTGCGCACTCATTGAGGCCAGCTCCTTACCGCGCTTGGCTAGCGCACTCGCAAGTAGAGTCTTCGTAGCCGTGACATCAGGATAAAGAAGTGGAAATCGCTGAGCGAGTCCCTCCGAGAGCGCCATCAAAACCTCATGCTGCTGTTCAACCAACACGGGATGAGGACTGCTCCGAATTTCCTCATCTAAATTCCCTAGAACAAGACGGAGATTTCCGCTCCGTGAAATGTGGGAGATCTCGGCTTCTGGAACTTGGGCCGCGCGAGCCGCCTGCATTCGACGGGTCTCGAAAAGTAGATTCTTACGAGCTGAAGCTAAGCGCTTAAGAACCATTTCAGTGGGTCGCGGGAAACCCCATAAAAACTGGGGCAATGAATTGTCGATTGAGAAAAGCTTAAACGCACTGGCTCCAGGACTAAACGGCATCCGCTCAGATAGTTCTTGGATCTCATCTCCGTACTTCAGAAGAAGGGCTCGGTATCCCGCCTCATCCGGGACTTTTTGAAAATCCTCCAGTATTTGGGCGAGACCCCGTCCCTCCTTTGCTTGGGCACGGTAAGTCGCAAGCTTGCGTAAGCGCAGAAGCTGCCCCACCAATTCATCTTTTTTTACGTAAGTGGCCACCGTTTGTGCAAAGGCTTCCTCGACAGCAATGGTAGAATCTGGAACTTTTGTGGCCTCTACTAACATCATTCGCAAGCGCTCGGCAGATTGCGACATCACGCGCGTGCTTTTCGACCAGATCTCCGATATCAGGCCCACATCAGCTGATTTCTCGGCTTCTATGAGGCCGCGTCGTAAGGCTTTGGCATTCAGCCCCAAAACTTCTTTGTCAGCATAAAGAGCGCTCTCGAGCATTGGGTTCTTGGATCCTCGCAAAAGCCGAGTGAGACTTCCCAGTCCTTTGATAGACAACTCAGGTGCTAGCACCACACCTAAGGCATCCATGATGGCGGCGATATAAGAAGGCTTGTTTACCGATTCGTCGAACTGAGCCTGACTGATGTGACCCATTTCCTTAAAAATTTTATAGTAGCGCTCCCGCTCATTGGATTGGACTTTATCGTAGACAAAATCTCCCACTTTCGCCGTAGAAAACACACTGCACATGGCCAAAGCAGCTGGGGTAAGCGTGGCACAAAGGCCTCCAGAGGCCCAAGTGCAGGCGCCTACTCCCACCATGCCACCGGCGCAAGCCACCACCTGCCCCGTCAATAAACTGGCATCCCAAAAATCTTCCTTCGTCCATCGATCGATTTCATCTTTGACCGATTCAGGCAAGTCTCTGAGTCCCAAACTTTGATTGATCTTATCTTGGGCAAAAAGGGCCGCGCGATAAGTTTTTTTGAACCCCACCAAATCCTTTGGGTCCGCTTCACATAAACTCTCAAGTTCTTTTCTCACATTCTTGCGAGCCACTCTTGCCCCATCCATTACGACCTGGCGAAAGAGGGGTTTTTTATAGGCGTTGTTCAGCTCAATGAAGAGCTCCCGAGAATCCACTTCCGGGTACTTGTGAAGATAGTCGTCATAAAGCTCCAGCTGCTTATCAAGGTTGCCCCGAGCATTGTAAACTTCTAAAATTTTCTGTGCTTGCTCCACACGAGGATCATTGGAAATTTCCGTGAAGGCCTTCTCAATTTTTTTGGAGTCTCGCAATTTATCCGACTGACGCATTCTCGCCAATAGCTCTCGCCCCTGCTGAGTATTCAACACCACTTCAGAATCTAGCCGTGCCAAAGTTTCATAGCGACTTTCTCGCTCGCCGGGAGTCTCTGTGCGAAGCAAATACTGATTTGTTTGATCATGAACCTTTACTATCTGAGTCCAGTAATTTTTTTTCTCTTCAGGAGAAAGAAGCCTGTCCCACAAATAGGGATTCGCCGTGTGTGTCACTCCCAACAACTGTAGATCATGGCGACCAAAGCCATAATTTAGCAAGAAGCTTAACCGGAGAGCAGCCCAAGGGCTGCGCCCCATTTCTGTCTTGAGTAACCACCACTCGTTGCGTCGGGCACTCTTAAGAAAACCCTCAGCCACGAGCTTTTGGTAGAATTTTTTTAACTGAGGATAGATTTTTTCCATCTCAGAATTTGCCGGGATAAAGGGCAACGGACGCAAGTCGGTCTCGGCCAAGCCCCTATAAGATGCCAAAAGCTGCTTCACCTTATTAAACTCAGCCTCAGTTCCTTCTTCGCAACTATTAAAAATAAAATATCTATTAGGGCACATGGTCGTGGAAAAAACTTTCAAGAATTCTACCTTGCGAGAGTTGGGCAAGTCGGCAAGTCCTTCGTTCATGGCGTCGGCCAACCAACCAAAAGTTTTACGTCGCCAGAACTCCGGCCCTGAGAGGGGCGCCAATTCAATTTCCACCGGATTAGCTACCAAAAACTTCATAAGTTCTGGGGGAATAATTTCCCACCACTTCTGGGTGTTCCGGGCCTTCATCCGCTCCACCATAAGTAGAGTGAGATTTTTATAGGGACCCATGGGGTCAGCACTCAAAGTAAAGCTGTGGCTGAACTTTTTCCTCCCCGCTTCATAAGGAATTGACTCTAAAGCCCTCGACATTCTTCCAGAGTAAATCATGGCAAAATCTTCGACCGCATCGATGCCGGGCTGCAGGTCTAAAGGAGTCTGGGGATTTAGGGCCTTTAATCCTGCCCGAACCTTTTGAAAGGGCAAGAAACTTGGAAAACCTTGGCGCGACTTCGGATCGAAGCTTCGGCTCTGTATGTAATATTCATAAAAATCTTTTTTGACGCCATCAAGGTCTGACATACTCTCGGTACTCGCATTGAGCAGGCCCTGACGTGCGAGGAGCTCGTCGATTTTTTGCATTTGCGTTTGCGGCAAGTGAACAGCAAAGGGCAATTCATCAGGCAAGTCACCGTGAATGCGACGACGGCAGGTCCGAGGAATTTCGAGTGGCGTCTTTTCTTGAACCAAAGAATTATAAAATTCCAGCTGACTTAAGAGCATCTGCAAGGCTTGCAAACGCATGGCTCGCATAAAATTGTAGGCCGTAAGAGAACAAGAAAGACCAAAAATGTCTCGGGAGATCGTGGGAATGGGATCAAAATCCAATTCATAATGCCTTCCATCTGAGCTTTTGTTGGCTTTCAGTCCGTGCTGAGGCATGGGCATTTTTTCTTCTCCCACTTGGCAGCCCGTTCGCCAGTCAGGGGGACCCACTAAAATGAGTGCCAATTCCGGAGAGCCTTCAGGGAAAGCTCCCACAGGCAGATTTATCAACATTTTTTGAGTGGGATCTTTGGGAAAGTCCGCCGCACTAGGCATCGACACATCGGGGTCAAAACTTTGAGCGCTGAGCTCTCGAGTAGGCAAGAGAACACTCCGCACATAGAGATAAGCCGAGCCCACTTTTTGCTCCGAAGAAAAACTAGAGCTGTCTAATATTTCTTGAACAGCATCTCGGAGCTGGGCGCCCTCTCTAAAGAGGCTCTGTAAGGCGGGCTCATTCCACGTATAGGGACGTTGCTGAGCGACAGGAGTCGCAAAAAGCTTCGTCATTCGGCCCCAAGTGCTTTGTTGGGATCGAAACTCTTTTTCCCACGAAAGTACAGCCAACTGAATTTTCTTCTTAAAGCCAAGCTTGCTATTGGAACCCAAAATAAATTCTTCGTAGCGCTGCATTTTGTTTGCAAGTTCTTCGGGAACCGAAGATTTCCATTTAAGAACCGCTAGGCGCCTTTGCCCAGCACTCCTAACCTGCTCCTTAAATTGCTCTTCTTCGGAACTCGGAGACTCCCAACCCAAATCGGCCGCGGGAGTTCTCCTGATGAGCTTGGATTTTTTTTCTACTGAGGTCGCGCCAAAACTTAGAGGCGCCATTCCTGCAAAGAGTAAGAGGGCCATCCAGATAAGTCTCATCACATCTATATCGGTAATTTTTAGGAAGAATCCCTGATACGCCGCAGCTTAATTGGCCTTATCTCTAGGGGATTTCAAGCATTTCAATGGTTTGGAATAGAATTTCTATACCCGTGGCAGTGCCGACCTGAGGCATTCTGGCCTATATTGAGTCGCAGATGCGCTTTGGACTCAAACTTTTTTTAGCTATTTTTTTAAGTGCTTTCGGAGCCCTCGGCCTTTTAGCTTTTTCAATTGAAAGAAATCTCCGCAGTAGTCTCGAGCGAGAATATCTGAGTCGCTACGATTCCCTCAGCCAAATTGTCGGCGACACCCTTCGCCAAATGGAAGCCGCATCGGAAACCATTAGCACAAGTGCCGTTCGACATTTGGCCATCATTGAAAAAAAGTTTTTGCCCGACGACCAAGCCCTCCAGAAGCTGGGAAAGGAATTTGGCGTTCAACTTTTTTGCGTGGGCGACCGCGATGGAAAAATGCTGCGAGATACCGTGACCCCACCCGAGGGACGCGACATGGGATTTTTTGATTTTTGTCCCGATTATAAAAAGCTAGTGCGGGGCCAAAGTACGGGCGTGGTCACGCCCATCATACCCAGCAATGCCGCCGGAAAGTCTTTTAAGTTTTCTCTCATTCCCAATAGCAATGGGGACCGCATACTTGAGGCGGGGGTAGAAATTGGATTTATCCAAGAAATCTTACAGAGCGCACTCAAATCGGACCCCAACGTCTTATCCATCGGACTCTACACTCCTTCTGGCTTTCGCATCGGCTATACCGCTTCCGGAGGGGTGGGAATTGATCAAAAGACGATTGAAGACCTTCATAAAAACATTGGTCACACTAAGCTTAAAGACCGCTTTGTTTTTACGCGAAAGGTAGCGGCCTCCACAGAAATTTGCTGCGAATGTGTGACCAAAAAACTTACCAATGCCGACGGTCTTTACTACTACATCTTGCGTACTGAGGTTTCCTTAGCACCCTTGATAAATAGTCTTCATGACTTGCGCATAAAACTTCTGAGCTTTTTGTTGGTGGGCATTCTTTTATCTTTCTTTCTAGCCCAGTTTCTTTCCAAACGTTTGGTACAAAAAATCAAAGACCTTAACGCGGGCGTACAATCCGTCATGCAATCCAACGATCTTTCTCACCGAGTGAAAATCCAGGGCCACGATGAAATCGCTGACCTCGGTAAGAGTTTCGACAATCTTATTAGCCAACTTCAAGAGTCCCAGGTGCAAATGTTGGAAGCTGAAAGATCTCGAAGTGTGGCCCAGGTGGCGTCGCAAGTGGCTCACGACATCCGCTCTCCTCTGGCCGCGCTCAATATGGTGATTCGAGATATCCAGCAAATTCCCGAAGAACGGCGTCTGCTCATCCGAGCCGCGGTGGACCGCATCACTAATATTGCAAATGATTTGCTAGCCCGCTACCGGTCGAGCCAAGAGATTGCGGCCGAACGACATGCTGCTCCTTTGGAGGGGGTCTATTTACTTCCGAGTTTGTTGGAGAGTTTACTAGCTGAGAAACGTGCCGAAATAAAAGCCGGTTCCGCCCTCGATTTTGAATTGCGAATTGATGAAGAAGCCTATGGATCTTTTGCCCGACTCAATAAAAATGAGTTCAAACGACTCCTTTCCAACCTTTTGAATAACTCCATTGAAGCCTGCGGGGATCGAAAGGGCATTATTTTGATTCATCTTGTGAACCGCATCAAAAAGATCGAAGTACAGATTCAAGACAACGGTTGCGGCATCACACCTGAAAAACTTAGTCAGCTCCGAAAAAACGGGGGAACTTTTGACAAAGATCAGGGCCATGGATTGGGCCTCAAACATGCTCGTGAGTCACTGACAAAATGGGGCGGTAGTCTCGATATTGAGTCCCAACCTAACTTGGGTTGCAAAGTGACCCTTCTTCTCCCACAAGCGGAAAGTCCCGACTGGTTTGTTCCCCGCATTAGCTTGCAGAATAACTCTACTGTAATCGTGCTCGACGATGACCCTTCTATTCATGAAATTTGGCGTGGACGCTTGGCTCCCTTTCTTGGAAAAATTAAATTGGTCCACTGCTACACGGCTGCCGACTTTATCAAAGCTCAGCGAGAACAAACTGAAGAAGAAGTTTTTTCTTATTTGGTGGACTTTGAATTACTCAACGAGGAATGGACCGGCTTGGATTTGATTGAAAAACTTAGAATTGAAAAGTTCTCTACTTTGGTCACCAGTCGATACGAAGAAGCCGATGTCACGCGTCGTTGCAGCGCTTTAAAAATTGGCATTATTCCCAAAGGTCTGGCGTCGCTGGTGCCGATTGCGGTTATTGGGGGGAAATAGCAACCCTTACCAGTACCCCTTAAGCCCCGCGCCCGCGCCCCATGTTTGCGAAAAGAGCGAGTAGCTCGCAGCCACTTCCAAGGCCACCACGCCCATCTCTATCTGCGTGCCAACAAAGCTGCGCATCGCTATCGGCAAAGCCGTTTTAGAGATATTAAAATTAAGTTCCGGAGTACCACTCACGGTGCCCGAGATTCCTGTAGAGGTCATGTTTAGGGAGCTGTTGCTAAGTCGGCCCGTTGCCGTTGCTTTGGAATACAAGATGTCGGCACCTAACCCACCGAAGAAGTTTAGGAAATAAAGCATCCGCACCGAGGTGCTGCCTTCAATTGGCAACACGAAGGACTTCAACTCCCCATCAATATTGGCCTTGGCAGCCATGGTGCCGGTGGAACTGCCCGCCCCGCTAATATCTTGGGTCTTTGTTTCCCGGATGTCTTTAGAGAAACTCAAATTCACTTTGGAAAAAATGAGGCCACTGGTTAAATCCACTCCGTTCCATCGCATACGAGAGCTTCCGGTGGGTTCCATAAACTTATACTGAAGCTTGAGCGAAGCGCTTTGGCTTTTCACTCGCAATTCAGAAAAACTTTTATTGATAGCCATTACCCCTAAATAGGCCTTGGTCTTGGCAAGAAAACTGTTTCCTGTGAACTGGGCCACGGGCATTCCAACAAAAGCCACGCTGGAAAGGCCTACGCCTTTGGTTTCTTGAATTTTGTCGTCGCCTTTGGTCACTCCAATCAAACTCTGCCCTGAACCTAAGCGTGTCCCCGCCGATACCTTTAACCCTAACATCGCACGCTTAAAGTCGGTGGAAGCATAGTCTGCCCCCAGGAGTGAAGTGGACGTGGCCTGAGCGGCTGAAAGATTTTTGCCATACTGATCGGAGTTATCGGAGTTGGGGATTTTTGCGTTCACCTGATTTTCAATTTCATTAAAAAATGTGTCCAGCTGCGACTGCTGAGCCGCTGTCGCTCCTCCGTAACTTCGGTTAGTGATAGTGAACAAACCCGCATGGGAGACCGAGGCTGCAAAGAAGAGCACTAAGAGATATTTTTTATTCATGGCCTCAGGATAACCGTAAAAGAAAGAGAGCCTCAGCTCCGCCAAATAATTTGCGCTAGGGAAGGAGAGATTTGGGGCGGGGCAAGATGCTTTCCGGCACGCCTTTGTCGATAAACCAATTGAGAGCTTTTTTCTCATCGTCGCGCAAACAATAAACGTGGATCATTTCAAAGCGACGGGTGTAGTCACTCTTTAACAGGAGTGACACATCTTCGACGGCGATGAGTTTTTTTCGGTCCTCAAGATAGAGAGGGTAGCGACCGCGCTCTTCTTTGGTGAGGTAAGACACCGAGTGCCGCCACCAAAGCTTCGGAATGTCTTTGTTGGGCTTTTTCTGAGACTTATTCTTTAGGGAAGGAAACCATGCCGTGGTGCCCGCCGAAAGTTCATAAGGGTCCATAAATTTTCGAAAGCCCTTGAGATTTTCTTGGCGCACCGTGAACAGGTGCTTCAAAGGAAGTCGATCGCGAATGTGAGCCCCCCACCTTGAAGATCGGTTTTCCAAAATTTTGCGCAAGAGCCAGTCATCCGACCACGATGTGTAATCCTCCAAATCCGGATGAATATGAAAATCTGGAAGTTCGGCTAGGGCGTTCTCCAGCACCACATCAAAGCCTACGGTGGTTTTATGGGAATATAGTTGCATGAACATATGAAAACGGGAGATTAAAAAATCTTCAAAGGCATGCAAAGCCTTGCGGCGCAAACACACACAGAGTTCTCGGGGGGAATCGGGATCGGGCCGCCAAATAATGTTTCCTATCAACATTTCTTTGTCGTACTGGCCGTAAGGCACGCCCGTGTAGTGCGAATCTCGGAGCAAATAATCCATCCGGTCGGCATCCAGTTCGCCAGATACAAGTGATTTCAGCGCTGCTCGTAGACTCCATTTGCCCGAGGGCCCGACTTTGTTCATGGCATCAAACTCTGGAGTGGGCGCAACCCAATCCACAATGAGTGAGGCAATATCTTGGGCCGCCACCCCGCCCAACTGCCCATCTTCGTCGGCCATTTTTGAAAGCATGGCAATTGAAAATTCTTCATGATGAGCTGGGGTCTGAAGCCAGGCTTTTTTGGTGGCCAAACCTTTGGGCTCAATCCAATGATTGGGGATTGTTCCCTCATCAATGAGAGCCTGGCGAAGAGGGTGAACAGGGCGTCCTGCATTCGTCACGCCTTCGAGACTATGAGAAAAGGGGCCGTGACCCACATCGTGAAGAAGAGTCGCCATGCGAAGCACTCGGCGGAAAAAATCTTTCTGATTGGGCTGAAGAGCCCGCGGTCCAAAGGTTTCGGAAAATTCTTCCGCGATGGAATCAAAGGCTTGTCCGGCCACATGCATCACGCCGATGCTATGACTAAATCGAGTTTGGGTAGCGCCAGGGAAAACCAACTCAAGAAAGGCTGTTTGTTTAATCCGTCGTAAGCGCTGAAACACGGGGTGATCGATCACCTGCCGCTCATAACTGGAGAGGGGAATGGTATGGTGCACAGGATCACGTACAAGATGCTGCATCTATTTAAAGCCTATAAGAAAACTCAATAAAATCAGGGACATAAATTTGACATTCCACCTTTATAACACTGGGAATCAACATTGACATACACGTCAAGGTAAGCCTATCCTATTAATATTATGATGAGTATCGGTCAGCTAGCTAAACTAGCCAATGTGTCTAATCGGACCCTCCGCTATTACGAGGAGTTGGGCCTTATTGCCCCTAAAACTCGCGGCGAGAATCGCTATAGATACTACGACGAAAGTCACATTCAAAGGATTAATACAATTAAGATGCTCCAAGATGGGGGCTTTGCACTTAAAGAAATTGTGGCCGCTCTCGTGCCTCCTTTAGATCCTAGTGGAAAAATCACTTACCACGGGCAAGAGATTGCAAAGAAAATCTTTCACGCTTTGTCCGAGCAACGTGGCCGCTTACTCGACCGACAAAAAGAGTTGGACAAAACTGTAGATGAAATTCAGAAAATGATGAAAAACCTTCATCAGTGCTTCGACTGCAAAAGCTCACAAGCGCTCAAAGATTGCGCGGCCTGTGAAAGAGGCCCCCAAGAAATCACAGGTCTCAGCTCCCAAGTTAATGGATTCCATCTCACGGCCAATGTTTCGGAAGCCGCGCATATGAGGACTGCCAATGGTAATTAAAACCCCCATCTACTTAGACAACAATGCGACCACCGCCGTCGATCCCCGCGTTTTGGAAAAAATGCTTCCTTACTTTACCCAAGATTTTGGAAATGCGGCAAGCCGCAACCATGCTTTTGGTTGGAAGGCCGAAGAGGCCGTTGAGAACGCACGAGGGCAAATTGCCTCGCTCATTGGAGCCACGGCTAAGGAAATTGTGTGGACCAGTGGCGCCACTGAGAGCGACAATCTCGCCATCTTGGGTGTGGCCGAGATGTACAAAGAAAAGGGCAAGCACATCATCACCACCACCATCGAACACAAGGCCGTGCTTGATCCCTGCAAACATCTGGAAGATCAGGGCTACGACGTCACCTTTCTTGCCGTGGATAAATTTGGTCGCGTGACGGCTGAAGACATTGCCAAGGCCATTCGCCCCGATACCATTTTAATTTCCGTCATTCATGGCAACAACGAAGTAGGAACCCTTCAACCCATCTCGGAAATTGGGAAAGTGGCCCATGAAAAGGGAATCATTTTCCACACCGATGCCGTTCAATCTGCGGGTCGAGTGCCCATCAATGTCGACGAAATGCACATCGACCTCCTTTCGATGTCGGGTCACAAAATTTACGGGCCCAAAGGTGTGGGCGCGCTGTATGTTCGCAGAAAAAATCCTCGGGTCAGACTCTCGCCCATTATGTATGGCGGAGGTCATGAGCGAGGAATGCGCTCTGGAACTCTTAACGTTCCCTCCATTGTGGGCTTCGGAGAAGCTTGTGCCTTGGCCCAAAAAGAAATGTCATCAGAAGCCGAGCGTTTGTTGGGCCTGCGTGAGCGTCTGTGGAAGGGCCTCAGTGCTCAACTCGACGATATTTACGTGAACGGTCACCCCACGTTGAGATTACCGGGTAATCTCAACGTATCTTTTGCCTATGTTGAAGGAGAGGCCTTGATGATGGGGATGAAAGAGCTGGCCGTAAGCTCCGGGTCGGCTTGCACAAGCTCCAGCTTAGAACCTTCCTATGTATTGAAGGCTCTGGGCGTGGGTGAAGACCTGGCTCACACCTCCATCCGCTTTGGTTTGGGTCGCTTCACCACTGAGGAAGAGGTGGACTACACCATTGAACGCGTGGTGAAGGAAGTAAAACGCCTGCGAGATATGTCGCCTCTCTATGAGATGGTTAAAGAAGGCATTGATATTAAAAACGTGAAGTGGGTTTCCCACTGATTTGGAGGAATGATGGCTTATACAACTAAAGTGATTGATCATTATGAGAACCCCCGCAATGTGGGCTCGCTCGACAAAGCGGATTCGCAAGTAGGTACCGGCGTAGTAGGCGCACCCGAGTGCGGTGATGTGATGAAGCTACAGATCAAAGTTAACGAAGAAGGTATCATTGAAGATGCCAAATTTAAGACCTTCGGATGTGGTTCGGCCATTGCATCGAGCTCTCTGGCTACCGAGTGGCTTAAAGGCAAGAGTGTAGAGGAAGCTTTAGACATCAAGAACACCCACATCGTAGAAGAGCTCTCGCTTCCACCCGTAAAAATTCACTGCTCGGTTTTAGCTGAAGATGCCATCAAGGCTGCCATTCACGACTACCAGTCTAAAAATGAGGCCAAGAAAGAGGGGGTTTAGCTTGAGCGAAGCGATACAAAACAATTCTTCAGGTTCTTCTGCGGGGAGCCCGCCCCCCTCAACAGCTCCTGTAGATATTTCTGAACGGGCCGCAGCACAGGTGAAGCAAATTCAAGAGCGCGAAGGCACGGCCCATAAGCTTTTGCGTGTCAGCGTAGTGGGGGGCGGTTGTTCAGGTCTTTCTTATAAATTGAGCTTTGAAGAGGCGCCCAAAGAAAAAGATCGGGTTATCGAAAAACATGGGATCAAATTGTTAGTAGATCCTAAAAGTCTCCTTTTTGTGAAGGGTACCGTTTTGGACTTCACGGATGGCCTTCAGGGCCAAGGCTTTGTATTTCAGAATCCTAACGCCAAACAGTCTTGTGGTTGTGGCTCTAGCTTCTCGGCTTAATGTCGGCAAAATTAGCACCTAAACCTTTTTCAACTTTAGGGGTAAAACCCTTTCTCTGGGCTGAGCCCGCGGAACTGGCGCAAATCCATTCGGAGTTTTTAAAGCTTAGCCGTAAATTTCATCCAGATCTTTTACTCAATGCTTCAGAGGATACCGCGGCCCTCCAAGAAGCTGCCGCCACTCGATTAAATACCGACTATGCAAAAGTCCGGGATTTTAATAAATTGATCGAAACCGTGGTTCATGGTGTGAGCATCCCACAGCGAGGCGCTCATTCGGCTCCCCCTGAGTTGGCTGCGGAATATTTTGAATTACAGGAACTCTTAATGGACGACCCTGAGGCTGGTAAAAAAGCTTTACGGGATTTTCATGGGCGAGTTCTTTTGGAATCCGCAGGAGCTCAAGAAGCCGTAAAAGCCTTTGCCAAGCGCTTTCCCTTTAGGGGCCTAGGCGACGCGGCGGCTCCCTGGACCGATGAAGACCTCAAAACCCTGAATCTCCTTCTGCAAAAGCTTCGCTACTATCGGAGTTTCATTGCCGATCTCGAACGAAAGCTATAATAAAAAGAGCTCATGCCAATCCAGATCGACCTTGGAAATTCTACCCCTGCAAAAAAAGAGATCCCCCAGGGGCGCGTGGTGGGCATCGACCTCGGCACCACCAATTCTTTAGTGGCGGCTGTACAAGCCGGAGAGTCGGCAAAAATTCTATTTGGCGAGGGTGAGTCCCCGTTATTGCCTTCGGTTGTAGCCGTTTCGGATGCTGGCGTTATTGAAAGCGTGGGCTTTGAGGCGCAAAAACTGCGCTCAGCACGACCCGAAAATATTTTATATTCTGTGAAGCGCTTGATGGGTCGTTCTCTCAAGGATTTAGAAAGTGAGCGCGGTTTAATTCCCTTTGCCCTAGCCGACGACGAACACGGCGCCCAAGTACAAGTTGAAGTGGGTGGCAAAAAATATTCACCGGTACAAATTTCCGCTGAGATTTTAAAAAGTTTAAAGACCCGGGCAGAAACTTCCCTCGACGAAAAAGTTTCGCGCGCCGTTATCACGGTACCAGCCTATTTTGACGACGCCCAAAGAAGCGCCACCAAGGCTGCCGGTCGCCTGGCAGGATTAGATGTGATTCGAATTGTGAACGAACCCACCGCCGCGGCGCTGGCCTATGGATGGTCGCATGAAAAGCCGGGACTTGTGGCCGTGTACGATTTGGGCGGTGGAACTTTTGACGTTTCGATTTTACGCATCCAAGAAAATGTTTTTGAAGTGCTGGCCACCGCCGGTGATACCCATTTAGGGGGCGATGACTTTGATCGCGAACTCGCCACTTATATTAAAAATAAATTATCTTTGCCTGAGGAAGACTGGCCAAGCCTGCTCGTCCAAGCCGAGGCCTTAAAGAAAGACTTGACCCAGCAAAGCGAAGTGAATTTTGAATTTAAAAATAAAAAACTCACAGTAAAGCGCACTGAGGCCGAAGCTTTGTGGCAAAGTTTAGTAGAGAGGTCTCTCGACTGTTTCAGCCGCGCACTAGTCGACGCTAAAATCCAAGTTAGCGAAATTAACGACGTGCTGCTCGTGGGCGGGTCCACCCGAGTGCCCCTCGTCCAAAAAGCCTTGGCTGATTTTGCGGGCAAAGCCCCCAACGTTTCACTGAATCCCGACGAAGCCGTAGCCCTAGGCGCAGCCCTGCAAGCCGAAATTCTCTCTGGCCGTGGCGCCGAGCGCCTGCTCCTTGATGTCGTGCCCCTCAGTTTGGGGATCGAAACCATGGGCGGCGCGGTTTCCAAGCTTATCCACCGCAACTCTACCCTACCCACCGAAGCTCGCGAGGTTTACACTAACCACGCCGAAAAACAGAATGCTTTTGATATTCACATTCTCCAAGGCGAGCGAGAACTCGTTAAAGACAATCGCTCGCTGGCGCGATTCAAGCTCCGCGGCCTCGATCCCGCCCCACCAGGATTTCACCGGATCGAAGTGCTTTTTCGCATAGACACCAATGGAATTCTAAACGTCCGCGCCCGCGATCTTCGCACCCAAAAAACTCACGAGATCGAAGTGAATCCCAGCTTTGGAATCCGCGATGACGAACTTATGACCATGCTCGAAAGTTCTTTTGAGAATGCACAAGAAGACATGAGCGCACGCCTTATTGTGGATGCCAGAGTCGAAGCCGATACCGTAATCCGCGCCGCCGAGAAGGCGATTACAAACGCGGGCCACCTCGTGCCCACAAAAAATCTTTCAGAGATCCGAGCCCGCCTTATCGACCTTAAAAACGCCCGCCAAGGATCGTCCTCGCAGCAGATTCGCGAATCCATCGAAAACTTCGATGAGGTCTCAAGAGATTTAGCTGAATTACAAATTAATGCCGCATTAAAATCCTCCCTTTCTGGCCAGAGCGCTAAAAAAGCTGAATAGGCTGCACTTCCGATAGCGGAAGTGAACTTGATATCTAAAATAAAGCCTTTCCAAAAAAGTGCGGCGCCTGTGGGAGCCTGGAACCGCCCATTTCTCCTATATGCCAGTCTAGAATCCCCGCTCATCCCATGTTAGCTTTAGGCCTATGGGAATCCTACCTTCGCCGAACACCATGGGTGACAACGTTTTCATGTCCCAACTCGATAATGTCGTGAATTGGGGCCGAAAGAACTCGCTTTGGCCCATGACCTTCGGCCTCGCTTGCTGCGCCATTGAAATGATGGCCACAGGTGCTGCCAACTATGACTTAGAGCGCTTTGGCTGTGGGGTCTTTCGCGCCACGCCTCGGCAAGCTGACTTTATGATTGTGGCCGGAACTGTGAACCTTAAAATGGCCAGCCGCGTGAAAACTCTTTACGATCAAATGCCTGACCCTAAGTGGGTGATCGCCATGGGCTCTTGTGCCACAAAAGGTGGCCCCTATTGGAAAGACGGCTATTCGGTTCTTAAGGGAGTGGACCGCGTGATCCCTGTAGATGTTTACGTTCCGGGTTGCCCACCCCGCCCCGAAGCCCTCATTGATGGCCTTATCAAACTTCAGCAAAAAGTTGCCATCGCTCGCCCCACAGCCGGCGATCACCAAGGAGGCCCCGGTAAACGCGGGCGCCAACTGGGTGAGCAAAACGAAAAACTTGGCGTAGACGAGTGGGATCCCAAGAAGTCGTGAAGCGCTACGAGCTGGCCTCGGAACTTTGGGTGCCAGCCTCCCTTGATGAAGTTTGGTCTTTTGCCAGTGAGCCTCAGAATTTAGCCGGCATTTCTCCTCCTTTTTATGGAATCAAGGTAAGCAACGACGGCCCCACCAAAGTCGGCTCCCAAGTAGAAATCTCCATGAATCCTTTTGGACTTCCTTTAAATCTTAAATGGATTTCACTCATCTCCGAATTTGTCGACAAAGGAAATGAGCGCCACTTCACCGACATTTCTCAAAAGGGTCCCTTTAGTTACTGGCGCCATAAACATCTTTTCATAGGAGGAGATGCCGCGGTGGACGGAGAGCGCTCTCATTCCAAGGTAAAGATGCATAACCCCGGCACCTGGATTAAAGACCGGGTGGAATACACGTTGCCATTGAAATTTTTAGGACAAATAGCCCATCAAATTTACGTTCGGCACAGTTTAGAATCTATGTTTGCCTATCGGAGTAAAAAACTTCGGGAAACATTTTCTCAGCAAAAAAGCTGAGAACGTAAATTTTCTAGCAACTCTTTTTTCTTTAGTCCCACACCCGCAATATTGAGCAAAGCCCCATTGGCCACAGTTTCCCTAACCAAAGAGCTGTGATTGCTCACCCAATCAAAAACCCGCCCCTGCGAAAGTGAGAGGGCTTCAAACTGCCCCTGTGAATTTTTAAAAAAGATTTCAGCGCCCCAAATGTCACCAAAAGATCCGCGCTCCAAGCTACGAAAAAGTTCAAGGCAGGTCGCCGATTCTCCCGAATAGGGCAGAGTCAGGAACTCAAAATCCAGGGCATCAAAGGAATGGGGACGGGGAGCCTCGGGGTCGAAATGAGCTTTAGGCCAGAGAACTTCTTCAAAGATTTCGGCATTACGACCAAAGTCCAAGCGGTCTCCCCCCAACCAATCGGGCGGCCCTTCCTCACCCTCCACCTTAAGTATGATCACCGAAGAATGACTGGCCCGACTGAACTCTTCCATTCCCAAGCGATAAGCCTCGGGGAGTCGGTCCGCGTCGTTGGGGCACAGGCAGACAAAGCCTAAGTTCCATTTGGGATCGGGACCCGAAAATAATTTTTGAGAGGCCAACCAGTCTTCAATGAGAATCCCTTCCTCAGTCGCTGCCCAGGGAAGCTCACAGTAAATATGGTGACCCTTGGCGGTGGCTTTCTCGTTCAACGCCGTGTCGAGGCTCGCCAAAATATCGGGGACACTGGGTGCCTCTAAATAACTATCTAAGGGAAAAAGTGTGACCTTAATGTCGTCTGCACTGTCGCTTGCGGCTCGGGCCATCCAACATTTTTGACCGGAGAGGGGTGGACCCCATACAAAACAAAGCTCAAATGACTCCATCAGCTCCAGGATTCTAGGGGCTTTACCACCGTTGGTCGAGAGGATATAAGAGTTTCCGCCTTCGCTATAAGTCTATTCGGGACGCGAAGGTACCCTGGAGAGGTGGCCGAGTGGCTTAAGGCACACCCTTGCTAAGGGTGCGTAGGAGAAATCCTACCGTGGGTTCAAATCCCACCCTCTCCGCCAGATTTTCGCTATTAGCGAAGTCAGGGTAAAATCACCACTGATGACAACAAAGAAAACCCTTCGCTGGGTACAACGCTTTTCAAACTTTCAGTCGGCACTTCGACAGCTAGAAAGCGCCATCAAGCTGGGCCAGTCTCGCCCCTACTCCGACCTTGAAAAGCAAGGCCTTATTCAAGCCTTCGAGTTCACTCACGAACTGGGATGGAATGTATTAAAGGACTATTTTGAGTATCAGGGCACGACTTCAATTGCAGGATCCCGAGACGCCTCGCGAGAAGCCTTCCAAAAAGGTCTCATCACCGACGGCGAGATTTGGATGAACATGATTAAGAGCCGAAACCAAAGCACGCACACCTACAACAAGAGTACCGCCGAAGAAATCGTGGAAAAAATTCAGTCTGATTATTTCGCGGCTTTCGTAGATTTACAAAAGAAAATGAACGGGCTTCTGGACTCGGCAGAATGAAAGTGGAGTTTGGACTTCCAGATCTCCACATCCTAAGCTTAAGAAAAATATTTGCACAACATCCTGAAATTCAAAAAGTCGTTCTTTACGGATCACGTGCGATGGGAAACTTTAAAAATTCATCTGACATTGATTTGAGCGTTGTCGCTCCCACTTGGAAACTGGAAAACCTTTTAAGGTTAGAAAACGAGATTGATGATCTCATGATGCCCTACAAGGTGGATATCTCGTTACTTCACTTTATCGACCACCCTGATTTGTTGGAGCATATCAGGGACAAAGGCAGAGACTTCTACCGCAAATCCTAATTTGGGTGGGTGACGCCTCGGAAAAGTTCTCTGACGCCTGCCCTACCGCCGCCAATACGGAACATCATCCCAATCTTCTTCACGCTCCAGCTGAAGGAGCCGTTGGCGCATGAGGTCCCTTCTTGATTTTGCGGTTCCATAAAACAGGCTGTCTTCGCCGAATTCTAATTTCGCCTTCTCTAGGGCCAAGCCCAATTCTTTAAACTCTCGGCGAACTCGTTCGATCTCAGACTCACTGGGAGGCAGATTCCGCACCTGTCGCTCTTCCATTTCCCAATCTCGCAACTCCTGCTCGGTGGGATCGTGGGATTTGGCAAAGTTCAGAAGACCCTCGGCCTTTCTTAACTTCGAAAAGAGAAGTGGCAGCTCAGCACGGCGCGCGGAATTGGCCTTTGCCTCCTCATAGTCCGCCAAAATTTTGTCATGTTCTTGTTGAGCCAGCAGTGCCAACATTCGTCGCTGAGGAGCGGGTTTACGAGCCAGGGAGTCGGGTCGATTTATTTTCAAAAACTCCAGATAACCATAACTAAACTTATCAACATCGGGATCGCCCAAGGACCAGCGCCCTTGGCTCAGAGCCTGGTTGCAATCTACCGCTTTGGCTCCCGAAAAATTCTCAATGGCGTGCGAGCTCGGAAATCCTACAAAAAAAAGTAAAAGCAGCCCCCAAATTCTCACCTCTCGTTATCGGTGCTGTAGGCTACTTTCTTGAGGGTCTATTTATGCCGGGGGATTGGAGCCACGCTCAAAGAGAAACTTCAAAAGTGAGTTCTCTATAGCGAGTACAAAAGCCCCTATGATGGCGGGCAGCCACCCGTTAATTTCAAAACCGGGCACTAGCGCCGCGGCGAACTTTAAAATGATGGCGTTGATCACAAAGGTAAAGAGTCCCAGCGTGAGAATGTTGAGGGGTAAGGTCAGCACAAGCAACACCCACCACAAAGTGGCATTGAGAACCCCCACCACCAAAGCCGCGATGAGGGCAGGAACAAAGCCCACCAATTTAAATCCGGGCACAAAGTAAGCGGCGACGAGTAAAGTTAAGGCGGAAACAATCCACTGGGTAAGTATCTGACTCATAAATTCTCAACCTATTCTCTAAAGAATGATTTGTAGAGCGGCTCCCAAAAGAAATCCATTAAGGCGAGGGAATTCTTGGCTTATACTGCGAGAGAGGCCTTAGCGACCGAAGGTAAATCCCGAGAACAGACGCCCATGATCTGATTGAAGCTATCAGTAAAAGAGCCATTATTTTCCAACACATGGACTCGGCTTTTTTGAGCGGTACCCAGGCGGTCAATGGCTTTCTCAAACTCCGTGGTTAAAATATTGTACCAACCCATATCTAGCGAACGAAAGCCATCGTCTAAATCCCGCGTCTTCCAAATTTCAGGTTTTACCTTGATAAAAAACACATAGTCATAAGGATCTTCCTCGAACCAATCTTGAATCGTCCGTTCGATCATGGCGCGCTGAATGTCGGTGATGCGACCATCCCGACCTTCGTGAATTAATTTTGTGTAAACTGCGATGTCGAGCAAACATCGATCGGTGATGATGAGGTCTTTTTTCATTTCCCGAGCTTCTTGCTCGGCCAATATGGAATGACTCAAGACCCACCATTCCGTTTTGAAATCGGCACCCTGGTCGCAGGGATATGGACATTCACGAACAGTTTCGCGAACAATATAGCTATTGGGAACTTTCTCAAAAAGAGCCCGACTCAAAGAAGTTTTGCCAACGCCCTGGGCGCCAATCAATGCGATTTTCATATTATTGAGAAATAGAAGGCCGGCTATCTCAGTCAACTGCAAAAGTTACTAACTATTGCTTTGCAGCGAGGAGCCAATAGCCTCCACGGTGCTATTGATTTTTGTCACCGATGCAGGAGCCACAAAGATAGTGTCATCACCGGCCAAAGTCCCTAAAATACCATCGGGGCGATGGTGATCTAAGTGCCGAGCCACTAGGGAGGCCGACCCAGGACTGGTACGAATGACGATGATGGATCCGTTCGACTTGATATCTAAAACCAACTCTACCAACGAAGATGTGGAGGGCGGTGGACTGTATTCGGAAAGCTTATAAACAATTTGCCCGTCGCTTTCCACCGCGCGTACGGCGCCTAATTTTCGCAGGAGGCGAGACACTGTAGACTGGGTCGCCTCGTATCCCATCTTGCCAAGAGCCGTGCAAATTTCACCTTGAGTGCCTGCTAAACCCTCATTGAGGATTTTTTTAAGGGCACCCGAAATAGGACTTTCTCTTTTAGCCGCCAATGAGTCCCCAAAGAAGCGCCTTCTGCGCGTGCAGACGATTCTCGCTTTGCTGAAAAATGACCGATTGGGAGTGGTCCGCCATTTCACTTGTGATTTCTTTTCCACGTAACATGGGCAAGCAGTGCATCACAACGGCTCGTTCATTGGCTCTTTTATGTAGAGCCGCATTGATTTGAAATCCCTTAAAAGACTCCTCACGCTGAGAACTTTCGTCCTCAAAACCCATGCTGGTCCAAACATCTGTGTAGAGGGCGTCCGCACCGACGGCCGCTTCTTCTGGATCTACAAAACCTTTGATATGTGCACCATTGGCCAAGGCGCGGGTATTTGCTTTCTCCAAAATTTCCATCGAGGGGCCAAAGCCGCGCGGACAAGCAAAGTGCACGTTAACACCCAAGACCGGCGCTAAGAGCAAAAGACTGTGAAGAACATTGTTGCCGTCACCCACGTAGGTGAGAGTGAGGCCTTGGAGTTCTTTGAAGTTTTCCTTGAGGGTCAGTAGATCCGCCAATGCTTGGCAGGGATGGTGAGTGTCGGAGAGACCATTGATGACGGGCACGGGAGAAACTTTAACCATGCGCTCCAGTGTGTCGTGCCCGTGAGTGCGCAACATCACAGCATGCACATACCCCCCCAAGACTCGAATCAAATCCTCAGGTTCTTCGTGCTTACGTTGTGAGGAAACAGCTTCGATGACCTGCCCACCCATTTCGGTCATGGCGATGGTGAAACTATAACGAGTGCGAAGGGAGGCTTTTTCAAAAAGCAAAGAGAGGTGCTTACCTTCACAGGCTTTTGAGAGCTTCCCTTGCTTGCGATCACTTTTCATATCTGCAGCAACATCTAAGACCGCACTCAACTCGGCACGTGAAAGTTCTTCCCCACTTAAAAAGTGACGGCCTCGCAAAGTTTTTACCAAGGCATAAGAGGCCTCAATGGCCGAAGTGCTTTTAACCAGGCGCACACTTCGACGCAGCTTTTGCGGGGAGGAAGGCGATGTGGCCACTTTGTTCGTGCTAAGCGTTTGCATATTTATTCAAATATACGGATAAATTTTTAGCAGTCAACGTTTATTTCCTGTTATTTCTTGTTGCCATCCTTTTTTTATGCATATATATGCAGATATGGCTTGGGTGAAAACTTAGCCATTTTCGCGAAGGAGCAAAAAGATAATGGGCCAAACAAAAAATCGCATCGTCCTCGCTTATTCAGGCGGTCTCGACACCTCTGCCATCATTCCTTGGTTGATTGAGGTTTACGGAGCGGAGGTCATTGCCTACTGCTCCGACTTGGGGAATTCGCCCAAAGAAGCCGAACTCGGAGCTTGGGCTAAAAAATTAGGTGCGACAGAGTTTATCTTTGAAGACTTGAAAGAAGATTTTGCCAAGCGCTTTGCCTTACCCGCTGTGCGCGCCAACGCCACGTACCAAGATGATTACCTCCTAGGAACAGCCCTCGGTCGCCCGCTGATTGCTGAACGTATTGGGCACTTCGCCAAAAAATTTAAAGCCTCTGGCATTGCCCATGGGGCCACGGGCAAAGGCAACGACCAGCTCCGCTTTGAGAAAGCCTGGGCCTACTTATGCCCTGAAGTGAAAGTCATCGCGCCTTGGAAGATCTGGGAATACAAAGGCCGCCAGGATTTGCTGCAGTATTTAAAAGCTAAGGGCTTCGATATGAACGCCGGAGAAAAGCCTTTCTCCGTAGATGTGAATCTCTTTCACCGTTCTTGTGAGGGAGGGATTCTCGAAAACCCGGCCCAAGAATATTCACCAGAAAAAATCTATGAATGGGTGGAGAGTCCCGAAAGCCTCAGTCGAGAAAGTTACACAGTTGCCGTACAGCTCGAGAAGGGATGGCCCGTGGCCCTCAATGGCACGAGCCTCAGTCCCGCTAAATTGCTGGGAGAACTGAATGTTTTGGCTGGCCATGCGGGAGTTGGGGTTCTCGATTTGGTGGAAGAGCGAGCCAACGGGATAAAAAGCCGTGGCGTTTACGAAACTCCAGGCGGTACCGTTCTTCACCAAGCCGTTAAGAGCATGAAGCACCTTTGCTGGGACCGCAGCTTGCTTTCTTTAGCGCGTTACATGGGTGGGCAGTTTGGAGAGCTCGCTTACGACGGCAACTGGTTCTCAGATTCTCGCGTGGCAATCGACGCCTTTTTTAACAAGGCCTGCGACAATTTAACTGGCACCATCACCATGAAACTTCACCAAGGTCAGGTGCGGGTGGTGAAACGCGAATCCCCCTACGCTCTTTACGATGAAAAAACAGTGAGTTTTGAAGTGGATCCCTATGAACTTCTAAAGAATTCCATGGGATTTTCTAAAACGGTAAGCTTCAAACACTGGCTAGCCGGAAAGCGCGATCAAAAGATGGGACGTCTCCAGGAATGAGTTTACTCAAAAGCTCTCGTAATTCTTCCGAGAGCAAGAAACTTTTTGAATTTACCAATGGCGTTAGTGTGGATGCGCTTTTAGCCAAGCAAGAGGTTCGAGTTCAAAAAGCATGGGCAGAAGTATTGGCGGAGGGCGGCTACCTGAGTGCAACGGAACTCAAAGACGCTCAGGAGACCTTAGATTTGGCTCTGCAACTCATCTTGGAAAATAAATTTGAGTGGAAAATTGAAGACGAAGATATTCACATGAACCTCGAGCGATTTTTGACCGAGAAAAAAGGCGCACTCGGCAAAAAAATTCATCTCGGAAGATCACGAAATGATCTGATCGCCACCACGTTGCGACTCTACGTGCACGATGAGCTGGCAGAGTGCCAGACCCTAGTTAAAAAACTTTTAAAAACTTTCGTGGCTCAGGCTGAAGCCACACTCGACATTTTCATTCCTGGCATGACTCACCTGCAACAGGGGCAACCCATCCGCTTGGCTCATTTTTTTATGGCCCATGCCCAGGCTTTTTCTCGAGACCTAAAGCGCTTGGAAGAAGTTAAGAAGCAAAGCCTTGCGCACTTGCCACTGGGTTCAGGGGCTTTGGCCGGTTGCTCCATAAACATTTCGCTGGAAAATTTGGCAAAAAAACTTTCCTTTGAAGCACCCACTCGAAATTCTTACGACAGCGTTGGCGACCGAGATTTTATAGTGGCGGGCCTGCAAGCCTATTCCCTGAGTGCCCTACACCTCAGTCGTTTTTCAGAAGATTCTATTTTCTACGCTTCCTCTCCCATAAGATTGTTTTTATTGCCGCCCGATTGGTCCACCGGCAGCTCGCTTATGCCTAACAAACGCAACCCGGATGTTCCTGAACTCTGTCGGGCCAAGTCGGCTAAAATCATGAGCGCCCCCAATGAGGCTCTGATGCTGATGAAGGGCTTGCCTCTTTCTTACAACAGCGATTTGCACGAGCTCAAAAACACCTTCCAGAGGGTCACCGCTGAATACAAAACCTGTCTAGAAATCCTTCCAAATTTTGTGGGGGGTCTAAAGTTTTCAGACGAGGCTGCGAAAAATTTATGTGGGCAGGGCCACATTCTGGCCACCGACTTGGCAGAAGACTTTGTCAAAGAAGGCCTGCCTTTTAGAGAAGCCTATAAAAAAGTTGCCGCTTTGGTGGAAGAGGCCCAATCCAAAAATTTACAGATTCATGAGATGAACGGGAAAAATTTTAGCATGGAATCTTCCGTGGAAAAAAAGCAGCGATCAGGCGGGACCGCCCGCCAGCAAGTAGAAGCTGAAATTGCTCGTTTTGTTAAAGAGTTTCTTTAACTTCCTGCAAACTACGATCAATCGTTTATATGCATGCAGATGGTCTCCGCCAGGGTGGGTGACGTCTGCATAAAGTTCTCTGACGCCTGCCTATACAGTTGTTTCTTTAAGCACCTGCCAATAGCTTAGACAGTCTTCGATCGAAATACCCCTAATTTTCAAATACTTAGCCTCGGTTTTCGGGGCCTAAATATTGCAGGATCTAAGGCTAAGAGGGGGCCACTCAATGAAGCTTTTAAATGGGGTACAGCAATTCGTACTTTTGATGAGCCTCCTGGCGACCTCAGCCATGCTTAGGGCCCAAGGGATAAGTCCCCGCGATGATGTGGCCCAGATTCGCTACGAGCGACCTTCAGAACTGAGATTTGGCCCCCAGCTCGTAGGCGCTGAAATAACACTCACCCACGACAAGAACATCGCTCTCAATTTTGACGAAAAATCTTCGCCTCATCGCGCCCGTCCCAGTGACCGCTGGATCACCGATAAGCAAGGCATGCTCCAAACGGATAGTCTTTTCAAACGAGACCCTTTGTATATCAAGTTTAAAGACGCGCCTGAGAAAACTCAGATTCTTCCGAATCTCAAAGGAGCGAAGCTATACATTCATGGGATTAAAACCTCGGACGATGGAAGATATCACGAATTGTCTATTAGCGAGGAACCGCTCAACGGTGAAGATATCGTCCATGCGGGACTCTCCTCTGAAGTTGAAAAAATGGACCGGGAAAAAAACGCTAAGGCTTATCAAGAAATACTAAACGAAGAAGTTCCCGGAGGTCTTTTGCAAACAAAGTCTGTCATTGAAAAAATCTATATTCCCGTGGGAACTCCGGACATCACCGTAAGTGCTATTGAACTGGAACGCTCCCTGGGACTTAAGTTCGGATTTCGCTCAGCAAAAATTATGGAAGGCGAAATTATCCAGTCTCGTGGCTTGGGTCTTAAAAACAATAAGCCCGACCCCGCAACCGATGCGGAGCCGAGCTTATTTGTGAACGAGGAAAACCTTAAGAGTTCCACTTCCTCTCTGGGGCACTCTAAATCAGTTGGTCCATGATACGGCACCACTACCTAAGTGATACAGCGCGGATTTGATCACCACTTCACCCTTGGCCACTTTATCTCTCAAAATGGCCGATCGCTTTAAAAGATCTTGGGCTGCACCTTGGGCATTCGCGGTACTCTCAGCCACGACACCGGCGCTCGCAGGTTGACGTGTAAAGTTTGAAAGTCGAGGTCGGATATCGGCTACAAGTTTGTCGAGGTCTGCACTCCCGGCTGTTTTGCCTTCGGGAGTTTCCAAGGCTGCTTTCACAGCACCACAAGACTCATGGCCCATGACCACAATCAACTTGGCTCCCAAGTGGGAAACCGCGTATTCAATACTTGCGATAGCCGAAAAATCCAACGACTCACCGGCCGTGCGCACCGTGAAGATTTCACCTAGCTTTTGGTCGAAAACTAATTCCGGAGGAACCCTTGAGTCACTGCACGAAACCACAATGCTGTGCGGATGCTGGCCCTTAGCCAAACGCTCTCGGTCTTTCTTAGACTGACCATCTTTGCGCAAACCTTGCTTCACAAAACGCAGGTTGCCATTTTTCAACCAACCCAAGGCTTTCGTGGGTTCAACCGAAGGGAAAGCTTCGTGAGCTGTTGCGCCCGGAGCGTGGCCATGAGCCTCTTTAGCTGGAACGGCTGCAAGGGCATGAGCCGGGAGGGCTGGCAGGGCGGGTCCCAAAACTTTTGGAGCCTCGGATGAAGCCACCGCTCGGTCTTTGGTAGCGCAAGCCGTTAGCATCGAAGCGGATAGAAAAATTAGCGACAAACGAAATCTCATGAAGTTCCCCCAAAAATAAATTGTAAAATAAACTAAGTTTAATTTTAGGGAAGGCGAAGAAAGAGCGCCACATAAAGCGCCGTCAATAATTTAGATAGATCGCAGATGCTTACGCCTGGGATCTTCGGGAATCGCTAGAAGTTGCGACTTTTGATAGACAAGTTCTTGACGGGTCGTGCCCACAATTTCCACAGCCTGGCTCATTTCAATAGCTTCCACTGGGCAAGCTTCCTCACAGAAACCGCAGTTGATGCAGCGACCAAAATCGATTTGGAAAGCTTTGGGACGACGCTCTCGGTAATCTTGGTCGGGATATTCTTCAGCTTCGATGTAGATCGCCAAGGGGGGGCACACCACCTCACAGAGCTTGCAGGCCACACACCGCTCCACATCGTCTTTGCCCATAATCAGGCGCGGGACACCACGATATCCCACTGGAAAATCATGTTTTTCTTCTGGGTAGTTGAGAGTTGATTTTTTTCGAAAGAGAAACTTCATGGTCAGCATCAATCCCCGGATAATCTCGGGAAGATAAAGACGTTGCATCCATGTCATTCTTTTCGAAGAAATCATAGCTCTAGTCTAGGGCGCCGACTGCCCATCTGCAAGACCTTAGTCGCGATTACGATCGCGTCGAGTGGCCCGCTGAATGTGTCGATCGGACTCATGTTTTTTATCACTTTGACGCTTGTCACCCTTGGTTTTCCCCTTGGCCAGCCCCAGCTCCACCTTGATGCGGCCTCGCTTAAAATACATCCGAGTCGGCACTAAGGTGAATCCCTCGACCTCAGTAGCGGCCTGAAGGTTGCGAATTTCTCTCTTGTGCATCAGGAGCTTTCGCTTGCGCTGGGGAACGTGGTTAAAGAAGGGTCCACCCTGGTTGTATTCCGAGATATGGGCCTTGTGGAGAAAGATTTCGCCGCGGTCTATGGCCGCGTAGCTATCCGCCAATTGCACCTTTCCATTTCGACAGGATTTCACCTCGGAACCAGCCAAAGCAATTCCCGCCTCTAAGCGTTTTTCAATATGGTAGTCGAAGCCCGCGCGTTTGTTTTGGCATATTAATTTTTCTCCCTGATCCTGTTTTTTGGCAGGCGGAGCGGACTTGGGTTTAGCCACAGAAGATTCTTACTTTATCCCTTGGCCGTTGCGCCACAAGAAACAATAAGCTGAAGAGCCTCTTGGACTGGCATCTCACTTTCGATGATGTCGGAATTGGCAAAAATCAAAACATAGCCACTCGTGGGGTTAGGCGAAGTAGGAACAAAGACGTAGCTCTCGGTGGCAGACGGGTGACCCGTGACAAAAGCCAAAGTTTGGACCCCGGCATGGGGAAAGGGGACCCGCACCACTTTTTTGAAAGCTGACTTCGAGTCCGTAGAAAAGAGGGCCCGACTCATCTGCTTGGAAACCTTATAAAGTCCGCGCACCACGGGAAGTTTCACCAAAATCGCATCCGTCCAGGTGTTGAGCAGTTTTCCAAAAACTGTCCGCGCCAGAGACCCAAAAAACAAGAGCAAAATAAATGTGCTGAGCAGACCAATTCCAGGAATGCGCAAACTATTAGCGGGAAGCCACATGTATATAAAAGAGTCGAGGTAACCCACTAATGTAGCCAAGACCCACACAGTGATCATGGCGGGCGCCATGGTGATAAGACCTAAAAGGAGGTTTTCTCGAAGGCGGGCCGAAAGCGACGTTTTCATGAATGGCATCTGACCCTAGTTAAGCATGGTCGGTAGTTGAAGAAAATCCTCTGGACTTAAATCTTCTGCGCGCAGGCGACCCCATTCGTGGTCCTTCAGTGCGGGGAAAGCCCCACGCAGCATTTTGCGACGCTGGGAGAAGGCGCGGGAGGCCAACTTTGACACTTCATCGTAAAGCCCTCCCCTTTCTAGAGGATCAGCTAAAGGCTGGCTTAGGCGGCGGGCCACAAAAACTCCGCTATCCACCTTGGGAGGGGGATGAAAGCTCCCCGGACTCACCCAAAAATGCTTCAGAAACTCCGTGGCCCAAGCCCACTTCAGACTCGGCAATCCGTAATCCTTAGACCCGCCCCGACTCATCAATCGCTGCACCACTTCTTTTTGGTGCATGCAAACAAAGGCGGCCACTTGGGGAGCTTGCTCTAAAAAGCGAAATAAAATCTCGGTGCCTACATTGTATGGCAAGTTTCCACACAGCACCCAGGAATTGTCTTGAGCCTGGGCCCCAAAGATTTGAGCGAAGCTAATTTTGAGGGCATCTCCGTGAATCAAATTTAAATTCTCAAACTCGCTTTCACTACGCAATTTTTCGACCATGCGCCCGTCCACTTCAATAGCCGTGAGCTTCAGTTTGCGAGCCAACAAAGCTCGCGTCAGCACTCCGGGCCCTGGACCAATCTCTAAAATTTTCTTATTCCCCTCACGTGCGAGGCCTTGAACGGCGTTGGCAATTTTTTCCACAACACCTTCATTTATTAAAAAATGCTGCCCCAAACTTTTGTTGGGTGCAATCACACAATCTCCATAGGAAGCCGCGCCCGAACTTCTTTGACCTCGAGCTCGGGATCCTGCACCCAGGCACAGGCGGCAATCATAGCCGCATTATCTGTGCAAAAATTTAAAGGAGCCAGGTAAAGAGACAGTTGCCTTTGCTCGGCCCAGGAGTTTACCAATTGGCGGATGCGTTTGTTGGCAGAAACTCCCCCACAAAAGACCAAACTCGAGACGGGAGCTCGGTCCAAGCCCGCTTTTAAACTTCGATCTAAGCCCTGCAAAAGCGTCTCACCTATCGCTTCTTGTAGAGCCCAACAAAAGGCCGGACTCTGCCTAAGCTCAGGGTCTTTTTCCAAGCGCAAGCGGATGGCGGTTTTTAATCCTGCAAAAGAAAAGCCCAAATCCGACTTGGGGCGGGGGAGTTGCCTAAGAATTTCTTGGGCCAGCGCCCTATCGGATTCCTTCAATTCGGCGGCCTTCTTCTCAATGGCGGGGCCCCCAGGATAGGGCAAACCCATAAGCTTCGCACTTTTGTCAAAGCATTCGCCAGCGGCATCGTCGGCACTTTGGGCCCAGGTTTGGGCCCGCAATTTTTCGTCAACTCGCAGCACCTGTGTGTGGCCACCAGAAACCAAAAGTACGAGGGCCGGAAATATCCGCGCTGCCTTTTCGCTGAGTGAAGAGGGGTCCTTCGTAGCTGAGGACGGGGACTCTTTTAGTAAAACCGAAGCCAAGTGACCCCGCAGATGGTGCACCCCAATACAGGGCAGGGACCACCCCTTAGCCAAACCCTCAGCAAAGCTGGCCCCCACAATAAGAGGACCCACCAAACCGGGACCCCGAGTCGCCGCTACGGCCTTTATTTTTAAACCGAGTGAGTCTACTTTTTCCAAAGCCTGCGCCACCAGTAGATCCAAAACATTAAAGTGCGAGCGGCTAGCCACTTCAGGCACCACTCCCCCAAAGCGCTGATGAATATCTATTTGACTTTCGAGTGCCTGGAATAAAACCTCGCCCTGGGAGTTGACCAAGGCCACGGCAGTTTCATCGCAACTCGATTCAATTCCTAAAATGGCCTCTTCATTTCTCAAGATGAGGGTTTTAAAGCAGAGCTAGTGAAATTTGGGAAGAGGGCAAAGAGGTCAACAGGGGCTTTTGCCTTCTTTTTGGTTAATTTTTTAGCCTCTCGAGCCTCAATTCCCTTTGGATTTCGCTTGATCGTCTCGGCCAAGAAGAGTTTGGCGTCTTCATACTGCTTCATCTGATGAAAGCTGGCCCCCTGACAAAACCAGACCAAACTAATGTCTTTTTTCTTCGAAAATTTATCCAGGGCCTGGTTAAAGCTGAGAACAGCTTCTTGATATTCGCCATTTCGATAGTGTGACATTCCCAAAAGAATCAGGCCCACATACACATTTTTATCTTTGGGAAAGTCTTTTAAAAATCCGTTGAGCACTGGGATGGCCTCACGCACGCGCCCTTCGCGCAACTCTTTGCGGACGAGTTCCCAAGTGGCTTGAGGGCTTTTTTTCAAAACTTCAGTCGATTCGGCAGCGGCCACGCCCAAGCCGCGCAAGCGATTGTTGTCATCAATAAGTTTTTGCTTTTCGACTTCTAAATCAGAAAGTTTTTTGTTGAGTTCCTCGCGCTCTTTCAAACTTTGAACCCGCAAATTTTCCAGGTCCCCCTGAGTTACAGCCAGCTCACGCTGCAGTTCGGCCATGGATTCATTTTCACCAAGCGAAGGAGCCGCCACTGCGGGATTCTCGATTGTTTTGACCTGAGCGGGGTCCTCATCGCCTTTTTCACTCACGAGGTCACGAGAAGTTTTACAAGCAGAAACACCCCATAAGGATGATAAAAATAAAAGTGATAAATTTCTAGAACTGTTTCGCAAGGGCCCCTCCGTCTAAGAACAACTATTCTTCGCTTTCATCCGACATCTGGGCCGCTACAATTTCGGCATCGAGTTCGGCCTTTTCAGCCAACCTCCGAGCTTCGTTAGCTACTTTACCCGCCTCTTGATACTCCTTCGCTAGGTAAAGCTCTTTAGCCTTCCAGAACCGAGCTTCAGCTCGACGAAAAAGATCGGGAGATTTTTTTTCGGCCTGGGCTTTATCAGCTGCCTTCATAGCGGCACTAGCGTAAACCATATGTCGAATTGGCTTGTTAGCTGTCGAGGTACAAGCCCCTAAAAAGCCAAGCGCGGCCAATAAAAAAGCGCCTTGACCGAGGGTCAAAGCGCTTCGATGAAATCTAGCCCTTAGCAAAAGCAAAGTGGCTACTTTCTTAGTTGCCTGTTACGAACTCTGCGCGACGATTTTTAGCCCAAGCTGCTTCGTCTGAACCCGATACAGCCGGACGCTCTTCGCCATAGCTGATGGTGCTCAGTTGTGCCGAGGACACGCCTTGTGACACCAAGAAATCTTTGACTGATCCCGCACGACGCTCGCCGAGGGCGAGGTTATATTCCGTAGTTCCGCGCTCGTCACAATGACCTTCAATTTGCACCATTTGTGAAGAATTGGCCTTGAGCCAAGTCGCAGCGGCTCGCAATTCGGTTTTCGAAGCGCCCGTTAGCGCGAAAGAATCATATTGGAAAAATACGGATGAAAGTTGAGGGATGCGCTGCCCTGCGGATCCGCTCACGTCGGTCGCCGACATTCCCGAAGTATCGCCAGCAACATCGCCGTCGTCTTTAACCTTTTTCTTCGAGCAAGCACCAAGACTAAGTGCGATAGCGATAGTGGCTAGTGTGAAATATTTTTTCATGAGAACTCCTCTGCTTTTGTAACTCTGTAAAACTTTGGTGAATTTATCAAAAATGGGTCCAGGTGTAAGTCAGATCTCAAATATACAAATATTTTCCTGACTCTGTGCGTAAGTGCAAGGGGGTTTTTTTCCCCAGTAAATGCCAAGCGAGGGCGATTTTTCCCAGTATTGGGCCTTTTGGGCAAATCCCGATTACAATTTCCAAAAGGAGTTTTTTTTGATCCTCTGGCAGAAAAATTATCTGAGTGTCTCACTCGCTCTCTGGGCCAACTTCAGCTTGCGGGCGGAAGATTTAAAAATTCGTCACTTTACCGACCCGGTGTTCTGGACGCTTCATGGTAACAGTCTACGCCCGGGTCGTGGCGAAAAACTCAGCGCCGGAGTTTACTCCATTGGAGGGGGAGCGGGCCTGTCCATCGAGGGAAGTTCCGGTAGCCAAATCACAATTTTGGGCCCCGCCCATTTTCAAGTGAGCGAGAAGTCTAAGACTCTTGTGGTGGATTATGGAGATGTGGGCCTGCAGGGAGACGCCGGCTCCGACTGGACTTGGCAAGTGGGGCCTTGGAGCGGAGCCGTGGCCCAAAGCAAAATTTATTTTGAATCCTCTCCGGACCAAAACTTATTTCGATTTAAAAATTTGGGACGCACGCAACAGTTAGCCTCTCTCAACATCAAGGCGCAGCAAATTTACCTTAAGGAAAGTCGGCGTGAACGCATTCTCCCAATCAGCCCAGAGGATTTGCACTACACACAAACCCGACACCAAGCCCATTGGCTGCGCCAAGACACCACAACCCTCAAGCTCGCAGAGCACGAAGCCCACCTTGACCCTCAGCTCTACGGAATTTTTGACATCGGTGCCACCGTGGACATGCGACACAGCGAACTGCGCGGAGGCGGCGCTTTTTTACGATTAGGCCGTTTTACTTACGTACAAAAGTTCCCACGCAACACCGAACGAGTTCACTATTTACGTTATCCCGCCTGGCGCTGGGGTTTAGAAATGAACTATTTGCAGAGCAGCGTTCAATATCAAAATTCCGTTCGGGCCCAAATGAAACAGGTGGCCCTCGGCCCCTACTTCGGATTTACCTGGCTGGAGGCTTTTATAGATGTGCATTTGGCCTACATTCAAGATCCTGACGGGGCCTTCCAAGGCCGCCCTCCCCTTCGCTATCAAGTCCAGGCGGGCTATCGGTGGGATCTTGCAGAATGGGTGGATGAAGAATTGGGGCTGAGTCTTGAAACTTATTATGGCCACCAAAAAATGCAGTTCAAAAAAGCTTTGGTGCCAAAAAACATGCCCTTGAGCTTCTTCGGATTTCAATCCGCCCTCTCTTACCGTTTTTAGGAAAGCTTCTATAATAGTCTTATGGATATACGATGCCCTTCGTGTGGCAATTCCCACCGTAGCGAAGACCATCCCGGAGCCTTTGAAATTTCCTGCTCCTGCGGCTATTCGATTTTAGTTCCCGACGAAAAGGCTTTTGCGGTCGACACCCACACCGCTCCAGCGCCTCCCATGAATTTTTCTGATGCCGCGGTCGCCGAAGCCTCTGATGATAAAGTTTCCATGGATTTTGGCCAAGCGGCAGTGGAGGAAGCGCCCTCCGACCACAGGACCGAAATGACTCCGCCGGAAAAACTTCCTGACGATATGGTCTATGATCCTTTTGAGCTCGAAGGTTCAGCCCACGCCCCTCCCGTGCCCCTCTCCGACGAAGGCAAAACCACGACCTCACCTTCCGCGCCCGAGAACAGTGGTCAGTGGATTATCAATCGTAGCCAAGCGGCATCCATGGGGCAGTTTCTAGGGAAATCTTATAAAATTCGCCTCCAAGGCTTGTCTCGAGAGAAACTCGTGGAAATTACCAAGCGCTGCGAGGCCCTGCTCACGGGCCGGCCCTGGCTGGAAACAGAGTTGAGGCAGCGGCAAATTCTGTTAGACAGAATTCCCGAAGGGACAGAACTGGATCAGGTTCCCGAACTCATCGCCGTCGAAATTTATTTGGCGTGCTATGAGCTGGGTGGAAGCTGCGAGGTCGCAGCGCTCTAGCAAGTTCCCGAACGGCATGAAATTTTTAGTTGAAGACACTCAATCCAAACTTTTTTCGCGTGAACTGAGCTGGCTAGCCTTCAATGAACGGGTTTTGGAAGAAGCGGCCGATCCCTCCAATCCTCCTTTAGAACGCCTAAAATATCTCGTGATCGTATCCACCAATCTCGAAGAGTTTTTTATGGTGCGATTGCCTTCCCTCTTCAGCGCTCCACCTGAAAAACTTCGCGACGGAGTTCATGTCCACCGACTTCTCCAACGGGTGCGCGAATGGGTGTATGAACAGAAAAAACGACAGGCCCAACTTTTTGAGTCCCTCTGCCTGGAGTTGGGGAGCCACGGCCTCAGCATCGAACACGACGATTCCCCTCTGGCTCGGGAAGTTTTTGAGGATAAGGTCCTACCCCTCATCGGACCCCAACGTATTCCAGAGGGCACTCCCCTTCCTCATTTGCGGGGAGGAAAACTCTATCTCTTAGCTAAACACGCAAACAGCCATTCGCTCATCGACTGGCCCACTGAACTGCCTCGTTTGCTCATCGTCAAAACAAAGCATGTCTTTTTGGTGGATCGTCTCATAGCGCTCTACAAAGAAAGTCTTTTTAAAAATGTTCCGGTCCAAGAAATATTCGCCTTTAAAATTTCGCGTGATGCCGGATTTGAAGTGGATGAAGAGGCCGATGACCCTTTGCTGGAGTTGGAGCAGCAGATCCAAAGCCGCGACAAAGGTGACATCGTAAGGATGGAAGTGGACTCGCTCACTCTGAGCGAGTCGGTGAAGTGGCTCCAGGCCCAGCTCAAGGTTGATACCCAACGACTTTTCCAAATTTCATTGCCTCTAGATCTCAAGGCCTTCATTCAAATTTACAATATTCGAGGTTTCAAAAAACTTCGCTTCCCTATGGTAGAAGCCAAACGTCCCGCGGCTCTCCCCAAAGATTTGCCCCGACAGAAGTTTTTCCATGTTCTCGACAAAAAAGACGTCCTTTTGCACCACCCCTTCTACAGTTTTGATCCCGTGGTGGAGCTGGTCCAACATGCCGCGCACGATTCCCGAGTCACCCGCATTTGCCAGACCCTTTATCGCACCAGTGGAGACAGCCCTCTGGTGGAAGCTCTGATGTATGCCGCTCAGAATAAAAAATCCGTCACTGCTTTGGTGGAAATTAAAGCTCGCTTCGACGAATCTAATAATATCCGCTGGGCCCGTGCTCTCGAGCGCGCCGGCGTGCGGGTCGTTTACGGCACACCCGAAATTAAAATCCACGCTAAGCTTACCTATGTGGAAAAAAAATCCCCCAAAGGACCTATGGGATACGTGCACATTGGCACCGGCAATTACCATCCCAAAACGGCACGACTCTACACGGACCTGGGTCTTCTCACTCGAAATCCGGCCTATACCCAAGACGCAAAATTTCTTTTTGATAGCTTGGAATCCATGGACGCGGAAGACGACTTTTCACGACTGACCGAGACAAAGTCTTTTTCCCAAGGTTTTTCGTGTTGGTCAGTGGCTCCCGACAACCTGCACAGCCGTATCGTCGAATGGATCGACAATGAAACGCAAAACGCCCTTCAGGGGAAGGCCTCTGGAATTCGGGCCAAAATGAATGGGCTGGTGGAGGAATCTGTTATCGAGGCCCTCTACCGGGCCTCCAATGCTGGCGTGAAAATCGATCTTATCGTGCGTGGCATGTGTTGCGTACGCCCCGGAGTTCCTGGACTCTCCGAAAATATTAGAGTTCGGTCCCTCGTCGATCGCTATCTGGAACACAGTCGATTTTTTATTTTTGAGAATGGCGGGGAACGTCAGGCTTGGCTTTCTTCAGCCGATTGGATGCCTCGAAATTTCTTCCGTCGCATTGAAATTGCCGTGCCTATTTTAAATCCAAAAATAGTGGAATATCTCTCGAGCGTTGTTTGGGAGCGCTACAATACCGACAACAGTCGAATGCGCATTTGCGACACCCTTGGCGAATACCATCGCCTGGCTATTCCTCATGATGGCAAAGAATACCGAGCCCAATCAGAACTCGAACAAACTCTCATTCCCGATTTTTCGGCGCTCTAAGCTAAAAAGCCTTTAAGAGCTGAGAAAATCCTATCCAGACGCATCCCATTTGAACCCTTAAGGTACACACAGGCCGCGGGGTTCATCACGGCCATAGACGCACCTATTGCCTCCGAGGAGTTTTCAAAGAAAAGGGCTTCTGGAATGGCCCTTTGAATTTTCGACTGTAGAGTTTTCCATTGTGGGCCCACAAAAATGGCATGGGTGGCCGAAGATTTCTCAAAATCAGGAACTAAAGAGGCGTGCGCCGCATCACTTTGCTCACCCAAATCCAACATGTCGCCAATTATTAAAACTAAGGGAAGATTCACCCCGCGAGCACGGCTCCGAGCAAAGGCCAGCCCTTGTTTCATAGACGAGGGGTTGGCGTTGTAATGATCGGCTACCAAAACGCCTCCATTTTTCATTCTATAAACTCGACCTCGACCTTCGGGGACTTCGAGCTTTTTTAAACCTTGGGCTACCTCCGCCACACTGAGGCCCAATTCCAGGGCGGCAAGCACGGCTAAGGCCGCATTTTGCTCAGCTAAAGGCGGCAAAGCGGAATCCATAAGAAAATTTTCGTTTAGAAGAAGGGGACGAGCCGGACTCATACGAAAACTTTTTTTTCCCGACAGCTTTTGTAAATAAGAATCAACTTCCGGCGCAAAGCAAAATCCCCCGCGCCCCCAGGTCACATCAAAAAGAATTTTTTCTTCTTGAAAAACATTGTCCACGCTTTTTAGTAAATTGAGATGCTCTTCACCAATAGAAGTAAGGAGCGCGATGTCGGGCTGCAAAAGATCCGCATGCCGGCGCATATCTCCGGGCCCATCAATGCCCACTTCCACGACAGCCACTTCAATGTCGGGCCTTAGTTTCTCCAAGGTCTTAGGAATACCCAATTCCCCATTTTGCGATTTATCGGTTTTGATAATTTTAAACTTCTCACTCAAGAGCGTTGCCAAAAATTCTTTAGTGCTGGTTTTTCCGTTTGAGCCCCCCACTGCCACAAGTTTTCCACGAAACTTCTGCCGAAAGGCTGCGGCCAACACTCTGTGGGCTTCCGTTGTATCCTCTACTCGCACTAAGCGTGGATCGTTGCCCGCAAAAGATTTATCCACCACCACAGCTACCGGATTTTTCTTGAGAATCTCCCCAACATAATCATGCCCGTCAGCCTGCAGACCCTTGAGGGCAATAAAAATATCTCCTTCTCGCAGCAAGCGAGAGTCCGAGGTGTAGGAAAGAGCCTTCTCGATGGCATCATTCAACGTCATGCGCTGAAACTATCTCGCACCATCTGCTTAAAGGAAAGACCGCGGTCTTCGAAATTTTTAAATTCATCTAAGCTCGTCCCACCTGGGCTCAAAAGCACAAAGTCACCGGCCTGCACCTGGTCACTCAGGGCGCGGACGGTATCAGCGAGTTTGGGGTAGCTTTTCCCTCCCAGCTGAGACTTCTGTTGAGCGAGTTCCCCTACTTCTCCAAAGAAGTGCACGACTAATCCAGGCACCGACGCTAAGGGCGCTAGCTTTTCCCAAGGAAGTTTTTTGTCCCGGCCGCCTAAAAGGAGATGCAATTTTTTTTGCCGGCGAGGATCACGCGCCACACTCCGTGCGGCCGTGAGCACACTCTCCATCGCAGTGGCCTTAGAGTCGTTCACAAAGTGCACCCCGCCAAAAGTCCCAAAGCTTTCCAAGCGGTGCGGGAGTCCTCCAAAAGACAAAAGACCCTCGAGAAATTTTATATCCCACGCGGCTCGCCTGGCTACTTCTGCAGCCACGGCAATATTGTCCGCGTTGTGTGCCCCTAAAAGGGGAGAGCGTGCAAAGTCGGAATCCTTAAGAAAAGTCTTATTCGCGCTGACCCCCACAAATTTTTCAGGATTCTTTTTAGCCGCAACAAAGGAAACTAAGTCGCCTCCATTTAAGTTATAGACCACCGTTCCTCGGGTTCTATCCGCAAGCTTCCATTTGGTTTCATAATAGTCAGAAAGGGTGGCATAGCGTTCGAGATGATTAGAACTCAAATATGTAAAGGCAGAAATCTCAGACTTCAGATTAGAATAATTTTCCAATTGGTAACTGGAGAGCTCAAGAATGATATTCTCCGCACGAGAAATCTTTCCTTCTTTTAAATCCGCCACGTACTGAGCCAAGGGAACACCAAAATTCCCTCCCACAAAAGCCGGACCCACGGCTGCCGCCGCAGCCCCCAAAAGTCCGACCGTAGTGCTCTTGCCCAGTGAGCCCGTCACTGCAAAAACTTTTTCGGTGCTGAGGTAAGATGTGGCAAGACTCAGCTCACTAGAAAGTTTTCCGCCGCCCTCCACAAAAGATTTAATCCAAGGAGTGGAGAGGGGGTAGCCTGGCGAGACCAAAAGTTCACTGGGCTGATATTTTGTTAAAAGGGCTTGAGGATCTTTAAATTCAGCTTCAGTTTTTTTGTCGTCAAAAAAAACGAAGTCATTTTGCGCGTCCAAGGCTAGCAATCGAGCAGCCGCCTCGCCACTGAGACCCTTTCCTACAATGGCGGTGCGTTTTTTCACAAAAAAGCTTAGAGCTCGCCGCCCTCAGCTCCACCGGGTTGCGGCGCCGCAGGAGCGGCCTCCGGAGCGGGCGCCGCTTTCACAGGGGTGTTTTTAACCGTCTTGCGTTTGAGGACTTCCCCAATGCGAAGCCGCTGCCCAATGCGGTACAAAATCACATTCTCTTCAAAGGTATCGGAAGGAATACGATACCAATCTGTTTGGATATTTTTGTACTCCATGAGTTCTTTAAGAACCTGAACACGTACCGCAGGTTCCCCACTTTGGGTCACCACCGCCTTGGAAAGTTTGATGCGCAGGCGGTACTTCACTTCCTCGAGAGCGTCATTTTGCTCCGGATGGTCGTAGAGGTCACGATTGTGCCTAAAGTCACTCCACTCTGTTTGGAGCTGGCCCGCCTCGCGGTTGGCTACCGTGATGCTGTAGTTGTCTAGGACCCGAACAGCCGCGGTCCATACGTTATCAAAGGTGCCCACGTAGACCCGGGAGAAGGGGAGTTCCACGGGACGCTTGGGAGGCTGGGATGTGGCACAAGCGCCTAAAAACAAAACCAGTACCAGAGATAGTAATTTTTTTCCGTCCGCCCACATAGTTCGCCACTAGCATGTCTAAGTTCGGTGAGCCTGTAAAGATAGGCCGTGGATTAATCGGCTTTAACGGAGGGCAGTTTAAAGAGCTTGGGATCCTGATTTTTCACCATGCCAATGGCTACTGTTTCGGACCTCATCACTTCTTCGCCTTGGTTAAAGGCCCGACTAAAGGCCGGGAAATACTTATAATCAGATTTTTTAATAAATTCCCGAATGGCATCGGCTTGGGCAAAGGGTTCATCTTTGGTGAATCTTATTTTAAGCTTTTCGGGTGTTAATGCGGCTTTTTCTACCCTCACTAAGCAATATTCAAAGACTTTATTTCCAGTGAGCGCTTCCTTGGCTTCAAAAATCAAACACTCTCCTAGTTTCGAATTTTCCTTTCGCGCGGTTTCTTGAATGGTCAAGCTTTTCAGCGGGTCTTCGCCCGAAGCTCGTATCGCTTCGCGCACCGAAAACTCCGAAAATTTAAGTATCTTCAACTGCGGTTCAATCTCAGAAGCTTTCTTTTTGTCTTTGACTTTTTTAAGCTTCGCTTCAAGTTCTTTGATCGCGCTCAGCTGAAAGTTATGGATGAGTTTATAACTATCCAACCCGGCTTTCTTTGTTTTTTGAAGGTCGGTTGCGGTGTACATTTTCCAAGTTTTTCCCTCGTCCGAACTCGTGTATACAACTTTGTTTTTTATATCCGTAAAGGTCTGCACATTTTGCAGGGCAAAGTTCACCTCGGGGGATCTGGGAGCGGAAACCAACTCAGTTTTGGTATGGGATCGCACAATGTCGTCTTTTTCGTAAGCCACCGTGACGACAGTGCCCAGGGGGTTTTGCACGTGAATTTCTTGGCGAAAGACCTGATTGCGAGAACAGGCCGCAGTGAGCAGGAGTGATAGAAAGGGGAGAGCCATGCGTCGAGTGTTATTCATGCCATAGATGATACCAGCAGGTTGAGGGGGGAGTGAGCATTAACGCCCCTTTCTGCGGTTTTGCGCACAAAACGTGCTGATCTTCCTAAGATTCAGCCACTTTGACGACACCGCTACCCTTTGCTAGTCATCTCATTTCCCGATTTAATTAAGCCTGGGTAGCTCAGTTGGTGAGAGCGGTGCATTCATAACGCACAGGTCGGCGGTTCGACCCCGCCCTCAGGCACCAGCCTTCGCCCTTTGGGCGGTTCCGATGAACTCAATAAGTTTGCGCTTATGGTGAAATTTCAAAAAATGATAACTTCCTACAATTGGCGAGGGTCGATCAAAGCAAACGCTTACCCCACTACCGGCGCCGAAAGGGTCAACTCAAGCCGCCGGCCTCACATTGAGCCGCGACCTACAGTGCACTTTTTGTGATCGTTCCCGCCTCAACTCAGACGGTCCCTCGAGAATTTGCCCCAAGCCTTTAAGCAAACCCCTAAAGCCGGGCTTTACAGTTTCCACAAAAAGCTTGCTCGGGTGTTGCTTCGACTTCCATTCACCACCTGGGAGAATTTTTCCCGAAGAACTTATTTCCAAAGTGTAGCTAAACTTATGTTGGAATTCGACGTTTTGCCCATTTACGATCCGAGCTTCCCAACTTGCCGGTGTGCCTTCAACCTTCTTGGAGGTAGGATCCTTAATGTCAGTAGCCGTGGTGAGGAGAGTTTCGATTTCCAAAGTTTTTGCGCCCTCAACTCCCGACCGCTCTTTTAAAACTCGGCTTTCAAAGCGAAAGGCTGGCTGGAAATAAATCCTGTAGTCGGCACGCACATCTACCACAAAGCCAGTTCTTCTAAGTCCCAACTGATTGCCTAGAAATATATGGAAAAGACCTGGCGTGATGATTTGCTCTATATTGCCAATGCCGAAGTGATTTTTCCTATGGAAATCTTCGAGAATATCCAAATTGTCACCATCCGGGGATTCAATACCCTCAACTCCGGCCTCAGCTACAGCCCGCAGCTTTATATACTCGGCCAACAAAGCTTTAATATCGGACGACCCGAAAGGAACCCGTATTCCACTAGGACCCGTGAGCGTCACGGGTTGGGGCTCATTATAATGCAAGGCTGCCGTTGCCCAATCTTCACAAATCCCTGCCCACATTTTTTCGGAACTACGAATCGGCCGTGGATCTATATCGTAGCGAAAAATCTGCATCGTTTCGGCAACGACTTCTTTGTGCAGAGGGTAGTTAAACTGGCCCATAAATATGTGGTATTTTTCAAGAGGAGACAATCCAGCCAATTCCCGCTCCGACATCCTTTCAGCTTCTTCTCGTGTAGGAGCTTCGCCGTAAAAGTAGGGGATTTTGGGCTCATTTTTAACCGCGTTCCAACGATAGGCCGTCCCCCCAAGGTAAGCCGGCCAATTGGAATCTGCCCAAGGAACCTTAGACGCAGGGACCTCTCCGCGGAGCGGGAGCTTCTTCCATTTAGGACTAAATCCACGAGTCTCCACCATGGCTCTTAGAGCTTCCTCTCCCAACACAACAGAGGCCACTGCAGGCGAAGCCAAGGCCGCCAGCACAACGAAGCTTAAACAAAACATTGATGCGATTTGTCGCATGCCGAGACCTTCCACCATGCAAATTTCTCAATCAAGAATTTTCGCCCTGTTATAAAGTCTCGATTTAGCTAAGTTCCTTCACCATAAAATGCTTAGAACCTTCTCTAGGATAGTTCAGCTGAGTCCACTGGACTTTGTATCCCTGCTTTTCATAAAAATCTTTGGCTTGGAAATTAAGCGTATCCAGCAAGACAAACTTACAACCGCGTTTACGAGCCACGTCCTCAAGACTCAGTAGGATTTTTGTTCCCATATTTTGCCCCCGTAAAGTCTCGTGCACCCAGAGATTTTCCAACATCATCCAAAGTCCAAAAGTTTTGGCTGAAGCCCCGGCCATAATCTCTCCGTTGGGGTCCATAACTTTCACGGCCAAAGGCACCTTTGTTTTAACCTCCCACCGAGCTAAGTTGAATTCTTCAATTTTTTTATCAAAAAAATCGATAAGAGAGGGTTCAGGGGATTCTACTATTTCAAGTTTCATTGTTACCTTCAGTATATCAATATCTCCAATCCTACACTCTTTGTATATTGCGTTCTCTCAGTTTCCAGACTTAGGACATTTGCAAGAAATGAGAGGAAATATGAAAGCAAAAATATTTAAACTGACCTTGGTCGCAGCATTAAGCAGCTCCGTATTGGCTTTGGCCAAGCCCAGGAAATTGGGCGTGGACTTTGGGGATTTGGTTTCAGTGCCCGTCGAAGGACTCAACATTGGTTGGTACCTTGAGGGTGAAGCTCAGGTCGATGGTCGCCCAGTAGACTATGCTCGACTGGATCAAGACGAGGCCTATGCCAGGCGCTTCGAAGCTCAGAATTCAGAGGCCCTCGATGGCAACAAAAACAAAGTAAAAAATGTGATCTACAAAGAAGCCGACGGAATCGCCGTAACCGATGTTCCTAAACCCGCGAATGAAAGCCGAGGCAACTGCTTCCACGCAGGGCCCTTCAATTCCAACCACCGCAGCTGCGAACTTCTGGTGGACCGCGCCAGCGGCTTTTTGATTTTTCAGGCCACTTACCGCTGGGGCGATGTGGCCAATGTTCAAGCCATCCGCTACAATTTTGCAGAGGAACGTGCCACGGCCTGGGGCAATTTAACTGAGAAAGCTGCGGAACTTTTTGCCGATAGTTTCAGAGCTCGATACGAGGGCCAAGACCTCTATGATGCCGACAAGGACGGGCTTGTTTATTCACCCACGATCAAAAGCTTCGTTTCTACTGGTGAGAAGAATACGGTTATCGTGAAAGGAAACGTCAATGCTTCCATCCCGAAAGCCGACGAAACGCACTTCGACGAAACCTTAGACGGAAAAGTGAAACTCATTGACGACGGAGACCAGGCCATTCGATTTGAACGGATTGAAACGACTAAATAAAATCTGGGTCTAAAAACAGGGGGGGGGCGACGACCCCCCTAGTTCCTATTCCTAGAATATCGACCCTAAGCACTTTCCGTTGTCGCCATTACCAGGCACCGTACCTCGAGTGATTTTATCCACGCCATGCACGGACCCTGCAATGGCTCCATTTCGCAAAGCTTGGGTCCAGTTTTTATCCACGCGTATAAAACCTGTTCCAGACTCGGCCGCACGCCTTAAGTCATCCATCCAGCTCAGCTTATCAGGGAGATTTCTTCCCGCGCTGCTTGCTGTATTCTTCATGTTTGCGTAGGCGCCGGTGTTAGGGAAGAAGTTCCCAATCGCCCAGTAGCTCACTAGAGTTCCGATGAATTTACAAACTTGGGCAAATTTCTCAGAAGGCTTTTTGTTGTAATACCAATCCGCCAAACGCGTTTTGCTAAATTCAACGGGACTACTCAATGCAGATGAAACCGTATTCCAGCTGCGAGTAAAGGTATCCACCGTATTTCGCCAAACCATATGAGGCTTTACAAACAATCTACAAATCGTGCGAAGAGTTCGCCCTGCGAATCCAATTGTAGAATCCCAGGCGCCCTTGATCGCATTTCCCACACAGCGACCGATGCTACTTGTCACGGCAGCCACAAAATCTTTTTTCATCACCTCAACACTCGCTCCAGCCTTAGGAGCTGGAATATTTTTATTCGTACAGACCACGGTGGCTTTTCCATCCCGACAAGGAATTTCCTTTTGCACCAGGCGCCGAGTTCTAGGAGGCACAGCCTTACCAGCACCGCCGTCCGAGTGAGGCCCCTTTTCGCCAGCAAAGGCCTCATTCACAAAGGGGATCGTGAGCTTAGGATTAAATCTCGCGATGGATGCCCGCCCATTTTCTTGGAAGTTATCGATAATGGGATTGAGTGTTTTTTCCGAAATATTTTGAAACAAGATGGCGTAGCTCACTCCGTTAGGGGTGTTGCCATGATACACAAAGCTGTCGTCTAGCTGATAAAGTCTACCCATTTGATTTCGGTCTTTGGTAGCCACGTTGTACATGAGATAAACCTTGGCATCGTCTTCCCAACGATAGAAGATTTGATCCACGCCAAAAAATTCTACCCCATCCCCAAAGTTGCTATTGAGAGCCGTAAAATTAGAAAAAGCAAAGAAGTCATGAAAGTCTTTGAGGTCTTCGACCTGAGCCGAGCTTAGATTTTTCCCTCCTTCAATGGGCGAAAAGTATTCCGCGTCGCTAGGAAAAGTCGAAGCTGCCGAAACGGGCAAAGAAAGTGCGAGGAAAATCCAAGCACCGTAATTCAAAATATTTTTAGCCATAAATCCCCCTTTTCTTATGATACGGCTCAGTGCAAAATTCTCTGAGTCAAAAGCTTGTCGGTGGTGTATTTAAATCGCACAAAATGCGCGGAATGCGTTGACACGATGCGTCATTTACTGTAAACACGGGGTTCTCTGGCCTATATTACGCTTTCAAGCACAGAAGGTGTTTGAAAAACCAGCAAAAGGAGTTTGCTTTGTTCTTGTGGATTTTAGCCTTTATCTTTGGGTCGCCACTTTCTGCAGAAAGCCTCCCAACACAAAAATCTACAGATAAATCAGCAACTTATACCTACAACTGCCAGTCTCTAGGAAAGGCTCCTACCTGGCTTTCAATAAAGAACTTCAAGCTTAAACTGGGAAATGAAGAAGCGGCCCTTATATTTACCGAGGGACCCAAAAACCATGAGCAAGAGGTCCAAGGAAGCCTAAACCCCAACTATTTGCCGGAAAAGCACTCGGGCTACCATCAGTATGCTGGATTTCAAGACAACGCCACCCTTGAAGTGGAGCAAGATTTGCTCAGCGGGGGATACCTTTTGGCAAAAGAGGGCCATGGCGGCATCGTGAAAGTTCGCCAAAGCTCCACCCTTTTTCAACCTTACCTATGCCGAAATTCTTCTCCGAAGGTCTTAAGCAAAGAAGCTTCCACCTCGGCTCAACTTCTTTAGTTATCGTAGGCGGAAGTTTTCCAAGTCTTGAGAAGCTCTCGCACCTGAAGATTTTTGTCTTTCAAGGCTAATTTACGCACAGAGGCCGAGGGCTTCAAAGCCCCCTCATAGAGTGCCGTGAGAATAGTTTCTCGGATAAAAAGTCCCTCGCCACGCACCTCATTGTTTTTATCTCGAAATGCCGCTTCCAAGGGACCTCGCCAAACTGAGGCTTCTCCGGGAGACATCTGCATAATTCGCCGCACAGACTCAACGGCTCCATCTCGAACCAGCAGCGAACTGTCACTTAGCATGGCCTGCTTAATCAAAAGTCGAGCCCTTTCCTTTACTGAGGCATTCACTTGTGGGTTTTTTTTGTGGATGGGATCAAAGAATGTAGAGAGCGCACCCACCATGGCCAAACGGTGCTGCCACTCAAAAGCGTAGCGCGCTTCAATCGAAACTATGCGCATGCGTTCGGGGGAAAATAAATTATTGGCAAGCTTGAGAAGTCGCTGAGGATTTTCTTCCCCCATACTGAGAAAGGGCTTCAGTAACCAACGCGGCTGCGGTGCCGCACTTAAGGAAGCAACAGATAAAAATAAAATAAAACTGAGCTTCTTCAAGTTTTATTCTCTCCCAGCAACTTTTCAAACTCCGCCATAATTTTGTCATCGGAGGCCGCCGCTTCCGCCATAGCTTCTGGGTCGGCAGCTTTCTCTGGGGGATTTGCAACAACGGCAGGTGCGGCTTCGACTGAAGGCTGAGCTTCTGGCGCGGGAGTGCTAACGACTTCCACAGGTGGAAGTGGAGCCGATTCAGCCACGGCCGGAGTGGGCGCAGGACTTTCCGGGGCTGCGACGGGAGCTGGGATGCTCTCCACTTTAGACTCAGCCGGCGCAGAAGCAGGCGCAGGGGCCGGTGCCGCCGCACTACTCCCATGCGAGAGTTCATTAAACATGCTGGCAATATCGGCCTCGGTGACTTCGGCAGTGGCGGGCAAGGGTGCGGGACTTTGCCCAGCCGCGATGGATTCCAGCTGTTTGCGGAGTTGTTCGTTTTCGCTTTTATATTTTTTAACCAAGGCAAAGTCTTCTTCAAAAATTTGGTATTCCGACAGAACTTTCTCTAAGTGGCCAACCTTTTCTTGAATTTCATTTTTCTCTTTTTGAATGGCCTCTGTGGCCTTGGCCACTTCTTCTGGAGAGACTTGGGGATTTGCACTAGCTGCTTCCTTAGCCTTGGCTAAGTCACCTTGGGCATTTTGCAGTTCCTTTTTGAGACTATCAATTTCGACACTATATTTAGCTTCTATGGCTGAAGTATCTACGGGCGCACCACTGGGTGCGGGTGCCGCCCCATCATTTAAGCGAGGCTCCAAACGCATCGCCGGTGCATTGGGGTGCAATCGTTTACGCAGATCTTCAAGGCGACCAATTTCATGCTCGATTTCACCTGCAATTTGCTCGTAATCGTATTTTGGGTCGCCTTCCAAGCCGGGTTTCTTAAGAATTCGACGCAATAGGATAAAAGCTGCTCCCGCCACGAGCAAACTGAGCAAGGCAATTTCAGCATACAACAAGTAGATCAGATGGGGCTCTATTTTGTGGCGAAAGGCCTCTAGCATATCTTCTTATGATAACGGCGTGGAGGCACCTTGAGTATAGGGATCATTGATGATTTTTTGACCCCCGGGCCTTCTTTGCGCTAGATCCGCAGCTTGCTCGCCCATAAAGAGTGCCCGAAAGGTCTCACAGGGGTTCCATAGTTAAATGGATATAACGGCTCTTTCCTAAAGAGCAGTTGCAGGTTCGATTCCTGCTGGGACCACCATTCTTGCGCGCTTCGGCCGATCTGGGCCCTGAGCTTCATTTCAAGAAGGAAATCCAAAGCCCAAGCCGGTCAGCTATAGATAGTTTGAGTCCGTCATGCAATCCATCCGACAAAAGGCAGCATCTGTTTATGTTGTCTTCTTCGAATGAACGGATCACTTCAATCAGCCCGCAAGTCTTCAGTAAATTGAATTCCGAATTGTTAGGAATTTCCATGCCTCTGAGCAACGTCAAATAGGGCGGAGCATAGGAACAGTGTTCTTTTCCGGAGGGATCCATCAAGGAGAACCCGACCAAAGCGCCGCCTTCCTCACGCCGAACAAGATGATAGGTCGGCTTTCCTCCGTTCAGCGGCGAAGCGAAATCTTGAATCGCGCCTTTTTCCCCGTCAATGATGATATAACCCGCTCCCTTAAAATAAGGCTCCGAAATCAGGGCTCTACGGCCTCCTTTGAAACGCAGGTCTCGGATTTGAAAAATGCTCCCGTAACGTTTCGTTCGGACCATGTAAGGTTTGTCTCCGCCGAAAATCGAGCGGGCCAATGCGACCGCGTGATACTTATATCCCGAATGGAACATGCAGACTTCTCTTGGTCTTCCGATCAAACCCGAATGCACTGCTTTGCGCATCAGTTCATATTGCGGGAAGCTCGCGAAGTCTTCGGCAACTCTGACCGATCGAAATGAGCGAAGTACCCCTATCGCTCTAGGATCGAATCTGGAAAGGACAGGAGTGTCGATCAACAGGGACAGCTTCGGTGCATAGGTAGCGATTTGACGAAGGACCTGACCGACATTCTTAGTGGTTATGGAAATAACGACAAGCTGGATGGAGTCCCAATCAACCTCTTTAAGATCCAATACCGGAGGTATAGAGTAGGCTTCCGAGATCCTACGAATGTTTTCAGGTTTTCTAGAGTAGACTCCTGCGAGCGAATAGACTTCAGTCAAGCATTTGAAGGCCGGAATAAAATTATTTTCTATCCTACTTCCTGAACCTATCAATAGAACGTTTTTCATTCGACGGGTGTGTAGCTGCGCCATTGCGTCCATAGGTTGAAACGGGAAACCGTTACACTTGAGTTGTAATCGATGGGCAGGGTTTGCAAGGAATTCATTTGCTCTAAACGCGGAGCCGGAAATCGGCCGACCTCAGAACCAAAAAGGTGGGAAAGCTCAGGATCCGAGTTTCTTAGTTCGTTGCTTAACTTTTTAAATATCGGACTCGATAAGTGGGGGTTTTTCAGTGTTAAAGGCTGGAACGAAAACTTCAGAAGCCTTCTTCGGGTCTTGCTTACATTGGGACAAGCGCGATGCCATAGAGTCCTGTTCCACAACAGGGTCGTTCCCGCAGGGCCCAGTAATTTATTAGAGGGACTTTGGGCTTTGAGCCTTCCGAAAAATTGATCGGGAATCAATTCAAAGGGTCCGTTTTCCTCGTCAACATCGCTCAGGTACACAAAGAGGCTTAAACACTCGTTCAGGCGAGGATCTTTCGTGAAGGAATCCGAGTCCCGATGCCATCCCTGAAGCTTCTGACCATTGATATGTGGCACTCTCTGGGCAGCTTTGATCTCGTAGATATGACAGTGATACAAGACTGGATCGCGGACTACACTCTTGAACAATCCAACTACAGTAGGACTGAGAATTTTTGACAGTAGTCCGAGCTCCAGAAGCTCATCGGATCGAACATAGGACCTATTTTCAGCTGCTTTCTCTGAAAAGAGTGGGTTAATTTTTGAATTGATCTCGGAAAGTTCGGCATCGGAATAAATGGGCTTGAGCCTAACTGCTCCCCGCCGCTTCAAACAATCCTTGACGTTCGAAAGATCAACCTTATCGTCACGCAACGGTATGCCCATATCTAATCATCGGAAAAACCCATCCCAAACTGAAGAATTTTTTCCTCGAAACTCTTGACCGGTGGTGACTAAGTGCCCGGAGGTGACTAAGTCACCGTAATTCCGTACGAAGTCGGAAACTGACCGCTCCGGCTCCCCTGCGCCATAAAGCTCGACTCCTCCGGAGCCATCGCCCGTTGAAACGCTCCTTGCCGCCCGTGGACCTGACTTCGCAGGTGCCACATCTGTCCCTTGTTTTGGACATAAAATCACATCCGCACCATTAATTATCGCTTTCACTTCCAAGGGACGAGAGCTTTCTTCAACTTTTTTTCCTGGCACATATTTTAATGTGATTGTTGAAGTCCCCATGCGAATTTCAGAAGTGGGAAGGTCGGGGTTAACACTTGCGACCTCGAGCTGGGCAGGTAGCGAGCTTAGTAGTTCAAAGATTTTTTTCCGACTTTCATCCGTTTCTGCCTTTTCAAGTTTTTCAGTTAATTCTGAGTTGATACTAGAGAAAATGCTGGCAATGCTTGCACGTTCCATATCCCCACCCTCTTTAGCGTTTTTTTGGTCTTTAATCGCTGCAAGGTAACGTTCTCGCAGGTTGTGATACCAAAGCTTGGTGTAATCATCGTTAGAACCCTTATTAAAAACCTGAATGGCATTAGCTTCCACCTGCCGACGCACCACAAAGCCTGTCGTCGCACCGCCTTCACAAAAAAAGTTTCTTAACTGGAGCTCATTAAAATCAATCGGCTTTGCCTTGGAAACCTCAACTTCTTTCTTAGCCTCGGCTTCTTTTTTCTCTTCACTTTCCTTCTTCGAATTGTCGGGCTCCTCGGCAGCTGGAGTAGATGCGGGACCATGAGGTCCCAGCGGCCCCACATCTCCCTGAAATCCACGTTTTACCGGCGGAGTTTTTTTCGTTTGAAAAATCGCAATAAGTAGCAAAGCAATGGCTGCACCGGCAGCACCGCCGATGGCCCCCGCCCCGGCTACCGTACCCCAATTTGTTTTGGCCTGGGCACTGGGTAGCATCCAGTCCCATAAAATTTGTGCGCCTCTTTTACTTTCAAGCAGGGCCTTGATTTCAGCTTGCAAAGTGGAAACGCCTTTGGATGGCTGAAAGTGATAGGTCTTTCCGTTGATTAAAATATCTCCCGACTTATCTTTGGCCGGAGCAATCCATAAATTTTCACCAACAAATATTTTCCCATCCCGCACGACGGCCTTGGGAATTTTTGGCAATCCTTTGAAAAGCTGCGGCACCTCTTTGGCAAATTGCGAGTCGAGGTGAACTGAGAAATAATTTTGAAAGCCGATGGGCCCGCGCTTGTTATAAATCTCGCGAAGTGAATTATAGGTATTGGCCGTTTGGTCTAAGATCCTGGTTGATGCGGCTTGGGCAGGAAGTGCAAATAAAAATGCCAGTGCGAGAAATTTTTTCATCGCTTCAGAATAAACGGCATCAGACGAATTACGGATGCCGTTATTTTGACTCCCACTAGAAATCTCTAGTTCACTATGGTTGGGGAATTTTGTCAGGTACGGGCGTGGGGACCTTGGGCATGGGTGCCGGGGCGGCCGCTTTCGCAGCTACTTTCTCCTGGGCACAAAGCTCCACGACATTATCTCCAGTTTTTGCACTAATCGCGATAGGGCTCTTGTTTGAATCAAGTTCTCTTCCCTTGGGGGCGTACTGCAAAATAACTTCCGAAGTCCCCACCTTGAGTAGGACTTGGCTCTTGTCCTTGAGAATCTTGCTAATTTTAAAATTGTCTTTAAAACGGGGTTGCGCCTCCTCCCCCTTAGTGAAGAAGGTGTTTTCAATATTAGTATCCAGTCCCTTTTTTAGTTCCTCGTAACCCGGGGCACTGAGAGCTTGCAAAAGATTTACGATGGAAGCCGTTTCTTGCGCAGCCGCCTCGGAAGAGGGACCTACAGGAAGCGGTTTCTTTGGATGGGTCAGGTCCCAAAGCTTTCGCGACATTTCTCCATAAAAATAGGACTCCATGACTGAAGTCGGTGAGGTGTCGGGAGAAATTAACTGGCCATAGGGGTACACAAAATATCTTGGCTTGAACTTGCCTTTAGCACCAGATCCCTCACAGAAATAGGCACGAAGCAGATCCTCACTAAGGGTAACAGGAGCAAGAGGAGTAGCAGGTACTGGAGGAACTGCAGGTGCCGCCACTGCGGGTGCGGCTGCAGGAGCAGGCGCTGCGGCGGGCACTTCAGCTGCCTGGGTTGATCTTGTGGGTGCGGGAGCTTCTTGGTTTGATGGTGCTACGGTGTGACTTCTCTCTGCCGGTGGCGAAGTCCTCGAGGCCGAGGCGGCCGCAGCCGCTCGCATCTTGGCATTTTTATTTGCGTTAAAGATGGCCATCACCGCGATGCTCACAGCTGTAGCGATGCCTCCCCACATCCATCCCTTAGAAATTTTGGCTTCGGCAGAGGGCAGCATCCAGTCCCATAAAATTTGGGCGCCTCTTTTACTTTCTAAGAGTGCCTTGATTTCAGCTTGCAAAGTCGACACTCCCTTTTGATACTGAAAGTGATAGGACTTTCCATTGACCAGCATATCCAAGGAGTCCTCACTCACCGGCGCGATCCACAAATTTTCCCCCACATAAATTTTTCCATCACGCACGCTAGCGCGGGGAATCTCGGGCAGACCTTTAAAAAGCTGCGGCACCTCTCTTGCGAACTCAGCATCCAGAGAAGCCGCAAAGTATTTCTGAAAGCCTATAGGCCCTTGTTTTAAGTAGCCTTCTCGCAAACTGTTATAAGTATGGGCCGTTTTTTGAAGCAAAGTGTTAGAGACCGCCGCCGATGCAAAAGTGCTGCAAAATGCCAAAGCATAAAGTATTTTCATAATAAGTAGGATAATCCCCCCCTTTCATTTAAGAGCCTCAATAATTTTGACGCCCCTAACAAAAGTGTGCCGCTTGCTTCAAGGCGTCTTTTGGCATTTAAATCAGCCCATGAAATTTTGTAGCTTTAAAGATAAGTCGGGAAAAGAGTCCTGGGGTGCCCTGGCACCTAACGGAAAAATTGCGGACCTCTCATCTCTTGCCCCCAACCTCTTAGAATTTTTGCGTTCAACTAAGGGTTCCAAAAAAGCCGAGGCTGAAAACTTATTAAGTCAGGCCAAAATTTCTGTCGAAAGCGTGGACCTTCAGGCCTGCCTGCCCAACCCACCCTCTATGCGCGACGGCTATGCCTTTCGCCAACATGTGGAGTCTGCTCGGCGTAACCGAGGTCTCGACATGATTCCGGAGTTCGATCTCTTTCCGGTTTTTTATTACATGAATCACCAAGCCGTTTTTGGACCAGGTCCCATTGTGGTGGAGCCCAAAACCCAAGTTCAGTTGGATTTTGAACTGGAGGCCGCCATTGTGATTGGCAAAAAAGGAAAAAATATTCCCGCCAATCGAGCCGATGAATTTATTTTTGGCTACACCATTCTCAACGACCTTTCCGCACGCAAAGTTCAGATGGACGAGATGAAACTCAGCATGGGTCCCGTTAAAGGAAAAGACTTTGCCAATGTCTTAGGACCCTACCTTGTGAGCGTGGACGAACTCGAGGCCTTTAAAATTCCCGGCCCACACGGCAATCGCTTTAAGCTTGAGATGACCACAGATGTGAACGGCATTCCTATTTCCAAAGGGAATTTGGCTGATATGACTTGGACCTTCGCCCAAATCATTGAAAGGGCCTCTTATGGTACCTGGCTTTATCCAGGAGATGTGATTGGCTCAGGAACGGTGGGAACAGGGTGTTTTTATGAAACCAATCCCGCTGGGATCACCAATCAGTGGCTCAAGCCGGGCGACAAAACACTTCTAAAAATTCAAGGCCTCGGTGAACTCGAAAACACCATGGTAGCAGGAGACGAAAAGTTCGTGGTGGACGAGAGCTGCGGCGCATGAAGTGGGACCGCTTTAAGCCCCAATCTGAAGGCTTAAAGCTCTACGGTTACTGGCGCTCGTCAAATTCTTGGCGGGTCCGCTGGGCCTTGCAGCTTAAAGGCATTCCTTATGAATATATTCCGGTAAATATATTGTCGGGCGAGGCCCAAGAGCCTCCCCATCGGGCAAGGCATCCCTTGGGCTTTTTGCCAGTACTTGAGATTTCGCCTCAGACTTACCTCTCTCAAAGCATCGCCATTCTGGAGTGGATCGAAGAAGTTTATACCTTAAAAGGGCCCTCCTTTTTCCCGGGCACTCCACTGGAACGCGCAAAAATTAGGGAACTGGCCGAATTGATTAATGCCGACACGACTCCCATCCAGGTTCCTCGGGTGCAAAAGCGTCACAGTTCCAATCCCGAAGAGCAAAAAGCCTGGGCTGCTCACTTTATCCAACAAGGCCTGATGAGCTTTGAAATTTTAAGTCGGGGAAGTCGGCAAATTTTTTCAGTGGGCAAGGAACTCAGCGCTGCTGATATTTGTTTGGTCCCGCAAATTTACGGGGCCCTACGTTATGGCATTAAAGTTGAACAAGATTTCCCGGACCTCTGGAAAATTTACCAACGCTGCCTCGAAACGGAGGCCTGCTTTAAATCCTCGCCCAGCGAACAAATCGATGCTCCAAAAGACCCCTAGGACTCTTTTGACACCACCAAAATTTCGTCATTCCTTTCACTCCGGCTTCGCGGTTACACTAAAGAGCTCAAGGGGGAAAAGGCATGCATCATCGGGGTTTTTCACGAATATATTTGGGTCTTTCGCTGCTCTTCGTAGCTTGCTCATCCCACAAAAAATCCAAACCCGAATTGCAGAGCAGCTTCTCTGAGAAAAGTTCGGAGTTCAATTCCTTCACGGCAGCTCAAAAAAATAAAAAGCGCAGCCCCGCCAGCAGCGCTAAGGAAGAAAACTTCTCGGTGCAACCGGTCACCATTTCGTTCAATCAAGTAGCCGATGAGCTCGGCTTGCCCGACGGACGACTGGAGCAACAAGCCCGCCTTCTTGCCAATTTTCTAGACTCCAAAAAGCTTCCTCCCAATCTTTGCGATAGCGACCATGATGGCACGGCTAAACTTTGTGAAATCGTTGAAGCCCTTCGTTCCAACCGTTTTCTCTCGGCTCCCGCAAAAGAGCTTAGCAGCAAGGGTCACCGAGTTCCCATTCGCCCCCATCACTTTGCCGCCCAACAACGCATGGGATTTGAGCGTCTCATGAAGTCCATTCACCGCGAGAGCGCGGGCCGCATTTTACTTTGGTCGCCCAAACTTCTGGCCACCACCTCTTGCCCGCGAAATTTGTCGGCTGTGGCCATCCGCAAACTTGAAAGCCTTCTGCCGTCCACCTCCGCGCGTAACATGATGGAAAAACTTTACGAGCACGCCTCCGCTTGCTTGAGTCCAGAAGACGCAGGCTATGAAATCACTCACCTGCGCCAAGCCCTTTTTCGCTTAAGCGAAGGCGACAAAGCCGAAGCCCGCAAGGCCATCAACCGCGCTGTCCTCGCCAAACAAACGGATGAAAAGTCCCGAGTCCTCTATTGGGCTGGCTTTCTTCAGACCGATCCCAAAACCCAAAATATTTACTGGAACCGATTGGTTGAGGAGTACCCTCTCTCTTTCCATGCCTTGGAAGTTTGGCAAAAGCTAAACGTAGATCCCATGCAAATTTTTAGTTCTCGCCCACCTTTGTCGCTCAATCGCCGCACTCTAGGATCTGAGAGCGAGGTCGACAATTCTCTACGCTGGCTGGAAAGCTTGTACCTTGTAGGCCGGGTAGAGGCCGCACAAAAAATGAGCCGGTGGATGACTCGAGTTTTCAAAGAAGAACTCACTCCCCAAAATCTTCTCTACATTTCTCTTCTTAAATCGAGCCGGGGCACCCCACTTAACACCATCACTTTCCTTACCCGCCAAATTTCAGAGAATCCCGCCATCCTTAATCGCCAAACTCTCACTATCCTCTTCCCCAAACACTATTTGGAGACCTTTGAAAAAGTTTCAAGTCCAACCGATGCCTTTTTGCTCCTCGCCGTTGCTCGCCAGGAAAGCGGATTCAATCCCCGCGCTCGGTCCACGGCGAATGCTCGGGGTCTCTTACAGCTCTTGCCCTCCACCGCTCGCAGAATCAGCGGCATGCGTCGGCCCAACCTCTACAACTCAGAACTCAACGCCAACTTAGGCGCTAAATTCTTAGGCCAGCTCATTGATCAGTTTGAGAGTGTGGAACTGGCTTTAGCCGCCTACAATGCAGGCCCCGGTCGAATCCCCGAATGGAAACAGCGCTTCGGCGAACAAGACCTGGCCCTTTTCTTAGATCTCATCCCTTTCAAGGAAACTCGTAACTATGTTTCGTCGATTCTGAGAAATAATTATTGGTACGAAAGACTTTACCGCAATGATCCGGCCATTCTTACCATGAGCAAAATGAAGCGAAGTGATGTGGTGAGCCGGCTCGTGAACGCCCACACCGACGCCCCCCACGGCCGAAGCCGAACGCCGGCCTCTGAAGAACTTTAATTAGTCACATCGTTCAATAGAAGTTTTCACCCCAGCTCCGTGGAGATACACGAGCTGGTAACCTTTGTGTGAAGCCAAAGTGAGATAGGCATTGGCCAAGAGCATCGAAAGAGCCAAAACAATCTTCAGCACTAAAGGGGTATCAGAAGGAAAGAATGCCCGTCCGCGCAAAAAGTATAGCAAGGCCGCCACCACCCAAATACCGGTAAAAAAGATGAGGGCCGTTTCGCCCATTTCAGCGTGCTTATCTAAGAGTTCGATAGGACATAAGGTGCGACCCACGATTTCGGCGGCCTTCTCACCGGTGACCTTAGCGAGCCAGCCCAGGCCCGTACCAATACAACCCATCACCACGGCCGGCCCCTGAAGGTTCCTAAAAAAGCCCGTGAAGCTTAGGAAAAAGCAAAGGGTGGCTGTGACCCAAAGAGCAATGGGGAAGTGAACAATGAGGGGATGAAAGTGTTCTACTGGGATTGGCAACATGGTGATTAGTATAACGCAGGATTTTTGGATGACTAGAACACTTATCGACTTGTTCCTTGGCCTAAGTAATTGTAAGAAAACTGAGCTCTATTCAGCAAAGAGCATGTCTGGAGAGGTGGCCGAGTCCGCAGGACCTGGCCATCCACAGATCCCGCATCGCGCAAGCGATGCACCATGGAGAGGTGGCCGAGTGGCTGAAGGCACACGCTTGGAAAGCGTACGTACGGTAAAACGTACCGAGGGTTCGAATCCCTCCCTCTCCGCCATTT
>CAYZFQ010000004.1:0-239849 GCA_964477895.1 uncultured Bacteriovoracaceae bacterium | reverse complement strand
GGATAAAAACTTAAGGGTTTTTTCTTTTCTGTTTTATCGCTTTGCTGGATTTTTTTAGTACAGGAACTATATCGGGACGGATCACGTTGAGTAACCTTAGAAGCCGATCCAATGTAAATTCCTGATGCTGATTTCTAACTATTTTGCTCAACAACGCTCCATTGAGCTTCATCTTTTTAGCTAAATCCCGCTGGGTAGCTTTGGTGATTTTAAGGTAGCCCACGAAGTATCCACAAACCTGCTCTTTAAGAGCATTAATTTGATTGTCTATATCTCGCTTGCCCACAACAACCCCCTTCTAGCCGACTTTCTCCGCTTAATCGAGTTTTACAAATTTGTAAAATCAAGGAGTTAGTGCAACGTGCATAATTCTGCATCAGCCCCTAGTGGGCCAATAAATTCTGAGTTAAAGTCTATAACTGAAGCTGGAAACGAAGCTAAATCTTCGGATCTGGATTGTTCTTTGAAAATATCGAAGTGGATTACAGCAGATGAAGCTGCTCGTTATCTTAGGCTTTCGTCAGTCGGAGTGCTTTATGACTTCGTCTACGAAAAGCGGGTTCCGTATTACAAACTGGGTCGATTACTGAGATTTAAAATCAGTGACCTCGACCAGTTGCTTGAATCCTCCAAAATTGAAAGGAGATTCATATGAAAACAGACCCAAAGAAACAGCAGATCTATCTGCCCAAAAATTTACCAAACAGAAGTACCAAACCGTCAGATGATAGCTCGTGGCTTACAGCCGAAGAGGCTACAGCCTACTTAAAGCTTTCCTCGGTGTGCTCTCTACGCAACTTTGTTTATGAGAAGCGAATTCCATACTACAAGCTCGGTCGCTTACTGAGATTTAAAACTTCCGAACTCGATCAGCTTATTGAAAGTACCAAGATCGAACGAAGGCTCCTATGATTACGGATTATAAAGATGGGCAAGGCAACACTCTTTATAAAGTCGTCATCAACATCAGGGGCCGCTTTAATCCTATCCTTCGCTTCAGACGTCAGATTGTGGGAATTAAGACCCTCGATGAAGCTGTAGCTGAGGAGAAAAAGCTTTTTCGATTCTGCGAAAAGAAGATGGCTGAAAAAGAGATGAATGGCCAAAAGCTTTCGGCGCTCATTGATCGTTGGGCAAAGCACACTATTTACACTCGTGTCGCCTCTGGCGAAGTGAGCGAAGGAATGGTGACAAGTTATCGATCAATAATGCTTGATTGGCTAAAGCCCCATCTCGGCACTCCAGCATCTTTTCTAACCGCTTACATGGTTACTGAGATAGCTAGACGCAAACAAGCTGAAGGATACAGCATCAGTCAGTTAACAAAATTCCGGTGCATGATTCGAAGTATTTACGAATTTGGAAGCGCGTATGGGATTATTCCGAAAGGAACTAAAACCCCTACTCCTGAATTCAAATTTGCGAGAACAAAAGAATTCGTACCCGAAATTTTATCTACCGATGAAATCCTTAAGCTTGTAGATGAAGCGATTAAACGTAAGCATCCTTGGAGACACATTTGGGCGGCGGCGCTCTTAACGGGAATGCGATCAGGAGAACTCTTAGCCTTAGGCTGGCAAGACGTTGATCTTGATAAACGCATGATGAGAGTGAGCAAGTCCTATGAACTCAGCAAGAAGATCATCAAATCTACGAAAGCTGGCTACTGGCGCGACATCCCCATTGGGGACGAGTTAATGCGTGTACTTGAGGAACTAAGGCCCATTACAGGTCAGGGAGAATTTGTTTTTCCGAGAATTGCTAACTGGGAAACTGGAACTCAAGCCCATGTATTGCGGAGCTTCTGTAAGGAAATTGGAATTACCTCCATAAGGTTCCACACACTCAGGGCCTGTTTTGCGACACAACTCCTACGTTCAGGGGTTGAAGCCGTGAAGGTCATGAAGGTATGTGGCTGGCGCGATCTTTCCACCATGCAACGTTATGTACGATACGCGGGAATTGAAGTGATGGGAGTCACTGACAAGATCAGCGTCCTTCCTCCCATAGACCCTACTCAAAAAGTAGTGTCCTTAAGAGGATTGTAATGCGTAGCGACATAAGTGGGGTTCGCCAGGATTTTACTGGTTTCGTGAGGGGATTTGGAACATTTCGATATAGTGCTATTCGTAGGCTCTCAGTAAGCATTGGAAATACTTACAAAGGGCAGTTAAATGGTTCGAGTCCCATTTGCTCCGCCATTATCTTCAAAGGTAATCGCCTTAGTCGTAAGATCAAAAAAAGCATAGTGAAGAGCTCTAAGCCGAGTGGCTTAGCGCCAAAAAATTCAATTATTTAAGCCGTCAGGTTTAGATACGTTCAAAAATTGCGGGATTTTCTTTCCGCAGATCAATCACCAAACAATATCAGCCAATACCAACCCGTGTGGACGAACGAGATAACATGTTGAAATCTCCTGCCCGCACAACGGCGTTATATTTATAACGTCGGCGTTAAGTATTTAACGCTTCGATATCCCGCACTTTTCCCTTTGCGTTTTTAACGAAAGTTACACGGCTCACGCAGCCAGAAGGGAAATGTATGCACCGAACAAAGTTTAAAAAAATTACCCCCGAGGGGGCACTCCTCAAGAAGTTGCGAGTAAATCGCAACCTGTCCATGCGGGATGCCGCTGAGTTAGCGGGGAAATCTATCGCGTGGATCAGCCACGTAGAGAACGGCCGGACGGATGTGACCGAGGAGCACCTCAAAGTCCTGATCCCTGCCTACGGACAGACCTTCAAGAGTTTTCAGACTTACCTAAGTGGCAATGCCTTCGTCGATTCTCCAGCTAGGAAAGAGTGCCTTGATACAATCCATGATCTCTCCGACCAGCACATTCAAGCGTTGTTGCCATTGGTGCAGACTCTAAAAACTACAAAGCCCGATTCGACTGGAGGGAAAAAATGAAAATCCTACATTCAGGTCTTTTATCGGCGATGTTTGCGCGGGGTACCCAACTAGGCGGACTCTACATTCTTGCAATGGCGGTTGGTGGTCCGAAAGTTCGGCAAGATTTCTCACAGATGACATTGGAACTAACGAGAGTTTCCTCAAGAGTTGAATTCGCCGAATGGGTGGTCAGATCTCAGTACCGAATGATCGATCTCGTTAAAGTAGATTGGCAACCTATCAGCGTATTTCCGAAGGAAGCAGAGCGCTTCAAATGAAATCCTACGCAAACATCCGCACTAAAAACACAAAAGCTAGAGAAGTTTGTACCTTCTCTAGCTTTCTAAACCTTATGACCTTTCAAGGAGGCCGACATGTCTGCTTTAAATCCTATAATTTTCACTCTTAAAACTCCAGATCAGAAGGTAAAAGAATCGCGAGCGTTACGACTTACTGAAAAACACGAAAGCATCTTTGAAGTACCGTCATATTTACTTCAACGTGCCATTCAAACCTGTGAAACCAAGACTGAACTAGTGGTGTACATGACGATACTGCGATACTCGCTTGGATTTAACCGCTCACAGTGCACCGTCAGTCGACGATTCATCGCAACTTGGACGGGTCTTCAATATCAAAACGTAGGCCGCGGAGTTGAAGGCCTTATTGCTAAAGGACTCGTAGAAAAACTTCCCGAGTCCAATGCAAAAACTGGCGACGCTTTCAGAGTTCTACATATTTCAGAATCGGAATTAACGCGTAATCAAGATGATTACACTAAAAAGCCCGAGAGTAATCAGATTGAGAACACCCAGCCCGTAATCAAAGTGATTACAGAAAGTCATCAACTTGAGACCGAAGCGACATCAGAACGATTACGCTCCGTAATCACTCCGATTACAAAGAATAAGAAAGAAGATTTAAAAGAATCTTCTTCTAATTCCGAGGAAATCGAAAAATACATTTCGACACTTAAAGAGATTCACCATCAAAAAATTGAACGTAAAAGCCTAAAGCAACTCATGGAAAAACATTCTCCCTCCCAAGTGAAACTAGCTTTAGCCTACGTTAAATCGCAGGGAACAGCTGGAGGAGACACCATAAAGCTTCCCCTCTGCTATCTTGCCAAAGGTACAAGCATGGAGACTGTCTATAACCTTGCTCGCACACGAGAGGTAGCAGAAAACTCTAAACTTAGACTTTTAAATCTAGGGCAAAGACGCCGTGAATATGAGGCTGAGAAAGACCGTCAGTCAGAAAATCTCCTAAGACAAGCGACCAGTGCTTTCGAGGATGCTTTTTCGAATGAGGCAGAACAGCTGAAAGCTATTTCCGATATCATTCAGGATAAATACAAATTACTAAACCCCAGTGGAAAAACCGCTAAAAATCTCGCAATCCATTATTGGTTTAAAAATTTCACAACTTCACAGCACGAGGTGAAATAAAAATGCGAACTTCAGAAGCCGAACTTGATTTCACCAGTGGAATCACCAACATCGAACGGAAGACATCGCTAAGTGAATGGGCAATCGAATTTATTAAAGCGAAAGACCTAATCCGCGAAACCTACACAATCGATGAAGCTTTTCGCAATCTCCCCCGACAACAAAAAGATGCGGTACGTTATCAGCTTCGAAAGCTAGGAGCTCAGGATAGTCCTGTAAGTCACTCGGTACCCCGCAGTGGTCCACCTTCAAGAACTACGGTGAAGCGTGGTACCAAGACCTTTAGATCTCTGCTGATAGGAAAATTAGTGCTCGGTGCCTGGATTTCAGGGTTTTTATTAATCGATATCGTTAAAATATATGAGGCAAAAGGTGCAACTTCTATCGTGGCCTGGCAAGCCGCCATTCTGGTCGAACTCTGCCTCGTCCTGGCATCTCTAAGCCACAAAAGCCGAATGCGAAAAATTGATTACGCATTGTATTGTTACAATTCGATTTTGTTTGCCGTAATGGAAATAGACCAAATTTCCATCAGAAATTCTCAACTGTCTGCAGTTCGCAGGCTTGCCGATGAAAAGGCAGGGTTTCTAATCGTGATGAAGGATCAGCTTAAAGAGCAACTTTCTGAACACTCAAAGACGTTGAAGCGTCTTGAATTGGATCATTCTAGGGGATTTGTGAGCAGTGGAGCTCTTGCGTTTGAAAGTACCTCTAAAGCAATAAGTGCAAATAAATTACAGCTTGAGGCAAAAATTAGTTCCACGGAAACAGAAATCGAGAGTTTGACACAAAGCTCTCACAGCAAATTTTGGATATTTGCTACAGCACTTCTCTACTTTTCACTAAGGTGCTTGCTTCAGTTTTTTTCAATTGGTCTTTTAGATCCAGATCCCAACGGCAGACTCCGAATTTAAAAAAAAAGAAAAGCAAGATTTCGATACTAGGGCAAGTCGCGATACAAGCATCTTGCAAATCCTCAGTTTTAATCTAGCGTGTACAGACTGGGGGAACGAACAATGACAAAATTTTCTATGGTTTTAACAGGTGCATTTTTATTTTTTGCGCCTAAATCATTTTCAACTGCTTGGAAATGCTATGAATTTCAACTTGTGAATCTGGGTACACCGGAACGGCCAGAAGCAAGTAGAAACGTAACACTGGGTTTCGTAGAAAGGGCCGGTCATCAAATACCCTATTACGCGCATGTGATATCTTTAAATGAAACCGTAGATGATTTCCTGAGCTCATTAAACAATGGAGAGCGCATTTGCCTTAAAGGCGAGTATGCCCCGGTTGCTGGAAGACGCATATTTGCCTACGAAGCTCGACGAGAGTAATTCCAGAGCTAGTCGCAACAGCCTCCAGAATGTTGTCCTGCAGCTACTGGAGTGGGAGTGAGTGCGGTTGGGCTAGCCCCTTCCTTCTGCTCCTTTGAAGCAAGTAATGCTAAACTTAGAAAAACCACAAATGCCGTTACACCAACGTCGCTAATGATAGCGAAAGACAGCGAACTCTTTCCCGCAGCGGCCAAAGCTAGAACTACCAGTTTAGTAGCTACTGCAAACCAAGTGTTGAACCGTATAACGTTCCACGTCCTTCGGGCGAGTTTTATTAAAAATGGAATACGATCAAGTTTATCATTGAGCAGCGCAATATTGGCGACCTCGATAGCGGCGTCACTTCCGGCTGCACCCATAGCAATCCCTACTTCGGAAACTGCGAGTGCAGGAGCATCATTAACCCCGTCTCCCACCATTGCCACCTTTTGTCCTTCACTCTGCATCTGCTGAATCGCAGCTGCTTTGTCTTGAGGAAGCAGGCCACCCTTAACTAGGTCTACCTGAAGATTTTTGGTCACACCTTCAACGGCTGCCATACTGTCGCCAGACAAAACGACTATCTTCAGCCCTAGTGACTTTATTTCCAACAGACTTTGTTTTGCTTCTGACTTTTCCACATCTTGCAGCGTAATTAGCCCCTCAACCCGCTCGTTATCCCAAAGCAGAACGCAGGTCTTACCCTGACCTTCAAAATTTTCAATTTTATTTTGAACTTCTTGGGAGACCTTCAGCTTCTCAAAGGCAAAAGTTTTGCTGCCCACAAATCTTTCTTTGCCTTGGCAAACAAAACACTGTGCCTTTGCTCCCTTCCCTGGAATGCTTTCGAATGAAGCGCTGTCGTGATCGCGCACGCCCCTCTTTTTTGCTTCGTTAAGGATACCCATAGCTAAAGGATGCTCGGAAAATTTTTCTAACCCTGCGGTGCAAGCCAGAACTTCATTCTCGCTTAACTCACTAAAGGTAAGTACCTCTACAACAGTAGGCCTACCTTCGGTAAGGGTGCGGGTTTTATCTAAAGCGATAGTAGTGACCTTAGAAAGAGCTTCGAGAGACCGTCCACCCTTCACCAAGACTCCACGGCTCGCCGCATTTCCCATGGCTGAAAAAATTGAGACCGGGGTAGAAATAACCAGAGCACAAGGACAAGCAATGACCAGCAGCGTGAGGGCCTGCTCTAACCACTTGTGCCAATCTCCGCCGAGGAAAAGTGTCGGGATAAGAAATATAAGCAGGGCACCAAAAATGGCAGTCGGAGTATAGATTTTTGAAAACCGCTCTATAAATTTTTGGAATTGGGCCTTTTGGGCGGAGGCCTGGAACGTGAGTTCAATGATTTTTGTGAGGGTAGAGTCTTTAGCTTCTTTTTCTACGGCTATTTCGAGATAGCCCGTAACCAACATTGATCCCGAGAGCAAAACATCCCCCTCGAGTTTTGCTTTAGGCATCGATTCACCCGTTAAAGAAGACTCGTCTACCACTCCATTACCTGAAACGACTTTTCCATCGATAGGTAATATCTGCCCCGTACGAAGAAGTACCACCTCGCCAACTTTCAGTTCGGAAACAGCAGTCACTCCTTTCCCCTTAACCTCAGCTTGTTTGGGGCTACGCGCCAGCAAACCCTTGAGTGCGGATTGGCTGGATTCTACCCCCAAAGCCTCTAGGCGTTCGCCCAGACTAAAAAGTGAAAGCACAACTGCCGCTTCTAGATATTCTCCGAGTATGCAAGCCCCAACCGCAGCCAAAGTGACCAAAAGACTAATCTTTGAAAACTGAAGATTTTTAAGCGCCTTAATTCCCGACTTTAAAATGTCGGTGGAAACAACAACTCCTAGCGCAAAAACAATAAGAGCAACTGCCTTAGAACCGGAGTAATTTCCCTTAAAACCTTCCAGAACCTCAGCAACAAGTCCTATGACCGATACCGCTAAGGCACGTAACAGCTCAGGATCCCCAAAAAGCGACCTGCGAGTCGCACTTACTACTGATTCTTTCATTGTACTTCCAGTTCTTTTATTTCTCGCGTATCGAGCCGAATATTAAATTTTCTTTCCAGAGCAATTTTAGTTTCGAGAAATTCGTTTTTAAAAGACGCTCGACGTAATCGAGATTCAAGCAAACCTTCTTCTGCATTTTTAACGTCCGAGGAGTTTTTAATACCTCGGCCAAACTCTGAGAGCGTAGACCGATAAAGCTTCTCGGCCCGCTTCTCGTTTTGCTCTTCTAAATCAACCCTCTGTTGAACAGATTGAATTTTTCGAATCGCCGTTTCTACGCCAGCCATAGCGGAAAGAAGAGTCTGTTTAAGCTCTAATTCGCGTTTTTGGAGATTAGCTTGGGCCTGAGTAGTCTGAGCACGTGTCTCTAAACCCGAAAAAAGTTCCCATTTGGCGGTAACTAGTCCCAAGTAGGACGACCCTCCTTTGGTGGGTCTCTCATCAAGCGGTAGCATCCCAACACGAGCTTCTAAATCCACCTTAGGCAACCAACCCGACCGGCCTATCTTAAGGTCGGCAAGGGCTGATTCCACTTCAAGCGAAGCACGTTTTGTATCCTCATTTAGCTCTCGCGTGAGTTTTAAATAGGCATCTAAATCCCCCTCCATGTGGAGATGAGGAATCTCCCCATGCGGTTCAAAGGCCATTCCCAAATCAGGACCCATAAGGCGAATTAAATTTAATTTAATCTCCGCCATTTTTAAAGCGATCGAATTCATTTCAGATTTTAAGTAGGACTCCCGAAGATCAAATTCCAAAACTTCTGACTCTGACACCAAGCCAGACGCCCGGCGGCGCTTAACGGCGGATTGGTGATCAGAATTCAGTTTTAATGAGGTGGTGAAAAACTCGTGAGTCCGCTTTTTGAAAAGATAGGTAAAGAAAAGCTCTTCGACATCAAGCTTCAAAGCGTTAATGCCCTGCCGATATTGGCTTTCAGAGATATCCTTCTGTACCTCTGACTTCCTCTTGTCATTCTGGTCTGCGAAACCATTAAAGAGGTTTAGAGAACCGTAACCATAGGCTAAGGCTTCCGATTTTCGAGTATCCTCTATCGCCCGAGTTTCCGCCCCACCGACAACACCCAAACGAGGAAGCATCTTTGATCTTTGAATATCAATTTCAGCTTCATGCACCTCGAGATCTTTTTTAAGTGCCTTCACTCCAAAGTTGTGTTCGGTCGCATAGCGAATAGCATCCGTTAAGGTGATAGTTCTGGGCTTACCTTGCGCGAACGCAGGAATACTCAAGAAGAATATTCCACCGATTTTAGCCCCCAACGATTTCACATTACCTCTCATCGTCTTTTCTCCAAGTGAATTTTACCTGATTTTTTTTCGCCGTTGTCCATGGCCACCAGATGCACGTAAAAACGAATGTCTTTATTAAAAGGAACTTTAGCCTTCCAGTATTCACCCCTCCGCTCATCTTTAATAATCTCCAAACTGAGAGGTAAAAAAACTTGGCTTCGCGGAAACTCAATTTGAGCTTTGAGGTCGGGAAAGTCTTTCGAAGGCGACTTTTGAGTGAATTCATTAGGACTCTTAGGTTCTATCCTAAGAGGAAATATCTCGACCTGGTTGGCCTTGGCGTCAAAAACGGCTTCGAAATAGAGTTCACTCTCTTCGTGACCTCCGCTTGCATTCTTTTTCTTGGCTTCTTCATGCGAGTCGTCACCCTCGTGCTCCTCTCCCTCCTCATGCGCGTGATCGCCCTCCTTCGATGTGTGAGCATCCTTATCGGCATGCTCAGCCGTACCTACCTTACCGCCGTGAGGGGCAAAAGGAAGTGCACCTGGGGCGGAATGATCTCCGTGCGCCATAACTGAACTCGAGTAAATTAGAAAAATTGAAATGAGGTGTTTTTTCATACTACGTCCTCCTTTTGTTCCGATTGTTTGAGAATGTAGTCCTCGGCGGATTTTTTCCCGTACTTGTAAAAGATGGCGGGGGTAACCCACATATCCAGAATGGTCGAACTCAAGAGGCCACCCACAATCACTACTGCCACCGGATGTAAAATTTCCTTACCGGGTGATCCACCCGAAAGCGCTAAGGGAATCAGCCCCAATATGGCCGCCAGGGCCGTCATTAACACGGGAATGAGACGCTCTAGGCTTCCGCGTATCACCATCTCGCGCGAAAACTTTTCTCGCTCGTGCTCCATAATGTGCAAATAGTGCGTGATCATCATGATTCCATTGCGGGAGGCGATCCCACAAAGCGTCACAAAAGCCACCATCGACGCGATGGAAATTGTACGGTCCGACAAAAGAATCGCCATGATGCTGCCGATCAGAGCTAAGGGAATGTTAAGCATGATTTGGGCCGTGATAAAGGCCGATTTAAAATGACCGTAGAGCAAAAAGAAAACCGCAATGAGCGCTAGTGAACCCAACAGCAGCATCAGCTTGGCGGCTTTCTGCTGGCTTTCAAACTGACCGCCGTAGGTTAAGAAATAACCTTCGGGAAATTTTACCTTGTCGGCGACTCCCTGTTTTACTTCTCCGATTATTTTGTCCATGCCTCGTCCGCTGGCATTCGCCAACACCACGATGCGCCTCTGCATATCTTCACGGTTAATCATATTGGGACCTTCCGATTCAAAAACATCGGCGACTTGCGAAAGCGTTACCCGGCGACCGTCGGGCATCGTATTAATCACTACACCTTTAATTTTTTCGATATCATCGCGGGAAAGATCATCGAAGCGCGCAAAAACATTCACAATGCGTTGCCCATCAATCACCTGCGCCTTCACGGCACCTTGTAGAACCAGCTCTAACTGATTGGCAATTTCCCCTACACTCACATTGTATTTAAGCGCATCTTCCCTCAGTAAGTGAATTTTAAGCTGTGGAATGTCGACCTGAGGTTCCACCTGCAAATCTACAATTCCCGGAACGCCTTTCATCACTCGAAAAACCTGCCAGGCTAAAATACGGAGCTGATTTAAATCCGGCCCGAATATCTTGATGGCAATCTGGGCGTTCACCCCGGACAAGAGGTGATCGAGCCGATGCGAGATCGGCTGACCCACGTTAATGCTGCCCGTGGGAATATTTTTAACCAACTTTTCGCGAATTTCCTCCAGCACCACATTACGGGGACGACCTTTTTCAGGTTTAAAATCCACATCAATTTCTGAAACGTTCACACCTTCGGCATGCTCATCCAACTCCGCTCGACCCGTGCGACGGCTAACCGATTTTACCTCTGGAGTTTCCAAGATAAGACTTTCGGCCTTGGCTCCTCGCTCATTAGAATGAGCTAGAGATACCCCTGGCGGTAAAATCACCGAGATCATGGCCGTGCCTTCATTGAACTTCGGCAGAAATTCTTTGGAAAAGAACGGCAAAATGCAGGCCGTGATGAGGAAGAGCCCCACCGAGGGCCCAATCACCAAAAAAGGTTTGTCCAAAACCTTCTCCAATATTTTTTTGTCCCATTTCTTGAGATTGCGTACGAGCCAACCCTCTTGGTGTTCCTTAAGGGCTTTCTTGGATCCCAGCAGATAAGAACAAAGCACGGGCGTCACCGTGAGGGAAACGACTAAGGAGGCAATCAAGGAGACGATAAAAGAGATTCCTAATGGAGTGAAAAAGCGACCTTCGAGGCCTCCCATCGCAAAGAGTGGAAGAAACACTAAAATCACAATTAAAGTGGCAAACACAATGGAGTTCCGCACTTCCCGACTCGCTTCAAAAACAATTTTTAGTGTGGGTTGGGGATGAGCACTTTTTTTATTCTCGCCCAAACGCCTGAACACGTTTTCCACATCCACAATCGCATCGTCCACCAAAAGACCAATGGCAATTGCAAGTCCGCCCAGAGTCATCGTGTTAATTTCAAGCTCGAATAATTTAAAAACAATCGCGGTTAGGGCCAGCGATATAGGCAGTGCCGTAAGCGTAATGAAGGTTGTGCGGAAATTAAGGAGGAACATAAACAGAATGATGGTCACTAGAACCGCACCGTCGCGCAAGGCTTCTTTAACGTTTTCTACCGCGTGCTCTATAAAATCGGACTGCCGGAAAAGTTCCGTATGAATTTTTACGCCCTTAGGCATTTGCGGCTGAAGTTCTTTAAGCGCGGTTTCAATTTGGTGGGTCAGATCAATGGTTGAGGTACCGGGCTGCTTTTGTATACTCATGATCACACCCGGCTTGGCATTGATACTGCCATCGCCGCGCTTCATTTGGGGACCGATCAGCACTTTGGCGACATCCTGAAGTTGCACGGGTTGCCCCATGAAACTTCCCACCACCGATGTTTTGAGGTCATCAATCGAAGTCACCCGGCCGATATTGCGAATCAGGTATTCCTTATTGGTAATATCAATAAATCCACCGGTAGTGTTTTGACTTAAGACACTCAAATGCTTTTCCAAATCTTCAAGGTCCAAATTGCGTTTGCGAAGTTCGTCAGAGGATATAAGAATTTGGAACTGCTCTACGCCACCACCGATAGGAATAACTTGGGCAATACCGGGAATTGAAAGAAGACGGGGACGTAAAGTCCAGTCGGCAATCGTGCGCAGTTGAATAGGGTTGGTGGCTCCATCCTCGGAGGAAACCCCCACCACCATGATGTTGCCCATGATCGACGAAATGGGTCCCATGGTAGGGCGAATATTATTAGGCAAAGATTCCTGGACCAGAGCTAATTTTTCGGCCACGAGTTGGCGATTACGGTAGATATCAGTGCCCCAGGAAAACTCCATATAAATCACCGAAAGGCCCACACCCGAGCTTGATCGTAAACGCTCTAAACCCGGCGTTCCATTCACGGCAATTTCGGTAGGTAAGGTGACTAAAGTTTCTACTTCTTCAGGAGCCAGGCCTCCCGCTTCGGTCATGATAGTGACCGTAGGTCGGTTGAGATTTGGAAAAACATCTACCGGCAAGTGCACCGCCGTCCAAAGACCATAGACGGTTACCAAACAGGCCAGAACCAAAACCACCACACGATGTAAGAGCGAAAAACGAATAATTTTATCAAACACAGCTAAGAGATCCTCCCGCTAGAGTAAATTTAAAGTGCAAATTTCACACCGAGGTCCGCGGACCAGCTGCTAAATTTATATTTTGATCCCAAGGCTTGGCTAATGTTGGCGCCCAGCACTACCCCCGCAAATGTAGCTTCCATTTTTTTATTTGTAGGTTCGAAAAGTACAAAACCTGCCCGCAGATTCCAAAAGCCAATCCAGTAGCCCTGATTTATTCCGTCAAGATTTCCAGCTTGACGAAAATATTGACTCCCCGCCGAGGGAGAAACAAAAGCCGAGAAGCGCCTGGTTCCAGGAATTTTCTGTTTGATCTGTGCTCCCAGGCTAACTGGGATCCACTGCAAAGTCACTTGATCAGAAAGTTTAGTACCGCGCTTCGATTCTGCTAAAATTCGAGCCTGCTTAAATCCGTAGCCTAGATTTAACAGTCCCGAAACTGCCGTACTGCTCCCCTCCCAAATATCTTTGGCTAGGGAAAATTTTACCGATGGCACTGCTTTTAGTTCGTCACCATAATTTACCGTATAGTAATTATTACTAAGGCTAAGATCTTTTACACTGGTATAGGATGCCGCAAGCTCCGCGTCTAAAAAACGGCTTTTGTTTTCGAGCACGACATCTTCTTCCGCTACACTCTGATTGAATATAGCCTTAAAATTCGAGTCATCGACGACAATTCCTTCAGGGCTCACAACTTCTTCACCCTTTGGAGAAGGAGCCTTTTCGCTGGCTGAATTTGGACGCCTTTTCTTTTCAACCTTAAAACTTGATTCCTGGGCCAGAAGTCCACTCGATGAAAAGCATATAACTAGCGCCATGCTTAATTTAGAATTTATTAATCTCATATTTTCCTCTACGGCCTTCTTTGCAGTGCGGTTGTTCCTGAAACTCCCACTGAACTCGCGCTCCAGGAACCGGAGAGCACCGAATCGTTAAGTGTCAGGTTGAGAATCATTTTATTAAACTGAGAGTGATTCACTACGAGGTTCAATTGCCTTCTGGAAAAAATATATTCGGAAGATTCGATGGCTCCATCCGTAAATTCGCCAGCCTCTTCGTTTCCGATAAGGAAGCGAAGAGTGCCAATAAGTTTAGGAGTTAGAACCGGATCCGTCTGACCTTCGGCTTCTACCGGAACGTCCTGCACGGCGATTCTCAGGACTACAGCTTGCAAGTAATCATTTGATCCCACTAGCGCACCGTCGTAGGTACCTGCCACGGCCTGATACTCCGCCCGTAGAGCATCGGCCGCGGCGACTTCCTGGTTCCTTTTAACATCGCGTTCGTTAAGCTTTTGTTGAGAACATGCAGAAAAAACAAGTAGCGAGGCAAAAAATGCTGCGCACCTCCGATTCATTACTGCATTCCCTTCAACTCTACGAATCCAACCTCTCCCAAACCATCGGCAAAGACCTGCGCATTATAGTTGCCGGCCTGATCGAGTACGCCCTTAAGAGTGAGTCCGTATTGATCGGTTTTCACCGTGAGATAGCGAGTGTAGAAATTGAATTGAACGTCGCTTAATCGCGTTTCGACATATTCGTTAGAACCGAAATCACCTAAGTAAAAGCGTATATTTCCCGAGATACTCAAAATCATACCGGTATCAGTTGGGTTTTGAGTAGTTACTAAGGACATGGTCATACGCTCCGGCAGATTCGACTCGGGATTGGTGTTAACCAACAAACCACGGTAATGACCCGTAACCGTTTTTACTAGCTGGCTATTCTGTTGGATTTCGGGAATGCGATTTTTGTCAGCAACGAAGGAACCTACACGGCCGATACTCGCCGCAAACCACTCCCCCGTGATCTTCCCATCGCGTAGCGTACCGATAAAACTCACATCATTTCCATCACTACGAATACTGATCTGCCGAGTGAGGATATTCATGGGCACCTCGGGATAGTCATAAGTTAAAAATTCATTAGAGTTCCAATCTCCAAAGATCATGCGCACGCTAGCCGAAATCCTTAGATTGCCTCCAGTATTCACGCTCCTTAAAGTAATGGTCGCATATTGATGAAAATTAGATTGTCCTTGTTCCCGTGGTTCGTGATTCAAGATGGCTCGGTAAGTCCCTTGAATAGAATCGGCTTGGGCAAAGAGGTTGGATGCAGCAAAGCAAAAAGCCATTGCCACAAAAATTTTATTAAAAAATGATTTCATAATTCTCCTTAAAACTTGTTATTTAATTATTTCTATTAGGAACTAGATTAAAAAGTCGGGGCTTTGAAAACTCTGGCATAAGCGATCCAAAGACGTTGGTAATTGTGATGAGATCTAAACGTTCATTCGCAGGGCGCTTGCCCACCATCCAATGATTTTGACTCCACTCGAGACCAATTTTTCCGGTGTAGAAGTCATAACTTCCGCCCTTTATCGGCTCGCGAGCTCCTCCGCCTTTAAGACGCATGGTTCCCCCAAAATCTAAAGGGAAAAAAGGATTTTCCGTATTTGGTGGTGTCCGATTTTGAAAAACCTTAAGGTCCAAGTCCCAGTTAGTCTCGTCATAAAATGATGTAACGGGAGCTACCATTTTGGCTCGGGGCGGGAGGGATAATGGCGTCAGCGCTTCTTTTCGAGCTTCGAAAGTTCCGACTCGGCCAAAAAGTAGAGAATGCCATTCACCCTTTAGAATTCCGTCCCGAATAGATGTAATTTTCAAAAAAGCATCCACGTCGTCCTCCAGCCGACTCAACACAAATTGTGGCCGCGTCACCGGATTAGGATAATCTTTGGCTGCAAACCGATACGATAGAACTTCGGATGAACCCTGAGCTCCGAAATAAAGATTTGCCACCGCCGATAGTCGCAGATTGCTCTCGCCGTTTTCCTGATTTTGAAAAGTAACCATGCTGATCTGGATCGCCTGGTACCTATCTAGGTATTCGTTGTGAACGTAACCCTTATATGTGCCCGAAATAGAAGTCGTGGGTCCGGTGAGTGCGGGGTTTGAGATCCCTTGTTCAGACGGAAATGCGGGTGCCGCTTGAGGCGGGATAAACACTCGGGATTGCGCTTCCGCGGAAATGCGCTCAAAACGACAACCGTTGTCGCAACCCATTCCACGCGAATCGACTTTGCAGCTCCAGTTTTGAAGATCACCAACTAAAGTCAATTCACCGGAATAAAAATTATAAGACCCTCTTTCAATACCGAATCGCTCACAGGCCCGTGAACTGTTTAAGCCGTTGCACATTTCGTCGCGGACATTGCCAAATTGGCCCTTAACTTCAAAAGTTCCGAAGGGATTACCAACACGAGAGGAATCTTCAATTGAGCGCATGGTATGAAGTTGCAGGCGACCGTTCCGACCTTCGCATCGTCCTGCATATTCGCCGTTAAGAGGTTCTATAAGCGGCAGCGAAGGTTGCGCCGGAGTCGCTAGTCGTAGTTTAAGCGTACCCACTCGACCAAAGGTGGCAGAACGGAGTTCTCCTACTAGCTCTCCCTGCGCAAATCGACTCGTCGTAATCGTTACATCTTCATCAGGCTGATCAAAAACAAGGCTGCCGGCTAAGAGATTGAAACGAACATTATCAAAGTGATGTGCAATATATTCGCCGCTTTTAAAATCTCCGAATTGCAGAGTCAAAACCGCTTTCAGTTCTATTTCGTTGCCTTCGTCCCTAGACACAACGAAATCGATTTTGGCGAGTTGCTGTTGGTTTAAATTATCGTGAGTCAATGTTCCCACGTAACGGCCAAACTGGTTCACCTGGGCCTGGGATACGCGGGACCCAAGCAAAACAGTCAGCGCAACAAATGCTATTATTTTTCTCATAGAATACCTTCTTTGAACTATTGATTATCTAATAGAGGTATAAAACCCCTGGGGCTTAGTTAATGACGAATGATTAATTAAGCACGAGGAGGCCGGAACATAGAAGCAATGCCTTGATACTTATAGATGCTTGTAGGCCAGTCCAAGTTAACGACCTTAGGTACCGACACATATGACAACACCTGATTGAAGATCAAAGGTAAGGAAAAATAACAAATATGCAAATGTTCGGACGGTGGAAAATCATCATCCTCAATATGAAAATTTGAGGGAATTTTTTCAGACGTATTTTCTTGTTTATACGCGGTCGAATGACCGGCCGGCCACTCATTAAAATTAGCGTGCACATGATGAGCAGTCTCTGAGTTGACGGAAATAAAAGCGAATGTCACGAGAAACAAACCTCGCAAAAAAAACCTCTTTAACCCCATAGTCATTCTGATTAAACTAGCGAAGAAGGTTTGTAAATTTACAGAATTGCTTTTTGAAAAATATTTGCGATACATTTTCGCCTTAATATTTCTTTCACTTTCAGCATTTGCTTCGCACAGTTCGCCAACCTCCCGCCCAACCCAGATGACGCAACGGGTCTGATCTCAAAAGTTTTTGCATCCACAATTTTAAGATCTCACTAAAAAGTGCCGATCTGTTCATGAGCAATAACAACAGAAAGAACATTCTTTATGCACTTAAAACTCGAAATATTTTTGGCTTTATCTTTGGCGTTAGCCTCCAGCCGCAGGCCCCTAGCCTGTACAACCTTTTATCGAGGCCACCCCTCCGAGAGGGTACTCGGACGAAACCTAGATTGGTACAGCAGCCACGGAGTGCTTCTGGTGAATCCGAGAAATGTTCAGAAAAGCTCAATGATACTCACGGGCGCCCTAAACCCAGTAACTTGGATATCCAAACACGGTAGCCTCACATTCAATCAAACGGGTAGAGAATTTCCCTTCGGCGGAATTAACGAAAGTGGTCTCGTCATTGAGAGTCTTACCTGGTCGGGAACCGAATACCCTAAACAGCAAAGCTACCCTTCAATTAATGAATCGCAATGGATCCAGTATGGCTTAGACCAGGCCGCCACCGTAGAAGAACTTTCCACACTTGTGCAAAGGCTTTACGTCTCCAAACATTTTGCGCCTATCCATTATTTCGCGTGCGATGCTTCAAGTAACTGCGCAATTTTTGAATACAAAAATAAGCAACTGATGATTTACAAAGATTCATCGTTAGGCGTAGTAAGCTTAGCCAACAACTCCTATGCGGATTCTTTAAAATACCTCCAGAAATTTAAAGGTTTTGGTGGACGCACTCCGATTCCCGCCAGCGGCGAAAGCGATTCTCTATCGCGATTTGTAAAAGCTGCGAATTTCACCAGATACGGCACGGTAAATTCGTCGTCTATAGATCCTTACTTTACCGAACTCTCCACCATGAAGACATCTCGAACTCAGTGGCAGGTTGCTTACGATCTGAAAAACCAAAAAATCCATTTCAGAACGGCGACATCTAAAAAAATAAAAGAAGTGAGCCTGCTCAACAAATTTGACTATTCCTGCAAAAATCCTCCCACCTATTTTAATCTCGATGAAAACGTTGCCGGCGAGATCAATCAGTTTTTCCAACCTTTCACTAACGAGGTAAATACTCAGATGGTGGAAAAGGCATCTTATTTGCCCGCCACCCTCCGCAAAGCGATCATCCTCCAGTCGCTTAAAAACAATGTTTGTATGGAGTAAATCCTCATTTGCGAACCAACTTTTCCTCTAACCAGATGTAGAGCGAAGGAAGAAGCACCAGGGTAAGAAGTGTGGAGGAAATGAGCCCACCTATCACTACCGTCGCCAAAGGCCTTTGCACCTCGGCACCGAGGCCGGTGTTCAATGCCATAGGTAGAAATCCTAATCCCGCAACCAGTGCGGTCATCACGACTGGACGTAGACGAGCGGTTGCCCCGAATATTACCGCATCCCTCACTCCCCGACCCTTCGTCCGCTGCTGATTAATGAAGTCCACCAACACCATGCTGTTGAGAATGGCAATACCGAGTAAAGCAATAAAGCCAACCCCCGCAGAAATGCTGAAGGAAATCCCCCTTAAGTAGAGTGAAAATATCCCCCCAGTCACGGCTAGGGGAATACTACTGTAAACTAAAAGAGTGAGTTTAAAACTTTCGAAATTCTTTAATAAAATTATAAATATAATCAGCAAAGTAATCGGAACGATCAACATGAGTTTTAATCGCGCCTTTTCAAGATTTTTAAATTGGCCGCCCCAGTCGAGCGTGTATCCTTTTTCTAACTGTAATTGAGATGATATTTTGTCTTTGGCTTCGGCTACAAAACTTGCAACATCTCGGTCCTTGAGAAAAATGGATAGGGCAGCATACCGCCTGGAATAGCTTCTAGAGATTGTTGTGACTTGATCCGATTCGTCGAAGCTGGCGATCGATCTAAGCGGAATGCTACCGCCGTCTACAAGCCCCACAGGAATATTTTCTATATTCTTAGGATTCTCTCGCAGTTCTTCGGACAGGTGCATCATGATGGGGAACCGCCTATCAATCTCGTAAAAATTACCAACCTGTATTCCTCCCATCGCCATCTGCAAGGTTGTATTAGCCTCGCTGAGAGTCACTCCGTATTTGGCCATGTTGTCGTAGTTTAGGTTAATATCCAGCATGGGACTTTTGCGAAGTGCGGTAAGCGCATCCATTTCAGCCTCCCCCACTCCATCGATTTTGCTTACGATCTCTTTTGATTTGTCGATGTATTCAACTAACTTATTGAGATCCGGACCAAAAATACGGAGCGCCACATCGGCTCGACTTCCCTCGAGAATTTCATTGAAGCGCATTTCAATGGGTTGTGTAGGACTAAATTCATGACCCGGAAGTTCTTTAGAAATTCTAGCCGTAATCGCCTCATAAAGTTCACTCTTCGACCTTATCCGCTTTGATCCGTCGCCCATTTCAATTTTTGGCCATTGGTTGCGATTTTTATTTAAAATAAGAAAAGTATCAGCAAAATTTACGCCCATAGGGTCGGTTGCCGATTCTGGCGTTCCCATCCGGGAGAAAGTCGTCTGCACCTCAGGAAAATCCTTGATAATTTTTTCAGCCTTAAGCTGCGCCTGAACTGAACTATCAATACCAATACTCGTATCTCGGACTAAACCAATAACCAGGTCACCCTCATCCAGCTGCGGAATAAAATCAGAGCCGAGACGTGTGAATAAAAAACCAGTTAGTAGAGCAAAAACCAAAGTTCCGCCTACTACAAACTTTCTTCGTTCTATCCCGAAGTAGAGCATCCGTTTATAAACTTTACTGATAAAAGCAAAAACTCTGGATTCTTTATGCTTACCGTGGGACTTCGGAATTTTTATAAGTAAATATCCCAGAACTGGCATCAGCAAGAAAGCCACAAGTAAACTCGCACCCAGTGCCATCAGAACGGTCGCAGCCATGGGATGGAACATCTTGCCCTCAATTCCATCGAGTGCAAGAATCGGAACGTACACCACCATTATTATAAAAAGTCCCAACACCACTGGCTTAGCAACTTCCAATGCTGAATCCTTTACTAGTTCTAACTTCTGGGAAATCGTCAGTTCATGAGGGCTTTCGAGCTCCTCAAATCTTCTTAGTAAATTTTCGATCATCACTACTGATCCGTCCACCAGGAGTCCGAAGTCGATGGCACCCAGTGACATCAAGTTTGCGGAAATCCCGAAAAATTTCATGCCCGTGACGGCAAAGAGCATAGAGATAGGGATTGAAAGCGCTACCAACACGGCAGCTCGCACATTACCCAGGAGTAACAGCAGTACCGCTATAACTAGAGCCGCCCCTTCAATAAGGCTTTTAGCTACTGTCTTGATCGTCTGATTTACGAGAAAGCTTCGGGTGTAAACCACCTGAACATCTACATCGCTAGGTAGCTGCATTTTGCTAAGAGCGTCTACAACATCTAACGAGACCTCACGGCTGTTCGCCCCGATGTACATAAGTGCCGTACCCAGAACTGCCTCGCGTCCATCGTAAGTCGCAGCTCCTAGCCGCTGGGTGTAGTCTTCCCGCACTCCTGCTACGGCGCCAAGAGGAATGGACCTGCCGCGCACATCAATTTTGATGGGAATATTTTCAATTTTTTTCAACTGAGACAATCGGCTCGAGGTTTTTAAAATAATCTGCTTACCATCCCGCTGAATATAACCCCCTCCATAGCTATCTCCGATACTTTGTAATTTTCGGTTTAAGTCATCGAAGGTAATTCCATATTTTTCCATGGCGCCCATATTGGCATTGATGTGAATTTCCTTTCGAAACCCTCCCGAGCTATCTACTTCCGCAACTCCCGTCACCCGTTTGAGCTGAGGACGAACTGTAAAATCTTGAATAGTTCGGAGATAAAGCAAACGCTCAAGCTCAGGTTTTTTAGCTAGTTCGCTACCTTCTTTCGCATTGACGGTATACATCACCACTTCTCCGAGGCCGGTCGTCACCGGCGCAAGCTCAGGACTTACTCCATCGGGAAGTAGGTCTTTTAAATTTTGAAGCCTTTGCGCTACTTGGCTACGAACAAAGTAAAGATCAGTGCCATCTTTAAATACAAGAATCACCTGAGAAAGCCCGTATTTAGAAATGGATCGCACATCATCTAAGCCCGGCAACCCGGACATCTCGGTTTCGACTACGGCAGTCACCGTTTTTTCAATTTTTTCAGGATCTAGGGCACCCGTTTTCGAATTAATCATAACCTGTACGTTAGTGATGTCGGGAACGGCATCCACCGGGAGCGAGGACAAACCCAAAATTCCCCAGACACTGGCAGCAAGGAACAGTGCAATGATCCAAATTCTATTTTTAAATGATGACTCAATAATGCTTTTAAACATCTTAGTTCTCCAAGTAGAGACGGTTATTTCCAGTTAGACTTTGTAGATCACTAATGCTTTTCGCAACGTCGAGCTGCGCATCTAGTATGGCGGATAGACTCTCAAAATGCTGATTGTCTGCTTCTAAATAAGTTAACAAATCAATCTGGCCTCGTTTGAAGCCCTCATCCGTTTCGCGAACCGATTTTTCCAGTTCCGTAATTTTTTCTACCGGAAGACCGATCAAAGTTTTTTTAGCGAGACTGAGATTAAGATAAGCGGTCCTTAATTCCTTAGATATCTTTTCTCTAACGTAGGTCAGCCTGGCATTTTCAGACCGAACCTTGAACTCACTACCGGCGCGTCCCGCAGAATTTGCGTTAAAAAATGGCAAAGGTACCGCAAGACCAAGCCCGTACACCCTCTCAGGGCTTACACCCACCCCTCGCGAATAGGAGGCGGCTAAAGCGACCGATGGCCACGACTCGATTTTGGCAAAATCTAAAGCACTTATTGACTGATTTAATTTTGCGTTTTGAAATTTGATGTCCGGGTTTTTTTCCGAGGTCTGCTCAGTTAGTTGATCAAGGCCAACCTGTGGCCCATTTTTGTACCACGCAAGATCAATTTCGGGTTCAGAATCCATTTTTAAATAGGAATTTAGCTCAGCCCAAATATTCTCTTTATGCGCCTGAACTTGAAACTGATCCTTCATAAGCACTAGAAGCTTAGCGGCAACAATACTGGCCTCGGCCTTCTTTTGCGGTGCCGCGAAGATGCGTGACTTCAAATAACTCTCGGCGGTCTTAAATCTTTCCACTCTTTCCTGGGCATGACTTAGCTTTTCTTTTGCGGCCTTGAATTCATAGAGAAGTTTTAGAACCGAATTCACCACTCGTTGCTCTTCGAAGATTAAGTTTTGGTTAGATATTTCCGTATCCCCGTCGGCCACACGTTTCTTCGTTGAAAGTGTGCCAGGAAGGTAAAAGGTTTGTGATAAGCCGTAACGTGTTAGGCGTGTTTTTCCGTCGGCGTCGGACTTTTTATCAATACCGACCTCGAGCGAAGGATTATCCCAAAGTCCGACTTTCTCAGAAAATCTCTCCCCTGCTTTAACCTCAAATTTGTGGGATTCAATTAAGGCACTATTCTTTAGAGCAATATTAATAAGTTGATCAGGGTTATACCTTTCGGCAAGAACTATGGGCTGTATCGCGAAATATACAAATAATGCTCCAGCGCATCTGTTACTCTTCATATTTACCTCTAAAAAATGCCTCAAAAAAGGGCCGGATTATCTCCGGCCCTTTACACCAACATAGATCGCAACTTCTGCTATTCGCCGTAAAGTACAGGCGCCCTCTGAGCCATAGACTCCTCAAACTTAGTAGCACCAGAACTTACTGGCTGAGGGATATAGTCGGGTTGATATGTGAGACTCGACATCGCTGCATAACGTGCTTTCATCCTGTCCGAACGTAGAATATGCGCGCTATTCTGAGAGGATGTCTCCCCACCCACTGTCTTGAGTGCTTTTGTCGATTTCATGCTTTCCCTGAATGCGCTTTCACGTGTCTTCAGGGAACTTGCATACCCCGCATTTGCCATGCCCAACCCAATCACTGTCATTAAAAATAACTTTTTCATATTGTTCTCCTTTTTTTGTATATCCATTTTTATTGTTTCAAAATTCAAGACTCTAAAGAAATGCCGCATTAAAATATGCTCCTAAACTTGCGGTTTTCGCCTCTGGCTTCGTAAGGAAAAGCTCCACATAAGGCGACAATGATATCTCCTTGGTGAAGCCCACCGTAAACCCTGGATAGGCAGCTAAATTGTTGAACGTTGTTCCGACCCCTCGGGTAGTTGTCCATTCTGGATTGAGAGCAAAATCTAAAGTGAAGTTTTTCATAGGACGATATGAGGCAGCCAAGTAATCACCGATTACAAAGGTATCTTGCCCCGACATAGAGGCCTTGCTCACAAAGATTTTCGGAATAAGGATATTGATAAACTCGAGCCTTTTATAAACCTGAGTAGTGTAAACTCTCGGCGAAATAATGCCCGCAAGCTTCGCTTGTTTAGACTCCAAGCTATTCGGCAAGAAATAGCGGAATTCACCAAAAGTCTTTAGCCCACTCTCCGCCTCATAAATTGGATGACCAATAAATAGGTAGGAATCGGCTAGCGACTGCTTTTGGCCAGAAGCTTCAAACGTTGTATCAGCACGGAAAACACCACTTAAAGCCCAGTCTTTTTTTACATCAAATTTTAATTGCGCATAGTGATTCATTGAGCTTTCTTTAGGCTCACTAAATGCAGATCCATTAAAATAATTCGCATACCGGGCATGCCATTTTTTTAAAGAAAAAATGGAGGATGTATTAAAAATGCTGGCCGAAGTGGCAACATTAACCGTGCTAGTATCTTGGGCCGAAGCTAACGATGACAGAGTGCTCACTATAGCTAAAACCCATCTTCTTTTTGTAGTGGACATTTTGACCTCCAACCTTTCGGTGATAAAAAAAGCAGGAGCATTCACTAAAGAACACTCCCACCTAGTGAAAGAACTAGCGCGAATCGCCTATACGGTGACGCGGGGTTCCCTCAACTTCGTCCGTTTTGTTTTGAGATGCATTGGGCACTCGCACCGACGGTGAAGAGGAGCAGGCACTAAGACCCATTCCTAAAGCAGACACCGTAACTAAAGTAAGAAATAATTTTTTAAATAACATTGAAGCCTCCGAAAAAGTCTCGCTTCCTCAAGGGGAAACAAGACGAGTAAATTTATTAGTTAAAAGTTTGAAATGGGGGCGATAGAGCACCGCAAGGACTGAGCTAAAAGCATCAAAGAAATTGCGATGTCTAAGAGATAATGCGCTTAAACGCGAGGTGGACGGAGGAAGCCATCTAAGTCTGAATTTTTAAAGAAAAGCGCGGGGGTGGATTGTTGCGCTTGGATTGCCTCTAAAGGAGGAAGCCCAGATCTTCCAGGAGGAACGAACGTTAAATGCAAACAAGCACCGCACTGCGCGCAATGTAAGTTATTAGAACCCGATTTAGATGAAGTTGAATTGTCGCAAGAATGCGCACTCATCACCCTAGAGAACGACTGCGATTGAGTGTGAGATTTACTAGCCAGAAAACCCGACGCTGACTCAGCCGAAAAGTGGAAAACAGATGTCATCAAAAATGTTATAAAGAAAAACATTTTAATCACTCTAAAAGTTTTCATCTGACTTGATAGAAGTATAACTCATTAGCGCACAGCTGTATATAAGGAGTCAGAATTCCGTCGGAATTTCAGACTTTTTAAGACGATTCTCCGCAGAAAAAATCCAAGGAGGTGCCTTAGTTACAACGCCACGAAAATATTGAGTTAAATTTTTATTAAGATTTGAATCAATCGAGGATAAGTAGATTTGCCTAAATCCTTTGTCGTGCAGCAGTTTAGCGACCGACTAATTTCTCTGGGACTCGGCAGTGTCTTTTAGTTTATAATGAACGAAGCATGAGTGCTCAGAGGGCATTTTTATTAGTCATTTTTGTTTTAGGAGCCGGCTCGCTTCCCAGCCATGCCAAAACCTATGATCGGTGTAGTTTACTGTTGAGGCAATTTGCGACCATGTTCGTAAGTAAGCTGCCGAGGCAGATTGTCGTTAGTGATCCAACCACTAAGGCTATCATGAAGAAATTTGGTCTCAGTCGGGAAACTCCTCTTTTTCGAGTTGCCGAGCCTCAATATTTAAACGTAAAAACGGGGACATTAGCGGGTAATTCATTTTCGATAGCCGAAGTAAGTGATTATTACCAAATGATCGAGAATCCATTATTTGTAAAATTTAGAGCAGCTGGGCTTCCTACCAAAAACGTTCCAAAAACAATTCCAAAAGAGGTTAATGCAGATTCCCTTGGTCCTAGCCTTAATGTAAGCGTACGGAAGCCTAACATTTATTCCAAGGCAGGGGATGTTATGGTGCAAATATCTCTTGGCGACCTTCTGGATCGAGGCGGAAAAATATATCCCGATACAGGAGCATTTGTAGAAGGGATTAAACCTTTTATTATAACGTTTGAAGGTGAAGTACCCTACACCATCGTCCCGCAGTAGAGGTTAGGTAGTTCTCCGCTCTATTATAAACATCCCAGGAAGCAAAATCATACTACTTTGAGGAGTCGAAGCGAGCTCGCAACGACCAGCAATGAAGCGCCCATATCGGCCGCTACAGCTAGCCACATTGAAGAGATTCCTAACATTAAAAGTACAAGGAAAAGCGCCTTTGCTCCGAGTGCAAATACGATATTGGCTCGCACTGTAACCACGGTCTTTCGCGCGTGCCGTATGGCTATAGCAAGTTTCCCTAGATCGTCCTTCATTAGCGCAACATCTGAAGTTTCCAACGCCGTATCGGTGCCACTGGCTCCCATGGATATCCCAAGTGAAGCTTGAGCCATAGCTGGAGCGTCATTCACCCCATCCCCAATCATGCCCACATCATAAAAACGAGTTCGAAGTTCACTTACCTTTTTTACTTTATCCTCTGGCAAAAGATCTCCAGTTGCTGAATCGACGGCAAGCCCCTTAGAGATAGCTGAAACGGTTCTTTGATTATCTCCGCTCAGAATTGCGATATGCTGAATTCTCTCTACTTTTAGTTTCCTTAAAGCATCGCTACTTTCAGCACGAAGTGCATCGCCAAGCTCGATAATACCTAATACATCGCCCTTGCATCCATCGTGCGGCATATGCCCAACGACCACAACTGATCGACCTAGGCCTTCACTTTCGTTAAGTTCTCTTTCGAGTTCTGGCGTGCAAACACCAAGCTCATGGACAAGACGATGATTCCCTAAGAAAAAAATGTGCCCTTCAATTCTCCCCTGAAGTCCACGTCCGTGTAGGGTCTGAAGGCTTTCGACTTTAGGGAATTTAATTTTCGCCTCGTTTGCCTTTTGAAGAATCGCTCGCGCAAGCGGGTGCGTGGACTCGTTCTCAAGAGCTGCGGCGAAACTCAATAAATTGGTTTCTGTTGTTCCATTTAGCGGCTTTACTGCAAGAACCTTAGGATTCCCTTCAGTCAGCGTTCCGGTTTTATCGATGGCCAGGGCTTTAAGCGTTCCCAAGGTCTCAAGGTGCACACCGCCTTTAACAAGAACGCCCTGTTTTGCAAGTGCAGTGAGACTTGAAACAATCGCAACTGGAGTTGCAATAACAAGAGCGCAGGGACATGCAATCACTAAAAGAACAAGTGCCCGATAAATCCAGGGCTGCCATTCAGCGGCTGGCACAATTAGCGGAACAAGCGATACGAGTATGGCGGTGATAAAAACAGCGGGCGTATAGACTTTCGAAAACCTATCCACAAAACGCTGCGATGGCGCTTTTGTAGATTGGGCTTCTTCCACTAACCTGATGACTTGCGCAAGTTTTGAATCTGTTGATGGGTGAGTCACCTTAATCTCCAGAGTGCCGTTTTCGCACAGAGTTCCAGCAAAAACTCGAGCGCCCAGTAGCTTGTGCACAGGAATCGACTCGCCGGTAAGCGGAGCCTCATTAATAGCGGCTTCGCCCCTCTCTACAATTCCATCAAGTGGGATTCTCTCTCCCGTAAGGACCTTGATCTTTTGTCCTGTGCTGATTGAATCTGTTTACTCAAGGACGAATTGCTCAAATTGAATCGGGGGTTGGAACCTCTAAAGTTACTTTTGATGTGCTTTTGAACATCCTCGTGTCACTCGGATATGATTTTAAGATTCTATCTAAGAAGGCCGCTTAGTGGTGCATCATTAGGTTTCACTCGCAATGAGAAAAAATATTAGCAAGCTCATACAAGCCCTACTTTCCTTTGGAATAATCAGCTGCGCTCCTACGCGTGTGAAAGAACATCAGCTCGATGGAGTTGCAGGCCGTTGTGGAATCGGGACAAACAGCATTGGCATCCGATACCCCGACGGTCTTTTCCGCGGTGGAATTGAACTTCACAAAGATACATCTTCACAGAAATTGGTCTTAAAAGGTTTTTTTGAAGAGGCGAGCGGAAAATCGATCGTGATTTCTTCTGAACCTATTAAACTTAAATTTTCAGACGGCAAAGAATATGCAGCTCCCCTGAAACTCACTAAACTTGATCACCACTGGACCGGCGTTGCGGTGGTGGATTTTGAAGCCTACTTTCCTTTTGTAGCAATGGATTTGCAGATTGAATTTCCAAAAGTGAAATGGGGAGAGGATGAGCTGCCTTTAAAAATCATCAAATACAAATTTATTGATCGCATAAAATTTGCTGCACTCAATGGATGCTGATCAGTTCACGCACATCTAAAAAAAGTTCGACAATCGTCCCATTTGGCCCGCCATTCTGGTTCTTCCCCATTAACGGGGGTCGAAATTCCTGGAATAAAAAATAATTACTTAAGGCGGCTCTCAACCGGTTGCGCCAAACAACGCGCCGACTCCCGCTGTCAGCGCCATCGCCATCGCGCCCCAAAAAGTCACGCGCGCGACGGACTTCAACACCGGCGAGCCACCGGCCCGCGCGGCCAGACCACCCAGCAGCGCGAGAAAAAAAGCGAACTGCCTGAGACAGCCCAAACGAGCGCCGACGACGGCACAACGACCACGAGCAGCAGCGGCATGGCCGCGCCGACCGCAAACGTCGCCGCAGACGCAAAGGCAGCCTGCACGGGCCGCGCGCTCAACGTATCGGAGATGCCTAGTTCATCACGCGCGTGCGCTCCCAGCGCATCCTTCGCCATCAATTGAGTCGCCACCTCGTTGGCAAGTATGGTGTCGAGTCCCCGCGCCGCATAGATGGTAGCCAGCTCTTCATGTTCGAGCGCGGCGTCAGTTGCGAGCTCTCCGCGCTCACGATTCAGATCCGCGTTCTCCGTGTCTGATTGGGAGCTGACGGAGACATACTCGCCCGCCGCCATCGACATCGCGCCCGCCACCAGTCCGGCGATGCCCGCGACCAAAACATTGGCCTGACTCGACTCGGCTGCGGCCACACCCACGATCAAACTCGCAGTGGAGACGATTCCATCATTCGCGCCGAGAACCGCAGCGCGCAGCCAGCCGACGCGGTATGTACGGTGATACTCAGAGTGCCTCATCATATACCCTCCTTTACTCCCATCAGCGCGCGCGTCTCAAGCGCATATTACTTTAGGCGTGAGAGGAATGCGCCCCGTTAGTTGGACAGTTTTCGAACAATTAATGAACACAATGTCTCTTAAGCATAGCAAACGTAATTTTTATACTCGCAACCTACATTGGCATCACATCTGGATTTTTCCCTTTATCATTCCAAACAATATAGTCCGAGCAAGATTTTTTAAGTTGTCGGTCCCAACCCCCACCTCTACAAAAAACAGGTGGGGTTTTGGAGGTTTTCGATAATTTTTTGTGCTTCCATTTTGTGGTCAGGGGTCGCGCATTCTCAGCGCCTCACTCCCACAGGCGAAGTGGAAAATATTCCTGCCACAGAGCTGATTGACCTAGATTTTTTTCAATCTCTACTGCAAAAATTCAGCGATGAAGTTTACGGCCAAGGCTTTCGTCACCTCGGGGATGAAAATGACTTTGACCACGGGCACATTCTTTATTCAACGGCGCTGCGACCGGTCGCGATTTTATATCACACACAGGAAACGGCGAGCTTACAACACAGACTAGATCCCGGCGGACCCTACGATTACATCAACCGAGGCGCACGAAATTGGCTCCAGTTTTTTGACGTGGAAAAGCTCCAGGCCGGCCCTATCGTCAATGCTTTTTTTAATATGCTCAAAGTCTTTCCCAACGCCGCCATCTTTCGTTCAGACTTAAAATCAACTAAGAGCCACAATACGATTTTTCCCCACCAACTCGATGGCGAAAGCTTTCCCCTCGAATATCGCTATCGCCTGAGGGGTCAGCGGCAAATAGAATTTGCTCGCAGCTCATGTGAACTCAGCGCAGAAGATAGACTTGATACTTCCACCGTGGCGGGGGTGCTGCGAGTGCACGCGGCCGGGACTGAGCACTGCCTAAAGGTCACAGCGCCTGTGACTTATCTGCCATTCGAATATGTTGGGGAATGGACGCTTCAAAACGATTATATCCTTCCGCAGGGTGGAGAAAGACGCAACGACCAACTTCACGCGGCAAAGTAAGAGCTGAAGAGACATCTCCATGGGTCCATGTGCCGACCGGACGTCCTTTAAAATTCAATTCGTCTCAAAAAGAAAGGCATATCCGTCACTTTGAAAATCCACTTTAGCTTTATCGAGATTAGAGAAGTTTCGAAGCTTGCCGGAAAATTTTAAGAGCGGGGACTTGGTTAACTTCGAATAGAAAAATTGTCGCTCTTCGTCGAGGTAGATGCTCACCTTATGCGTGAGATGCCAGACATCGATATTCTCATCAAAGCTGGCTGCCATCATAATGACATCGTCACCGTAACGATCTTGAGGTGCGACCCACAATCGAGCGTGATGTCGTCTTCTTGGTGATATGCCCGTAGGTTCCTCTATGTCCGCATCTTCATGGCGACCAAACAAGTACAAGTGACTCATGGGTGCGGAGAGATATCTATAATTGAAGAAAACGTCGAAAGTTTCCTTGATCAATTTAAGAGGTGACGGCGCAAGCGCTGAGTAAAATCCCAGACCTTCTATTTCCTGCATTAAAGACGCCAATTTTATTCCACAAAAAACAAAATTGATCTCGTCGCGTGGTTTTCCGGAACCGTGTGCCGCATAAAGCTCAAAGGGTTGGAGCTTAGTGAGCTTCTCCAACGCAGGACATTTGGAATCAACGACCTGCTCGGCATTGGCATGATGAATTGCTACAATCGCCATAAGAAATACACTTAAGGTAAAGCCCCAGCACTTCAGCCGATTCATATTCAACAACATTTAGTTTAAGAGCATGCCATTGGCCATAGCTACCGCGCGAATTGCGGAAGCCTACACAAACCCTCAAAATCTTCCTCCAAAATAGGTGCAATTTTGTAGGGGATTTCCCGCAGCGCCGCCGCACTATGCGAAACCCGCACGCGCTTATAGAGCCATTCGCGGTCCAGCGGCCGTTGCAAAAGTTCGAGATGCGATGAGGCCATAGTTGTGTGAAGCTTTTGGTCAATCGCGCAGCCATAACCCACCTTAAATCCGGCCAAGAGCAAAGTGACCCGCACAAAAGTGGCCGAAGAATAATTTGTCATGAGCACAGGTCGATGCGGGTCGAGCTGATTATAAAGATTCGTAAAGTGGGCAAGTGACCACATTTCAGCATTAGATTTTACAGAATAGGGATCGTAAAAAATAGCGTCGGGTGCCGGCCAACTCAGCTGATTCAGCTGGTGGCAAAAATCTCCGAGGTGAAAGTTCCATTTCAGATTGTCTCCAATCTTTACACTTCCCGTATCCAGCAAAGTTCTGATTTCTTTTTCGAAACCTTTGATGTAGCCCAGAGCGCTCGCGTTCTGCAGCGCAAATTCTAGCCCTAGGGTGCTGCGATCAAAGCTATGGATATTTATTCTATGGGGAGAGGGACCGTGGGCCATATTAGCCCTCAAGCTACGAATGGCAGCTAGAGCATTGGCCGCGGCCCCCAATCCCACATCCCACAAGGTAAAATTCTCGGTGGCCTGAGCTCGGTCCACTAGGCGTTGCTGTTCCACATGTAAAATACGGGCTTCCTCAAGGGGTCCGATGCCAGGATGGAAGGTTTCGTTGTTAGTGAGGCTGCGCAAGCTCATGACGTTATTGGCTAGCGCCACTAGCTCGAATTTTTCCATGGATTATCTGAATTTTTAGGCGAAAGAAACCGAGAGCGTCAAGTGTCGTTATGAATCGAGGCGCACTTAGCGCTGAGGCTCTCATGTAGGACTTAGTCATTTTTTGTCACTTCAGCCCTAACTAGTACAAAAATGCCAAAGTCCTACATGCGCTGAGCCCCACCTCTACCGAGACGCTTCTGCCGAAAGGCCACCCCAGCCACTAACCACTTCATTCTTTTCGTTCTTTGGCTCTCATAAATCCAAGCCGAAGAGACATCTCCAAAAGTCCAGGATCTTTTTTCACAAAGCGAATCAGGCTTTGTTCATATTCTCGGGCAAGTTTGTCGTTACTAAAACCGCCCATGGATCCGTCTCTAATTTGCTTAGGATGGTACCAGTAGCGCGTGAGCAATTGCTGAGTTTCCTCATCAGAAAAATTTAAAGCCGATCGATTGAATAGCATCCACTCATCGAGCGCCAACTCCTCATCAAAATAATCTCGTACCACGGCAATCATGGCTCTCTCGCTTTGATGCCAGCTGGCCTCAAGAGCCTCGATCAGCAACTTAATTCTATGAGGCGTTCTGTCGCCGGTGACTTTCGCTCTGTGGGAAGCGATTCGAGAATGCATGAACTCGTGCAAAATCACGATACGCGAAGCATGCTGGGGAATTAATATCACGTGCTGATCAACGAAAGGTCGATCCACGAATGCCATACCTTGTGGGGTTGGAAGGGGTGAATGAGGAGCAAAGTAGACGCCTAGCCAAGGATTGCCCTCAAAAATAGGCTGGTAGAATTTCTGAGCATCCGCAATTTTTTGACGCTCGATAAAGGGAGTATGAAAGTATTGCCAAAAGCTAGGCCAGTTGCTGATTAGCGGAGCATTCATGGCTTCTTGGTGAGTCATGTGAGTGTCCGCAAGCAATACCGTTATTTTATATTTCCATTTAAGCCGAGTCAGCATAGCAGCACTGTCTCGCAAATATAGCTTTCGCATTTCAACGAGATCTATTTCTGGAGGAGTTACGATTCTGGATAAGGTTTGAAATCGAGGAGTCTCAGATGTCCTCGTTAACCTCTCGGTAATACTTCGAGTTATTGGAAAGAAGCGTAGAACATTACCACAGGCTTCTTTAAAAAATGTCGTCTTTGGGGATTCCATCCCCCGAGCGGGAACAACGCCCCCCAAAAGGACTAAAAATAAAATTCCCCACCTTTTAGGCACCCTCACTTATCGGCAAAAAATTAACCTTACCTTAGTCAATTAGCTGAAAAATCTGGTGGCTGCTAAGGCGTCAAAAACCCCCTGTAAATAGCGTTTGCCCTACCGCAAATTCACCCCTAGTCTCAGACCCCTATGCGGGCTCACTTCGAGAACAATTATGCTAAACTTTCTGCAAGCTTTTTCTCGCGTACACAGCCGCGCAAAGCGAGCGCTCCGGCACTTATTGCCTGGAACTCTGAACTCAGTGATTTTTTAAATATAGAAATTACTCATCACCCTGAAATCTCTGAAATATTCTCCGGTAGCAAAATTCCCGTAGGTGCGGAGCCCATTTCTCAAGCTTATGCGGGTCATCAGTTTGGGCATTTTGTTCCCCTTTTAGGCGATGGTCGGGCAATATTGCTGGGCGAGCTCCGCGCCAAGGATGGAAAACTTTACGATGTGCAACTCAAAGGTGCTGGGGCTTCGGTTTATTCTCGGAGAAGTGATGGCCTTGCCGCCGTGGGGCCCGTGTTGCGCGAATATTTAGTGAGTGAGTTTATGCACCGAGTGGGCGTGCCCAGCACTCGAGCTTTGGCTTTTTGCACAACCGGTGATTTTGTCCAACGTGAAGAACTCTTGCCCGGGGCGGTACTTACGCGAGTGGCCTCAAGCCACGTGCGAGTGGGAACCTTTGAGTACTTTGCTAATCAAGAAGACGGCGAAGGCCTCGCAAAACTTTTAAAATTTTGTGTCGATCGTCACTACTCACATTTGAACTTGGATAAGGATCTTCCCGTGAATTTTTTAAAGGAAGTTCTTAAAGGTCAGGCCACCCTCATTGCCAAGTGGCTCTCGCTTGGCTTTATCCACGGAGTCATGAACACGGATAACTCTTCGGTTGCAGCGATCACCATTGACTATGGTCCCTGCGCCTTTATGGACACCTACCATGTCGACCAAGTTTATAGTTATATTGATCGAAACGGGCGCTACTCTTACGGCAATCAGTCGCGCATTGCCCAATGGAACCTTGTACGTTTAGCTGAGTGCTTGGCTCCTCTTTGTAGCGAAAATCCTAGATCTGCAGTCGAAAGCTTTAATGAAGTGCTTCACAGCTTCACTAATATTTTTACCGAAGCCTGGTGCCAAGAGATGGGAAGAAAATTGGGGATAGAAAACCCGGGGACTTCCGACAAAGGACTTATTGAGTCTTGGCTAAACTATTTGCAAAGGGCCCAACTCGACTTCACCTTAAGTCACAGAAATTTACCTGAGCTCCTGAGTCCTGAGGATTCTAAATTTTTTCCGCCCAGTCGAGAAAGAGATGATTTCTTAACGCTTTGGAACGAAAGACTTGAGGTCCGAGAAGAGCTCGTAGCTCAACTTGAGCTGGTGAATCCATTGTATATTCCGCGAAATCACCTTATTGAACGAGCCATTAAAAATGCGATTGGCGGAGACTTTAGCTTTTTCTATGAGCTAGAAAAGATTCTTCAAAGTCCCTATACTTTTCGGAATGGCACCGAGCTATTTGCTAGTCCGCCCCGAGCTGAGGAAGTGATTGACCATACTTTTTGCGGGACTTAATCACGCATAGGAATGAACTCCTTGTCCTTGATCATTGCACGCGGAATGTTTTCTTATTAGAAGATGGGGACAACAAAGGAGGATCTCATATGTTCAAATCATTTCTCGTGGCTTCAGGTGTTCTCGCGTCTATTAATCTAACTTTCGCTCTTGAGTGTCCTACTGAAAAGCTTTCATGTAAGCTCGAACGTAAGATTGAAAATAACAACTGGGAAGCAATTAGTGAAGCCTCGTCAAAGTACCTTCCATCGACTCTTAATTGTATGGTGAGACTTTCAATTCAAAGTCCTTTAGAAAATAAAATCTATCACGCTGTGGCCTCTCCCGACTTTAATACTATTTTATTTACTAGTGTAGCGGGCGAAATTGACACGACTTTTTCATCCATCGGAGTAAGCCTTGACGCTCCATTGTCTCTAGAGAATGAGTCGCAAAAGTTTTCCTGTTCGCTTCATTAGAGCGGAGCTACTTGCCAGATGGGAACGGGCTGGCGACCTTCAGCCCCTACCGAGTCGCAGGAGTTTTATAAGATCTATCGGGAGGATGTTTACCGCCCCAATAATCTTCCTTTTTAATACTCAGCTCCGGGATCACAACGTCTTCCTGAGTTTTCCGAACTGAAAAGGCATTATTTGGAAAATCCTCCGTTGGATAAGGAGTTACCAGAAGACCAGGGATTTCACTTAAAAATTCTCCAACCCTTAGGTCTTGCCTACGACCTTTTTTAATAATGGTGCGAGGAGAATAATGGTCCACAAACAAGATTCCGCCCTTTTGTAAGGTATCGACTTCAAACTGAAGTGCAGAGCGCAAATCCTTTACGTAAGAACCAGAACCCAAAATATCTGTGCCTACAGCTACCTTTTCACCGACGGCTGGAGGGTATTCGAGATTGGCTTCGATGTAAGTGATTTCTCCAGCTTTTATGGCTCGTTCCATTTCGTCGTAGACTCTATCAGGAAGCTTTGTCCTCCCATCGGAAGCGCCAGAATTGTCGCCCCGATATGGCTTAACGAAGGCATAAGCAATCAGATCTACAAAGGCTTTTCTTTTTTCACCGACCTCTTGTTTGAAGAACTCCCGGAGAAAGCGGGCACTACCCGCTCCAAAGTCAGCCACCCTCAAAGGCTTTTCCGGCGTGGCTAAGAGATGTCGAGCTCTCAGCTCCTTCAACAAATCCCCATTGAAAATGGAATCATATTCTTTGAGTGACCGGTCCACGATAAAAGCATTAACACGCGAAAAATTTTCACTCGCGTTCCCAATAATCTCTTTGCAGTCATCTTTTTTTGGAGGACTTTTTTTTCCAGCAAAGGCCGAGAAAGCGCTCACATAAATGAAACAGAGAAGAATAAGTCGCATATTTAAAGAATATCTCTAAAGACCCAATTCAGAAGAAAATAGAAACACCATTTCGAGACAAAAGCCGCCATGAAATTGACGGGGAGGCACTGGCCATGCCAAGCCGTACACGCAGTGGGTCAAAGGGATAAATCTCGAAAAATTCTCTTTATACCACCCTTAGATAAGGCAGATCTTGCCAATGTTGCAATTGCCAAAGCCCTACACCGAGTAGACCAGCCGCTCCTTTTGCGCTCGCGACAATGCTTTAATCGCTGCCTCACGTTTTTGGGCTAAGCTTCGCGAAACACGCTCTTCTACATAAATAACCAGACTCGGAGGATCACTATGAAAAAACTTCGCCCCACCCTTGAGCTGGCCTGAGTGCTGCCGGAATCTTAAGTTAATATCCGTGCTCACGCCGGTGTAAAAACGCCCACCTACGGTCTCGATAATGTAAACAATCCACATTTTATCCCTTATCCTACAACTGTTCCCGAATTTGCCGAGTTTCCACGAAACTCCTCAATAAAATTCCGCAACGAGGCGCATCGTGCATCAGCATCCCGTTCCGTGCCGTGTTGAGATATTTGATCCTCTTGGAATCCCCTATGATGGCTCGGCGCAAACCTGCAGCAAACTCTGGCCCCTCCGCTCGCAAGGAAACCTCTCTATTAAGATTTTTTGATCGCGGGTCCATGTTGTAGCTCATGACGTAGGAAATAATGTCATCAATCACAACCGTCTTGGCATGTAAAAAATTGCGACTGCGCGCAAGGCCATCGATTTTAAACTCTTTGAGACGACGAATGCGAGCCTTAGCCTCGGCCCATATCTTCTGATCTTTCTTGCGTCCCGGGTGCTCCCAGATTTCTGCCCCATAGTCGGCTAATAGATCCCGGCTATTTTCCCACGCAGCACTTACCAAAATATTATCAGAACTGAATTTAGAATTCGTGTAGATTTCTACCTTCACTCCATCTTGAAGCTTTTGAATAAGGACTTCTCGATGCTCAGGAATCAACACGATGTAGGGATTCTCAATCACAATTTTTTTCTTTGCAGATTTGAGATCTTCCAACAAAGCCGCGTCAAGATCTAAAGGCGAATCTCGAGTTCCCACTCCCGAGTGATTAAACTTTAGATTCTTAAGCGCTGTCATTTTTTTTCTCCAGCCCCGAAAAGGAGCAAAATACATGTCCACACTATTGGCCAAGGCTCGATCAAGAATGGCTCCTCCACGCGCAGCGAGCTGAGTGTCGTTTCGAGGTCTGCGCTTTCGACTTGCAGTAGACTCAAAACTCTCTTTCATATAGGCAATGGCTTCTGCAGAAGATTTGGTATCCTGAGCCACAATTCCTCGAGAAATTGCCGGGTCCTTGGTAAGGCCGAAATATTCATTGGCCATATTGCGATCACTCACATCAATCCATTCTGCGTCCGTCACCCAAACCTTATCATGGGAACGCTCGAGAAATTTTTTTGGATAGCGCTTGTCGAAGGGGTTGAATTCGTAAAGATGCACTCCCGAGGCTACGACCGCCTCAATCACATCATCAGGAAATTTTTTAAGGTAAAGTCCATCCATCATAAAATGGACCTCGACCCCACGCAGGGCCGCCGCACGCAGCTCAGCCAACATTCTGTATCCTGAGCGATCAGGCTTCACCATATACATTGACGCATAGATGGATTTATTGGCTGTTCTCAGTAGATCGCTTCGTATGGCGGCAGCCTCAATGTTGTCATTCACCAACAGACCTCGGGCTCCCTCCCCGAGGGCGCGCAGAGTTGTCAAAACCAAGAATAAAGCAATAAAGCCTAGCCGAAACTGAGGGAACATCTTGATGGTTTTTCGACACAGAGGACTGAGATCTTAACGAGGGAATTTTGGCGCTCAAAAAGCTCTCACGCAGGCGACTTTAAGGAGATTTGGCTTTACCTATATACTCAAAGCTTGGCTCTCCGATTTTATCTCGGGAAATTTTTCATCGAAGTTCTCAGTAAGAGTGATTTTCTTAAGCTTATGCGGGGCCTGGGCCTGAAAAGAAGAAAGTCTTATTTTCCAGGAAAATCAGGCTAAGGAATAGTCAAAACTTTGACCCATGCTTAGCTAACCTCTCTTCCAGCACCTGCCGCTCTTCGCCCAAGCTTAACCATTCATTTTCCGCGCCTGAAACTTCTTGCTGGAGCCTGCCTAGCTCTGCAATCCACTCGCTGAGCTCGGGGCTTTCACTTTGGCTGAGAACTCGCTTATTGAGTTCGGTCATCCGAGCGTCTCGCTTTTCAATAAGCGCTTCTAATTTGGAGATGGCGCTGACCACTCTTCGCATTTCTTTTTCTAAATCTTTGCGTTCATTACTGGCGGGCGCTCGGAGCGTCTGAACTTTTGATGCCGGCCTTTTTTCGGGATTCACCTTGCGCTCTGCCAAAGACCCGCGCTGCAAGCTCCATACGTATTCGTCGTAGGTGCCAGGATAAAGCTCCGCTCGGCCATCACGAATTTCTAGAATTTTTGTGCCCACCCTCCCAATAAAGCTACGATCGTGCGAGACCGTAATCACTGTGCCCTCATATTCCATCAGTGCATTTGTAAGAGCCTCTACAGTTTGAAAGTCCAAGTGGTTGGTGGGTTCGTCTAAAATGAGGCAGGGCGCACGCTGCAAAAGAATTTGCCCCAAAGCTACCCTAGATTTTTCCCCACCCGATAATACAGAAATCTTTTTCTCCGCATCTTCTTTTTTAAAAAGCAGGGCACCCGCCATATCCAAGACATCTTGTTGACCGATATCGGCATGGGCTCGCAAAGCCAAAGCCTTGAGCACGTTGTGAGTAGGATCTAGGGCCTCGGAAACATGCTGAGCATAGTATCCAATGGAAACATCCATCCCCAATTTAAGTTCTCCACGCAGCGGCTTCAGCTGACCCGCCAAGGCTTTTAAAAAGGTAGATTTCCCGGCCCCATTCACTCCCACCACGCCCAGGTGCTCGCCTCGAACTAAGTCAAAGCGCAGTCCTTTTAGTACTTCCTTAGGTCCGTAGCCCAAAGTCACATCATTCACAGTCACCACCAATTTTCCCGTGCGCGTGGGCGGCGGAATGCGGATTCTTGCGGTGTTAGGCAAAGCCTTGATTTCAATTTTCTCCAGCCGGTCCAAACTTTTCAAACGCGACTGGGCCTGGCTGGCCTTGGTGGCCTTAGCCCCAAAGCGAGCCACAAAGTCTAAAATTTCTTTGCGCTTATCTTCCACGCTTCGGGCCCGAGCCTCAAGCTGCTCTCGCAAAAGCGCCTTTTGCTCAAAATAGTCGTCTAGATTGCCCGGATATTTGGTGGCCTCTCCCGCCTCGACATCTACAATATGATCGGTGGTGCGGCGTAAAAATTCCCGGTCATGCGAAATGAGTAAAAAAGTCCCCCGGTAGCCCTGCAAAAAATTTTCTAAAACCAAGACGGATTCCAAATCTAAATAGTTAGTGGGCTCATCCAAAAGCAAAATATCTGGCTCTTCCGCCAAAAGATGGAGAAGCTTACAGCGCATCCGGTAACCGCCACTCAAGGATTGCACCGGTTTTTCGTAGATTTCATTGGGAAGACCCAGGCCTAAACCTAAGGGCTTGGCCTCCCACACAGGCATAGTGGTCCCCCGACTCAGGTAGTCCTCCACTGTTTCCCCAGGCTCCCAGGCATCATGTTGCACCAAATAGCCAATGCGCAGGCCCTTGCGCTTTGTAAGGGTCCCCCGATCCAGCTCTTCTTGACCCACCAAGACCTTAAAAAGAGTGGTTTTTCCGGCTCCATTAGGGCCCACCACCCCTACGTGCTCATTTTCGTCGATGGAAAGACTCAGTTTTTCAAAAATTTTTCTTGAGCCGAAGGACTTTTCACCATCAAAAATTTGAATCAGATTTGCCATTAATTTCGAGGCCGATTGAAGCTGCTATTGGGTCCTTTGGCAATGGGAGGAAAATTTAGCCTTTCGTCCGAAAATCCGGACTTTCCAACTCCATCATTGCCGCTTGTGGGACTTCCTGGCTTAGCCCTCTTTTAGACGCTCCACAGCATGGCCTGGGCCTTGCAATTAGAGTCCCGTCACAAAGTTGCAAAGGAAAAAAACAGGATGTTGAACTCACAAAAATACAAGGCGAGCCTCTACTTAGCCGCCCTTTTCGTTGTTATCGCTCCGGGCCAGGCGCAGAATTCAAACTCCCCCCAAGAGCTCTTAAACCTTCGCCAACGTATGCAAGAAAATCCTGGAGCCTATTCTTGGGAAGACCGGATGCAGCTGAAGGGAGAATTCCATGCCAACGGAATGAGCTCCGGCGCATCTAATGAAGAAAGTTCTCAAAAAAATATTTCACTGATTCGAAAACGAATGGAGAATACCGAAAAATCCCGAAAAATGTACTCCCTCGTAAAAGGCGGAACCCAACTTGGGATCTATTCATTAGGCATTACCATGAGCGTGGTGACGGCAGGCACAATGACCCACGTCGCCGCGGTAACCGTGGATGCTCTGAGCCTCACGATGGATAAGATTTTTGCTAAGGGCGAAGAACAAATTGAAAATGATTTTCAAAAGGCTATCAGCCATCACCTTTCCCAAATGCCCCGAGGCCACTTACCCACCACGAAAGAAAGCGAAGACTACTTAAAACAAACTTTCGGGGCGGATGTTCTTTTAGACAAGCTTCCCCCCGACATTCGCGAGGCAGCCGCTAAAGATCCCACTTTTGCCGCCACCCTAAAAAAAGAACAAGACGCGCGAATCAAAAACTTTATCATAAAAAATCACGCCGATATTACGCGACTCGCAAGCCAACAGGAACATGTGAAAATAGATTTGGAAGTTTTGAAATTGCGAATGGCTACTACCACAAACTATTTATTAGAACTGGCAAGTGATGCGCAGTCTCGGTTAAATAACTTAGAATTTAGCCAACGCGAGATGGCGGGACTCATCCAAACGCTCAACTCGGAGGTGACCAAGCACGGCGTGCAGCTCGATAAAAACACCAAAGACATAGACTACTTGAAAAACTGGATGGGCGGCAAGATGTCGGCCGCGGAGCTGGTCCAAGCCGCTAAGTCCGGAGTTCTCAATATCTCGGGAGATAAACTCCAAGAAATTAAATTTATAGCCAAAGTGGACCGCTTTCAAGAATCAGCCAACCAAGTGCTGGGCATTGCGGGCCAGTCCCTCGTCCTCGCTCACAAACTCGGCGTGGATCCCGACCTCGTAAGTGGGATCTCCGATGTGGTGAAATATTCCAAAGCCGCTATCGAAATAGGATCGAGCATTTTTCGGATGGATATCATCGGCAGCCTTAGTGCTATTGGGGGACTTTTTGGGGGTCCTGACACAAACACCCTTCGCCATGCTGAAATTATGAAAGCCCTCCAAGGCATCCAAGAAACTCAAATGAAAATTTTAGAAAATCAGCAAAAAATTTCCGAGCAGGTTTCTAAGCTGCACGAAGACTTACTCAGCACGCGCCAAGAGCTTCTCCGCACCTTGCACCGAGAGTTTAATCGGGTGCATGTGAACGATGATTCCATTCGCACCCTGGTTTCTGAAGTGGTGAAGGAGGCAAACTTAGGCTCCTGCAGCGTCGTCTCAGCTCGCTACGCTCAACTCAATCCGCCCGGCTCCACGCTCTCTAAAGAGCGTGCTCTCAATGAGTTGGTGCAAGACCCCACCATGGTGGCCGAGGCCAAACGTTGCCGCGATGGATTCTTTAAATTGTTCTTTGAGAGCGAGGGGCTGAAACAGGCCAAAGCCCTTTCAGAAATTCACCCCTACTTTGTGCACGCCGCAGCCACCGGAAGTCGCCGAGTTGAACAAGTGGATGCCGCTTGGAATGACGACAACGATTTTTATGTTTTGCTAGATATTCTGCAAAGCTTTGAGCAACTTTCCGACAAACTGGGCACGGTAGGCCAAGCTTTCACTGCCCTCCAAAGCGACACACCAAAGGTTAACGACGTCGTAGCCCGCAGAATGCTTTTGCCCCTTATGAAAGACAATCTCCCCTCGGCACACCTCTTCCCCACCCGGATCCAACCGGATATTTTGCTTGAAGTTGCCCGACGATTCCGAGCCTCCTTGCCCTTATTAAATAGAATTTCAACACAGGGTTTTATACCCTTAGAAGAAATCGATGTTGGGAACCGACACTACAGCAGCACAAAGGAAAATAACCTTCGTCTAGCAAAATCAATTCTCGAATATCTCAAGGTGGCGGAAGCCCAAGAACGCCTGAAAGGCGGGAGCTTTTTCATCGCCCAACTTTCAGACTTTCTCCTAGATCCCGACTCCTACATCAACATCTCTCAAGCCCGAGGCCGACTTAATGTGGCCAAACGTGTGGCGGCACAACTGGGAGACCTCTTTGAACACAACCCCTATTTGGTTCAAAACTATGCCCTCTATCGAATTTCACAGAACTTTGATCGTGAGCTGGGCATCGACCGCGAGAGCCAAGTGGCCAACAACGAACTTCAAGTTCGAGCCGGTAATGAAGTCCTCACAAACATGTATCGCGAGGCCTTTGAGTCGGGTGATCTTAACGCCCTTCGCAGACTGCTCCCCCGAGATTGGCGAGTGCTCTGCGAAGGCGACGAAAACGCAGACTTGAAATCCGAGTGGTCTTCAACCTACAACACCAAGGAAAAATGCGACCTTCCCAAAGAGGAGCCCCGTGAATATTCCTACCGCGTGCGGTTAAAGGGCTTTGCCTCGATGAACCCCGGAGCCAAGGACCGCAATCTGGAGGTGATATTCTCTTTGCCTCGCCCCGAAGCTCTCAGAGGGGAATTTTTACTTAAAAGCCCGAACCTCATTCGCATTGAGGAAGAACGAGCTCTCGTAGAAAAAATTCTCATGGAGAACAAGCCCCTACACTTTATCGATAACCCCTCGCTGAAGGCCTTGGACCAAGCTCTCTTTGGCGAAAATAATTTAGGAGACCTTCAATGAAAAATTATAAAATTTTATTACTCACAGCCTGCCTATCGACATCCGTGTTTGGGGCAAGTGAAACCACGCAAAGAGCAGATCATGGGGATGTTATCAAAAGAGAAATACTCGAAGCCGCATCTGCCAAGGCACTGGCCGAGCTGGAGGCCTTTAAGAAACTCTACAACGAGTCACTGCTGAGGTACAAAAAGTTTGAAGCGGAGCTAAGAGATGCTGAGGCTGCACAAAAACTATTTCTCGCTAAAAATTCCACACTTGTTAACAAAATCGGAGAACTCACCCAGAAAATTTCCACAAACAAAAGTCGCATTTCAAAAATAGATATTTTAGCCACATCCCTCGATGGAATCCTTCAAGTTCGCAGTGCGGCACTTATGGAGGCTCTCCAAAGCTTTTTAAGCGATGAAACCCTTCAAGCAGAAGTTCTCGACCTCTCCCGGCTCCCTGAAACACTAAAGAACGAGGAATTAAATGCTCCGGTTCAAAATCTTGTGAGCATCCTGAATGCGGAAATTGCCGAGGCCAAAGAAATTGGGGTGGATTTTCTTAGCCCCACCCCATCGAGCCCCGCTCTTAAAATTCTAAAAGCCCTGCGTGACCAAAACACTTCCGAACTAGAACGCCTGGCCAACGACCTAGTCCACATCAAAAACAGTTTGCTCAAACGCGAAGACCTTCTCAACAAAGAGTTTGCTGGCCTCAATGAGGTACAAAATGAGTTCAAGGCTTTAAATGCCAAAAGCCTAGCAAAAACCTTCGAATTTAATAATGTGGGAGCTATTACCCGGAGTCTTCTAGCCCAAAGGGAAAACGCTCTACTTGCCTTCCGCAAGACCGAGAGGGAACGCAAAGCTCACGTTGTGCGAATTCACACTTACACGAGCTATTGGAATGACAAATAACACCCTATTCTTTGCTACCCGTTAAGCGCTTCCACCAAGGAAGCTTAGCGGACTCCGCAGGCACAGCGGCCTTGGGCCCCGCCAAGGGTGCTCTAGGTGAAGAAGCCCGTTGCGCCCCTGAACTCCGACCTCGTCCCTGCGGACTAGGTCTTCGCGAACCCTCGGGCCGCGGAGTGGAATACCGAGCTGAACTACGACTTTGCCCCTGGCTTTGTCCTCGTCCCTGGCTTTGTCCTCGTCCCTGACTTTGCCCTCGCCCTTGCCCCTGGCTACGCCCTTGCGGGGCACGGCCGCCTCGCGAAGCTCCACCCCGACTCCGCTCTTCAGGAGCAGATTCTCGAGTGGGGGCCTTCCCTGCAAAGGGATGATTCTCCACCACATTAATATTCATGCGAATGGTGCGCTCAATATCTCGCAAGTAGGCCTGTTCCTCGCGGTCACAAAATGAAAAGCTAATTCCCTCAGCCCCCGCTCGCGCGGTACGACCAATTCGATGCACGTAACTTTCGGGGACATTAGGGAGCTCAAAGTTGATCACGTGACTGACGTCATCAATGTCGATGCCCCGAGCCGCGATATCCGTGGCTACTAGAATTCTTGTTTGTCCGTTTTTGAAATTATCTAAGGCGCGCACTCGGTTGTTTTGAGATTTATTCCCGTGAATGGCTTCGGCACTGATTCCGCCGCGAGTTAGAAACTGAGCGACTCTATCGGCACCGTGTTTAGTGCGGGTAAATACCAAAGCCCGACTGATGGCCTCATCTCTCAGCAAATGCTCTAAAAGGGCTCGTTTGTATTCTTTTTCAACAAAAAATACAGACTGCTTAATTTTTTCCGCTGTAGTCGCCACGGGCGTGACCTCTACTTTAACGGGATTCACCAAAATATCTTGGGCTAATCGCTGAATATCGGGGGGCATCGTGGCGGAGAAAAATAGCGTTTGCCGTTCTTTAGGAATAAATTTCAGCACTCGGCGCACGTCGTGGATAAATCCCATGTCGAGCATTCGATCGGCCTCATCCAGTACAAAAACTTCTAAGTCTTTTAGTGAAACATGCCCCTGTTCAATCAGATCTAGGAGCCTTCCGGGTGTAGCAATTAAGATAGCGGGTTTACGCCGAAGGGCTGTGACTTGGGGGCCTTGGCCTACGCCGCCAAAAACGACGATGGCCGTGTGGCCTAATTTTGCGCCGTAACGCTGAAAGCTTTCGGCAATTTGAGCCGCAAGTTCGCGTGTGGGCGTGAGTACCAAGGCTCGGAGTGCTCCGGGCTTGGGCGCCTTTTTTTCGCTGAGATTTTGGAGCATGGGCAGGGCAAAGGCTGCCGTTTTTCCCGTGCCGGTTTGGGCACAACCTAAAAAGTCTCGCCGAGCCAAAATATGGGGTATGGCTTGAGACTGGATGGGGGTGGCCGTGTGATAGCCTTCATGAGTAAGGGCTTCGAGAAGCTCAGGAATAAGGTTTAAAGAAGCGAACTTCTCGGTTTGAAGTGTGGTCATTAGGATTCTTTCTTTGGTTAAGGTCTCAAAGCACCGAGTGGAGTTTTTCTACATCTTTGCGGTGCTAGGCTACGACTTAGCCTGATTTTGCAAAAAGCTCATCCTATTTTTGACTGAGCCCCAGACCCATTCCTAAGGGGCCGTAATAAAGATTTAAGAACTTAGGACTAGGCTATCCCCCCTGCTTTGCTATTTTTGAGAGACTTTGAAGACTTTCACCGCATTCATAATTTTTTACCTATGTTCAATATGCTCTGGGATAGCTCAGAACCCCGAGCCCGGTGAGAATCAAATTTACCGTCGCATCGCCGAACGAGACTACGAAAACGTTTTTTCAGTAGAAATCACTCATCCCAACGGAAAAAAAGATGTCTCCAACGTGGGCGCCCTCATCGAAACCAAAGTTATTGATGACTTTGGTCCCGAGCAGGAGCGTTCTCTTATCCGCACTTTTTACCTTATTGATGATCGAAGTGGACAATCTCTGGCTCGCTTTACACGGGTGCGAGTGACTCAGGAGGGGACAAATTACCGCATAAGAGGTTCATCCGATAGCGCTATTGGGGCCAGTTACTTAGATTTACTATGGAACCCTCATGCCAATGAACTGAGTGGGAAGCTCAAAGTGCTGAGTCAAAAGGGAGTTTCACTGGTGAAGGGCTCTCGGCGCTACTGCCCCACACTGCTTAGAGATTTTTTTCCCGACCTAAGCCCCAATCCCACGCCTCTTAGCTTTGCGGAGTTAATGGGAACTTATACTTCGGTCATTAATTCCGGTCCTTCCTATCAGCCTCCATTTAAAAGAAATGCACCCGTGCATCTTGAAGGATTTTCTAGCTCCGACTTTATGGGAGCTTGGGGAAAAGAAGGCGGACCCAATATGATATTTAGTTTGGCCGACTTTGATGCGGACACTGGGATGCTGAGCCTTATTTCAGGCCGACGTTTTGAAGGACTCGTAAAGTGGGTCCTGCGCTGCATTCGCCCCCAAGACAATGGCGTTCACTGCCGCGGCTACGGTTTTTCAAGTATCAATGGCGTGGCCTACGAAGTGGACTTGAAAAAGCAAAGTGACTCCGGCTTTCAAAGTTTCTAAGTAGCAAATTCCGGATTTCTACACTCCAGCCATTCGACTTCGCGGACCCAACGGCTTCATCTACCCGTTTTATCCCCAACCGATCTGGTCTAAGTTTTGCACTATCTTTTCTAGTATAAAAAAAGGAGAAAAGATGAAATCACTCAGTCCACTTAAACTTACATTCACAGCTCTCTTGCTTAGCAGTGGAATGGCGCAGGCTCTGCCCACACTCATCAATAATTGCAAAATCAAAGTCCTGCATCCCGTAGGAGCTCAAGATCTCTATTTTGATGAGAACTGCCAAACGGCTTATGTCTCGCCTCCCAGCTTCGGGCGATTTGTTGTGAAGGAGATTGAAGTTTTGCCAGCAATCGCCGAATGCACCGACCTCAGTCGCCTGCAACAAGAGATTATCGACAGCTCGGATATTTCGAAAAAACTAGAGTTGCTCAAGAACTACGAAAAACTTGCCGGCAAACAGGGCTCTCTTGTGAGCTTCGAATATCAAAACCGGTGGACAGAAATGGTGGAAGCTTATCAGCAGCTCAATGCTTCCCTGAATCTCAAATTTGAGCGACTCCCACTTAGCCAGTACTCACTGTACACAGTCCTAAAAACAACGGAGGTCGAAAATAGTTCAGATTCTCTTATGTTTAGTACCGTAGACGCGGAATCTGAAACAGCGGGCGATACAGCAGGCGGAGCCTACAAAAATGCGGATAAGGTTCGCGGTACCTTTGGACTTAGTTTAGCAGGGAGCTGCCCCTTTCTGGATAAAGACGGAGTTAAAGAAGGCATGAACGCGAATAATCTCTCGGCCTATGCGGTCGCAAACTTTGCCTACACCTTTGAGACTTTAGAAAGGGTCGGCGCAGCCCAAACGATGACAATGGGAGCTGGCGGCACCTACATCACAAAGTAAGTCCTTCAAATGCCGGAAGCACTTAGCCCTCCCCAAGTGCTTCCGGCATTTTCTTTGCGTTAAAAGATCTGCACTTAAGATCTGCCGTGTATAATCGTATCCCATGCCAAATCGACCTCTAGCTGAAAATCTAAAAATCGCTCCCCTTCCGGTTCCCCACAAAGCCCAAGCCCGCACCCGAATCGGGCGCTGGCTTCATCAGTCCGACCACCATAGTGAAAGTGGCGAGCACGCCCACAGCAAACCCTGGCATCAGGTGATGTGGCTCACCGGTGTGGATTATTTTTCTACTCTGGGCTACCAACCAGGCCTTGCCCTTCTCGCGGCGGGTTTTCTTTCTCCCTTAGCCACTCTTCTTTTAATTGCCGTTACACTTTTTTGCGCTCTTCCCACTTATTCACAAGTGGCACGAAGATCTTTTGCCGGACAAGGTTCGATAGCCATGCTGGAGAATCTTTTCCGGGGATGGAAATCAAAGATCTTTGTCTTGGTACTGCTGGGATTTGCCGCCACGGATTTTATTATCACCATCACCCTTTCGTCGGCCGACGCCGCCCTGCACATGGTTGAGAATCCCCTCCTGCATCAGTTTCTGGGTCATCACCAAATTGGCATCACTCTGCTCCTTATCACTTTACTTGCAGCTGTTTTTCTCAAGGGATTTTCTGAGGCTATTGGCCTAGCTCGCCTCATTGCCCTTCCCTATATTTTGCTCAATTTTTTAGTTCTTCTGGCAGGCTTGAGCGAGATTGCCCAAAACCCCGAATTCTTTTCTAACTGGACCCAGGCTCTTACCCGGCAGGGAGATTTTACTCACCTCCTCGTGGTCGCGGCCCTTGTTTTTCCAAAACTAGCTTTGGGGATGAGCGGATTTGAAACCGGAGTCTCCGTGATGCCTCTAGTGGAGGGGAGTAGTACCGACGAAAAATCTTCAAAAATTCCCCTGGGTCGAATCAAGAATACAAGAAAGCTCCTTACAACTGCCGCGATTATCATGTCGGTACTTTTATTTTTATCGAGCTTTGTAACCACGTTGCTCATTCCCCAAGAGGCCTACCAAAAGGGCGGAGAAGCCAGTGGCCGCGCCCTTTCTTATTTAGCTCACAAACTTTTAGGTCATAGCATCGGCTCGATTTACGATGCTTCAACTATATTGGTGCTCTGGTTCGCGGGTGCTTCTGCCATGGCCGGGATGCTGAACCTCATTCCCCGCTACCTGCCCCGCTTTGGAATGGCCCCCTACTGGGTCATTCACCGCAGGCCCTTAGTTTTAGCTTTGTTTATTGTAGCCGCCGTAGTGACCTGGATTTTTAAGGCCGACGTCGAGGCACAGGGAAGTGCTTACGCTACCGGCGTTTTAGCCTTGATGCTTTCGGCGGCCATCGCCGTGGCCTTGGCGATTTGGCGAGAAGGCCAGGACTCGGCTCATTCCAGTAAACGCAAAAGAATTAAGAGTATCTATTTTTGGATTGTATCCGCAGTTTTTGCCTTTACCTTTTTTGATAACGTCTATCTAAAACCTGAGGGTTTGATTATAGCCGGCGCCTTTGTCTTGACCTTTCTTATATTGGGGGCCTTTAGCCGCTCTCAAAGAGCTATGGAACTTCGGGTAGATAATATTAATTTAGTAGACCAGAGCTCGGCTGAGATTTGGTCTCGCATACTTAATAAAAAAGTTCACTTGGTACCCCTGATGGACCCTAGCCCTGAGCGCAAGGCCCGCAAGTCTCAGGAGCTTCGAAACTATTACCGTTTCAGCGGACCCATTGCCTTTGTTCACGTGAGTCTTTCCGACAATCGCAGCGAATTTTCCTCAGAGCTAAGAATTTCCCTACACGAGGAAGAGTCAGGCGACATCATGATTCAGGTGATGGGGGCCAATGCCATCGCCAACACCATCGCCTATGTGAGTGAGCTCATAAACCCCGTAAGTATTTTCATGGGGCTCACTCGCATGAACTTGATGACCCAGTCTTTTCGCTACTTAACTCTGGGCGAAGGCGAAGTGGGACTTTTGGTTTACCGAATTCTTTTGCGCTACTGGGAGTGGACACCCGAAGAAGACGTGCGCCCTTTTATATTTTTAATGAGCGAGTGATCTTGGTAAGCGCGGTTCACACTTTCGGCCCCGTATTTATTCCCTAAGTTTTTAAGAGCAAAATGATGCCGAGCTGCGGTGCCAAAGTAATTCGCGAAGGCCACGTTAATGCTCGCGCCCCCTAAAGCTCCCACAATAGGGGCCATCTGAGCTAATATTTTTTCGCCGACCCGAAGTCCAAATCTGTCGGCCACCCGGCTCACAAGGCGCGCGAGAACTGGGGTAGATTGATTTTCAATCATCCCCAACAAAGATTTAACGGGCACGGCACCGATGCTCTCAAGGGCCGTTTTCACGACTGAGCGAAAGGCCAGGCGACTCGCCAGGTAACTCGTATCCATGCCGTCATCTGCTTTGTTGGGGCCGCCTAAGGAAAAAACAAAGAGGCAATCCATAAGAACTTCAGGGTCGCGTAGGTCAAAACCGTATTCCTGGGCGGTGAGGGCGATAGAGCGCATCATAAGGGAAGTGGAAAAAGGAATTTCGATGACTAAAGTGGCGGGTCCAAAAAATCCACTTAAAGCGCCCGTTACACCGGTGGCTACGCTATGACGCCGACACTGCCGTTGGCTGTTAAGAGCGGCGTCTTGGAGGGTGGGCGAAGGGGAATCCATTCTATCCACCGTTTTAACAGCCGCCCACAAACATTTTTGAATAGCTTGGGTGGAAGTTTTTTGAACGGCGATCTGAATTTTTGGAGGGAGCTTTTTGACGCCGTCCTCGATAAAATTCCCGCTTAAACCTAAGAGCCTGGAAAATAGGCCAGGGTCTTCGAAGAAATCCGCCGCCAGGGCAATGACTTTAAGGTCTGCCGCTGTGATAGTCGTGGGGGTTTTCGCTTGCATAGGGCCATCCTAGCGGATTCATAAAACGAGGCGAGAGAGCTCCGCGTCATTCCAAAAGTTTCCTTTTAACAATTTCACTCTATGATGGGGGCATGGCAACACCCAAGAAAACTAAAAGCACTTCAAAAAATACCAGTGAGCACCTCATCTCTAAAAAACGTTCGGGTCGTTTTATGGTGCGCACTCTCAAAGGCAAAATTGTGAACGGAATGGATAAAACCCGAATTCTTGTAGCCGCAAAATTAGTCCAAGCGGGCTTGCCTAAGTCGGAAGCGGCACCCAGCGATGCCCCCGCTACTGAAGAAGCTCCCACCGCTTAAATGCTTACAAAAAAACTCACGGATGAGCGGAAGCGCTCCAAAGGCTTTAGCCTTTTAGAGATCTTGGTGGCGATGGCCTTGTTGAGCGTCTTGGCTGTGGCATTTATCACCTTCTTAAACAATGCTTCTAAGGGACAAAAGAACGTTCAGAATGCTGTGGATTTTGACATTATAAAAAGTGGCTTGACCTTGGTAACGAGCACCAAGGCGTGTGACAATGCTTTCCGCAACGCCGACAATACTAAAATCAAATTCACTTTCACCGGCACTCCCACTCTAGGCAGCGACATTCTTACAGGCCCGCTTTCTGTGGCAAAAATTTTTCACGGGAACACGACCATTGCAGAACTTGGGGCCAGTGTAGGTGGCGGCATGAACTTAGAAAAGATGGCTTTCACGAGTGCCGTCTACAATGGCATCCAGCGAGAGGGATCTGTAGACTATAAGGTTTTCACCACCACCCTCGCTTTGGAAGCTAAGAAGCAAGACGGCTCCCTCGGAGCTATAGTGCTGAAGGCCCCGCTTTATACCTTCCGTGTTCTTGTCGCCGATGCTGCCGGGGGTGGTACGTTGGAAAAGTGCTCAGTGAGTGAGGCCTCTTCAAGCATTCAAAGCACAACCGTGGACATCCCAAATGTGGGAGATGTATTTTCTGGAAATCTCACAAAACTGGCGATTCCCAATCCCTATCCTGGAAAAAAAATTCTCTTTGTGGCGCTCACTCTTGAATCTCTCATTAGTCAGCGCGGCTTTTCAGCTGGAGAGGAATACGTTTTAGAAAACTACGCCACGGTCGGATTTTACCAACGGCTTTCTTTCACAGCTTCCACAATTTATCTCTACGTAGGATCAAATTCAGCCAGTTATTACATTCTCGACAAAGAATATGGTCAGCAAATTCACCCCACCGGCGCTGAGGCCGCTAAATGGAAACTCAAACTAAAGGTTTTCGCGGAAAAATAAATTAGCTCCCATGCATCCAACACAGTTCATGCTTGTTGTTGTAGAGGTGCCGCACCTGAGAATGGGGTATTTGCCGGAACTGGCTTACAATGCCCTTATCCCACTTGCCTTGAAACTTAATCGTGAAAACAAAAGTGGCCTGGGGATAGGCGGCCCGCCATTTGCGACCCAATTCTAAAAGTTTTTCGGGGTAGCAAATGATATCGGAAAAAATCCACTGGGGCTCCTCTACATCTTGGGGCTCAAGCTTAAAGGCATCTTGCCTTAAAAACTTCAGCCGCTCTGAAGCTGCAAGACTCAGATCGGCCTTATCTACTGATGTGACCCGAGCTCCTAAATTTAAGAGAGCCTGCGTCCAGGAACCGGGCGAAGATCCTAAGTCCAAGCAGTGCTCGCCATGCTTTGGAAATCTAGCTAAAAGCGTGAGAGCTTCCCACAGTTTTAAATAGGCCTCACTTGGCATGATTTCCTGAGGCGCAGCAAAGAGCGACTCCCCATTGGGAAGAGGGGAACTGCAGTCCGGCGAAAAAATCATTTCGTTCTCTGAGAGAAGGGCAAAGGAGCCCAAGGGCGAAGAACTTAAGGTGGTAGGAAATGCCAGAGGGCTATGCTTTAAAGGCGGCAAGGCTTCTTGAATAAGCTTGGTGCGGCGAACCGCTTGCAATGGAAAGTGCCACCACCGACGCTGAATGGCTTTGAGCGTGTTGGCAGCTTTCTGAATGGACTCCACCGGCGCCCGCTGAATATCTGACCAAATATTTTGGGCCCAGTAAGATTTTTGCAGGGGACCCTCAGCAATAAGAAAATTTCCCTGCTCAAAGGTGATATGCCGAATCTCATCTTTAAGTTCTGCCACCCGGTCGACGGGGGCAATGTACACACAGCTCACAGAAATTTCTTTTTTAGCCTTTCTAAGTCGGCCTTACGGGCCCGCACTTTAAAGCGCACCCCTTCGTTCTCAAAAATCTCATCCACAACACGCATCGTAGAACGTATTTCTCCCACAATACCTGCCATGGTGTAAGGCGCAAAAATTTCTTCCTCTACCATGTCTTTCTCAAAGACTCGGATGATTTTTTCACGAAGGATTTTAATATCATCGGGATTGCGCGAGGATATAAGTAGCGCCAGTGGGAACTCTCTTTTAAGTGAACTTTTTTCCTCTTCTGTGAGACGATCAGACTTATTTAAGACAACCAAACTGGGGGCGTCACCCACCCCCACTTCCTCTAGCACTTTGCGAGTCACCTCTAGCTGCGAGAAAAAAGTAGGGTCCGAAGCATCCACCACATAAAGCAAAAGAGAGGCATTGAGAGCCTCATCGAGAGTGGATTTAAAAGAAGCCACCAAATCGTGAGGCAATTTTTTTATAAAGCCCACCGTATCGGAAACTAAAATTCGCGGATGAGATTCAGGATGAAGAGCTCGTACCGTGGTATCGAGTGTGGCAAAGAGCTTATCTTCTACCAAGACCTGGCTTCCGGTGAGAGCCCGCATCGTGGAAGATTTTCCCGCATTGGTGTAGCCCACTAGGGCCACGCAGAGCTGATCTGACCGAACGGTGCGCCGACTCTCTTGCTCTTTTTGTACTGCGGCGAGTTCGGATTTTAACTCGTTTACCCGGTCGCGAATATTTCGCTTGTCGAGCTCAAGCGAGCTTTCCCCGGAGCCCCGTCCGGCTTGTCGTTCGCTGGCCCCACCGCTTTCACGAAGGCGGGGCGCAAGGTAATTGAGTCGGGCAATTTCGACCTGAAGTTTAGCCGTTCGCGTTTTGGCGTGCCGACTAAAAATTTCAATGATCACACCACTGCGGTCTAAAACTTCCACACCCAGAGCATTCTCGACGTTACGCAGCTGAGAAGGTGTGAGATCACAATCAAAGACCACCACATCCGCATGGTCCGCGGGATCACTCCCCATGGCCTCAGCCATAATATCGTTGTCGCCCTCTTCGTCTTCTGCCGCCTCATCTTCTTCCTGGGCGGCAAGTTTTTGCGCAGCCTTGGATTTGGTGGCAAAACTCGCTTTTTCCACAAAGCCCGGTCCTCCGGTGTAGCGTGCCAAGGCCTTGAGCTTTCCCTCACCTACCACGGTGGAGCCCCGAGTATGGGGGCGATTTTGCCATTCAGTGGCAATCACTCGAAAGCCTAGAGTGGTGACGAGTCTCTCCAATTCCTGAAGGGATTCCTCGGCCTCTAACTGAGTCGATTCAGAAGTTTTTATTGAAACTAAAAGAGCCTTAGGTAGTTCGCCACTGTGGATTGATTTCACCCGCCCAGTTTAGCCGATTTCTAAGCCTCTATTCTAAGCTGGAGCCCAAACCCTTTAAAAAATTCCGCAGGAACTGGTCGCCACATTCTCGGTAATTTCGGTGCTCCACACTGCGAAACAAAGCATTAAGCTCGGTTTTACTTAGCTTTAGCCCCGATTTTTCAATGATGGCACGCAGCCCTTCTTCTTTAAGCTCAAAGGCAGCGCGAATTTTCTTAAGTACAATATTGTTGGTAACGGGGGTCACCAGGGCTTGGGCGGGACGAGAAGGATCCACCCCCCGCTTAAAGATAACTAAGCCGTTAAGGAAGCGGGCCATAATCTCATCAGAACAGTTAAGAAAGCCCGGCTCCTCTTCACGCAGGAGATAACTTTTCATTTCAGACTCCGTTACGGTGGCCCCGCCTAAAGCTGCGATTTCGACCATTTTTGCATCGCTGACATTCAGAGTGTAGCGGAGACTGCGGAGCACATCGTTGTGAATCATAGGGAGTCGAGCTCTAGCATTTTCCTAGGCCTCGTGCCTAAAAAAAGATAGGAAAGGCCAATGATTACCTTTGCTACCTTCGAGCTGCTACCTACCTTGCGCAAAACCCTCAAAGACAAAGATTTGACCCAGCCCACCGAGATTCAAAGCTTGGTTTTGCCCAAGCTTTTGGCCGGTAAGTCCATTATTGGTGTGGCCGAAACGGGCAGCGGAAAAACTTTAGCCTACGCTCTGCCTATTTTACATTTGGTCAAATCCTTAGAAAATTCTGGAGATAAAGTTGAAAATGGGGCCAGGCCTCGGGCCGTAGTGGTGGTCCCTACCCGAGAACTCGGTGAGCAAGTGTCCCGAGTATTTAAACCCTTCACCCACGAAACCCGCCTGCGAGTTCGAACGGTGCTGGGGGGGACCGAAATGGCCGTGGCCAAACGCAACGTGGCGGGTAATTTTGAAGTGCTGGTGGCCACTCCGGGGCGCATGCTCCAGCTTATGGATCAGGGAAAACTTTTTTTGGATGACGTACGCTTTCTCGTTTTTGATGAAGCCGACCAAATGCTGGACCAGGGTTTTTTAAACGACGCTACAAAAATTGTGAAGGCCTGCCCGGTGACACGCCAAATGCTTTTATTCTCAGCTACGATTTCTCCTGCAGTCCAAGGATTTATTAGCAATATGTTTTCCAATGCCGAAGTCATTCGCAGTCGAGGAAGTCATCGCATGGTGCCCACACTCAGCACTAAAAACTGCAAGGTTGCTGATGGCAAGCGCTTCCCTATATTAGAAAAATTACTGAGCACTCCTGTTAAGGGCGGCACCCTGATTTTTACAAACACCCGTGCCCAATGCGATAAACTCGCTGAAGAACTCAGCTCAAAGGGCATCCCTTGCCCCATTTATCGCGGAGAGATGGACAAGGCCGAACGCCGAAAAAATCTTAAGGCCTTCCGTGAGGGAAAAGCCCAATTGCTCATCTCTACTGACCTCGCCTCACGCGGTTTGGATGTGGAGCATGTGGGGCGCGTGATAAATTACCATCTGCCCCAACAAATCGAAAACTACATCCACCGAGTGGGGCGTACGGCCCGAGCGGGGCGGGCGGGTCTCGTAGTGAATTTAGTTACAGAACGCGACCAGCCCCTGATGCAGCAGATAGAGTCCATTAAAACTCGTTAAGCTTTCTGACCTGCCCAAAGAGACTCAAGTAAGGGGGCCGCAAACCCGATAAGATCTTGTGAGATACCAACGTATTTTAAGCCTGGGCATAAGCCTTATGGCGACTTCCCCTTCCTTTGCCGATAGCTCCTTTATTGATTGTGTGCGCCGGCTGAAAACCCAAAAAGGGGTAGTGACGCTCGTTGACGGTAGTCGAGAAAAGATTCCCTTCTTTATGCGAGTGGAAGGGGACGAGGGCTTTTTTATTCGGGGCTCCCGTGTTCCCGGACGAAGTCATAACTTATCCAATAAAATATATTATATTGTGGATAATCGGATTTTTCGAAGCGAAGTGACGGAGGCAGAGCTTCGCAAAAAAGCAGCCGAAGAAAAACGCCTCCTGACCTTTCGAATCCCCAGCCCCTCAGACAAAATCAAAGTGCATGACTTTCTCATCCTCGACGAAGAGTCGGGCAGCCCTCCCACCCTAGACCTAGCCCCCGGCCAAGGGGTAGGCGCCGAAATTGAAAATGCCCAGTGGTGGTGGAAAAATAATCAAAAGAAAATATTTCAGGTGAGCGACATTCCTCTGCGAGCAAAAAAAGTAAAAGAACTTTTGGAGGAAGGAAAAGATCTTAGCGCCCGCCTTCAAAGAATTATCCCTCAAAGCCAAGCCTTAGTTATGGAAGAGCTAGGGGAAGACGAGGAATATGAGGCCCTAAGAGCGGCCTTGCTAAGATTTTGCCCCATCACGGCAGGAAGCCCCGCCACGGCTCCTCACGGGAGTGGGGGCTAGTTTTAGTCCGAAAACTCGCTACACTAAATGAAGGAGAATCTATGAAAAAGTTTACACTCAGCCTTGGTCTAATACTTGGGATTAGCATGTTGGCCCAAGCCAAAGATAAAAAGGGCCCCAACCCTTGTCGAAAAATTAAAGAAGCTTGCGAAGCTGCAGGCTTTGCCAAAGGCGCCCATAAGGAAGCCAAGGGGCTTTGGAAAGACTGCCTGGCTCCTATCATGAACGATCAAGCGGTAGCTGGAGTTACGGTAAATCCCGCCGATTTGCAGGCCTGCAAAGTGAAGCGCCAGAAGAAAAAAAATAAGAGACATGTGGAGAAGAAATGAAATTAATTTTTATACTTTTAACCATGCTTTCTACGACTTCTTGGGGAAATAACACGGCTCCTAGTGACAAAAAGACGAGACATTTTGAAGAAGACCTAGAAATAAGAGCCATGAATAAAATTGCCCAGCGTCTCTGCGATCGACCACTTTTATATTCTGACGGGTTTAAGAATAGTCTCCTCGCGATGCAAAGATTTATCAAAACGGAGTGCAAAAACTTAGGAAGTGAAGAATCGTTTGCAAGCTTTCTCCAGGGCCTCTCTACTAACTGCGTAAACAATTGCCCAAAAGCAAACGGCGGTCTTGATACGGATTGCAAAAATAGCTGCATCTTGGTACATGCCGGATTTAAGGGCTATATTGATGGCCTAAGAGACTGCTCCACACCCAAATTAGGCGAGATGCTCAACCCCTAAGTCTTTGGCTAAGATTGATAGCAAACTTTTTTAAGACTTGGACTTGGGCTTCCAAGTACTGATTTAAAATTGCATTAAAATCTTCAAATGATATTCGCAGCAACACGCAATCGGCGCCTGCTGTTACCCAAGTGCTGGCGGCTTGGCCGTCTAGCCAAGACATTTCTCCAAAAATATCCCCTTCTTTAAGCTCCGCAACCCGTCGAAGCACTCCAGAATTATCTTTGTCTTGAACGGCCACATTCCCCTTAGCCACAATCCAAAGTGAATCATTTTTTTGATCTTTGGCTAGAACAGATTTGCCAGGACTTACCGTGGTCTCCACACAAGCATCCGCTAAGGCTTTTAACTCAGTAGGATCCAAATCATTTAGGAGCCAAGTCTTTCGCAAGGTGTCTACACTTACCATCCGCCCATTATGCCTGAGACTCGCGGAGCCGGCTAGGACCCACCGAAGCTTGACACTTCTCCTATAAAAATGAACCTTAGCCCCATGTCAGAACAGCTCCACTTGCCTGCCACCTTACGTTTGCTTGTCAAAGAAAGCGTGGGCCTGCTGGGGGAGCTTATTCGGGAAACCAGCGGGGATAAGCTTTTTAAGCGCGTAGAAGATCTTCGTCAAAAGATGGCGGACCTTCGTGACGCAAGCAACGAAAAAAAATCCCAAGTTCTCAAAGTAGAATTTGCCAAGCTGGCAAGTGCCTCCAACACCGACCTTCATCTTTATTGCCGCGCATTTTCTTTGATGCTCGAACTTATGAATTCTTGCGAAAGTGCCTACCGAAGCTTTCGTATTGCCCACAAAGAAAAGCCGCTAAAGGGAGGGGCTTCGTTGGACTTAGAGTGGGTTCTTACGGCCCACCCCACCGAGGCTCGCAGCCCTCAGATGCTCGGGATTTTTTCGCAAATTCAAAGTTGCCTCATGGAGCGCCTTGAAGGGCGGGCCCAAGCTCACAACGACCAAGAGCTTTCCTACTGGTTGCGGGCCGCCTGGAAGCTACCACTGGCGCGGAATAAAAAGCCCCAGCCTAAAGACGAAATATTTCACGTCACCGACTTTTTGCTACGTCCGGAGGTCTTTCATCTGCTTCTTAAAAATATATCTGCGGACCACAAAATTCGCCTGAAGTCTTGGGTGGGCGCCGACAAAGACGGGCACCCAGGCATCGATCAGCGAAGCTTAATGGAAAGTCTTCATTCCTCGCGCCAGCAAATTTTAACTCTTATCAAAAGGGAACTTCGGCCCTGGCAGGAATCTTTTGGAAGTGAAAAGAAATCCCGCTTTAAACAGGCCATGACGGAGGTCAATCGCAACCTAGAAACTCTAAAAAAAATCTCTCCCCGCGATGAACTTCGAGTTCAAAGATTTCGCCAGAGTTTTTCTAGAGCCCAAAAACTCTTCGAAGCCCAACATGGAGTTGGTAGCCCCGAGCTTCGAAGGTTGGATAAAATCTTTGGCCTCTTCCCTCTCATTGTGCTGCCCCTTGAGTTGCGCGAGTCTTCCGATGTGCTGCGCGAAATCGTGGCCGCTAAGAAGCGTGAAAGCTTTGGACTCTGGCGCATGCTCCGATGCTTGGCTTCCCTTCAAGGCCCACGAAAGGGCGAGAATTTTTACGCGGCTTCTCTGATCGTAAGCATGACTGAATCTGCAGCCGATTTAAAAATTGCAGCTCAGCTTATTCGGGAAGCCGGCCTTCAAGGCCGATTGCGAGTGGTGCCGCTCTTTGAAAAAGAGTCGGCCTTACGCGAGAGCTCCCAAATAGTGGAGGCCGTTGTAAGATCTGGAGAAGACTTTGAAGTGATGCTGGGTTATTCCGACTCGGCTAAGGAAATTGGGGTTCTCCCGAGCCGTTACCTTATGGCAAAATCACTTAGTGAACTGGAGAAACTTTTTAATAGAAAAAAACTCAAACCCCTTTATTTTCATGGTTCCGGCGGCAGCGTGGCGCGTGGAGGAGGGTCTTTTAAAGAGCAAAGTGCTTGGTGGCCGAGTCGGGCCTTTCATCCCTATAAGGCCACTCTCCAAGGGGAAATGATTCAACGGACCTTCGCCAGCCCTGAAATCCTGCAGAGCCAACTGGATGCCGTGGCCTCAGCCCAAAATGCCCAATCCCCTCGAGATAGCTCCAACCCCCTACTAGAGAAATTCTGCGGACTCGTGCAAAGCGAATATCGCAAACTCATTGAGGGGAGCTCTTTTTTAGAGGTGGTAGAAAAAGCTACCGCCTATCGATATTTGCAAGATCTAAAAATTGGTTCCCGTCCGAATAAACGCAAATCTCTGCGGGGCTTACAGGATTTACGCGCCATCCCCTGGGTCCTGGCTTGGACCCAAACCCGAAATTTGCTACCCACGTGGTGGGGAGTCGGCTCAGCCTACGAAAAATTCTCAGTGACTGAAAAAGCAGAACTCAAAAAGATCTTTTTAGAAAACCCGCTTTTTTCTTCCTTCGTAAAGCAACTGGGCTTCACACTGGCTAAGGTCGAACTTTCGGTTTGGCAGCTCTATTTGCAAAACTCCACGCTCGATCCGCAGGTGCAAAAAACTGTTTTTGAGAATTTTTGTTTAGAGCTTAAAGGAGCCGAAGCCTTTTTAACCGCCATGAGCGGAGAGAAAGACTTCGTCTGGTTTCGGCCTTGGCTGGGCGAAAGCATTCAGCTGCGTTCGCCCATGATTCATCCGCTAAATATGATCCAAATCATAGCCTCGCGTCGTGCTGAAAAAGATCTTCTGCGCGAAACGGTGACTGGCATCGCCTGCGGCATGCTCACTACGGGATAAATCCCTTAGTTTTTTGTTCGAATCTTTAAGTAGAAACGCTTTTTCGCAACGGGCTGAGTTGCAGCTGCATCGTTATTCCAAATCTGCACGTAGGCGTAGTCCACGCAAGTACCGTCTTCACGATTCACGGCATCGCACTGGCCCTTTACAGATACGGGAATGTTCACAGTGTCTCCCGAAGCGTTGAGTGTAGCCACCAAGGGCTCGCTATCTTCACCCACCCAGTCCACGGCTCCTTGGAGGGGGCCTGACTGATAGAAAACTTTCACTTTTACCGGGTACTGGAACTTGTAGAAGTCCCCATCTTTCAAGGTGGCCTTGAGGTCAAAAGTCTTCGTTTCAGTAGCTCGAATCGAGGTGCTCAAGGGCGCTTGACGAGATCCAGTTTCGCCGGAGGCCACTTCAGCATTTCCATTTTTTAAGCTAAAGGAAGCGAGTGCCACGTTGGCATCCAAGCTAAAGTTTCGACCATTCAAAGCTGTCAAGATCAGGTCTTTCATTTCACCCTTAGCTCGAACTTCACTTCCGCGAGAGTCGGCAAAGAGCATATGTTCAAACCAGCCCGCCGCCGTGAGGCCCGGGTGATTACGTGTCAGACGCATGGCCTCCATGGTGAGATCGGTGACTTTGTGCAATCCCACTCGACCCTGGGCTGCGATAGCCGCATTTTTGAGATCTTCCATGGCTCCGCCGTAGGCTTCACCATCGTCGTGCACTTCATTGGTTAAATGAAAGCCGGTGCGGTTGCGAATGCGGTAATTATTCATGCCGGGGTAAACTTGACCTTCCATTTTATCGGCAATCACGAGTGAGGCTAAGAAGTCGGCCATCCCCTCACTCAAACCCCCAGTGTCGGCCAGTGTAATGCCCTCACCCATCAATCGATCCATCACCCCATGACCCAACTCATGCCAAATGGTGGAGTTATCGCGAGCGTAGTTCGGAGCTTTCGAAGAATAGGTGGTGAAGTTAATAGTGTCGTTGGTGTAATAGGCATTGTCGCGCATGGAAATATCTGGGTCATAAAGGAAGGCATGAAAGGGACGAGTGGAAAGTTCGGGATCTGCAAAACCCATGGAGTGCAAAGATTCCATCATGGTGTTGACCGAGTAATAAACTTGCAACTCATCAAAACCGTCACCCATATAGGCCACAGGATCATGATTATCTAAGCGACGTGCTGGGCGTGCCAGGGCCTCTTCTTGTGACAAAATTGTTTTGCCAAGAAAAGTGGAAGAGGGAATCATTTGGAAGTCGGGACGACCCCCATTAAGACCCAATTTCCAGTCGGGCCGAAATTGCAGCGAGGGCTGGAGCGCAAAGGGCAGATTCGCCAGTGAGGCGGCCCCAGGGTGAATATTCACAGTCGCATAGCGCCCTTCTAAAATGACACCGCCATTGTCGAAGGAGTTGGCCACTAAGGGATAGCTGTCTCGAATCTCATTAGCCCGAGTATTCACCACAGCCATCGACCAGTAACCTTGTTGCTGACCTTCAGCGGTAGCACCGCGCACGGGGTCAAACATACTCTCAAAATAACTTCGATCATTTAAAGCCGCGTAGGGATCTTGGCCGTTCGCGCGTCGCACTTCACCTTTGAGGTACTTTAACTCCGCACGCACTCGGGGAAGTCTTTCACCACTTCCCTCAACTTCTTCGTAAATGGGATAGAGATCAGCCTGAAGGCTAAAGTCATCCTGGGGAAATTCGTCGTAACGCTTTGTTAAAACTTTTTTCTCAGTCAGCGAGACCGTGACGGTGTGATAACCGCGGCGAGCTCGCACACGCACCACTTGCACGCGTTGGCCGTCTTTCCAGTAGCGTGTAGATTTTACAATTTGAAAGGGCTTAGAATCTTCATGATTCATGACCACTCCCGCCACGAGTGCCGTCACCTCCGAATTTTTAGCGAGAGGTGCCGCGGGCGGAATGGCGGCGATCTGTTGGAGAGGCTGTGGATTTTCCACATGAGCTTCTGCTTGAATTAAAGCGGAAGTCGCCGGATTCTTCCAAATTCTAATTTGAGCCCCGTGAACCATTGTACCTGCCACACTCTGACTGAGCATCGAAAAATGGCTCGTGGCTAAACTCCGGTCTTCTACCGACACAAAGTCTTGGACCCTGAGGTTAAAACCGGTTTGCTGGTTGATCTTTTGTATGATGTTGGCCACTGAAGAATCCGTGTCTTCGGCTTCGGTAATTCTTACGTATCTTGTTTCGGCACGTAAGCCGCCCACCGAAACGGTGAGCGCGAAAAAACTAAAAAGCAATTTAAAATTCACTTTGAACCCCCACTTGTTCCCCCCATGGAAACAAATTCGCTGGGCTGGGTTTAGCAAGGTGGGGATGGGATTGTAACTTTTATTCTCTTTATAAAGACTTTTTAATGCGATGCCTAAAAGCTGGATAATGCTTGGCATAAGTTCTGCTTGCACTCTGAGGCAAGAACCCAAAAAAGGAGCTTTTATGTACAATTCTTCCAAAGAAATACGGTCTGAAATCGAAAAATGCCTCAATATTAATCCGGTGGTCATGCTCAGCACCCAAGGAGATCACGGCAAAATTTTCAGCCGCCCCATGTACACCTTGGCCATGGATGATGACGGGAGCCTCTTATACCTGACCAACGATCCCTCACTGAAAACAGTGGAGATCAGCCAGCACCACCAGGTGGGGCTAAGCTTTAGCGACCCGGAAGAAGAGGTCTATTTAGCCGTTTCCGGGGTGGCCGAAGTGGAACGTGACAGCGCTATTATTGGACAAATTTGGGAGGAGGATTTTACCCAGTGGTTTCCCCTCGGTCCCACGGATCCAGAACTCGCCCTCCTGCGCGTTTTGCCCCACACTGCGGAAATTTGGAACGGTTTAGAACACCGCCGCTTAGAAGATGCCACGGCAAAAAGCTCAGAAGTTGAAAGCTATGAAGAGGGTCAAAAACCCGGACCCAATAGAGAATGGGAACGCCGGGCCTTTGACCGAGTGCCGCTAGAACCTAGCATGGACCGTTAGTCCAATTTGCGTTTGGTTTTTTTAACTCCATGCTCAATGTCATCTTTAATGTTTTTTCCGCCATCTTTGATGTCTTCTTTGGTGCTGTGATTGCCGGTGGAATTACGGATATCTTTTTTCATTTCGCGCCCTCCTTGCTTTAGGTCTTTTACAGCTCCTTCGCTTTTATTTTGTACTTTTTCTGTTGTAGTGGTTTCGGCGTACGCTAGTGGGAGAACGGCCGCAAAAGCGAGAACACGAATGGATGTGGATATTTTTAGATTCATTTTTGTTTCCTCATTTCAGGGAACTACGGTGCAAAGCACGTGCCAGAGGGCTCATGAAGGAGTTTGGCATTTTTTTACTAGTGCGAAGGGATGGTGATGCTGGAGGTGCGACGGGGGCGGATTCAATACCGGCAATTGTTTCAGCATTGTCTCTCTACAATTTAAAATTCTTCACGCGACCTTCAATTCCGCTTTCTTATCAATCTTCTCCAAAAGCTCAAAAAGCGTGTCCAAACTCAGTCTTTTAATTTTGTAATTCACAATTTCCGTCACGCGAGTTCTGCTGATTTTAAGCTTCTTAGCCAGCTCCGCCTGAGTCATCTCTGATTCGTTTATATAAATCACAAATTCCCGGCAAAGCTTATACTTTTCCCGATCAAGCTTGGAGGCATTAGGAGAAAGTGTTGCCGAAGCAGGGAGCTTCTTAGCAATTTTCTGCATTTCTTTTATGGCTTCAAAGCTGGGTAAGGTTTTTTTCATTTCAATCGCCTCCTAAATGCGTTGATCACTCCGAGATAATCAGCATCTGGGTGAAAAGTCATAATTAACCGATGCGACTTTCCGTTGAAAAACACCGGGTCAGCCTTCAAAATCCTGTGCCCATCTGGACGCACTGCCTGAACCGGAAAGTGCTCGCCGTCTATAGCCTTCAACAGTTTCAAAACCAAAGCATCGGTCATGTGTTCTTTATGTCTCTCTTCATAATGGTCGCTGATAAATACTCTCCTCCACAAATGCCCATTGAGACGTATCGCGACAGTGTACTCACGAAGAATCACCCAAATGACATTAGCAGATATGTCGTAAAATTACTACATTATTTTTATGCCAATATTTTGGAGTCAATCTAGGTCACAGAGGGACAAGAATGAAAAGCCCGGCAAAAGATCTAAGCCCCCACCTACTGCTCAAATGCTAAGTCCCCCGACTTCATGGTAAAGAACTGCCACCATGTCTGTAGCCTCTCCCTACTCTCGTGCCTTTATTGAACGTCTCGGCCAGGCCATGAAAAAGCCTCGCCATGAAGCCCTGATTAAAAGCCTCGGATCGCCCAAGGCCGGCACACGGGTTCTTGATGTCTTTGGGGGATGGCGACGCGAAGCTTTGCTGATGGCGGCCGCAGGGCTTTGGGTGGAGAGCTGGGAAATTGAGCCGCAGGTGCATCAAGCTTTTTTGGACTCGCATAAGATATTTCCCAAATCACTTTTGGAAAATATTCAGGCGCAATTGGGCAATGGAGTTGAGCGTGCCCAAGTCGCTAAAGACTTTGATCTGCTTTACCTGGACCCGATGTTTGCGGAAGAAGGCACCTCCTCTGCTCTTCCCAAAAAGGAAATGCAGGCTCTGCGCGAGCTTACTCAAAACCAGGAAGTCGCTTTCGGTGAAATTTGGGAGTTGTGTCAAAATTCCAACTTTTCTCGGCGAGTTTTAAAGTGGCCGGGACGCAAACTGCCACAGGAATTTAAGAAGCAAAGCATTATCGAGGGTTCAGGATTTCGTTACATTATTTTTTCGTGAATGCCGATAGAGGGTTATGGTCAGATACCAACCCAGCTTTGCAGACTTGCTAGAAGAAAAACTACAAAAGGCTGAACGGAATTTCTATTCCGCTCCTTCTAGCCACGGCCCATCAAAAGCGACTGCGACTTTTAGTCCCCTGGCCAACCCTCTTTTTTGGGCTAGTGAATCGGGCCCAAAAATGGCCACCCATGTCTCTATCATTCCGCCCTTTGGTGAAGGCGGCTTGCCTCGGGAGAAACTAAGTCCCCAAGAACTCTCACAACTTTTAGCCTTTGAAAGTGCTGTGGAAAAAACCTTTGCACGCATTAGCTTGGCCTTGGTCAAAAGTGAGTGGCGTGAGGCCGCTTTTCGCCTGCATCCAGACCATAACTTGGCACCTGATGCCGCTACAAAATTTATTGCGGCTCACTCGGCTTATACCCAGCTAAAGCAAATCTTACGGGAAAAGTTTTTGGGCTAAAAACCCAGCACCATCCCTACTCCAAAATCGCGCGGCCTCGAAAATCCACCCAACGCCCCAAGCTATTTTTAATCTTTACCGGCATTCGGGTCGTAAACTCTTTGATCTTTAATTTACCCTCTGCCTCCGTAAACAAAAACTCCGGAGACTTAATGAGCATACGAATCAGTAAGCTCATCGGTCGCATGTGCACGGACAAAAGTCCCTCGGCACTTTCGTGACGACGTAGTTCAAAGGAATAAAAATCCATGCGGTCGTTCACAAAGTATTTAAAGGGAAAGCGAGTCCCCTCCTTGAGAGCCGCAGCTTCGTGAATAATAAAGGGCACAATTTCATCGGAGCCCAAGCGGCGCTCGTCCTCTTTAAAAGCGTATTCGAACTTCTTCTCTTTCCCATTCTCTTTGTTAAGCATGGTGACTTTATAGTGCGATCCATCCATCGTGCTGGAAATTTCTTCCTTGCCCTGAAAGTTATCTTGGAAGGAGCTCAGAAAAACAAGACTCCCTCCCTTCTCGCCGTAACTTACTTTCTCGCGCAAAAGAACCTCGCCACTCGCAAAATCTTTAAATTCGGTTTTTACCTCCACACCCTCTTTTGTACGGGTGTCGTTTCTCTCCCACCACAGCAGGGGCTGACTCAGCTCCTTATCGCTATCCAAATAAATTTTTGCCTTCAGAGTCTGAAGTGAAGTCTTGGGCCCCGCCTCAACCGAAAGACAGATTAAAAACAGAAGATTTAAGAAATATCGCATTTCACCAGTCTTCCTGCTTTTAAGAAATCCGACAAGGGAGCTCCAAAAATCCCCAAAGAGTCGGGGGACTTGCCTCTATAGCTAAATTTAACGCGTCCCGAGATTTGGCGCCCCGCACCAAAGGGCGCCTTCTTTAAGATCTCTCAATACTTAGCCGATAAGTTAAGCATGTCGTCATTCTTTTGGAACTCCGCACATCCTGAGCTCAAGAGAAACATCGATAGAGCCCTGCAAATGGCAAGCAAATCCACTCCCATATTTATTTTTGGTGCGGCCGGCACGGGTAAAAAAACGTTTGCACGGCACATCCACACTCTGAGTGAAGATCGACATGAAAAGCTTGTTGAGATCGAAAGCCGCGAGTGGGAAAAAACTGCTCCCGATCATTTTAACCTCTATCCCAACGCTTTTTACATTTTTAACAATTGCGAAGAACTGACCGAAGACGCTCAGCGCTTTCTGATGCGAGTGATTGAAGAAAAATCCTTGGAGATCGAGGGAGAGCGGATAGCCTTTACGGGTCGCCTCTTGTTTATCAGCAGCCTAAATCCTAGTGAAATTCTTGAGTCCCAAAAACTGCGCCACGAATTTTTCCTAAGAGTTTCTATCTTTCAAATTCACTTACCCGATTTAACCGACCGTCAGGAAGACTTTGCACCACTCACGGCGGCTCTTTTTGAAACCTTAAAGAAGCGTAAGATCAGTTGGCGCGAAAAGACCCTAAGTCCCGAGGTCATGCCCTTCCTCGCCAAACAAAAATGGGTCGCTAACCTGGAAGAACTTAAAACATGCCTGCGCCTGGCCTTAGTGCGCTCCGGTGAGCGGGAACTCCTAACACTTAGCGATTTTAGTAGCCTTGCAGAGGTACAGGTTCGAACTCCACTTTCCGTAGCCCTTTATATTTCGGACGACGCGGGCCTCAGCAGTCTAAAAGTGGCTCGAGACGAATTTGAACAAGTTTTTATTCAAAAAGCTTTGCGCAAAACTCGTGGCAACAAAACTCAAGCCGCCAAACTCCTGGGCCTCTCCCGCGAGGGTTTGCGCAAAGCCCTTAATAAGAAAGCCGCTTAATTTGCGGCGCGATGAGTTCCAGGGCTTCCTCTGGGCTTAAAACCTTTCCAACTGCAGCGGCCTCATCTTGAAATTCCTGGATGGCGGCTTTGAGAGCTTTGATATGGGCGCCGGGTGGGAGCTTAAATTTCTCCATCAACTCTGTGCCAGAAATCAAATCTTCTTTTTTCAAAGGAACTTTTTGGGCCTCTTTGAGGGCTGCCCGCAAAAGCACTAAATGCGAAATACGAGGCCGCCCCTGAGAATCGAGTGAACTTAGAGAGTCGGCCTCGATAAGGTTTAGCAAATCTTCCAAATCATCTCCGGCATCCCGTAAGAACTTTCGCGCCGCTTTAGAATGCTTCCAGTTTTCGGCATCCCCTCCCCGCAAATGAAGACGCACCAGTTTTTTAACCTTGTCCACCACATCACGCTCAAACTTAAATCGTCGCAAAAACTTTTCGGCCATCTCCTCGCCGAATTTTTCGTGTTCTAAAAATTTGATGCGATCCCCTACGCGCGTCGCAACGGCAGGTTTGCCCACATCGTGCAAAAGCGCGGCGAGTTGTCCCACCACTGTTGGAGACGACTTTTGCATGACGGCCAGGGTATGCACCCAGACGTTGCCTTCGGAATGATAAATTTTATCCTGCTCACAAAGGGGCATGGGCAAAAGTTCTGGAAAAAGTTTTTCCCAGGCTCCGATGAGCCGAAGATCTTCAAAAAATGGCCCCAGCCTTCCACTGGGAATAGTTTTTATAATTTCGTCTCGAATCCGCTCTGGACTTAACACTTCAAGGCGCGAAATTGTAGATTGGGCCGCACGCAGAACTCCCTCGCCCACCTCAAAAGCCCAACGAGCTTTAAACCTAAAGAGGCGCAGTATTCGTAGCGGGTCGTCTGAAAATATTTTTTCCGGATCCACGGAAGGGTGACAGCGTAGGATTCTTGCTTTTAATGAGGCCAGTCCGCATCCCGAAGGATCTAAGAGCTGCGAATCGAGGGCCCGCAGATAGAGCATGTTGATGGTAAAATCTCGACGCCGGCAGTCTTCCTCCAGCGTGCCATAACGAATAACTCGTTGCCGCGAGAGGGGATCGGGAAACATCTCCGAGTGAGTATCGGCCACTTCAATATCTAAGGTCTTTTGGTACACGATCTGCCAAATGGGATAGTTTTTGCCCAAGAGATGCGGTTGAGAAAAATCTTCCGGATAATTCTTCGATAAAAATCGGCAAAGAGCCTCCGCACCACCCTCAGATTCCACCACCAAATCTAGGTCCTGGCACTCTTCACCTTGGATGCTATCTCGCACATAGCCTCCCACAAAGTAAACCTTCTCCCGCAAAGGAAAATTTGTGGACTTGAGAATGGTTTGAAGCCGAAGCTCAAAGGGATGCTTTTGCACTTAGGGCTATTCTACAACAAAGTGCAGGGGATTTTCAGGCCATTGGTGCCGAGGGTAACGGCGGCTGAGGGCCGGGCGAATTTCCGGGTAAACATTTGTCCAAAAACTTTTCAAATCTTGGGTCACCTGTAGGGGACGCATATTGGGAGCTAAGAGGTGCAAGGTTAACTTTAAGCGGCCCTGTAAAATACTGGGCCCTTCCTTTAATCCAAAAAAATCTTGGAGCCTCGACTCCACCCAAGGTTTTTGCCCCAAGGCATAGGCCACGATGGATTTTTTCTTGGGGCCAAGCTGGAGGCTTCGGGGGAAAAACCCCTCCCACGAGCCTTGGAGAGAAGGCGAAAGGACCTGAGATTTAAAGTAGTAGCTCCAGTCGAAATCGCTAAAATCAGAAAGCGCAACTTTGCCTTCAAAGGCCTCACGCAACAGGTCGCCCAGATCTACCTCCCCAAGCTCTCCTTTGCGTTCGGGAAAGACCTCTGCAAAGAGGCTGAGTTGACTTAAAAATATCTCAAGCTCTTTATTTCCAAATTTTTTTTCAAAGTGAGCACAGCTTTCATGAAGGGCTCCAGGACTCGGAGCCCCGCGCTGCCAAATTTCCTTAAACAACAAATCACTGACAAGGTCTGAGGCCGAAGCCCCCTTGATATGCTCCTCTAAAGACAGCTTCCCAAAGCTAATGGAAGAACGCTCAAAAACCTTTTTCTTAGAAGCATCGTAAAAGACTTCCACTCCATCTTTTAAGCCCGGCCCGCTAAAGTCCCAGAGATCTTTTTCTTCCAGCGGCAAAAGCGTTCTGGCCACAAGGCGTTTTTGCTTTCCCACCAACATTTCTTGCACATCCACGACCACAAAAAAATCTACATCCATGAAATCGCTTTGTTTGGGGATTCTTAAAGTTCCACCCTCACTCAGTAAGAGCTCTTCAAAGCCCGGCTCCACCTGAGCCTGCCTTCGCTTTTGAGCTACCCGATCCGGAAAACCAAGCATAAAGGCTCTACAAATTCGGGTTTCTAGGCTCAGCTCGGTTTTAGTCGGGACTTTTTTTAGCTCTTTGCGCTGAGAAGAGTTGAGCTGAGAAAAAACCTTTTCCTCCATGGGATTAAGTGGCTCGCGCAATAGCTCCAAAAGATTAAGCTTGGAGCTAGGGCCCACGGAAATTTTTGCCGCCAACTTTGCCACCGCTAAAAAAACATCGGGGTCTTCTTCGCAGAAGGCCAGAACCTTTCCAAAACGTGGGCTTAAAGGGAAGTCTAAAATTCTTCGACCCAGAGGACTTATAGAATAGCGGCCGCCCTTTTCCGTGATGGCCTCAATTAAAATCAAATCCTTCTGAGCCCGCTGTGCAAGTTCCTGAGGCAAGCTTTCTGGCCATGGAAAATCCAGGATGGGATCAATGCCCAAGGAGTAGAGCTCCAAAAATGCTTGAGAGAGGTCTGATTTAAGAAATTCCGGCTGGGAAAAGTTGCTGCGAGAATCAAAGTTCAACTTTGAATAAAGACGAAAGCAATAACCCGGCCCCTCTCGATTGGCTCGACCCGCACGTTGAAGTGCGCTCGCCTTGGAAATTTCTTGGGTCTCAAGGCGGGTCATCCCATTCCAGTGCGAAAAAGAAGCTTCTCGATACAATCCCGAATCAATCACATTGCGCACTCCCGGAACGGTTAGCGAGCTTTCCGCAATGTTGGTACAAAGAACGACTCGCTTTTTATCGGAGGGCGACAGAGCCAAATCCTGCTCGGCACGGCTAAGCGAGCCATAAAGTTTGCGAACTTCTAAGTGCCGAAGACTGGAATCTCCCAGCAAAGTTCGCTCACAAGAAAGAATTTCACGATTGCCGGGTAGAAAGACCAAAAAATCGCCAGGGCGCCCCAGTTGCGCTTTTAGTGTGCGAAGGATTTTCGCGTCCGTGGAAGACTCTTCATTTTTATCCGCGTACTCAGTGGTGAGAGGGTGTGGGGGGAGCTCAAGCTCCCAACTTGCAAAGTTTTCCAAGTCCTTTTTCAGAAAAGAAAAATCCAGAGTGGCCGACATGATGACCAGCTTCAAATCGGGCCTCGAAGTTGTTTGCAGGCGGCGCAAAAGCCCAAAAGCCAAATCGGTCTGCAAATGCCGTTCGTGAAATTCATCCAAGACCACGGCCGCCACTCCCTTAAGAGTGGGGTTTAAAAGAAAACGACGCAAAAAAGTGCCTTCAGTTAAAAATAAAATTCGCGTGCTAGCCGATTCTTTGCGATCAAAGCGAAAATGGTAGCCCACTTTTTCGCCCACGGTCGTCCCTAGTTCTTCACTTACACGCCGCGCCGCCCACAGGGCGGCCAATCGCCTGGGCTCGAGCACCCAAAGCGCCGAGTCTTCAGGTATTTTACTTAAAAGAGCCGGAGGAACTCGAGTACTCTTCCCGGAACCCGGACTGGCTTGAAAGATAAGTCCAGGCGCCTGGGAAAAAAGTTCCGCAATCCGGGGAAGGTGCGGATCAACCGGAAGAGATATCAACGTGCAGAGTTTTCTACTTCAGCATTTTCCTCATCGGAGGAACCTTGGGCCATACCGCCCTTGATTAAGAGGAAGCAACCCAGTGAGAAGGCGATAAAAAGAAATAAACGCGCTTTCATAAAGATAGAAATAATCACAAAGGTGAAAACTGACAAGCCTCGAGTTTCCTTAAAGGAAACTCGAGGCTTATGCAGTTTTTATAGGGTTAGAACTCTTACTGACGAAGGAGATTGACTGTAGGATCACCTAAAAGGTTGTAAATTTCATAGTAGTAAATGGTATTACGGGCCGTATCGCCGTATTGAGTGCGCACGCCCTTCATTCCGTTGATATTAAGATATCCCAAAGATTTCAGGTTATCGCGGAAAAAACCGTCGAAGAAAGTTCTTTCGAGAATATCGTCTTCATCCCAGTAAGAACTGTTCGTGGTTCCGTAAAAACCGATGGCACCCTTAGGAGCTTTCAGCCAAGTTTCCCCAAAAGAATCGCCCCCGCCCATGGCAAAAGAACCCGAGACACAGGCATGCGACATGGCATAGGGAAGGGCTTCAGCTGCGGTGATCGACATCACGTCTCGCTGAGTCATTCGAGGAGCATCCCAAAATGTTGTGGCGCCGTGGCCTGAGTAGCTGAACACCACTCGGCCGTCATTCACAGCCTGCATCACTTCGCGGTTTCCGGCACGATTAGTAATGGCATAGATTTTATCTCCACCCGCGGAATTATTGGCTGGGAAAAGCCCAGTATAACCCAGGGGCGCCGTATAGGTATTGATCACATAGTTGTGACTGCCTTCGGCCACCGTGTATCGATCATCCGTAGCCAGGAAGGCCATTTTTTTAATCCAATCACGATTGGCAAAGTTGCCGGCTTCATATCGTAAAATTTTATTAACAACCACTTCGAGTTCTGTGGCGTTCTTAACCGACAATCGGCCTACAGCAAGGTCGGGGTAGGTGCGGTCACTGTTGTAGTCGGCTTTGTCTACAGCTGCGTAGAAGTTATCCGTAACGTGTTGGCCTGCATTGTAGACTGGCAAAGTTTCCACATCACCTACCAAAAGCACGTAGGTCAGCGGACGCGCGCTTCCAGCTGAGCTGGTGTATAAAGCTCGGATGTGCTCTCGGACTTGAACGGCTGTGGTGCCGATGGCACTCATATTGGAAGTCACGACCTCAAAACCTCGGGCTTGCTTGGAAGCAATCAGCTCCGTAACTTTAGGATTGGATTCAAATCCGCGACCCACAATCACAAGGATTTTTTCATTTGCGGGGTCGCCATCTCCCGGCGCTACTACAATATCCTTGGACTGAGTTCCAGGAACACCGTTCACTTCAATGGCAATGTGCTTTAAGTATTCGATCTCGCCGGTAGCGGCATTGTAGCGAAGGGGCATAATTTCCACTTGTGCTAGTTTTTGTCCTCGTTCACTTCCCACGCTCGAGATGCGAGCAAAAGTCGCCGGGAAGAACTGACTTTGATTGTAGATTTTTTGATTGATGTGAAAAGGCGCCCGCTCAAAAGCACCCGCAATTTTTTCAACGGGAGCTTGAACTGGCATGACAGGAGCCAAAAGACCCGCCTCTTTTGCCGACACAAAAGCGCTTTCGACATTCAACACATCTAAGGTCACATTCTCAGAATTCACAAGGATGGTCCGGCGGATGACGGGCAGGTTAGGCATACCCAGATCTGCGAAGACTCCGGCATTAGCCATGGAGATTTGCTCGAAAAGACCGCCCTTGGTGTTGAGTGAATCAAAATCAAAACCGCTGAAATCTAAGGTCAAGCGATTTTGGTCTTGAACCACGCTCACCTGAGCTTGGCCCGGAGCGCCCGCTCCTGGATACTGAAAGCTTTTAGCCTGCGCCAAAAGCGGTAGAGCCAACAGGCTCAGAAGCATCATTTTATTTTTGATCATTGAAAGTCCCCCCAAGCGATTAGTTTGGTGGACTTTGGGAAAAATAAAAGTTTGACGTCAAAATTTTGTGGCTCTCTGCGCAGCTTATTTTAAGCCAAAGAAAACTTTAGTTTAGGGACTTGGCACCCTGCATTGCGACTTACTTAATTCGTCTGTACAGGGTGCCTTTTGCCTATGACTATTGGCGGTAATTCGGATGTGCCAATAAGAAAAAGCTCGATAGTGTTTCGATATTTCTAAAACTTGTTCCCTCAAAAGAAGGCAAGGTGCGCTCAGACTTTAGCTCGTCCACTAAAGGCAGCCCCAACACGGCTCCATCGAGAGCACTGAGTCCCATGCCCACCGTGGGCGCGGACTTTGCAAAGTTGGCAAAGCGATCGGCCTGTTCCGAAATCACAAGCTGAAGCGATCTGGGGTCCACCCGCGGGTTGCCCACGTAGGGTTGGAGCTCCGAGGCCACGCCCATGAGTTCCTCCAAATAAGGACGAATTTCTGAAATTTTTCGAGGACCCGCGGATTCAGGAAGTTGCTCTAAGGATTTGTCGAGGGTCGCCTCTAACTCCGCCTGGACCGTAGCATCAGTGGCCGCAAAGTAGGCCTGTACCTGCTCTTTAAACTTGGCATTATTGAGCGCATTCACTTGAGCCAACGTGGAAGTCTGATTGACGAGGTTCTCCGCCACGCCGGCCCTACCCAGCGCCCAATACCTGAGGTCATTTAGTGAGCCCGGCTGTGAAATGGCAGGCACACCAGCCGGTGAGCTAAATCCACTTAAGACTCGAAAAAATGAAGAGTTGTTATCACTGGCTTCGGTCCCATCCACATCAAGGCGAAAGGTAGCCCCATCAAGGGCGATGAATCGAATGAGCTCCGTGGCTTCCGATTTAAACTCAGCCGGCAGTGCCAAGCGCTCACCCTTAGTAGTGCTGAGAATGGGTTGGATATTGTCTCCCAAAACCTCCGCCAGAAGACCCAAGGTAGGAAGGCTTAAAGGATTTGAAGGATCTTCCACTAAAAACTTTTCAATATCCGGGTAAGCCACCCGCAAAGAAATGTCTTCGTATCGACTAAATCCCATGTTGCGTTCCGTAAGAAGGATCAATGCCACAGCCTTGTCCCATTCCGTACCAATGGCCTTTAAGCGCATCGATTGCGAATCTAAGCGAAGGTCTCGCAATACTTTGCGTTCCACCACATGCTCCGCTTCGCCAAATTTCACTTTAGTGAAACGCTCTTCATCCAGGGCCAGGGCGTTGGCATCCGGACTACGGACCACATCGTTAAAGAAAAGCAGCCCATCCACCGTGGCCTGCAAGAAAGGTTGGTAGTCTTCCACCTTCCCACTTAAAATCAGCTGAAAGAAGGTTTCTTCCAGATTCTGTCGGATGGGTGTGAACTTCGCAAACAAACGACCCACATAATTCCCCGTGCTGAAGATAGAAAAGCGTAGTTTGTTATTAGCGAAATTTCGAAGGGTGTAGAGTTCGCGGTAGCTTTGAACCGCGTTCTGCACGATTTCACTTGGAGTCGCCCCCAAGTCAAAGCGATTACAAGTGGGGCGAGTGCCCGCATCTTCATCCGAGCAGAACTTAAATTTCTTCAATGGAAGACGAGCCAGGTCTTGCTCCCCCACATTGAGCCAGGAACTTTTTCCGAGTGCCGGGAGGAGCTCCGACAACTTCATAAAGCTTCCATCCGCTTTCTCCAGCATTCCAGCATAGGCGGCCCGCAGGGCCGACACATCCTGGGGACCCATTCCGTCGTAGCGAATAAGGTCGTCGCTGATATAGTCCATCACTGACGAGTAATTTCGCTCCGACGACTCATCACTCGCAAACTTCCAATTGGCTTTGTCGAAAGAGGCCTCAAAGTTGTGGCGCAATCCTAAGTTATGTCCAATTTCATGCGAAAGAGTGGAAGCCCACGCTTCGCCCAGCAACTCGATATTATCGCGCTCTTCCAGATAAGAATCTTGTGCAGCTTCCAAAAGTTCCATGGCACTCACCTGGTAAACACAAAGCTGGGAATCGCGCATTTTCTCAAGAACATTGGGTAACTTACGACCCGAAAAAATTCTCGCGAGCTTGTCTTCGTTATGAAAGGCATCGTGCGCAATGGCCTCATCAAGCTGTGCCCGAAAATTCAAACTGGGCTTGGCCACATGAGCTCCGGCCCCGCGCAGTTCTTCATTGCTGAACTTGGGCGCGGTCGAGCGCTGAGGGAGCCGCGCCGCGAGATTTTTAAGCGAGCGCTCAAATCCCGGTTTGCGCAATGAAGCTCGCAACTTTTGATCTAATCCTGTGGCGGCCGCTCTTCGGCCTGCCGCTGCCGGCATTTCACCTCGGCCTGCCCCCACCGCTGCCACCGTTGTGAGAGCCGCCTCTTCAACCGGCGCGCTCACTCCCAAGACTCGGTCTTGATAGAGCTTGCGGGCTTTTGCGATTTCTCGCAGATCTTCCACCATTCCCATCATGTTCCCGCCATAGAGATAGACCGAAGCGGACTCAACCGCCCCCGACCTAGGATTGTGGTGGGCCCCGCCCAAGCCAATAACCCCACTCTCCGTGGCCTTGGAAATATAATAAATATAATTGCGATCCAAATCGCCTAAGCGCCCCATCGTTTCGGGCTCACCCTCCACCTGCAGCTCCAACACATCCCCGCGATCTGCCATATCCGTTTTTGCGAAAGATTTTCGGAAAGCCAGATTAATATCTTTGATGACCCGCTCGGTCTGCCGAATAATTGTGGCACGGATGCGCTGGGATTTTTCATCACTCTCATGAGGCAGCCCCGCCAAGACGTAAGTTATTTTTTGACCCTTACGCAAATCAAAGATGGCGGGCAAAGGAGTTTCCGCCCCGTCTACATCTGTACGTCCCGAAGAATCGGCTTGTTTTTTAGAGTAAGTGAAAAGTCCAAAGCCCAAGCGTTTTTGGGCCTCATAGGGCAAATCAAGCAAAGGTTTTTCATCTGATTTCTGATATCGCTTGAAAGAAATCCGCTCTTTAAAGCTATAATTCTTTTGCACGTTGTCGAAGTAGTCTTCGGAATAGACCCCTACGCAGTCAATGGACCGACTCGCCACGTAGGTGCTCACCAAAGAAAAGTTCAGCATCCCACCTTGGGCACTCGCCAAACGAGCATCCACATCAGAAACGATCCGTTCGGTGGCCCCATCAAAACAAATTCCAAGCTGAAAATATTCAAGCGGTGAGGAAATTTCAGGAATGGCATTTTGGGTCCAATCAATGCGCGCCAAGGCCCCCCGCTCGTCAAAGCGCGCGGGAACGGGTCGAGGGCTGGTAGAAATATTGCCCTCTTCGTCTGTGTTGGCCAGTCGCACATACTCGGCTGGAAAAGACATTAAAGTTTCCGAATCGTTCACGGAGGAGCCCTGGCCCACGAGCAAAGGATCCACTCGCATCACTCGAACTTTTGTGGGCTCAAAATTAAAGCGCACAATCTCCAATCGCCCACTGGTGCCCGCAAAGGTATAGGAAAATGTATTGGGGCTATCTTGGAGGGTTCGCCGCATCAAAAATTCTGCGCCCTTGAGTTCGTCGACGGCCAAGAGTGACCCTCGATCTAAGTATTCTATTCGACTTTCGCGGGGCTTCGCTCGGTACACAATCTTTATAAGAGAATCTTGGCCATCGGCAGGCTGACCCGGTTCAAAAACCACCACAGGGCCCAAAGATCCTAAGGTATCTTCAGATTTTCGCTTAGCCACCACCGTGCGGGCCTCCACATCGTAGGCCAACTGAGCTACGCAGCCATCCTTCAAATTTTCGGGCACCAAGGCCAATAGCTCCACCCCGCAACGAAAGAGATCTTCCCTTTTTTCACCTGTGAGATCCTGACGCTTCACCTCATTGCTGAGGTCTTTTTCTAACTGCGAGAGAATTCGAACTTTAAACAATAGAAGCTTTTCACCTATGTGGCGCACATAGTAGAGACCCTCTTGGCTCACTCTAAAATTTAGAATTTTTTCAATTTCATCTCGGCTTAGAAGATTTCCATCGATGCGACTTCGTACAAAAATCTGCTTCGGCTCAATGGAGTCATCGGGAGGGATGCCCACTGGCAAGCGCGAAGTGGCAAGGGTGGAAAACTTTAAGTGCGTGGCCCGTTCGGCATCGGTCTCGCGAAGACGCAAAGTATTGGTGTCTTCATTAAGTTCATTTTTAACTTTTTCCACCACTCCATAGGCCTGAACGGGAACCTGGAAAAGAGGCACCCAAAGGTCGTCACCTCGGCCCTGCGCAATCTGACTTTCGAGGACAGAAAGACTTCCCGCGCTTTCCTTGGACACTACTTTAAAAGCCGTCACATACTTGCGGCTCAGCTCAAAACGCACCAGCTGCCCGCTGCTTTGCGCGGACACGCTAAGATCTTTGAAAAGGGATTGGAGACGGTCTGCCCCCCCCACTCCCACAACGGGTGCCGCGCCGACTTGGGCTACGGCATGCATCTCTCGGCTGCCTCCCCGCTGCGAACTTAAATCGCCGGTGCTGAGAGATATCTGAGCCGTGCTCACGTAACTTTTTTCAAAGATGGCCTCCTCTTCCCCCTGCGGCCATTTGCTGGGGCGATTTTTGCTACAGGCCGCGAAAATCCACATAACGGCCAAGACTAATATTTTTCCTCGTAACTTCATTCCCATAAAACCCCCCTAAAAAATCCCCAAACTAAAATCCCACCGCCAAGGTGGAAAATATGACCGATGAATTTCCGTTAAACACTTCGATGTTGGAATCTTGCCCATTAGGCTTAAGCACATTGCCACCGTTACGGTGACCCACTGCCAAACGTGTTTTTAAAGGTAAGAGAAGCTGAAGGCTTTGCTCCGTTTCAAAACTTTGGACAATGTCACCCTCGTAAGTCCACGCATTGGCTTGTGCAAAACTCGCGCTCAGTTCTAAAAATTTAAGAACTCCGTAAGTCAGGGACAAAAAGTTTTTTTGTGCCCACGCTTTGTTTGAGCTCCCCGAAGCCGCTGTTTTGTATTTATAAAATCCCAGGCCAAAGCTCATGCCCAAGTCCACACTAAAGCGGGGAATCCCCACTTCACTTAAGTCCAGGGCCAAGCCCGGGCTCAAACTCAATACTGTATAAGTGGAGCGATTTTCACGAGAGTCCTTGCTAGTAGGAAGCAATGCCGAGAGCCCCATCGCGGAATCAAAGCCTTTATGAAGGGAGCCCGTTTTTGCAGAAAGCTTGAGAGCCGAATCCGTAGCTTCAAACTTTTCGTCGTCGACCAACTGCTTGGAAAATCCGCCTTGCAGCCCTAATTTGAAGCGCTGACTCAACGCAAGACCAAGCTGAGCTTCGAGCAAAGCCGAGGAATCGTAGGCGGCATCATCTTGGGAATAGAAATTTCTCTGCCCACTGGCGGCAACCTCGCCCGACACTAGCGATTTTTTGCGAGGCGCATCTTGAGCTACCGACACCAGACTTTCCTGGGCCTTCAAAAGCGTTGGAAGGACCAAGCCCCCCAGGCTCAGTCCTCCCACCAAGAATCCGTAAATCCCCCGTAACAACATCCTGTCCCCTCGATCAGCACGGCCCCCCTGGCCGCGCGCCGCGCCAATGGCCGCGACGTCAAAAAGACAACACCACTTTTGGAAGGGGTTAAAAAAAGCGTCAAAAAATTTTCTTAATTGTTCTTACAACTGGAAAGAGAGCGTCGGGAGGCATAAAAATATTGCTATGTGTTCCGGCATATTTCCGGTAAAATTGCCGTATATGTTTACAAGGTTGCTAAAGCCTCCCTCTCGATCCGCCTTTCTTTTAGGCCCACGAGGAACCGGGAAATCCACCTGGATGGGTCTCAATATTCAACCGGAGGCGAGCTACGACCTCCTGCAAAATTCTGAAGTTTTACGACTCTCAAAAAACCCCAGCCTTCTTTCCAATGAACTGGAGGAGCTGAAAAAGGGTGACTGGGTGGTGATCGATGAGATTCAAAAGGTTCCCGCCCTTTTGGACGAAGTCCATCGGCTCATCGAAACAAAAAAACTAAACTTTTTACTTTCAGGATCTAGCGCACGTAAGCTCAAACGAGGTGCTGCCAACCTCCTCGCGGGCCGCGCCGAGAAAATGCTGCTTTTCCCACTAGTCTCTAAAGAACTTCAGCACGACCTCAACGTAGAAGCCATTTTAGATTTTGGCCTCCTTCCTATGGCCGTTACAGGACAGGATCCCAAAAGTTTTTTGAGGTCTTACACTGAAACTTATTTAAAAGAAGAGATCCAAGCCGAAGCTCTCACTCGCAACTTAGGAAGTTTTGCTCGATTTCTTGAAATCGCTGCAAGACAAAATGCTCAAGTGACTAACGTGAGTAATATTTCTCGAGAGGCCCAGGTCGCCCGACAGACGGTACAAGGTTTTTTTGAAATTTTAGAAGACACGCTATTGGGATCGTGGCTCGCGGCTTGGAAGCTTAAAAGATCAACCAAGCAAGTGGCTCACCCCAAGTTTTTCTTTTTTGACTCGGGCGTGACTCGGGCGCTATCGGGTCGACTCCCTTACTCTAGCTCCCCCGAAGAAAAGGGACACTTGCTAGAAACGTGGATTCACCATGAGCTCAAAGCCTACATGAGTTATAAAAAACTCAACTACCCTCTTCATTTCTGGAGTTCTCACGATGGAGTCGAGGTCGATTTTTTCTTTGAATGTGCAAAAGGCTTTGTCGGTATCGAGGTCAAAAGCACTCAACGGTGGGAACGAAAATTTGGTACGGGCCTGCGCCGAATGGCATCAGAGATGCCCAAAAATTCTCTTAAGCTCTATGCTATTTTCGCGGGACCACGGCCCTTAAAAGATGAGGAAATATCCGTTTTTCCGGTGAAAGACTTTTTGAAAAAATTGTGGTCAGGCGATCTTTTCGAATAAAGCGTCAAAAAATTTTCTTAATAGTTCTTACATCGCACTAAAAAGCATTCTGCTTGCAGCTGAGCGTCCTTGCTTTCCTTGACTTGAAATACTGCGGCGCATTTAAAGGCCCGCGATGAAAATTGCCTTCCATGTAAAAAAACTTCCCCTTTATTTGATCTTTTGCACCGCGCTGAGCTCATGGGGGAAATCCCCGCAGATTCTTCAAGTCACCACCCTAAGCGAGGCCTTCAAAAAAATTACAGGAAAAGATCTGCCGGCCCCTCCGCACAATGGAAAAAGTCCCGGCGCCATCAAAGCAATGATGTATCGAGACCCCATGAGTACCTACAATGCCGCCCCTATCTCCCCCACTCTAAGCATCGAGCAAGGACAGCTCGTTTTGAACTTTCCCACGGAACTCGGCCTTCTCTACACCCTGGAAAGCTCAACAGACTTAATCAACTGGGGTCCCTTTAATGGAACACAGAGCATTCTTGTCGGCAGTGGCGAGAATATGAGCAGCACCGCCTTTGGCGCCCTTTCCAAAGAAAAAGAATTCTATCGATTGAATGCCTATATGGACCTCTACGACTCGCCCCAGGCAACAATCACCTATTACTTACCAAGTGGAGGAGAGCTCTCCGGCCAAAGATCCTATTCCTTCTCCCCGCTTCTCCAAGGAAGCGGAGTTTCAATACAAAATTTTTCCATTAAAAACGGAGGAGATAGGGCCCTCACTCTCAACACCATCTCTATCTCGGGAGATTTTTTATTTTACGGCATCACACCCGGCAGCAGCATAGACGGACATAATCAGGCATCTTTTACTGTGAGCTTGGATCCGGCCGCAGCCAACACGCTTGGAAATCGAACAGGAACACTTGTATTTCAAACTAACGATCCTGAATTTCCCGAAATCACGATTTCCCTTGAGCAAATGGTTTACCACCCCAGCCTTAATGGAAGCGGGCAAAATGGCGACATCAAACTAGCGACACTGCCCGACTCCTCGCCCCAGACCACCACCGCAGGACTGAATCCCCCCTATGCCTACATTGGAGTCGATGAAGATTATCGAAACTCCGTTCTAGTTCCTAGAAACTTGGGCTGGCGCGACTTCAATAGCCAAGTGCATCCCTTCGATGATGTTACATTTCAGATGCATTTTATGAGTTACCAATTCCCCAGCTATGAAAAGGGAGACCTAGTCCAAGGACGCATCGTTACCACAACTCAAAATAGGGTGGTCACACCCTGGATAAGCCTCAAGCTCAAGGATGAAATCGCCTACAACAATGGCGCGTACAAGTGGTATTTATTCGAAGCGAAAATCAAAGGCTGGGGACAAGGCTGGACTCAATCCGAAGAGACTATGGATCTCATTCTCAATTCCGCCCAAGTCCGACTCGAGGTTAAAGTAGGCGACAACCCTCCCGGTTTTGTCACACAGAGCATTTCAACATGTGTTCCCATTTGGAATGGAGTGGAGGACGGTCAATCAGGAATCCATGGAATCGTGCATATGAGAGGAGTCTCGGCTTCCCATCGAACACCTCAAGCTCTCATGGGTTACGCACAAAAAATTCGCACAACGGGTTTTTCTATTCTCGAACCCTACGCGAGCTATCAAAATAACTTCAATCACTTTATAGAACTCAAAGCCGCCACCCAAGACGCCGTAGGTGACGACCTCGAAAGTCAGCAGACTTGTGGAGAACAAGCGGTCTACTCCCTCCTCACCATGGCCAATCAAATTCCCAAAAATGCCGTTGTGAAAAGCATCACCTGCGGCTGGACTCCTCAGTTCGGCTCCATGTACATTGAGGATCGACCCATTTGTATCGGATGGCGAACCTATATGCATGAAATGGGTCACGCCTTTGCGGAACTCGCCGATGAGTATGACCTCACTCGGAATCTCAACACCGGAGTCGCTGAGCCATGGCCCCCTCTAAGAATCCAAAAAGCCAATTGCCTCCAAGACCCCACCGCTTTTGACGATGTAGGCGGCGGCGTCGCAGGATGCAGCTTTTACCCAGCAGAATATGCGGGGGATCGCCCCCCCTTTTACCGCCCTGCAGAACCCAGCATTATGGGTAGAACCGAGGATCGGGTTTTGAAACACAACTTGGTAGGCTGCTCTGCCGTTCGATCTCGAATGGTTCTGGGTGGTGGGTCCGCACTTCTACGGTGGCCTGAGTTTTTAGCTGAGTGTCGCGGCCTGTAGTATTCTGAATGCCCATGAAGATTCTTAGCGGCAGCCTCGCTTTATTTTTCTTGGGAAGCCTAGGCTCGCTCTGCGCCCAAAGCATCGAAGACTATTTTGTGGAGATCCGCAGCGTCCCCGGCGGCGAAAATATCCAGGTCGACATGATGTATGCTGGCTCTCAAAATTTCACGGGCCAAAATGTCACGGGTTATCTGGGAAATTATTGTTATTTACTACCCCGCGTGGCCCAAGCTTTGGGGCGTCTTCAGAAAGAGCTCAACAAGCAAAACTTGAGTCTGATCATGAAAGACTGCTACCGACCTTGGAAATCGGTGCAGTTCTTTAAGCTGTGGCGAGATTCCCCAGGCGGCCTCAGCATGCGAGAACATTTTTTCCCGCTCTACAAAAGCAAGGAGGCGCTTTTTTCTAATCGCTACATCGGCAGCTATTCCGCCCACACCCAGGGCCACGTCGTGGATCTCACCCTGGGTTCCCGCAATGATGCCGGCCAAATTGAGGAATGGGATATGGGCACCCCTGTGGATTTCTTAGATCCGGCCTCGCAAACTCATGCTGAAGGTCAGGTCGGCTCCCGCTTTATTAGCGAAGAGCAGGTGCAGCATCGGCGTGCGCTCGTAAAATTTATGAAAGCTGCGGGTTTTAAAAACTATTTCCGTGAATGGTGGCATTGGGAATTTTCCCTCTACATGCAGCGCCGAGACCTCAGAGCTCAGAACTTCGACGTGACGGCACCCCTACCGCTGCAAAAAGCTTCTGTTGCTCAAGAGCCGACAACTCCCGCCACTCTCCCTCCTTCAAGTCCCCCAGCTTCACGTTCACAACCCGAATCCTCTTCAAACGCTTCACTTCTAAACCCATTTTTTGGACCATCCGGCGAATCTGGCGGTTCAATCCCTCAGTAAGGACCATCCGAATTTTTTTTGGACCCAAACGCTCCACCACACACGGCTTGGTCTTGCGATCGAGTATCACCACACCCTTCGAGAGTTTTTCGATGTGTTCATCGGTTATCAGGTCGTCCAAATCTACCAGGTACTCTTTTTCTTTTTCATTTTCTGAGCGCAGCACCGGATTCACGAGGTCGCCCTGATTGGTCAATAGCAAAAGCCCTTCGGAATCCTTGTCTAAGCGTCCGATATAAAACAAACGTTCCCGGAACTTGAGAATTTTGAAGATATTTTTTACCGCGGGATTATTGGTGCATTCATAGCCTCGGGGCTTATGAAAGGCCACCACCACCCGCTCCGGTTCGCGCAGGCCCACCTCTTTGCCATTTAGATAGACCTTGTCGCCTTCTTTAACCTGGTCGCCCAGCTTGGCCACGGTGGAATTGATGCGCACGCGTCCTTCTTCGATAGCCTTATCAGCCGAACGCCTTGAACAAATGCCTTTTTCGGTGAAGTATTTGTTTATTCTCATGGAAAACGCTGCAGTCATTGCCTCAAACTGGCCCCTTCATCAAAAAATTCTTCATTATGTGCAGCTTGAATCTGCCTCCATCATCTTAGGACTGAGTGCCTTAGCCTGGCTTTTTTATAAGCTCGTGCTTAAGAATCTCAGTCGTAATCGTCATAAGCGTATGCATCAACTTTTTACGAGTTTGGTGAGAAGCTTGGTAGGGGCAGGCCTTCTCTTTGGCCTCTTTTACGCCCTTCATTTTTACGAAGTGGGATCTGCCAAAGATAAGCTTCAAACTTACCTAGGCTTGGTTCTACTCCTGTGGGGCCTCAGCATATTGGTAAAAATCTCCCGAATTTTTGCCTTTGAAACCCTCTTTTACAACAACATGCGCTCGGGCGTGCCCTTGCTCCTGGTCAACTGCATTACTTTTTTACTCAGTATTTTTGCCCTCACCTGGCTCCTGTCACAGGTTTTTAACTTTCAACTGGGCCCAGTTTTGGCTACCTCAGCCTTCTTTTCGGTGGTCCTGGGTTTGGCTCTCCAAGACACCATCGGCAATCTTTTTTCAGGACTCGCTCTCCAGTTTGATAAGCCCTTTGAACTCGGCGACTGGATTGAAGTTCATAGTATCGAAGGTCCTCAGTGGGTGGGGATGGTTCATGAAGTTTCTTGGCGGGCGACCACACTCATTGGCTTTTTTGAGGAGGTGCAAATCATCCCCAACCGAGCTCTCTCAAGTGCATTGATCACCAACTACTCCGGAAAAATTCGCCCCGTTATTCGCTCCCACCTTTTTCGAGTCCCTTATGATTCGCCTGTTGAAGAGGTAAAAGCCGCTATGCTGAGAGGTCTTTTGGGCATCGCAGGCATCCGTAAAGATCCCGGCCCCTTGGTCCTTCTTCGGGATACCAGAGAATCTTGGATAGAGGTAAAACTCGTGTATTTTATCGAAGATTTTGGGGCCCAGTACATCACCGGGGATAAAGTCATCAGCCAAACACTGGCTGAACTCACGAAGGCAGGATTTGAACTGGCCACCAACCGTTTGGAACTTGTGAATCCTCCAGCGTCAACACGTTGACTGAAGATTTCGCCGGGCCGAAGTTAAAATAGAAGCTTATGCGTCTGCCATATGGGATCTTCTTATTGCTGAATTTGTGTTTCACCGTTGAGGCCTTTGCTCAGAAAAAAAATAGCGCAAAATCAGCGGGCTTAAAGCACAGTCCTTCAAAAGAGGTCGAGGCCCCCGCTCTTAGCACCGACCTTTGGTTAAAAGACTTTAAAGTGGCTCTCAAAGACCAAATGCCTGCCGATAAAAATCTTCCCGCAGTTTTGGAGACTCATTTTTTTCGCTCTCGCAACATTATGAAGGTGGGCACTTGTACCTTGGAAAGTCCGGAAACGAAAAAAGACAAAGCGGTGGTGGATGAGGAGATCGGTGCACTTTCGCAGCCTGGCGACTATGTGATGGATCTAGAGGAGACTCTAAATTTTCGACGGGCTGAGAAAACTCACGAGGTCAGTCTTTTTTGCCCAAAAGGCTTTGGCAAGGCCCTTTACTCCGAGTTCAACAAGCTCCCACCCGAGAGCCGCTGCGAATGGCTCAATAATAAGGCAAAGGAAAAGGCCGATTGCTTTGAACTGGTCCTCCAAGTTAAATCCTTAGAGGAACTCAGCTACGATAAAATCAGCCACAAGGTCCTCCAATCTAAAATCGGCCAAGGCAACAAAGTCATCCTCCGAAAAGGTAAAGAAATTTTAGCAAGCGAAGGAGAAGATTTTAAAAGTAGCTCCGGGACCTTTGAAAATAAAATGTTTATATATCGCAGCTATTTTGCCTTATTGATGCGCAATCGAAAATTTGCCCAAAGCTTTCGCAGCACTTTTGAGGTGGCCCAACGTCGCAATATTCGCCTTGAGACCGACGACCAAGTAAAGGCGATTAATTTTATGCTCAGCGGAACTCGAGAACTACAAATTCAAAGCCTACCGGCCCTAAACTGGTCTAAAAAAGAGGCGGAAGATTTCGAAGATAAAATTTATCCCGCGATGCTAGGATTGATTTTGGAAGCCCAGGAAGACATGAGCCTTTAAGCCGCTTTTTTCATTAAGCTGGCACTGAGTTTTTGAAAGTCTGGACTCTCATAGATTTTCGCTTCGATGAAGATTTTTAGAAAACGCGCATCCAGCTTATTGGCTTTGGCATCGGACTCTAAAATCTCCAAAGCTTTTTGGGAGGGGATGGATTTTTTGTAAGGACGGTCTTTAGCGGTCAGGGCATCATAAATGTCACAAATGGCCATAATTCGCGCCTGCATGGGAATATCTGCCGCTTTGATCTTGCGAGGGTAGCCACTGCCATCGAGCTTTTCGTGGTGGGTGTAGGCAATCTCAGGCACGCCCGCCAGTTCCTTGGTCCAAGGAATCTGGCGCAAAAACGTAAAGCTGTGAGTCACATGAGATTCAATCTCTAGCCGCTCGGCCTCATTGAGTGAGCCTTTTAAAATCTTTAGCGCTTCTCGTTCTGAAGCTTCGATAAGAGGCTGGTGTTTGTGGTCTAGTCCCGTGCAATGCACGCTGCAAAGCATATCCAGGCTTTTAGATTTATCTTCATTTAAAATCGTAGGGCGATTGAGTTCTAATATAAGATCCCAATAAGATTTTAGCTGCAAGCTAAAATCTTCAATTTGCTTTTTGATCTGGCGCATTTCAAGCTCCAGCGGATGCCGACGCTCTCCCTGCAGACGCTGCAAATATTTCCAAAGAGCTTCAATCTCAGCGGAAGCTCTAAACTCTTTGAGACGAGCTTGCATCCGAGTTTTTTGCTCAGCTGTTAACTTCTCTTCTTTTTGCAAGGTGCTTTCGCGTACACCAATTTTTCCAAAGTCGTGGAGGAGTGCCGCGTAGCGAAGCTCGGCAATTTGCGCGGTAGAAAATTTGATGTAACGAAGGTCATGACTGTCGTCGTCACTCACCTTGCGTGCGAGGTCCACAGTTAAAAGAGCCACCCGGTCGGAGTGACCTCGGGTGATGAAGTCTCGAGACTCAATGGCACCCACGGAGGCGCGCACAAAGCCTTCAAAGAGGTTTTCGATATCTTGCTGAAGCTTGGCGTTTTCAATGGCCGCGGAGGCGAGCGCGGCGAAGCTTTCAAGAAGCTTGGCGTCGTTGATATGAAAGTCTGGCATGCTCTCCAACACGGGCACATCTTCCGATGGCCACTTCTTTTTAGGATCCTTTTTCTTGTTGATCAGTTGCAAGACACCCACCACTTCGCCTCGACGATTTTTGAGAGGGTGAGCCATCACAGAACGAGTGCGATATTTTAAATCTAAGTCAACGGCTTCGTTAAAAGCATAGGGAGCATCTACGGCTAAATGGTAAACATCTCGAATCCGCAAAGATTCCCCTGTGCGAAAGACATAGCTTGCAATGCCTCGATCATTCACCGGCATGGACCGACGTTCAATATTAGTGGGGATGGAACGGTTCACGGCCACTTCAAAAAAGAGTTGGGAACTATCACCTTCCAGATAGAGTGAACCCGCATCACATTCGAAGAGATCCACCGCCTTGTTCACAACGCGGGTTAAAATTTCGTAACGACTTTGCGGACGTATGAGCTCAAGACTGATGTCCTCCAACGCCTTAAGGCGCTGCGCCAGCTCAAATTTTGAATAGTCTTCCACTCCCCTTCTTTCGACATTCGGGGACTTAAACTTTACTGTGCGAGGTTAAGTGTGACAAAGTCCCCAATGCCTGGCTCAACCATCTGAAAGCATTGAGCTTTGGGGAAAGTTGGTGCCCAGGCGATCGATCAACCTAAATGCTTAATTATTTCAAGCACATACGCGCGCTTTGTCACACTTAACCTCGCACAGTTACCGAAAACTTAGTCGGCCCGGGATTTTCCTAGGGCTTCCTTTAGCTTCATTCGGTGGGCTTTGCGTAAATCGGCCTCTTTGGCCGCGCGCTTTTCTTCGGGCTTTGTCAGCTTCAAGGGAGGCATCGGCGCGGGACGGCCCTCTTGATCAATGGCGACAAAAGTTAAATATGCCGTGGCCGTTTTGAAGCGCTCGCCCGTGACTCCATTCTCACCTTCCACCACCACCTTCACTTCACAACTGGTGCGATGAACCGCCGTGATTTGCGCGAGAATATTCACCACATAACCCAGTCGAATAGGTCGCAAAAAATGCAGCTCATCAATAGAAGCCGTCACACAGGTCCGACCACTGTGGCGTTGAGCGCAAATGGCGGCCGCGATGTCGATCCATCCCATGGCCACTCCCCCGAACAAACTATTTAACGAATTTATGTGTTCCGACAAAACCAACTGAGTCATTTGAGTAACCGACTCTTGGGGTGACTTGGGTCGCAGATTGGGAAACTGTACAGCTTTCATGAAATTGATGATAGCCGCAGAAGGGCCCGTTCGCGAGCCATCGCATGGTCCACGATGGGCTGCGGGTAGTCAGGAATATCGATTTTCCCCTCCCAAGGGGCATGAAGTAGAGAAGCCGGAATGTTTTTAAGCTCCGGCACCCATTTTCTTATATAAATTCCCTCAGGATCAAATTTCTTAGACTGAAGGCTCGGGTTAAAAATCCTAAAATACGGCGAGGCATCGGCACCAGAGCCGGCGACCCACTGCCAATTAAAAGAATTTTGCCCGAGGCTCGCGTCCACTAAGGTATCCCAAAACCAAGCCGCCCCTTCCTGCCAAGAAAGTAAAAGATCTTTCACCAAAAAAGAACCCACAATCATACGCACGCGGTTGTGCATCCAACCCGTCTGCCATAACTCCCGCATTCCCGCATCCACAATGGGATAACCGGTGAGACCTCGGGTCCAGAGCTTAAAAAACTCTTTATTTTTGTCCCAAGGAAACTTATCAAACTCGGGGCGCATGGCCTTGTGAGTGGTGTGAGGCAGGTGAAATAAAATATGATGGGAAAAATCTCGCCAAATAAGCTCGTTAAGATAGGTGTCTTTTTCTTTTTGAGAGACGGAGGCCTTGCTTACAGATTCCCAAATGCTTCGCGCACTGATCTCACCAAACTGCAGATGCGGAGAGAGTCGAGAGCTTCCCGAAACAGAGGGAATGTTGCGAGATTCGGAATAGTTTTGGAGTCCACCTTTTAGAAAAACTTTAAGATTTTTTTGTGCTCCCGCCTCCCCCGGCTGCCAGTACTCGGAAAAATTATTGGCCCAAGCCAACTTTGGCAAAAGACCCAAGTCCCCAAGACCCACTGTAGCCTTAAGTTTGTGAGCCGATGCACGCAGCTTTCGAGGTGCGGGCATTGGCCCGCCGAGCTCAGTTAATTTGCGGTGCGCCCGCATATAGGGAGTAAAAACTTTATAAAATGTGCCGTCGTCTTTTAAAACGGCATCGGGCCTACGAAGTAAAAAGGAATCAAAGGCAAATATCTCAACTTTAGTTTTGGCCAGAACTTTTTCTAGCTCCGACTCGAATACCCGAGACTCGGGTTCATAAAGTCGGTTGTAGAAAACTTTCTTAATGTCAGATTCTTTTACTAGTTTTCCGATAAAAGCTGGAGGGTCTTTGTCCAAAAACAAATGAAGGCCCAAGCCGTAGCGCTCTTGTAAATTCTTGGCCAAAACTTCTATCGAATGATGGAGCCACCATTTGGAAGCGGCCCCATATGAAAAGGAGCCCTTGGTCGGTGCCTCCAGCTGGGCTTTACTTAAAACCAAGGCGGCCAGGACTTCTTCTCCACTCTCTGCAGCAGCATTTAGAGCAGGGTTGTCTTCACATCGAAAGTCGGACCTAAAAAGAAGAAGGCTTGCCATGATCAGGTCATAGCCAGCACCCCACTAAAGCACAATGAAGCTTTAGCTTTTGCAAAAAGTACAAAAGCACCCTTGGCTACCCAGGCAAATCAATGCATCCTAGCTCCCATGTTTACAAAAAATCCCCAGCGTATTGCCGTGATAGGGGCCGGACCGGCCGGGCTTTTTTGCGCTCAAATCTTGGCAAGTCGTGGGCACAAGGTCTCGCTTTTTGAGAGCCACGGCAAGCCGGGAGGCTGCGCTTCTTTTTTTAGGAAGAAATCCGCAACTGAATCTTTTAGTTTTGATGCGGGTGCCACCGTTTTAAATTATTTTTCTCCCGGGGAGGCCATGGACAAGCTTTGCTCAAGTTTTGGCGTACGGCTTCCTCCCTTCCAAAAAAATTCCTTTGTAGATTTTTCAGTTCGAGGCCGGGTTTTTCGTTTAAATGTGAGCGATGCCCAGGCTTACATTCAAAGCTTAGAAAAAGCCTTTCCACAAGATGCCAATATCATTGCTAAGGAATTTCCAGTAATGATCTCCCGGGCACGGCGCTTTGGAAAATTGCTGCAAAGTGGAGTCACCCTACCCCTTCAAAATGCGGCAGATATTGTGAGGGCTCTTAAAATATTGCCCCAGTTGGCGGCCGACCTGCCCTTTCTCCTTGGTAATTTCAGCAGTAATTTCGAGGCCTGGCTGAGAGAGAAAAAATTTTCAGAAGAATTTTTAGAATGGGCAGAGATGAATCTGCTCATCACGCTTCAATGCCGAGCCCGCGAGGCCCATCCCCTTTGGGCTCAGCTGGGACTTTGCTTTTACCTTTTAGACAGCGGCACTCTTGAGGGAGGAATGCGAAGTCTTTTTGAGGCTTTGCTAGAAAATTTTCGACTTAAGGGCGACCTGCACATGAAGGAAGCCGTCACAAAAATTTGCGACGACGAAGGAGCGGCAGGCAAAAGTCTTTGTGTTGAAAGTGCGATCCAAAGCTACGGGCCCTATGACTACGTGATCTCCTGCATTCCCCGCTTTAATACCCAAAAACTCTACCCGACCAACAAACTTTTCTCAGTGAACTGGGATTATTCGCAGCTGAAAGAAAAACTTTGGGGAGCCAATATTGCTTATGTGGGTCTTAAGGATTCTGAAGACCTTCCAGCTGAGGCCTTTAACTTTCACTCGCGAATTATGAGGGAAAATGGGGAAGCGTCGGAGGCTTATCTTTCGTTTTCAGCCCGCAACGATCTTATTCGCGCGCCGGCCGGCTTTCGCACACTAACAATGAGCGAACATACAAATTTGGGCGAATGGGAGAAATTTGCGCAGGCTCCCTTTGGTTTTAAACGCTCGTCACAGCCCGACGCTAGCTTGCAGATGAGTGAGTATCTTGGGGCGAAAAAGAATGCGGGCGAAGAGCTTATGCGGCATTTAAATCAGAATTTTCCGAGGGTAGAGGTGGTGCTGAAAGAGTTTGGTACGCCCAAAAGTTTTTTTAGATATACGCGCCGCGAAGGCGGGAGTGTGGGCGGGATTCCACTTTCACATGAATTTTTGCTGCAGAATGCGCCTTCGTCTTTAACGGCCCATCCTCGGATATTTCAAATTGGGGATACAAGTTTTCCTGGGCAGAGCGTGTATGCCTGCGCCATGGGGGCGCAGGCTTTGGTTCTACGACTGGGGCTTTAGTGCTTTTTTACAGGGCATGAACCCGTGCATTCGCAAAGCGAGAGCGCGGCTTGGTCGGATTCTTCTTTCGCGCGCTTATTAAATTCAGGGTCTTCCTTCGCAACTTTTCTCAGCAACTCGTCGTGCCGACTCGGATCATTTTTTTTAATACCATCAAATTCAGCGCGCAGTTTCTTCTCTAGTTTTGCAGCAATCTCTTTATTTCCCGGACTATCCTTCGATGCAGGTCTTCGGGTTGAGGCAAATTCATTGAACGCCAACTCATCGAATTTCTCACGAAGACCCTTATCATCGCGCAACAGATTCACTTCGACTTCCGGCAGTTTCCATTTCGAAATAATCTCATTCTGCCGGAGAAGTGGATCTTCTCCTGGATGCGCTTGTGAGTCTTTGGCCACGGCTACAGAGAGTCGACCAAAACCATTAACGCCTTCAACATCCAAAGGATTTTTAGCCATAGGGTCTACAAGGGTTCTAAATTCGACAAGCGTTTGGTTATGAGGATCAAGACGCTGGCGATTGACGTAGGACCTTGCAACATACAGGTCTCGAAAAGCTATAGGATCAATTCCGCCACGACTAATGAACTGACTTACGAGCGGGTCATTTAGAAATCTTTCATAACCTTGCCTCACCTCTTGCGCTTGTTCTGGACTGTCAAACTTTAACATCTCACTAGTTCGAAGTTTCTCATTTGGAACCCTAACCTTTGACAAAGCACCCGAAACCAAAGCCCGACCTTCCGTTTGCCCAAAGGCATAATGACCATTGTGATCGCTAAGATTCTTTTCAAGACCTTTAACAGAAGCATAAAATTCCTCACGTCGATCTGAAGAATTTTTACTCATTAGCTTCTTCATATCTTGAGTCACTTCGGAAACTGTCTTTTTCTTAAGTGTCTTAGGATGAGTGAGATCCAACACATTCAGAGCTGAAACCACATCCTGATTGGTTGCCCCCTTAGTGTTCAGTCCAACAGCAATGGCTTTGGCGTAGATTTCCGGATTCGAAATTGCTTCATCTTTAAATTTAACCTGATTCACTCGGGAAAATGTTTCAAGTATTTCTCCGACTTCGCGTGCCTTTAGATTCGCACGCCCTTCAGAAGGGGCAACAGCTTCGCGAGCTTTAGCCAACAAAGCAGAAGCGGACGTATTGTCGGCAGATAGGCCGGCGTTCTTCTTAATATTTCCAATATATTTTGCCTCAACAGCTGAAGGCACACCATAGTTTAATCCTCGGGCATTACTCAGAATGATATCGCGCTCGCGCTGAACATCTCTGGCGACCTCACCTGGAGTACGAGTTGAAGTTGAACCATCAGACTCGGCCACCTTAACTGTCTTTTCCTTTGGAACAGGCGGGAGTGAATTAGGTGGCAGCCGAAGAGCGGCTTCAATCGAGCGGTCACGAGCTGCTGCGAAGGCTGACTTAATCTGCCCATTTTGATCAAAAACCTCATGTTTAATAACATCAGGAACAGAGGGCTTAGGATAACGATGAGGCGAAATGCCGTGATCAACCTCTGCGTTAAGTAAATCCCTCATAGCCTTTGTAGAAAAACTTTCACCAATAACCACGGGCTCCTCTGAAGGTTTATCGCTTCTACTTTTATTTGGACCTACAAGTTTTTTACCTAAACTCCCAAAAGTTCCCAAGGAATTTTCAATCACGCTATCTGTATGGCTTTTTGTCGAGGCACGCAAATCTGTCGAATTAGCAACCTTACGAGCCTCAACAGCATTTCCGTTTAAATGCGTAAATGCAGCGTCCTGAATAGCGGTCTGAAGTTTTTCTGGGGGAATGTCCGAAATCTTTCTATTCTTTCCTTTTGGAGTAATACTTTCGAAAAAATTGGCCATGGCCTTCTCAGGCATTCCAGCTTGTTGAGCTATGGGCGCTATAGTTTTTGCCTGTTCCGGAGTGAACCCACGACTTATTAAAGAAACTTCGGAAGTGGGATCATGAGCAGGAGAGATTTCTCCAGGAAGTTTTGCCACACCAATTGCTGACAAAGCATCCTGAGTCCTGCGATTTTTTCGTCCTACAACGGCGCTGTCTGTTGCCACAATATGATCTCTAAAGTTTTTATGCGTGGTGAAACTTTGGGGCAGGGTTAACACCTGCCCACCCACGTCTTGCATAGCCGTCTTTCTTTGCGAAGCTAAATCCTGCAAAGCTTTGTCACTGGCAATCGCCTCCTGAGTGACCTCAGCAAGTTCCGCTTGTGCGCGTTGATCTCCAGGATTCTCCATAGCTTTGACTCGTGCTTGGTCGAACTTTTTAAGAAGCGTGGCATGAGCCGCCGATTTGCTAGAATATTCTTTATTAATTTTATCAAGATTTCCATAGCTGCCGCCAATTCCCATCACGGCACCGCCAATTCCAGCTAAATGGGCGAGCTTCTGGGTTCTTTTGAAACTACCCGCCACTCGAAACATAGCTCCCATATAGCCCTGGGTTTTAACTTGTTCCCATGCGTTTTGAACGGCACCACCGCGCTCATTGAGTGCACGACAGTAATCGCCAAGACTCGTGGCTTTGTTCATATTCGAAGAAGCATTTAAATAGGAGAATGCTGGGACAAAGTAGGAAACTCCTGTTCCCAACAAGTTCTCACCCGCTTTTAAGAGACCTGCCGATTTTCTAAGTTGAGCAACATCCTTAAGATCCATTCCAATCATTAGTAAGCCTAAGCCAATTTTAGCCCTACCACCTAACGACTTATCTGCAATAGCCCTCTTATCTTCAAGAGTACTGGTCTCAGACTTTTGTTTAATAATACTAAGAGGACCCTCATACATTCTCTTAAGTCCACTTACATAATTTTTCTGATCAGGATCAGATATTTTTGAAGTATCTAGCTGCGCAAGTTTCCCAAGCAAAGTCGCCGCCTGCTCTTTGTTTTGCTTAGCAAGTCCTGGCTGACCAAAATTATCCTGCAGAGCTGAAAACCCTTTGGTCAAAGCGCCCAATCCGTTGGGATCCGCAGATTCCCACTGCCTCACCTTATTCAAAGAGACATACCTAAGCCCAACATTTCCTTGAGCATCGGGAACTTTAAGAGCAACTAAATCGCCCATAAAGATAGGAAAATCATCTTCAGATGATAAATACTGAGAATATGCATCTGGGAATAGGAACTGCATCTGTTCGTTGGCAAAATTTTTCGGCAACTTCCCCTCATCCAAAGCCTTGGATAGGTTCCAACTGTTATTCGAGGCATTGCGGTAAGCTGAAATGGGGCTATAGCTAGCCGATAGCTGTTTACCCATCTCGCTGATGCGGGCTTGCAAGCTTGCGGATTCTTTCGCCACTTGCGCCTCATTTAAGAATCCAGTTTTCTTGGCTTCGGAGGTCATAAGCTCTTGGTACTCGTTTAGGGATTTTGACTGGCAGGAAGTAGGAGTCTGTTTAGACGCAGAGAACTGCGCCTCTATGTTGCTTAGACACTCGGCATGAGCACGCGCCATACTTTGTTGCAGTAGCTGCTGCATCACATAGTTACTTAGTGCCGCATTTTTCTGATCCGAGTTTGGAAAAGTTTTCTCAATATCCGCCACAAAGCCATCGTAAAGTTCCCTGATGCTTGGTTGTTTGACTCCGTCTCCAGCACTCGACTTCAGCTGCAATTTTTGATTTAGAGCCGCGAGAGGCCCCGCGGCCTCTCTGGTCATCTCTGCCACGCAATCTTGCTCATTAAACTCGCCGGCCCCCTTATTCGCCGCTGAATTTGAGTGAGGTGCCCCATATGCAAAATGGAAACTAACAAAAGCTAAGGACAGAATTGCATAATTTTTATTCAACGATTTTGATGACACGTAAATCCCCCAGATACCTATTAAGTATCAGATCTAAAGAATACCAAAGCCAATATTTTGCCTATCGCTTTTTTCTTCGGCCGAAGAGAATCCCTATCCCAGCCAAGAGGGCCGCAATCATTCCCCAGAGCCAAAATTTTGGCTTTGTACTTGTCGGCTTTAAAGTTGAAGCAGGAAGACGTTCGCTTCTATACGCGGGTCTCACGCTTTCCCCGGGCGTGTTGGCACCTCCCACTTTCTCGGCTGACTGGGGAGCATCTCCTGCAGGGCCTTTCTCTCCAGTTCCTTGGTCTGCAACTGGAATTATGGAAGGCGGCGACTGCGTCCTAGCATCAATGTCTGTAGCCTCACGAGAATCTGGGCTCTTGTTTCGTATAGCCGAAACTATTGTTTGTTTATCAGAGGATTCATCAGGAAGCTTAGCTATTGCTGACATTAATCCTTGTTTTTCTTCAAATACCTCTTCACCTATCTCTTGATTGGCATGACTCAGAGCCTCTAGGTGAGTTTCTGATGGGTCCTTTTGGTAGGCATCAATTTTGGCCTGATGACTCTCGAGGTTCGATTTTGCATGAACCAATGCTGAAGCGAGTTTGCCGTCTTTTATTTTGTTGCTAGGAATGTCTCTAATAAACTCTGTGTTTTTCTTTATTGTTGAGGCATCTCGCAACACACGAACCGCTTGCATGTCTGATCCCAAAGAACTTAACGCTTTAGCATCCAATTCTGCTAAATTTCTCGTTTGATCATATGCTTTTTTGGCCTCAGCTATGGAACTACTTAGTTTTTTAAATCTTTCACCGTAAAGAGGATCGGCCTCTGGTTCCTTTGTAGTTTTAAGATCTTCCATAAAGACATTCGCATCCAGAAGTGACTGGGAACGAATTAAATTCATATTAGCTTGTTTTAGTTTTTCTTGGTTTTCTTGACTTGAAAGATCCAAACCCACGGCGGCCTTATACTCACCATATGATTTTTCCAATTGGATGGCGGCATCCTTCACATTTTCTTGTTCTGAGTTTTTCGAAGATGCAATTCGCTGACCTAAATAGTTATCAAACCGCTCTTCCATATTTTTAGATTCTTTAGTGGGTTCTGGAATTCTGCGATGAAGGGCATAAGCCATATCAGAGAGATTTCTCCATTTATTTCGATCAAGTTCTTTAGCTCCAGGAGCCTCGTTCACACTTTTTTCAATTTCATCAACCGTGGACCTGAGTCCAGTTATATACTGTTGACGCTCTTCTGAAGGCTGACTTAAAAATTCTTCGGCTTCAAGCTTTGCAAGTACTCTCCGAGTGCGATCTAAAACTCCTGACTTGGACAATGCCGCTTTAAGTGCACCTAAATTGGGTTTATCTGCGAAAAAAGGGAAGAGCTCTGGATCTCGACAAAACCTCTCAACATCACCTTCAACATGGTGCTCATTTGCTGCGTGCCCTTCAGATGCCGCCGTAAAAATTCCGCTTCCGTATAGACTTTCAAACTGACTCTTTAAACTAAGCACTGATTCATTGTAGTAACGAACTTCTTCACCGAATTCCTGTACCTTGGTCATTTGTTTTTCAGAGTGGTCGTTTGGGTTGAATATGCCCTTTCGTTTTTTGAGCTCATTCTTCCAGTCTATTGTTTGCTTCACGTTTTGTAGATATTGGCCTACAAACTTACTAAGGCGATCTGATTTATTTGGTCCGCAACGCTCGAGAAGGGATTTTATCTTTTTTTCGTATTCAAGCATTTGGATCTCAGGGGGAGACGCTCCTACCTGCTCTAAGCTCCTAGACACGTCAGCTTCACTCTGCGCCACAGCTCCTTCGTGGCCTACCGCTTCCATTGCTGAACGCATCAAGCTATCCGCACCGTATCCAATTGGAGCGCCCACCATTGTGCTCCCCAACACAAAAGACCGCCGACTCACAGCTCCTGAGGGTGAAGACAAGCTGAACCCGTTCAAACGCCGGGCCATATTCGCACTCGTATTTGAAAAAAGATGGAAATCAGAGGGAAACCCTGCCCAACTTGGCAAACGAAATCCACTCTGATTTCCTTCAAAAGGCAGAACTTGATAACGGCGATAGGCTTCGACAATACTTTCAACTTGATGCTGAGCGAGCACCGTATCCGTAACTCCATTCGCCTTGGCTTGGTCTATCAGTTTTAGTCGGAGAAATTCAGTGTCATTGGAATAACCTTTGAACTGCTGACGCAAACTATTTAAGAGCTTAACTTCTTCCGGTGACAATGCTGAGTTCTTTGCTGCAAGCCGAGTCGCCTTGTTTTCGAGTTCATGCATTTGAGTGAATCGAGTACGTAGCCATACTGGCAAATCACCCATGGCAACGACATCACCAGGCTTGTCACCAACCTTGATTCCAACTTTTTCCATGAGCTGACCTGTTTTGCCAAATTTCAACTCCTGGAAGCGAGTCCATTTAGAAAATTGATCAAGCTTTTTAGAAAGAGGATTTTTTACGTAAGCAAAGCCATTGTAGATAAACCGTGCCGTGTTTTTACTTCCTGTCCAGGTCCCGCCAACCAAACCTTGGCCGGATATGGGTTGATAAGCCTTAGGCTGCAACTGTCCCAATTCTTCCGACTTCAAACCTAAGCTCTCAATAGCAGCTTCTGCTTCCTTAGCAATTTCTTCGTCTGTGCGCTCTATAAGTGCTTTTTTTGAAAGATGAGCTACAGATGTTTGTTGAGCGGCTGTTCGTGCCAAGCTCTTAAGCTTGTCGAGTTCGGCCAGATCCCCATCAAAAATCTGCAATAGTCTTTTTTCTTCAGTCGGACTTAGCTTTCCACTACGGAGTGCCTTTTCTAGGGTATTCATTTCCGTTGGATCAAAAGACTGACCCGCGAGATATTTGAAATAATCATATTTGTCTCCACCCGGAGCCAGCCTTTTGGCCATCTGATCAAAAAAGCTATGTTTCTCTACAGCGTTCAACCCCTCAGCAATTGAAGTCTGCTGAGTTTTTACTAAGACCGCAGCTTCCTCTGGACTCATCGTCCGACCCGCTTTTGCCGCTGCATCTATTTCGTGGTTAATCGCAGCCCGTTCTATCGCGTTCACTTCGTGCGCCGTCAAGTTTGAAACGGGGCCAGTGGTGGGACCTGCATTTTTTATAGCTCGCAACTTAGCCACATTTCCAAGACCCGCTGCCGAGCCCACAACGCCCAACGCACAAGCACTGACACTAAGAGTATTCGCTGATGAGGTGATCCCGCCACCCTCCATCGAATCAAGCGAACATCTTTCGGAAGTGCTGGTCTTATTGGCATTTTTTAGTGCCCCTGAAATGCTTTTTTGAAAGGTGTCCCGGCATCCCGAAAGAGCCATCGTCAAGTCTGCTGCAGCCACAAACCAGCAGGCGCCGGCGGTTGCAAGACCACAAACCACACCAGCTGCACCCAGCGCAATGGCTCCACCAGTTTTATACTTCTCATCTCTTTTAGAGAAATTTGTGATTTCACATTGAGCCAGTCGGGAATAGTCATCAACTTCTTTTGCAAAATGCAGTTTAGGATCTCCGAAGGCAATCCTTCCGCCACTTAGTTCTTTTCCACTTTCGTCTTTCTTTCCAAATTTTTTACTTTTTGCATCGAAACCAGCTATGGATTTTAAGAACGATCTTGCGTTGTCCATACAAGTGTTGCCCCGAAGCCCGTCCTCCGAGTTTATGCAACGGGCTGCATCTATATAATCATTCATGCGGCTTATTCTCAGGCGAATTTGTTGTTCGTAGCTTTTCTTCAGCAGTTCACTAAGCAAAGGCTCTACTTGAGATGCATCGATTTTTCGGGGCTCAAATCGAGACGTACAATCGTCAACACTCGGGTCTTGAGAGCGAAAGAATTTTTCTGAAATTTTCGCTGCGCCTTGAGTAATTCCTGCCCAAAGCGCCATTTTTTCTTTTTCAAGTTTTTGAAACTCTTCCTTGGTGGATGCATCCATTGTACAGTAGCTAACTTGAGCTGAGTTTGAATGGAGACCACTTGAGAAGCCACCTATGTTCACAGCAGACTGCCCCATTGAACGCTTCCCCATGACTTTGGGCAACTTCGCTTGCTTCTCACTTAATTCGCTGAAGGCTTTATAGAATTCGGTCTTTTCTTGAACTTGTTTTTTGAACAGCGCTTCGTTCTTTTGGCAGCCTTGGTCAGATTGGATGTCATCATAGGCATTTTTTAAGGAAGGAAGAGACGGGTCGTAATACACGTTATGGCGATAGCCCTCACTTCCAAGAAATCTCGGACTCAATGGGCTCTTGGTGTTCCCATCAGTCCCTACCAGTCTTTGAAGTTTCGCAATCTCATAGAGCTCAGCTCGAGCGCCTTCATTCAAATATCTCATGGAAGTCATGTATCGAGCGGCCTGGCCCTTTTGATCGACCAGCATCTCCTTCCAGTTGTCCTTTGTGACAGACTGCTTAAGCCAGCACTGTTGTAGGGATTTCATATCAGGATAGGGAAGGTCACTTTCTTTCAAACCAAAGTGTGAAGGTACTGCAAAGCTCTTTAAGGAAGGAGCTGAGTAATTTTGAAACGCTGCCGATTTTAGAGGATCAGAGCTGGATCCATTGATGGAGGTTTGTTTAGCAATTTCTTTTTTCCGAGCCTCACAGTTTTGAAAATCTTTCTCTGAGGACACGAAAAACTGAGTGTCGATAACATCTTTAGGACAGGGCCGAGTGGCAGACGGTTTTCGCATCCCACCCACACCGTCGTAAGATTCGTTGTGCTCAAAGCCTTCTTTGCGACCTTCTTGAATGGGTGTCCAGGCTCCAAAATCCTGAGCATATGTGTTGGTAGAAACAGCTGCCAACAACACCCACCCAAACACAAAAGAAGAGCGCGGGACTTTCCTCATCTCCTCTATTTTCGGCTATTTCGGACCCGCGCAGGGTTAAGCTTTGGTAAATTCTTCGTTAAGATTGGGTTAACTCATGGGCCAGCGTCGTATGCATCCGCTTGAAAATCATCAAAAGACAGATACTCTCTGCCATCTTTAGACCTCAGGGGATATTCCGCTCCCCAGCTCGTTTGGCGTCTTTCCTCACCCCTGGAATTAGTAACAATAGGATCTTTATTTTTTGGCGGGGAGCCTTCGCCCGCCTTCTTCGGAGCACTCGGCGTAATCGGCGGGAGCTCTTCTGCCGTAGGCGCCACCTTAGGCGCAACCGTGCCCGTGCCACTCACACTCACAGGAACAATCTTGGGCGTTTTCTTCTCAGTGGCTTTTTCTTGTTTTGTTGTAAGCTTATCTTTAGGAGCCTCTTTAGTTTTATTAACTACACGACTCTTAGAACTCCCGGCCTTATTAACAGCTATCCCCTTGCGAACTTCTTGGGCCTTGGAAATGTCCGAATGCAAAAATCTGCTGTGGTTCATTTCTTTGGTGATCAAAGATTTAGGACCCGAACAAACTTCAGGCATTGCCTTTAGGGATTTGAACATATGAGCCCAGGAATTTCTCTCGTAGTTGGCCCAAGGATTGGTCCAATGAGCGTCTGCCGCTTTGCTATCTCCGGCAAAGGCTCCTTTGATGAAATTCTTCAGATTTTGCTTCTTAGCTTCTTCCAACTGCACCTCATAGAGCGAAATATTAGAGGCTTTAAGAGCTGCCAAATTTTCAAAGCGTTTATTCATTCCCTTAACTAAGGGGCTCAGAAGATCGCTAAGAGATTTATTTACAGCTGCAATCACTTTATCCGAATCCATGGACTGATTTTGCAAATGTTCCTTAACCCGCATTGAGGTCGCGGCCATAAATTCTTCGGGATTTGTTTTAATTCCCATCAATTCATTTTTTAAGATGAGGTTTTTATAATCGGTCAGTGCCCGTAAAAGAAAAATTTGCACATAACCCACATGGCCATCTGCTTTAGCGGGCAATCCTTCGCTGGGGGGACACACGGCATTGTCGGCCATTTCGCGACTGGTGATCATCATAAATCTTTTGGCCTCGAACTCTCGAGCTCCAGGAGCCGTGGCCTCCTTTGGCGCTGCCACGTGGGGTGCACTCGTTCCCGACCCAGAATCCGCCACGGGAATAAGGGGGGCTTCCGTGTGTTTGCGCTCTTCACCTGTGACAACGTCGAGATTTGGCGGCTTACTGCTGGCTGAAGCCTCCATCACCAAAAGAAATGCCAATCCCAGACTCAAGGCGTTAAAAATGCGTGCGTTCATAATAGTCCCCTTAAGTCTCCATAGTACCCGAGACCCCCAGCCTCACAAAAATTAAGATTTGATGAATTTTTGACTCATATAATCCGCTAAAGCCGCCGAATAGCCCAAGGATGGAAACTTTGCCTGAATTTGAGAAGGTGGAACTGAGTGCAGTCCCATTGGATCCCTCAGGTTACGCCTTAGTGGATCTCTTTGTGAGGCTCCCCGCACAAGAACGTTTCATTCGCTTTATTGTGGCAGGCGACATCATTACCGACGAAAAAAAAGCCGCGCTCCAACGTCATATCGACCCCGGCCTTTATATTCAAAAAGCTCTGGACCTCGCTCCCGCCGTTTCTGTCTCTGCGGCGATGCCTCCAGCACCGGCACCGGCCCCTGCCCCAGAACTTCCCGGCCTGGAATCCATTTCTTCATCTCAAAACTCTGCACTTAGCGAAATTGCAAAAAACCTCCTTGCTGGAACGGACCCCGTTAAACAAATGGAAGTCATCTCCGGTGAGGCCGACAATATTCTCGCGGTGGTCGCCCCCGAGGTCAAAGACATCAAGGGCCATCTTATGAAAACTACCAAGTTCCTCGAGGTGATGAATGACTCAGCTGCAATGACCACTCTCTCCATTTTCTTTGCCCTAGCTAACGGCTTTGATTCTAAAAAATCTTTTCGAGATTTAGCCTTGGCCACTTTGGTTATGGATGCGGGACTTGCCGAATTCACCTCAGAAGAGCTCAAACAATACTATGTGGATCGAACTCAACTTCCCCAGGATACCTTGGCCCGCTTTCTCAAACATCCTACACGCTCTCACGAGCTAGGGCGTGACAAACTTGGCAGTCTCTCTGAAGGCACCATGGTTCTTATACTCTCCCACCACGAACTCTTTAACGGCAAGGGTTATCCCCGAGCCGTACGCTCGGAGTCCCTCTTTCCCCTCGTAAAAGTTTTGGCTTTTGCCGTAGATGTTTACGAGCGACTCAAAAGGGCCCAGTATCTGGGAGAAGAACTCACGCTCCAGGAAGCCGTGGCTTACTTTAAAGAAGTCAACGTAGAATCTCACCTCAAACGACACAGCAAAGCCCTGGTGGAAAAGGTTCTGAAATATTTTGAATCCGGTGGGGCCGCCTAAGAACGAATAAGATTTAAAAACTCTTGTCGAGTCGCCAAATTCTCCCGGAAATCTCCCAGCATCGCGGAAGTGATCATGGAAGAATTTTGTTTCTGCACTCCTCGCATCACCATGCACATATGCTTAGCCTCAACCACCACGGCTACGCCCCGCGGACTTAGGGTATCTTGCAAGCAGTTGGCAATTTGCTCGGTTAAGCGTTCCTGCACCTGAAGTCTTCGAGCATAAATTTCTGCGATGCGGGCCAACTTGCTCAAGCCCACAATTTTTTTATTAGGCAAATACGCCAAATGAACCTTTCCAAAAAAAGGTAAAAGATGATGCTCACACGTAGAGTAGATTTCAATATCTTTTACCACAATCATCTCGCTATAATCTTCATGAAAGATCGCTCCGTTGAGCACTTGAACGGGATCCTGCGAATAGCCCGAGCACAAAAAGCTCATAGCTTGAGCATAGCGCTGAGGAGTCTTTAGAAGTCCTTCTCGAGTGGGATCTTCGCCAATGGCCTCTAAAAGTTGCCTGATATTTTTACTAACCAAACCTTCGTTCATAGGCTCAGGCTAGCAATAAGTCCGAACTATGCCCAGGCGATTTTAGCCATCCCGTAAGTGAAAAACGAGGGCTGGAGGTGGCTTGAACCTCATGGGGCACTTCCCCGCTAAAAAAAATCACCAAACGGTTAAAAAGAGGTGGAATCTCCAAGGCTTCGCTCTGGAGGTAAAGTTTAAGTTCCCCTCCATCCGCCGGGCACCACTCCTCGTTACAGTAGTAGACACAGCTAAAAATTCGCTCCGGCGCCATCGACTGAGAACGGTCCTTAAATACGTCGAGGTGTTTTTTATAAAATGTCCCCGGCGGATAGTAGGCCGCATGAAATTCTTGGTGCGGAAGGGCTACCCGAAAATATTCTTGGAGCTCTAGACTTAACATTTTTAGCTTAGAAAAAAAGGGAAGAAAATCTGAGTCCAAACTTTTCTCATCCAACCAGTAAGTCAGATCTCCCCGCTCCTCAGTTATTATTTGGCGAAGATCGCGCCCAATGGCTGCGGACTGCCCCTGCCCGTCCGAAAAGTTTTTTCGAAGTGTTGTCGACAAAACTCTGGCTTGATCGGGCGCTAAGAAGCCATCGCAAATAAAAAACTTATTCTGAGCTAAAGCTGAAATATCCAAGCCGCTACTGGCGATCGCTGGAAACCACTGTAGTGGTATCAATGCCACCCCGAGTTTGGTAAGTCACCGTGATTTTTAAAAATGCGGGCTCTAGGCATTTATTCAAATCCTCATAAAGCCTGGCCGTGACGGGCTCCTGAAAAATCCCCACGCTTCGATAACTCAAATAGTAGTATTTAAGAGACTTCAGCTCTACGCACTTTTTGTTAGGAATATATTCCACCACCACCGTACCCAAGTCGGGCAGTCCTGAGAAGGGACATACGGCTGAAAATTCTTTCGTGGTGTAGGTGATTTGTTGGCGAGGACCCTGATAGGGAAAAGTTTCCAGAACTTTTGTATCAATGTGGGACTCGTCCAAAAACTCTAAGCGTTTTCCTTCGGCTTCAGCCATGATCCAAACTCCTTGTATATTCGTTGAAACCTTTTTTACGCAAAACACAGGCCGGGCACGTTCCGCAACCAAATCCCCAGTCATGAATATCTTTACGTTCACCCAGGTAGCAGGTGTGGGTTTTTTCAATAACTGTTTCCAAGCAGCCTAACTCTCGGGCCAAAGCAAAAGTTTGCGACTTATTCAGCTTCATCAGTGGGGTGTGGAAAAAAACTGAGGCGTCTACAGCAAGCCCCAAGGCCTTCTGTTGAGCTTTAATAAAGGCCTCTCGACAATCGGGATATCCGGAATAATCCGTCTCACAAACACCCATTACGTAATGATGAATTCCTCGGGGCAAGCCAAAGGCTACTGCGACACTCATAAAAAGTGCATTACGGCCCGGCACAAAAGTATTCGGCAAATTATTTAAGCCACCCGAAAGCCTTGCCGGTTCTTGGTCATCGGTGAGTGCTGTGTGATTTAAATTTTTAAAAAAATCCAGGCTCACAATTTTTTGGGGGATCTTAAGTTCTTCGCAGATATCGGTGGCGCATTCCAACTCAATGCGGTGGCGCTGGCCATAGTCAAAAGTAATGGCCTGGACCGAGGCAAACTTACGTCGGGCCCAGTAAAGGGCCGTGGTCGAGTCTTGGCCTCCTGAAAAGATGACTAAGGCTTTTTCGTGACGCATCAAACCCCTCGTTTCTCACCCCAAATGGCTTTATGCATTTGGGTTTGGAAGCGAAAGGGCTGGCCCGAGGCCAAAATCCACTCCGCTAAACTTTGCAGAGGAAGAGCTTCAAAGGTGGGAGATAAAAGCACTGTGGCTTTATCGAAAAGTTTATAGCGATCGGTGACCTCGGTCGCGAAATCAAAATCAGCCCGCGACCCAATCACAAATTTTACCTCGTCCCGCCCCTTTTTAAGATGGCCCATGTTGTCCCATAAATTGCGCCCCATTTCACCCGAGCTCGGACCCTTCACGTCCATGATAATTTTTACCGCTTCAGGGACCTTCTCAATAGGGTAGGCTCCGCTGGTTTCAAGGAGCACTTCATAACCTTCACGCAGGAGCTCCTGCATAAAGTCTAAAACGGGGGCTTGGGCCAAAGGCTCTCCGCCTGTGACCTCCACGAGTCGGGTGGGAAACTTTTTAAGCTCGCTAAGTATTTCTTCAAAAGTACGTGTCGCGCCTTCGGTAAAGGCATAAGTGGTGTCGCAATAGGTGCAGCGTAGAGGGCAACCCATGAGGCGAACGAAGGCACAAGGCCGACCCGCGTGGGTGGATTCGCCCTGAATGCTAAAAAATATTTCATTGATCTTGAGTCGGTGCGCCATGAGCCTAAGCCGAAATTAGGCGAGGCACCCCCCGAAGTCTAACAAAAAAACCCATACACCCGAGGAAAGCTCAGCACTCACCTATTAAAACTTTGCTTCTTGAGCTAAGTTTTCCTCGTGGCATCAAAAATTACTTCAAGCTCTACCGCAGAGTATTTTTCAAAGAATCTTCAACAAGTTGGCTTTTCCTCGGGTACCAAAGCCGTGCTCACCACCCTTAAAGAATCTGTCGACAACTCGCTCGACGCCTGTGAGGACGGGGAGATCCTCCCAGAGGTTCACGTAACCATTGAAAAGATGGGTCCTGGGAACCAAAAAAACATGGATTTGATCCGGATTTTGGTGAGCGACAACGGCCCCGGAATCGACCCCGATGACTTAGCCCGGGTCTATGGCGAGTATTTGGCCTCCTCCAAGTTTGGTCGGGGACGCTGTTCTCGAGGCCAACAGGGCATTGGTATTTCGGCCGCAACAACCTGGGCGCAGATCACCAACGCCAAGGGCGTGCGAGTGATCACCAAAACGCCTCGAATGCGTCAGGCCATTTCGGCGCTAATTGAGGTCGACATCAAAAAAAACCAGGGTCTTTTTAGAGATAAAAAAAATATCGAATGGGACCGCCCGCATGGAACCAGCGTGGAGTTTTTTATAGATGGTCGGATTCAACTTCAGGGTGAAGGCGGACTTCTCACCTACCTCACCGCGACCAGTGTGGTGAATCCACATCTTACCCTCAAATACACCATCAATGGCGAAGAAACCCTTTACGAAAGAGTTTCCAAAGACCTCATTCCTATTCCCGAAGCAGTGCCACCCCACCCTCACACCATGAAGCTCGGGGAATTTTTGGGACATGCCCACCTTTTTGGCAAAGTGGCGGTGGAAAATTTCTTACGCAAAGGTTTCTCCCGAGTTTCGGAGGACACTTTAAAAGAACTGGGCTCTCAAGGCGTGAAAAAAGGCTGGCTCTCGCAAAGCATCGCCCAAATCGATGAGACTCAGCTCAAAACCATTTACACCGGTCTACAAAATTTGAAACTTATGGCCCCCTCCACTCGGTCTGTATTGAGCATTGGCGAGGAAGGACTCTCCAACAGCATTCAGCGATTGGGAGCTGTGGACTTTTTTGCCGTGGTTTCGCGCAAACCGGCCATCTGCGATGCCAAACCCGTGGTGGTGGAAGTGGCCATTGCCCGCCTTTTGAAATCCAACAATGACGCCGACGATCCTGTGACCGTATTACGCTTTGCCAACCGCGTGCCTCTGCAGTTCGACAAAGCAGCCTGCGCTATTGTGAAAGCCATCGAATCCGTGAATTGGAAAACCTATGGCTTAGGCCAACCCAAAAATTCACTTCCCTTAGGTCCCTATGTTTTAGCCGTGAGTGTGGTTTCCCCCTTTATCAAATTTAAAAATGCTTCTAAGGAAACCATTGATGCCAGTGAAGAATTGGTGGAAGAGCTTCGCCTCGCTCTGATTCAAGCGGGACAACGTTTATCTCGTCATATCAACCGAGAAAAGCGCGCCGTAGACTTAGAAAATAAAATTCGTCACATCGAACAATTTGGCCCGATCTTGATCGACACCCTTGGTCGGATTATCGAGGCTCCCGAGAGTCGCTTGAAAAAGGCCCGCGAAGGACTCATGAAAATTCTAGGTCGAGACGCTGACGAGGCCCAAAGTGAACTCACCGTTGCGGTCGAAAAACACGCCGCCCAAGAAGCCAAACTTAAAAAGAAATACGGCAAAGGGGATGACGACGACGCCCCACCCCACCCCGAAAAAGATGACGACGACAGCGATGATGACGCTGAGGAGAAGAAATCCGCATGAAAACTGATCTGCTCCATGTAACTCGTAAGAGTAAAAACGATACAATCCCAAAAATCTCCAAAGACCTCTGCCAGCGCTTGTTGCTGGATCTAGAAAAAGCTCAGCGACCGGTGATCGAAGCTGTTAAATGCTCATTAGATAACGCCAACTACAATCCCAAGGTGGGCTTTCTCACTCCTGGCGATAAGATGGTACGAACGGAACTCAACGTTTCATCGGTTCAAAAAATGGCTCGATCGATATTTTTGCTAGAAATCTTACTTCGAAATATTGAAACCGGCGGTGTGAATACCAAGCGCGAACTTTATTACATGGCCAAAGGGGAATGTAAGCACAACAAAAACCTCAAAGCTTTGGATTTCACAACCCAAGACGAGAGTGATGCCACCATCGATTTTATTTGCGAAATGCTTGAAGCCTACCGTGAAGAGCTTAACTGCTTTGCCAACGACCGTGGGGGGCAAACTTTTAGTCAGCAACTTGTGGTGGTGGAAGAACTACCCGATGGCACCAAGGCCACCATTGATTTGAGCACCCTGGGCACCTCGCCCTTTCAACCCAAAAACCGCCCCCAAAGTTTCAAACTCAAAGCCCGAAAAAAAATCGATTTCTGCCTCGTCGTGGAATCTGAAGGTACCGCCAACACCTTGGTAACCAACGGCTTTACCAAGCGTCACAACTGCATTCTTATCGGCGCCCAAGGTGTTCCCTCCAATGCTGTGCGCTCCTGGAGTAAAAGCATCCAAGACCAATTGGAAGTGCCCATCTACTTCTTTGGGGACCTCGACGCCTACACCATGCAAAATATCTACCGCACTCTCAAAGCCGGATCGGCCGCAAGTTTGATTCGTAACTCTGATTTTTCGGCTCCCGAAGTCCGCTTCTTAGGCGTGCTGCCGGAAGATATCAAAAAGTATGATCTCGCGGATTACGCCGTCAATGAAAACGACGTCCAAGAAGAGCGCGCTTTAAAAAAGGCGGCCGACGCCCTCAAGAACGACCCCTTCTTTAAAGACAAACGCAACAAAGGTGTAGCCGACATTCTTCACTGGCTTATTAAAAACAAGCGACGTTGCGAGCAGCAGGCCTACTTCATGGTGAATCCGCGCGATCCCCAAATGCCGGAGAAAATCATCGTCGAAAAAATCAAAAAGGGCATGTACGTTTAAAATTTTATGAGCGTTTCTGATCACCTGCGATTTTTAGAGCGCGCGGTGGAAATAGCGGAAGCCAATATCCACAAAGGGGGCGGCCCTTTTGGTTGTGTGATTGTCCGCGATGGAGTGGTCATTGCCGAGGGCGCCAACCAGGTTGCGTTGGACTTAGACCCCACGGCCCATGCCGAGGTCCATGTGATTCGGCTGGCCTGCAAAGCCTTAAATAATTTTGAACTGAGCGATTGCATCATTTACGCAAGCTGCGAACCTTGCCCCATGTGCTTGGGGGCGATTTACTGGTCGCGGGCCAAAGCTTGCTACTTTGCCAGCTCCCGAGAAGATGCCGCCATTGCGGGCTTCGATGATGATTTTATTTACAAAGAAATTCCTAAGGACTTTGCAAAACGCTCGGTCCCCTTTCAGCAAATCCCCAGCACAAAAGCCGCAGACTTGTTCCAAATCTGGAAAGAAAAACTCGATAAAGTTGAGTATTAGGAATCGGCGTCAGAGAACTTTTTCGATGCGTCACCCACCCAGCAGCAATGTGTAATACCTGCTAAAGGGTGGGTGACGACTACAGGAAGTGCTCTGACGCCTTCCTCTACCGGGTCAGCTTCTTGTAATGAATCCGGTGCGGAGTATCCGCACTCACGCCCAACCTACGTTTGCGATCGGCCTCGTAGTCTTGGTAGTTCCCTTCAAAGTAAACAACCTTGCTGTCGCCCTCAAAGGCTAAGATATGGGTCGCCACCCGGTCTAAAAACCACCGATCGTGGGAGATCACAACTGCGCAGCCCGGAAACTGCACAATCGCTTCTTCCAGTGCACGCAAGGTATTGATGTCTAAATCATTCGTAGGTTCGTCGAGAAGCAACACGTTTCCCGCAGTGAGTAACATCTTCGCCATATGAACTCGGTTGCGCTCTCCACCTGAGAGCACACCAACTTTTTTCTGCTGATCGTTACCCGCAAAATTAAAACGCGAAACATAGTTTCGCGAATTGATATCGCGGTTTCCAACGCGAATGGTCTCTCCACCGCCCGTGATTTCCTCGAAAACGCTTTTCCCGGCATTCAAGGAATCGCGACTCTGATCCACATAAGCCAGCTTCACGGTATCGCCTACCTTGAAAGTACCCGTATCCGCCTTTTCCTGGCCGGTGATCAAACGAAACAAAGTCGATTTACCTGCGCCATTGGGGCCAATCACTCCCACGATGCCGCCTCGGGGCAATTTGAATTCTAAATTTTCAAACAAAAGCTTATCGCCAAAAGCCTTCGAAACTCCCTGCGCTTCAATCACCACTTCACCTAAGCGAGGTCCTGGTGGAATATAAATTTCCAATTCTTCAATTTTCTGAGGAGAGTCCTCAGCCAACATACTTTCGTAGGAAGAAATACGCGCCTTCGACTTGGCCTGACGTGCTTTTGGACTCTGGCGAATCCATTCCAGTTCACGCTCCAAAGTTTTTTGCTTTTTCGTTTCCGCCTTTTCCTCATGCGCCAATCGCTTTTGCTTTTGCTCCAGCCACGAAGAGTAGTTTCCTTCCCAAGGAATTCCTGAGCCTCGGTCCAGCTCCAAAATCCACTGGGCAATATTATCCAAAAAGTAGCGGTCGTGAGTCACGCACACAATTGAGCCCGAGTATTCGGCCATGTGCCGTTCGAGCCAGGCAATCGACTCCGCATCCAAGTGGTTCGTAGGTTCATCGAGCAACAACAAGTCGGGCTTACTCAGCAATAACTTACACAGAGCGACTCGACGTTTTTCACCACCCGACAAATGCTCGACCGAAGAGTCTCCCGGCGGGCAGCGCAAAGCATCCATGGCGATTTCCAAAGTGCGATCGAGCTCCCAGGCATTTGCTGCATCAATTTTTTCCTGCAGCACTGATTGCCGCTCAATCAACTTTTCCATTTGCTCAGGAGTCATTTCCTCGGCAAATTTTTCGGCAATGGCTTCGAAGTCTTTGAGCAATTGCGCGGTTTCGGCCACACCTTCCATGACGTTTTCTTTTACCGTTTTGCCGGGTGTCAGCTGGGGTTCCTGCGGCAAATATCCCACCGTTTTGCCCTGGCCTAAAAAAGCTTCGCCTTGGTAGTCGTTGTCGATCCCGGCCATGATTTTAAGCAGCGAAGACTTACCCGAACCGTTCAATCCCAAGACGCCAATTTTCGCCCCGTCAAAAAAGGAAAGATAGATGTTTTTAAGAACCTGCTTATCCGCGGCCTTGTGGGTTTTTGAAAGACCCTTCATGGTGTAGATGATTTGCGCCATAGGGTTCGGGTTTAACCCGAAATCGTCCAAGGAGCTAGCCTAGAAGATGGTTCGGCGATATCCCACGTTCAATAAAATACCTAAAGCAAGGCATACCGTGAGAACCGAAGTGCCCCCATAACTTACAAGCGGAAGCGGAATCCCCACGATGGGGAAAAGCCCGCAGACCATGGCTATATTGATAAATATTTGAGAAGCCAGCATGGAAATAATTCCCACACACACCAAGGATCCGAAGCTATCCCGAGCCGAGGCCGCAATACCTACGCATCGCCACAGCAAATAAAGATACAAAGCAAAAAGGGAAAGAGCCCCTACAAATCCCCACTCCTCAGCAAGTACCGTAAAAATAAAATCCGTATGACCTTCGGGGGTATATTCAAGTTGGGTCTGAGTCCCCTTTTGAAAACCCTTTCCGAAAAATTCACCAGAGCCTACGGCGATCATGGCCTGCAAGGCGTTGTAACCCGTACCCTTGGGATCCGCCATAGGATCTACAAAAGTACGAATGCGGTCTTTTTGATAGGGTTTCAGGCCATATTGCCAAGCAATCGGAAAGCTCACGATCCCCAAAAACGCGAGCGACAGAAGAATTCGGCTGCGAATTCCAACAAAAAGTAGAATAGAGGCACCGGTAATCATTAAATGACCGCCGGTTCCCAAATCAGGCTGGGTCATCGTAAGCAAGGCCGGCAGGCCCAAAATCATTCCCGGCACTAAGAGGTCCTTAAAGGCCATTCGCTCAGAACTACCTTTGTCGTGAAAGTAGCGGGCCAAGGCTAAAATTGTAGCAAATTTCATAGTTTCGCTCGGCTGATAAGCCATAAAACCCAAATTCAGCCATCGACGGGCTCCATAGCGAGTCACTCCTAGAAACGGCACCACCATCAAAAATAGAAGGTTCACTCCATAAATGAGGTAAGCCAAACGTTCGTAGAGGCGGTAATCAAAAATCATCACCACTCCGACCAAGGTCAGACCTATCGCAACGTTGATGATTTGTTTGGTGGCAAACTCAAGCCCATGAGATCCCGCAACCTCACTGGAGGTCACCGAATACACATTAATAAGGCCTATCCCCACAATGGCCAAGACGGCCAGAATTAGTCGCCAATCAAAGCGGCTTTCGTCGGAAGTTGAAAAATCCTCAGCTTGGCTTGCGCCCAATCGACCCATTCTCGCCTAACCCCTCTGAGGACCCTATCGAGATGCGCTGGTCAAAAACAAAACACTCACCATCGAAGTGGGAAAAGCCCTCTTTTTCAAGATATCGCAAAATTCCGCCTTCGAGTTGATAAACTTTAGGAAAACCTTCTTTTCTTAGATAGGCTGAGGCTTTTTCGCAGCGCACCCCGCCGGTGCAAAACATCACGATGGCTTTATCCTTAGGAAGACTCTTGGCCAAGTTTGGGAAGTCACGAAAGCTGCTCATTCCGGCCGCCTGAGCGCCTTTAAATGTGCCGTATTCCACCTCAAAGTCGTTACGAGTATCTAAAATCAAAGTGTGTTCTGGTTGTTCTTCAAGTAGGCGTTTAAATTCTTGCGGCGCCATGTGTGGAGCTCGCAATTTTTCCACCTCCAGATTTTCCACTCCCATGGTGATGATTTCTTTCTTCAGTTTGATTCGCAGTCGGCGGAAGGTCATTTTTTCGGAATAACTCAGTTTAAACTCCGCTTCGGGCGCGCCCAAATCCTCCAACCACTTCTTGCACTGCTCAACTAAAAATTCTCCCTCGGAGCTCGCCAAATTAAAATTCACTCCCTCTGGAGCCATAAGGAGGGTCCCCAAAACCTGGTGCCCGTGGAAACGCTCCTCAAAGAACTTTCGAGCCTGGGCCAGGTCGGCAATTGGAAAAAATGCGTAGTGCGACAGGTTTAAGATCATCTTAATCTCCATATCAGAGCTCCGCACCCGATGCTATATTTGCTCCCACACTATGACTGACTCCCAAGACAAAGCCGTCAATTCCATATTTGCTCGATCGCGGGAACTCATAGCCTTAGCCGCACGCTTAGGTCGAAAAGAGCTAGGACACCGAGTGACGGAATGGATGGGTGAGAACGAACCCCTCAAGAGAGTCCAAACCCAAATTGACCAAGCCAAATTGGTGGTAGACAGCTTGGGACGCCTCAAAGGGGCCGCCATGAAAATGGGTCAGCTTTTTAGTTTAGAGGCAGCCGACTTTTTCCCTCCCGAAGTGGTGGATATTTTGAGCCGCCTCCAAGATCAAAGCCCTCCGCTGAGCACCGAAGTCATCGGAGACATCTTAACCAAGGAACTTGGAACTCGACGCAAGGATGTCCTCAACTTTTCTCCAAAACCCATCGCGGCCGCTTCCATTGGCCAAGTCCACAGCGCACGAATCGGCGACAAAAAAGTAGCCTTAAAAATCCAGTACCCTGGTGTGGCTGATAGCATTGAATCCGACGTGAAAATTTTACGCACTTTACTTTTTTCCCTTATGAAAATTGGCAAGCGCGAAATCAACATGGACCCCCTCTTTGCCGAGCTCACGGAGGTCCTCAAAAGTGAAGTGGATTATTTGCAGGAGGCGGCATCCACACGAGAATACCGTAGGCTTTTTTCTGATGACCCTCGGTTCCTGGTTCCGCAGGTCCTCAGCGATTACTCTACGTCTCGTGTTTTAACTTTAGAATTCATGGAAGGCCGCAGTCTAAAAGAATGGTTGGCAACCAAGCCAACTCTAAAGGAAAAAGAGCATTTGGGAAGATTGGTTTTAGACCTTTATGTGAAGGAATTTTTTGAATTCGGCTACGTGCAAACCGATCCCAATTTCGCCAACTTTCTTTATCAGGCCGACACTCAAAAACTTGTTCTTTTAGACTTTGGGGCTACCCGCCACTATGCGCCCGACTTTCGCAAAAGCTATTCGAAGCTTTTGCGAGACATTCAAGAAGGTGGCCAAGCCGATATTATTGGAACTTCTCTGAAAATGGGTCTCATCCAAGAGGGCGAAAGTATAGACTGCCTCAAAAGCTTCGTGAAAATGCTAAAGATTTCCATGGAGCCCTTTAATTCCGATAGACAGCCCTTTGCCTTTGGCGACCTCGACTATTCCAAAGCCGTTCGAGAGGCCACAACTCAATTTATTAAACAGGTGCAGTTTTCACCGCCTCCTCACCAACTCATATTTTTACACCGAAAACTTGGAGGCATCTTCAGCCTGCTCAAGGTGATGGACGTAAAAATTGATCTCAGGCCCTACTGGGAGCGCTTAAACGGAAACATCGAAGTCACGTAAGGCATCATTCAAAGAAACTTTTTCGTCCGTTGAAACTTTGCGTTTGCCAATAATAAGAGCCACGGGCACACCGTAAGTGCCGCCGGGGAATGTCTTCTCTCGCATTCCTGGAATAACAACACTTCGGTCCGGAACATACCCTTGGTACTCTTGGGTCTCAGACCCCGAAACATCTAAGATTTTTGTGGAGGCCGTAATCACAACATTGGCCCCCAAAACGGCCTCTTTACCAATGTGCGCACCCTCCACCACAATGCAACGCGATCCCACAAAAACCCCGTCTTCAATAATCACCGGTGCCGCTTGTGCGGGTTCCAGCACTCCGCCAATTCCCACTCCTCCACTTAAGTGCACTCTCTTTCCAATTTGCGCGCACGAACCCACGGTAGCCCAAGTATCGATCATGGAACCCGTCGCTACATAGGCACCTATATTTACAAAACAGGGCATTAAAATCGCACCCGCCTCTAAAAATGTTCCGGTGCGCACGACGGCCCCGGGGACCACTCGAACATCTTTCATCTCGCTGCGTTTTTTAATGGGAATTTTGTCCCAAAATTCTAAGGGCCCGGCCTCGGTGGCACTAAAACCCTGCACGGCAAAATAAAGCAGAACGCCTTTTTTCACCCATTCATTCACAGTCCACTTATTCTCCCCGGGGGTGCAAACTCTAAGCTTGCCCGCATTGAGCCCGGCAATCACTTCAAGCACCGCATCCGAATAGTTTTTTTCTTTAAGTAGTGCCCGATTCTCAAAGGCGGCCTCAATTAATTTTTGTATTCCCAAAATTACTCCAAACTTTCGTTGAGGGCTGCAAACATAAGAGAAGCCATAAGAGCCTCCGCGTGATCATTCCAAACTTGGTTTAGATCCGATCCCTCTTGAATTTCCAAGGTGAGCGTGGGAATTCCCCGCTCCGTTCCCGCCCAGGTGCCAAAGGATCCTGGCGTGGAATAGCCGATGTAGTCGGTTATTTTTAATCGATTGTATTCAGCCATCACTTCAGCCCATCTTTTAGCGGGGCCATTGTAATTGATGCACGGTTCCCAAGAATGGGCCGTAATAATCCCATCGAAGCGATGTTCTTCGATAAACTTGATAAGGATTTTATTTTCACTTTCCGAACCGGCTGAGGGACCCGGGAAATACCTAGGCTCTTTAGCTACACTCGACCAATCTTGAGTGGGCATATTCCGATTCAAATCCACGCCTTTAGAATTGGTCCGAGTTCCTTTGACGCAACCGTCGGGGTTAAGCCGAGGCAGCACCCATAAAGCCGCCATGCCTTCGAGCTCTCGCCAGGGACCTTCCTTTAAAAATCGCTCCACCAATCCAAAGCCCTCTGGCTCATCACCATGAACGCCAGAGAGAAGCAAAAATTTGCGCCTGCCTTGGGTCAGGCGGAAAACTTCGATAGGGCGCTTTTCGGGACTTAAGCCCAGTATTTCATGTTTCATTTCTTGGTGCTTACACGCTAAACACCCGGAGCGGAGAATTCAATGCCGAAGCCGGTGTAAACTTTCAAATCTAGCGTGTAGAACAGAGAAATGCCCTCCGCAAAAATCTCTCAGGCCTCCCTTCACCTTCTAACCGCCTATGACGTGGGTTTTGAAATTCGCTTATCTCAGATTCCCCTACTTTTCGGCCATAGTCGCACCTTACCAGCCCCTCGCTCCGGCCCACTCAATTTTGCCCGCGAAACTCAACCCATGAGGGTGGGCCTAGATCCGGTGGAATTCCTCCTCGGAGGCGAGATTCGAAAGTTCCAGGCCGTGGCCACCTTCTACGATTTAGGAGCCCTCAGTTTAGAGTTTTTTACCGAAATTTCAGAAGATTTTGATCGCCTCCCTCATTTGAGTGCCGCCGCGCAGAACTCCCCTGAACTTCTGCGTATGAGCTCTGAACTCGCGCAAAAACTCTCAGAGCAGGCGGCACCCGCCATTTTAAAGAGGGATTTTTTTCCGGTGCCCTCGGTTTTTACAGTTTTTAATATTCGCAAATTAGTTGAGAACATGAGTGCCGACGAACTCATATCGGAAGTGGGTGTTAACCTCGCCAAAACTCTAAGATCATCCGATGAAGCCATGGGCGAAAGCGAAATCGACCGCACCCTAAGACCTTACGTCACCTACAGCGACACCGATGCCGTTTTGGCCTCTTCCCAAGTTGCCATCGTATTAGATGAAACCAGTTCCGAGGTGATTGAAATATTTGAACTCGCCAACGTGCAATCGCTTGAGCTGCGTTTTTTAGACGCCAAGCTCGATGGCAGCCTCCAAGATCTTTACGAGGACAATGAAAAATCAAAAAAACTCGGCTCCTATTTGTGGACCATTTTTGAAAGCCGCAGCCGCAAACTCAATACCATTCACTTAGATACCACCATCGTGGCCGAACGCGTGGAGCAGAGTTACAAGTTCGCCTCCGATTCCTACCTTGTGCAAATTTTAGATTTAGCCGTGAACAAAATGTTCTTAAGTTCCTTCGGCAACAGCGTGCGACGTAAACTTGCAGCAATACGAGACATTTTCATCGATCAGCGCGATCGCGCCTCCTCGCTTCGCATGGAAATCCTGGAATGGATTATCATTGCACTCATCGCCATTGAGGTGATTCCCTTCATTGTGTCGCTGTTTAAGTAGGTCCTGAAGTTTAAGCGTTTAACTGTGCGCCCGGAAATGGACCATGAGCTGCTGTTTAAAGCATTGCTGAGCCTAAGTTAGGACACAAGAGCTACTTTCGAATTGAATTTTTAACGATTCTTAGTCTGAAAGGGCAAACAACCGATGTGCTAATAAGCAGTCTAAGCTCACAGGACCTGATATATAAATCTCCAGTTAGTTAAAGCACTTAGAATCTCTCAATAAGAAATGAACGACAAATTGCTATTCCTAGGTCCACTTCCGGGCGCACAGTTAAACCCCTCCTTCCCGCACAGGTGAATTTACTTGCCTCAGTCCCCCCAGCCCAGCTATGACGCAGTGCGGAAGCGGAAATTACGCCCATAGTTTTTTAACCCTCTGAAAGGAGTTTCATTCCATGAAACGAAGCCTCAATTTTGTAGCTCTCTTTAGTATCGGTGCTCTTTGCGCCAATTTGGCATTTGCCGAAAGTCCCCTCCTCAATGGCATACGCAAAAAATCCAAGGGGCCTAGCGCTAGCACCAACCAAGGTGGCTACCTTGTGCTCTACAAAAAGGGCAAGGCTGCCATCACCATTGAATCTCCAGTGGATTTGGAATCCTTAAGTGCGTCCGAACGAGCTAAAAAAATTGCCGAGCTTGAAAAGAGTGGAAAGCGGGTAATTGCGAAACGAATGACCAAGGCAACAATCGATAAAATCACATCTACCCCTACGCATTACAATGGTAACGTTTATGTAGGAGTTTATAAGCCCTACACTGCCTATCCCGTGGGCATCTCAACTTGGAACAACAACTGCTATAACAACTACACCCCGATTTATTATCCCCAATACCAGGACTACAACTGCTACTATTACCAGCCCCAAAACTGCACTCCTTATTACCCCTACCAAACTTTCAACAACTCGAATGCCTCCTACTCTAAAGAAGTTTATTACGAAAAAACAACCTCCTATAACAACTCCAGTTCAGGCGGCTACGGATACAATCAGGGATACGCACCTGGCTATCCAGGCGGTCCTTACCCCGGAGGTCCATACCCCACCCCTTACAATTATCCCTACGGAAATGGTGGCGGTGGTGGTTGGAGCCAAAACCAGAACTCGGGCTACAACAATGTCTATAGCCAGCAAAGTGGCTACAACAACTCCAGCAACAATGGTTGGACCGGCACTCCCTACTACGGATTCTAAAATCTTATGAAGCTAGATTGCAGAAATCTCGCTCACACCTTGATCTTCCTGAGCTCGACCTTCGCGGTTGGAGCTCAGGAAGAGTCTTTAACGGAAAATCCAACGCCTTCGCTTTCTCAGCCCGTTATCCCTGGCAAACGAATCAATACTCCTTCAGCCAATCTCGATGAATTAACCCGTGACCGCTTAAAAATTTTGGAAAATGAAAGGGTGAAAGCACAGGTCACGGAAGACCAAGATGCCTTTAACCACTTTGAATCCGACGACTTACCCCAAGCCTACGCTCCAGAAAGTCCGGCTCAGTACTCCCTCGAAGACCCCTCCCTCTAGTTCGGCATTGACGCACTGCGTCTAAACCTGTATAAAGGCCCCATGCTTAGGGACTGGCTCATCCGGACTTCTATTTTTTCTACAATTATTTCTAGCCCTTATGCCTTTGCAGATCAGGTGAAGACTCCCGTTTTTAATTTCCGAGATATGCAGAAGGCCATGGGAGTTGATCCCAGCCACTACCCCATTGAAAGCACCAAGGCCGCCGCGGATAGCTATACTCCCGACTTTTTCCTCCGAGATGTTCGAGTCGCTGTTTTGGATACTGGATTTAATGGCTGGGAAGAAGCCAAGTCGCGCAAATTACTTCCCGCCTCGGCCGAAAATCTCAGTAGTTTAGCCCCCATTAAAAACCTACAAGGAACTGATCACGGCACGAAAACCGCTCAAAAAATCTGGGCCATGACAGCCATGCACCCCGCAGGCCCCCATCTGATGGGCCTCAACGCCACTGGTCTCGACAATCTGGAAGATTCTCTGACATGGGTGGGGAAGAACCAGATTGATGCTGTGGTTTACTCTCACACTTCGAATTTTGGAACTTTTGGGGATGGCCAAGGTTTTGTGAATGCTATTTTTCAAAAGCACATCACAAGTTGGCAGGCCCGTGCCGCCAATGACCCCACCTTCACCCCTCCCGTTATATTTGTGTCTGCGGGCAACAACGGGGGCCTTACTTACCAAGGTCGGGTGGACATCGACAACAACACAGGCTTTGTGAAATTTCCGGGGAGCCTCGACAACAATATTTTCCCCTTTGAAGTGATGGTCGACGAATCTCCCGTAAAAATTTCTCTTACTTGGAGCGACCGAGTGGGTGTGCCGGGCAATTACACCGACCGCTACAACAACCGTAAGCATCTCAGCAAAAAAGATTTAAACCTCTTTCTATATGATGCCGAAACAAAGAAACTCATAAATCAGTCCAACTTTCGCCAGGCGGGCCGCAACGAAGATTTGAACTTTGAAGAAATTCAAGGCGTCGAAATTGCAGCAGAAGGTCCACGCTTTCTTCCACGTGGAAAATACTACCTTCAAATCCAAGAAGCCTCCGAGGGAACAGATGAGGAGCAAGATGAGAACGGAAAAATCACTCGTGTGAAATTTCCTCGTCCCGAAAAATTTTCCGAGGCTGATGTTTTTGATTTGCGCTTTGAAGGGGCTGTGCAAATGGAGTATAAAAATTTGGTCGCAGGCGAGAATCGCGGCCCTTCAGATCTTCCCTCAGTCATCACCATAGGAAATTCCTTCCCTCACAGTGCTTCAGGCATTGTGGCTTTAAATGGCAGCGGCCGTTCCATCACCAAGCCCGACTTTAAAGTTCCTTCCTCCGCTGTGCCTGTCTTAAGCAATGGCCAAGCCCAACAAGGGACGACCGATTCCAATGATTTGATGGTGGGCACCTATGTGATGATGCTCCAACGGGTGCGTCACCTCAACTTTCTGGGCAAAGCTGGGGGCACAAACTCCATTCATGCTGAAACGCTACAAGCCTACGCCAAAACCCTTCGCCGCGATCAGGGCATAAGTTCGGCCAAGGCGCCCATTTGGAGAGCCCCGAGCCCGGAAGAAATCGGCGAACTTGAAAATCAACTGCACTCCAACATAAGAAGGGACTATGCCAAAGCTAGCCCCAAAAAATCCAAAATCGAAGAAGAAGACGCTAAGTATCTTGAAGCTCCCATCCCGGAAGCCAAAGCTATTGTCGAAGAAGAAAAACCTGAAGCCCCTCCCATCCCTGGCCTCAACTTTAGGAAATAACTTCTGGCTCCTAAAAAGTGAGCCCACAAATTACAACATTGATGATTTGGCTCGCGACAAACGCACGGACTGGACGGGAGTGCGCAATTACCAAGCCCGTAATTTCATGCGAGATAAAATGCGGGAGGGGGATATTGGATTTTTCTATAATTCCAATGCCGAACCCTCGGGCATCACTGGGCTGCTGAGAATTTGCGCTGAGGCCCGTGCTGACCGCACCGCCTTTGATCCGAAGAGTCGCTACTTCGACGAAAAATCTACGGATGAAAAGCCAATCTGGGAGTGTGTAGAGGTGGAATTTTTGAAAAAATTTCCTCGAATTATTCCACTTGAAGAACTGCGCCAAAACCCCAAGCTCAAAGACATGGCTCTTCTCCAAAAGGGTTCGAGGCTTTCCGTCCAACCCGTGAGTGAGTCGGAGTATCTCGAAATTCTAAAAATTTTAGACGTTGACCTTTAAAAACTATTCTTCTGAGCCGCTGCCACTGCCACCTGAAGGTGCGTCGTCGCTAGCAGAGTAGGCCGAAGGATAGGGATTGAGGCTGGAGTGGGGATGAGCCCGATTTTTTTTGCGGACCTCTAGTTCCCTTTGAGCCTCAAGGGAGAGGCGAGTCCAGGGCTGAGCCGCCAGTCGCTTATAGCCAATGGGTTCTTCTGTTTCTTCACAGACTCCATATTGGCCTTCATTCATCCGCTTCACGGCTTCGGCAACTTCGTAAAGCAATTCATTTTTGCCATCTAAGACAAGCTGAGTGCGTTGCATTTCTTCTTCAAAACTCGAACGATCCACCTCGTCGGCGGCACCTTTGTCTTCGTTGTCATCCTCCGTGAGGATGCCTTCGAGTTCCTTAATTTCGTGTTGGAGGTTGCTAAGCTTAGTCTCCAGGACTGCTTTAAGTTCTTTTTTCTGTGCTGCTGTTAAGCCGGAAGGATCAAATGCCACTTTACTATGCCTCCTAAAATTTAAGGTGGACCTGACTTACACCCCGCTCAGCCTAGGCGCAAGAAATTTCCATAATATTCGAGAGCTTAGGATGGAAGCCGGCTCGGACCCTAAGCAGCCGTAAAAAACCAAGTCATTTAGGCGACTTATCCGCCATAGGGGGAGGGGCATCTGCGGGAACTAAAAGATTTCGCAGGTAGTCGTATGAATAGTAGCCCGTGTCGTGTCCTTCATTCCAAACAACTTGGAGGGCATAGTTGCCAATGGTGCGAACACTGATGGGGGCAATCGTGGCCGACACATCCTCACGCTTGATTTTGCGTTGCCCCGTTCCCTCGTCCACACAAGTGGCACAAGGACAGAGGTATCTCAGTTCTTTAAAGGTGATGAGGCTCTGCTTGTTGTCGTTCCACATCACTTTAAACATCTGCGCTTTGGGATTGGGTTCCATACTCACAATTTCCAAAGGACTCTTGCGATCGCCTGCCAAAAGTTTGCGCAATTCTTGAGTCATTCGTTTCGCCAAATCCAAATAGCGCTTCGCCGTTTCCGAACCGGGACGAGATAAAATAACGGGATAACCCTTATCGCTTTCCTCCACGATGATGGGGTCAATGGGGTGCTTAGATAAAAGCGGAACATTAAGCTCCAAAGCAGCTTTTTCGCCCCCACCCTTTTTGAAGATCTCAGAAATTTCATGGCAATGCGGGCATTCGAACTCACTCATGTTTTCCACAAGTCCTATCACCGGCACTCGCACTTGCTGGAACATTTTTAAACCTTTTTTTGCTATGTCCACGGCTAAACTCTGCGGGGTCATCACAATCACCACTCCCGACAAACGCGCGGCCTGGGAAATTGTAATTTGAATGTCGCCGGTTCCAGGAGGCAAATCCACGATGAGGTAGTCCAGCTCTCCCCAATTCACATCACCTAGAAATTGATTGATGGCTTTGGATGCCATCGGTCCCCGCCACACGGTGGGAGTGCCGCCTTGAAACAAACCCATGCTCATGAATTTCACACCATGCACAGTGGGTGGATTTATCTTTCCATCGGGAGCCTGAGTGGGAGGAGTATCGGAGCCCAAAATCTTAGGAATGGAGGGGCCGTAAATATCCCCGTCGAGCAAACCCACTTTGGCACCCAATTCTTTTAAGGCGACCGCGAGGTTCACGGCTGTCGTTGACTTACCCACCCCGCCCTTGCCGGAGGCTACGGCGATCACATGCTTAATGCCAGAAAGTGCCGAACCTGGAGGACGCGGCGGCGCGGGAACAATAATTGATGAATCCATAGAGCTATTTGTAGTGCAGCCCTTCTAAAAAAGACACTAGAATCTCGGTCCAAGTTAAAGTTGCGGCCCCTTGTGCTATAAGCATGAGACATGTCGATCAAAGCATCGCTCATTCGTGGAGACGGAATCGGTCCGGAAATATGTGAATCCGTCATTAAGGTTTTTGCCGCCGCCAAGGCTGATATTGAATGGGTAGAGGTGGAAGCCGGTCTAGGGCTCATTCAAAAATGCGGAACCGGTATTAGCGAAGAGGGATTGAAGACTTTGAGCCTCACGAAGGTTGGCCTAAAGGGTCCCACCACCACGCCCGCAGGCGGAGGCCATAAAAGTATAAATGTCGCTATCCGTAAAGCCCTCGATCTTTACGTGAACCTTCGCCCCAACCGTAGCCTTCCCGGCATTGAAACCCCCTTTAAAAACGTGAACCTCATCGTGGTTCGTGAAAATTTAGAAGATACCTACGCCGGGGTTGAACATATGCAAAGTCCCGACGTGGCCCAGTGCCTACGTATCATCACTCGCTCAGGCTCCACGCGCTGCCATCAATACGCTTTTGAGATGGCCCGTGCCCAAGGGCGAAAACGCGTCACCTGTGTGCACAAATCCAACATCATGAAAATTACCGACGGACTCTGGCTCGAAAGCTTTCGAGAAGTGGCTAAGAATTATCCCGATATTTTGGCTGACGACATCATTGTAGACAACTGTTGCATGCAGCTTGTTTCGCGCCCTGAGCAATTTGATGTGCTCGTGCTGCCAAATTTGTTTGGCGACATCGTGAGTGATCTTTGCGCCGGTTTGGTGGGAGGACTCGGTGTGGCCGCAGGCGCTAACATTGGCAAGAAAGCCGCCATTTTTGAAGCTGTGCATGGATCGGCTCCCGATATTGCCGGCCTGGGCTTGGCCAATCCCACAGCCATTTTAATGTCTTCGGTTTCCATGCTGCGCCACCTGGGGAAAAAAGACTTGGGCGACAAAATTGAAAATGCCATATTAAAAACTTTGGCAGAGCCCAAGTGCCGCACCAAAGATTTAAAGGGTCCCTGCAGTACCATGGAATACACACAACACTTAATAGCGAATTTGGGTTAGGCATGTATTTGATTAACGAAAAATCTAAAGTGGTCGGAGCCGATGTTTTTATTTGTCAAAAAGAAATTCCCTCCTTTGCTCCCCAGTATGGCAAATTTAAATGCAGCCTGATTTCCAATCGCGGAACAAAAATTTGGCCAGGCCACAGGCCCGACATTGAACTCGTGGACGTTTTTCGCTGTCGTTTTAAAGCAGAGGGGGAAATGTCTCACGCCGACATTTTAAATTTGCTCCAAGCTCTTGAGGCCCAAAAATTTGAATGGGTGCATGTGGAAAAGCTACTGAATCTCAATGGGAAGGATGCCTTCTCCAAAGCCGACGGAGAATAGGCTTCGGCCCTTTTCAAAGCGCTCAGAAAGCGCAAGAACGAAATTTTGCAAAAAAGTGATCTTGGGGGCCACGGTTTAAGCTAAAAGTTCCTAAGGAAGAATTGTTTCGATCCCACAAATTCTGAACGTCCGCCTGTAATTCGAAATCTTGATTTCCATTTTTTAGCCACAAACGAGTGACAGGGACGCCTTCCCCAAGGTCTTCAATGAAGTCGGCATAAAAGGCGATTTTTACAATTTTATAATCTCGCGCCGTAAGAAGGTCTTTGAAGTTTGCAGAAAAACTCCAAAGAGGCTGAATGGAAACTTCCCGTTTCTTCCAAATCTGAAATTCCTTTTCTTGGTCGCCCGATTTCACTTTGACATAAGCCCCGCCTCCTAAAAATTTTCCAAGGTTTGAAGGATGAAGATAGAAGGTACTGAGTAGTTTTTGGGACGAGAGGTCGTCGGTAGAGATTATTTGCAAAAATTTTAAGGCATAGTCGCAGTTTTCGAGATTTCTCTCTGCCAGTAAGGTATGCGGGGAGGCTATTTCCTGAAAACTCTCATCAACAAGCGGCACCGCCGCAAAAGCACTGCGAACACTTAAACAAAACAGCAAAAACATCGGGGTGATTCTCATGGGTCTCAATCTAATGAAAGCCCATGAAGGGGTCGAGAATATTTGTTTGAAACTTGATCAGTGAACGGGACGAGCTTTGGCCACGACCCGCGGCCGCACAAAACTCACTACCTTGAGTCCAAAATATTCCTCAAAGTAGGAGGACTTTTCACGAAAGTATTCCATATTCATGGATTCACTGTGACGGAGTTGCAACTCAATAAGAGCTTGTTTTTTAGAGATTTTCAGAGTCACTGACTCCACATTTTGGGTGTGGTCTTCATCCAAGCCATCCACCAAACGTAAAATGGCCGAAAGCCGGCGGACCTGCTCCGCATGAATACCCGAGATGCCCCCAGGAAGGGGATTACGCTTGGGTGCGCTCTCCTTGCGGTGAAAGAGAGCGATGAGAGCGCACTTCTTCCACTCCAAGGGACTAAGGCCGGGGATCTGCAAATTTCGCAACACATAGGCGCTGTGCTTGTGATGTGCCGCCTTGGAGATAATTTTTCCAATATCATGAAGGTAAGCCGTGACTAAAAGATATTGCCGCTCCTCGGCGCCAAAAGGAGCTCCTGCAAGCACCATCTGATCAAAAAGGGAAAGTGAGAGCAAAGCCATATGGCGAGCGTGGGCTAAGTCCACATGAAAGCGCGCGGCCGTGCTTTCTAAAAACTTTAGAAGTTGTTGCTCTCGTCCGCGACGCACCCCCAGTTTGGGCGATTCAGCGGCCAATAGCATCGATGCCTTATGACTCGTCCAGGCTTTCACAAGGTCCACAAGCAAGCCATCACGCAAAGTCATCTCCGTGACGCTAATCTCGCTTTGCTTAAGCCAGGCGAGAACTTCACTGAGAATCAAAGCACCAGGCACCACCACTCGAGCTCGGCTGGGCGCGATATCATATTTTTTAGCGAGCCAAGCCGGACTTTTTTTATAATTTCTTTCAATCCAAAGATCGAGAGCTCGTTTGCGTACGATGGGTGTGCTGCGCGAAGGCTGAAGAATTTTTCCAAGGCTTTGAATCGCTCCCGCTGAGCCTACGAGTTTTTCAATTCGTTGGGAGGGCTGGCCCTTCCATAAAGTTTTTAGGCTCTTACGAATTTTCACCAGGTCGATTTTCCCTTTTTTGCGAAAATACTGCGCGAAAAGTCTCACTGATCCCATCCGAAAAGACTGGCTCATCAAATGACTCCAGCCTCGTCCAAAGGTCGCCACTTCCGTACTTCCCCCACCGATATCTATCAGTAGGCCACGTCGAATTTTTGGATATTCCCACTCCAATCCATAAGCAATGAGCCGGGCTTCCTCCGACCCACTAATAATTTCTATTGGTATACCCAGACGGTCTCGAACTTGTCTGACAAAGACTCCACCGTTGGTGGCCTCTCGTATGGCGGAGGTGGCCACTACCCTCAATACCGGAGATGAAAAATCCCTGAGTCGAGCCTGCATTTTTTCAATGGCTTTGAAGGCTTCCTTGGCGTCTTTAGGGGAAATTTTTCCGCTCACAAAAACGCTTGAACCTAGCTGAATGGCGTGGCGTTCTTTGTGAAGGACGCGGAAGGGACGGCTACGGCTGAGTTCCGGTGCCCACTGAGCCACCGTCATCTTAAAGGAGTTGGATCCCAGATCCATTACCGCGAGCAGCATGGGAGCAATTTAACCAAAAGCTCGGCCCCCTACAAGCGTTGGTCTCCGGCTAATCTTTTTTCAGCAAGAAAGGATAGGCGACCGTCACCTCACCGCCGCCGCGTGGCTTGGGAAATTGCCACATGGAAATGCGACTCTTGATGCAATCTTCGACTTCAGGAATCCCCAAATTTGAATCTTTGAGTCGAGAAACCGTGACGCGGCCTTCCGCGCCTATCGTAAAGCTGGATATCACCTTACCCTGAAGATTGGGATTGTTCCGCAAACCACGATTGTAACAAAAACGAATCTGCGAAAGATTTTCTTGGACCACAGCGTCCACCTCTGAGCGATCTAAGCCGCCTTTGACAACTGAATTTTCTTTTTCAAAAGTGACATTGCGGAAGCCCTCGCCTTTGCCAAGGCCATTGCCTACCGAAGTGCCGTAACCGGCACCCGTGCCGCCACCACCTCCACCGCCCAGGCCTTTGGTGCCCACGCCGCCTATTCCGGTACCGCCGCCACCGGCCTTGCCACCCTTATTCAAGGCGCCCAAAGCTCCAGCTACACTGCCCAGCAAATCGGAACTGGTGCTGGATGGAGCAAGGCCCGCCTGCCGAAAGGCACCCTTTTTTACACCTTCATCTAAAGACGAAAGGGCACCTAAAATGCCCGAAGCTTTTTCGCCCTTGGCACCGGCTTTCGGGTTTTCTTTCACGAGAGCGTCGAGGGCTGCGAGGCCCGCGCCACCTTTTTTATCAAAAAACTCAGTGTCGCTTCCCCCACCGCCCAACTGACCATTGCCACCCGCCTTAGGATTTTCGATGACAATTTTGGCCATCTCGGCAGTGAGGACTTCCTTCACTTCTAGAGGAGCTTCCTCCTGAGAAGTAAAAAGTTGAGAGAGAGATCCCAGGAGCAAGAGCGTAGCGCCAATAGCGGCAAACCAGGGTCGGTCCTTTTTAGTGGTAGCCAGCTCTAAAGGCTCGGCCAACTGAGAAATCCATTTTTTTCCGGGGACCTTGGTCATTAAAAAGACATGGGGACCCATCTCAGCTCTCAGGCCGCCATTTCGACCCTCTTTAAACTGAAGAGAATGCAACTCTCCATTTTGCTCTTGGAGTGCAAAGCGACGTGCGTCTTCTTCGGGACGCCATAAAAACAAAAAGCCCGAGTCCAAACGAGCCTGGGTATTTTTCGTTTCAAAGACTCGCGACTCCACCAGGCGACCCCTGTGTAAATGCCAAAGACTCACCATACCTTCTTCGAATTCTGGGAATTTAGACACCCAGGCCTCCGGGTCAAAGGAATGAATTCGACGTTCCTCATCCAGGATGCTGAAGGAAACTTTAATACCTTGCCATTCCACCATTGCCTTCGCGGAATGAAACTTACCCTTTTCTTTATCGTTTAAAAATTCGACCGAGAACCTCTGTTGCTTTTCGTCAAAGTTGACGACAAAGCCCGCGCCCTCAAATTCCATGCCCCCAAGGCGCAGATTCACTCCTGCTCCTTGTCCGATGCGCAAAGTTTCAGCCTTGAGCCGACGCTGTACGCGATTCACGCCCGGGATTTCGATTTCTACGTTCCATAATAAGTTTTTCATCGGATGGCTCCTGCGCTACGGCGAATTTCTTTCTTAAAGTGGGATCTGGGATTCATTAAAGAATCAAAATCTAAATTTTTATCTCCCCGAACGGCTTGGGAATCGGGCCTAAGGAAGTCCCCGTCCACTGACTTTTCTTCAAAGTCGATATGAGTCTTTCTGTCGTAACTTACTTTGGTCAGACCCTTTTTATCGGCGGCCCAAAGATTCCAACTCAGTAAGGCTAAGAATAGATATTTCATAATTTCACCTCGGCTAGCCTGGGCTTTTCTTTTTCTTTAAAACTACGTTCCTTAGTATTGATCTTTTCGCCTAGTTCGCGGCGCACGGACCGCAACGCTTCGCTATTGTCGGTGCTCGCTTCGAGGTCAGAAAAAATTCTTAAGGCCTCTCGACTCGCTTGGAGCTCCTCATCACTTCTGGCATCGAGAATCTGCTGGCTGATCCAACCTCGAAGGGCTCGCCGTCGAATCTCCCAGGAGCTTTGACCATCGTCATTGTTCCAGGCGGAAGGTCCCACAAGTGGGGCTTTGACGGCGTCCGCCAAAGTTAAGCCTCGCACACCTAAATTCAAGGTCTCAAAGCACAGCTGCGCCAAGCTTTGCTTTTCAAGAATGGTTTTCGCCAGAGGGGCCAGGCGATCAAAAATTCGCCCTTGGATGTGTTGGGAATCCCCCCCCGCCAAATCGGCTACGAGTTTACGCCAGCCCTCTTGCCAGTAGGCCACTCGGTATTCCGTCTCGAACTTTGAATGCATCCATCGGGTATAGGCTTCCTCAAAATTTCCGCGAGCCCAAGCCAAACGTCCCCACTGATGCTCAATAAAGGCATCCGCGCCAAAGAGACTTTCGTACTGCTCAATAAAAAGCTGCGCTTGGTCCAAAGATTTATCTGCGATGAGCGCTTGAATCCGCATTTGGATACCCGATTTATCCACAAAGCCTTCCGACCAAGCCTTTATCTGAGCATCTTTTAACGAAGGCTTACGAACCAGAAGCACAAAAGCCGAACGGCGAGCCTCGGCCCGAGATTCTTTACGATTCACCACTCGACGCAAAGAAGTGCTGCTCTGATTCCATTCCTTCCATTCTAGACTTTCCTTGGAAAGTTCCACCCAGCGTCCCAGCTCAGGCCAAGGAAAGGCTAAGCTCGCCTGAGCTTTAAGCGAAAAATCAATTTCACTCACGGCCTTGCCCATTTGAATATCTTCTAAAATTTTTAGAGAACTCAGAGCCACGGGACTGATAATTCTCCACTCTTGGGCTCGGAGTGAAAGCTGGCGAATGATTTCCAAGGCCTTTGCTTTAAACTCCTCTGACTTGGCCGCTGTTTCTGGCAAGGCTTTCATTTCGTGCGCTAAGGCAGCATAAAGTTGGGCGGTGGCAGCCAGAGATTCTAAGGCCACTACCGGAGACTTCATTTTAAGAATTTCGGCATACCAAGCTTCGAGCTTCTGAAAGAGCTCAATCTTGCGCTGTGGGTTTTTCTTGAGATCTGTATTTCGAAATACCTTCTCCCAGACCGAGGCTTCCTCTAGACGCAAACGAGCGGCGGCCTGCCAATCGAGTCCCGACCGATCTTTAGCCTTCCAAAAAATTCTAAGGCCCGCCATCCAAGCCTCGTCTGCTTTATCCATTTTACCGAGATCACGTTGAGCCACGCCCCGCAAACGATGATATTCGAGCTCCAAATCCAAGGGAAAAGCTCTCCTTTGACGTTGTTTTTCAATTTCTGCCCAGATGCCTTGAGCCTCCGTTGACTTGCTATTGCCTAAAAGCGAATAGGTGGCAAAAGCCTTGCGCACATGATTCTCTTCGATTTTACGCTTAAGGGCAGCGGGAGCTTGGGCATCTTTTAAGCCCCTTTCCAATTTATCGCTTTGTCCTAAGCTCGAAGCTAATAACAAAAATCGAGTGAGGATTTTCTCTCGATCAGCTACGTCTACCTTGCGATTTAGCAAGCTCTCATAAACGGAGAGTGCCCGTTGGAATTCAAAATTCTTTTCATAAGCTGCAGCGAGCTGCGAGTAAGCCGCTGCGGCAGCTTTGGAGTTAGGATACTGGGTCACCAGCGCTTCCAAGCTACGAAGAGAAGAGGCGGAATCATTTTGCTTCTCAAATAGTTTCGCGGCCATCAGCAAGGCATCTGCAGCCAGCAACTCTTTAGAGAATCCTTTGGCATAATTCTCAAAACACAGGGCCGCCTCTAGCTCCTGCGTGGCTTGCTTACTTAGAATTTCACAAGCTTTGGCTTCAGTTTTAGCCAAGATATTTTGCAATTCTTCGCGAATTTCTTTCTTCTTATTTGCCGGAGCCCACTGATCCAGCTTTCCGACCCAGGCTCGGGCTTTAAGGGCCAGATTGACGTAATCGTTTTCTTTGTTGAGCAGGTCCAATCCAGCATGCACCGCCTGAGCTGCGGCTTCTGAGCGAGGAAATTGTAGAATAAGTTTATCGAGTCGACCCATGGCCACGGAAGCCGAGGAACTCTTGAGCTCGACCTTAACGGCATCCAATCCAACTTGTGAAGCTTGGGGATGCTGAGCATCCGTCTGCAAGAAGCGATCGGCCGAAGCCAAAAACAAGAGGGCATGTTCTTTGGAACTTTCGGCTGCCTTAGCCCAAACCTGCACGGAGCCCCAGGAGGCTTCTTTGCGAAACTCGTGGTCAACTTTATCCAGACTCTCAGCGGGCTGAAGGGCATAAAGATGCAAGAATCGATCGTAATGGTTTCCGGCTTCTGCCCACTGTTTACGAGATCGGAATATCTCAGCTCGGTAAAAATAAATTCGAGGTTTCTCAGAAAAAGCTAAGATGTGAGCATCGTAGAGCTCGGCTGCGGCATCTTCCATTTTTTTACGCGGCTCTTCTTCTTGAACCTTGGAGGCTTCTTGGTGCAAACCCACAGCATACTTTCGGAGGGAGCTTTCAATGCGATCAAATGCCAGTCGCTGAACATCGGGGTGTGATTTTTGCTTTTCAAACCATAGGGATCGTGGTCCGAAATCCTTTAGTAACCAAAGATAGCGACTCGTGAGCTTCTTTTTATCTGCCAAAGAATGGGCCCACTCTACAATAGTTAAAGCCCGATCTACGTTCTTAGCGTTGGAGGGATCTTTGGAAATAAGAAACTCAAAGACTTCGGTGCCACCCTCACGACGTCCATTTTTTGCATAGACCTTACCTAATCGTTCAATGGCCTTTATGGCGGATTCATCACTGGAAACTTTGGAAAGAAGTTTCCAAGCATTTTCTAATCCACCTTTCGATTTAAACTCCTCGGGACTGAGGTCAGCCGCAAAGAGGCCGTAGTCTTGGACCGCTTCTTGGCGTAAAGAAAGTCTGTCTTTTGTGAGTTCGAAAAGATTTTCAAGAGAAAGAATCGCTTTGAGAGCTTCTTTGTCGTTATAGAAGACCCAGGCCAAACGATATGTAAGGTAGGCATCCTCGACGCTGCCTTTTTCTACCAGTTGATGGGCTCTTTCATAGGCTTCTTGGGCGACTCGGGCTCGAGCAAGTTCAAAGGCCGCATCTCCCCGCAAGATCCAAAGTGCCATATCTAAGGTCTTTCCTTTTTGTTCGGAACTGAGTGCAGCCCGACCTTGATCAGCGTGATGGAAGGCTTCATTTTTTTGTCCTAAAGCTAATTCCGTGCGACCCATGGCCAAATGAATTTTTGGAATGAGGGGATGCTTGCCTGCCGTTCTTAGTATTTTATTGAAGCGATTTAAGGCTTCTCGCTGGAGAGCTTTGGAACGCTGCTGAAGAGGCAAAGCTTCACGCTCGCGGCCTAGCAGCGCCAGCTCCATTGCGAATTGCTCCATGTCTTTGGCGCGAGCTAGCAATAGATCAGCAAAGCGAAATTCTAAGTCGGCACTAGGAGTTTTCTTAATGAGTCGCTCCAAAGAAGCTTGGGCCTCAGCTCGTAAATTTTCCAGTTTGGCAAAACGCACGGAGGGATCTTCGTCATTTTGAGCCCGTGTAAAAAGTAATGAGAAGCGGGAGTAATCAATTTTCTCAATTGAAGACAAGGGGGCTCCCAAAACCGCAGTACTCAGAAAAACTAAAGAGAAAACGTACCGCATAAATCGCCTCATCAGTCCTCGACTTGTCCTGCAAACTTGATGTCGTTAAAACCCGCGAGTCCAGCCGTGCGTAAAATAGGTTTGAGGATGCTGTAAGAGAGCTCTCGATCTGCCTGTAAGATAAGCGTTCCCGAGGGAGTCTTAATCTGAGCTCGGGTGTGTAGTTCCTTTAAGGCCTTGTAGAGTTCGGGCACCGAATCCCGCTTTAAAAAGTCGGCCGAGGCCTTTCCATTTTGAAAGGCGATAACTTTTTGCCCTTCAATAAGGATGCCGTCTTTACCAATGATCAGCACGGCGCGGTCGGGCGCCACGCTCTCAGAAGTTGTGGGACTCAGGCGTATTTCTTGAGTGGGAGTGAGGTAGCTTGGACTCACAGAATAGCTTTTAATGAGAAACACGAGAATAATGGTCATCATGTCGATCATGGGCGTGAGATTAAGCCCGCCTCCGTGACTGGCATGTAAGGCTCTGGAGTGAGCTTTCTTCATTCCCATCATGACCCGTAAACTCCTCTTAAAATGACGTGAGGAAAGAGGTACTGAAGCTTAACCTGCCGGCCCTGCTCATCCTTGCGGGAGATTGCAGCATCGCTTGAGTTGAGTTTGCGTGCCGAATCCATAAGCGCCATCATTTTTTCCAAAGGCACACTCCCGTGAGCCTCCAAGCGAATTTTTAGTTCTTCAGGGTGCTGGCGTTTGATCTCCACCAGCTTGGCATGAATCTGTTCGATCCACTTCTGGTCACTCACCGCCAGGCTGCTTACAACCTTGCCATTTAACTTCACGTCCACCAGCTTTTCACCAAGCTTGACGTTGAGATCAAAGGCGTCTTTCGTTTGCGTGGCACTCGCCACGGGTTTTGCAATACCCACATCCACGACGTTAATCTTTGTGAGCACCACACTCATAATAAGAAAGGGTATGAGGGCCACAAACAAATCGAGTAGCGGTGTGATCATGAGATCGTCCCCGTGACCGCCGCCAGAGTCTAAAAATTGCGATCGTGAAAAACCCTTTTTCATGCCGCCGCCCGTTCGTTATCTTTTTTACCTTTGCCAAGGCGGCTTTGAAGTTGACCAAAGTTGTAGAGACCCATCCAGTCTAAGAACTGGGAAGCGCCTCGCTCAAGTTCCTCTAATATATGCTGGGCCCGAGCCGCATAGAGACCATGAACAATAAGGCAGGGCAAGGCTACCATCAGACCCAAAGCCGTGTTGTTCATGGCTTCCGCGATACCCTTTGCCATCAAGAGTTGTTTGTTAGCCGCATCAGCGGATGCCAAAGCTCCGAACTGTCGGATCAAACCTAGAACGGTACCCAAAAGACCAAATAACATACCGGCGTTAGCGATAAGATTGAGATAAGGAATCTTTCCGCTGACTCGAGGCACTTGCTCTAAGTAGGTACTTTCCATGCTCTGACGAATGAGGGCTTCCTCACAACCTGCGCGCTCCAGTCCCGCACGAATCACCTTCGACATAGGTAGCTTTTCGTTAAGGTGGCAAAACTGAATGGCGTCTTCGATGCGATTTTGAATCACGAGCTCTTTCACACGCGCCATAAATAAAGTGGAGTCGCCATTGAGCTCTTTATAAAGCTGCTTGCCTTTGGTGTAGGTGATCGACACCCCAAAGACCCCGGCCGAAGCCGTGATGTACATGGTGGCGCCACCTTCGTGGAAGAAATCTACGATCGTGTTTAAAAAGCTCATGTTCTTATCTCCAATTCTTTCTTATATGGGTGTCGCCGGAACGTATTCCACGGAGATTGAGGCCCCCGAACTGGGAATAGCCGTTCCGTGAAATTCAACTTCTTGGGTTGCCGTTAGATAGGTCCAACCATTGCTGGCATCCTGGGGCACGAGGCCACCGTTGACATAAACCAGCAATTCGCCATCGGGCGGTTGCACTAAACGAAAGCGAGTGGTCGCCACCACGAGGGCCTCACCAATTTCCGCAAGCTCGGAACCGAAGTTCGTGCAAACGGGAATCTTAGATCCTTGGAGAAGATCGGCCACTTCCATATAGGTAGTACCTACCGAAGAAGGGGAAAGAACGGATCCTGGTACCGCAGTGTCGCAGTAATTATAATCCGTGGCCACCACAGCATCAAAACGAACACGACTGCGATCGCCATCGGTAATGTCTTTTACCCTGTCGATAGCGGAGAGAAAGCTATTCACTCGAGCATTTTTATTAGTTGTGTTGTTTTTGATATAAGTGGCATCGTTGTTACCAATGGATTCGTCTTCGTCGCTCACTACAATGATGGCCAGAAAGGCTCCATCGCGGATAAATCCCGAGTTCCAACCATTCATCTGAGTTGTGCTCATAAAGTTGATACCCGCGAGCAAGCCCGCTTCGGCTCCACTACCAGAAGTTCCAAAAAGGGCATTCTGCCGAAACTGGGTTTCCACCGAATTCGGCGCTGCAACTTCCATCGCAGTGGTGAGAATTTTTTGGTATCCCGCAGTTTTGCGATACATCAGAGAGCCCGTGCCATTGCTGTTGTAGGCGGCACCATAGGTGTTGTTCCAGTTCGTGGCGTTGCTACGTGTGTCGGTTGTGGTCACCCCGATTTGAAAGTCGAGTTCGCGGTCGGTAAAGGCGGAAATAAAATCCTGAAAGCCATCCGAGAGGAACTGCTGCTCCTCATCCATCGAACCCGAATTATCGACAATAAACAAAATGTCGACTTTGTCGTTTCGCGCGGCCACTTGTTGGAAAGAATCTGTTTTTGCGTTCACACTAAAACCCGGTAACTTCCCACACCCATTTAATACAATTGCCGCTCCTACTAATTTAAGTAAGCGTGACATAACCCCTCCTGCCGAAGGTGTTTACTCAAGGGATCTAAGAATCCGCTACATGCAGCGATCCGCCCGAGCCATGCCTGATTGTGAATGAGCTTACATACAGATTTATCTCTCGGAGGAGAGATTTGCAGACTTTCACAGATTAGGCCTGATGGAGGCCCGAAGCTAATTAAGTTTTGGTTAAGGGTTAAGTGTTGGGAAGCAGTGCAACGTTAGATCCCTGAAAAATCAAAGTTCATATCTAAGCCAAAGAGATTTCTCTCCCCTAGGGGCGCTTTCGATGTTTTCTCTAAAGTGCGACGAAATCTTTGATTCTGGGGTTCTCTTCGAATCGCTTCATTCAAATGAGCTGTTGTTTGCTCTCGATTATTTTGGCGCCAAGCTATTGAAGCCCTATAATAATATGGCATTCCCGACTGCGGATTTTGTTTTTCGAACTCGTCCACTTTTGAAGCGATGGTGGAGAAATCTTCTCGAGATAAATCTGGAGTGAGACCGGCTTCGAAAACTTCAGAGTCACCGGGGTTCAGACGCTGAGCTTGACGAATGGACTCCATTAGCCGCAATTCAGCATCGCCATTGGGTACTCGCACGCCCTCCAACATTCTTCCTGTCACCAAAGCTTTCCGTGCGGCGTAAAGATCCGGTTCGGCAGCCACGAGCTGCTCGGCTGTTTTTACAGCCTCATCCAGGCCCTTTTCCATGATGTCGGGCCGACTAAAAAGGGCAAGAATCCTATTCATAAGAACGACTGAACTAGGGTTAGGGTCGTTTTTGCTCAGCTCAGCGATCACTCGAGCCCGATAGAAGCGCAATTCTTCCTGACATAACTTCAAATCGTCTGGGTTCTCTGGAAGAGTTTTCAACAAACACTTCTTCAAAGACGATAGACCCGTGAGTGTGATGTCGGGCCGACTTTTAAGGCAATTTATATCCAAAGCGAAGCGACCCGTTTCTAAATCTAAATTCAGTTGATCAAAGCTGCTTTCAGCAAGGTAGGTCCACGTGCTTGCGCAGTGAGGATCGGGAGAACTCGTGGCGGTAGCCTTAACCGTACTTTTAGGAAGAGCTTGATGGTACAAATCTCGGGCTCGGCGCCGTGCGGGCGGCGCCACAGCCGGGGCTTCTCCTACCGCCGGGCTCTCACTAGTTCGGCGAGTCGCAAAATAGACAATCACTAAAATAAGAAAAAGAAGGGGCAAGATAATTCCCAGAATGAATTTGTTTCGAGTTTTCACACACAGGTTCTAACCTGATCTTTTTTAAATACCAATACCTACTCCGCCCTAACGGCCTTCATCCCATCAAAGCTAATATCCCGCGAATACCAATCTGCCTTAACAACCTTCTTTCGCACCAAAGGGGAATTCACCTCTCGATGCCGATCGCCCGCTTGGTTGCAGCGTTCTTTCGATACCTCGCTAATTCGGTAGGTCTTATTAAATTTCTTTCCATCTTTGCGATAGCTGGTGACAGAAATATGACAGTTGGCTGGCGGATTCTTAAAGGCCGAAGCCTTCATCTTGCGCGAGGCGAAAGCCTGGCTAGTGAATAAAATGGATAGGGCTAAAATCGTTTTTAAAGTCTGTTTCATAGGCACCTCGCCCCTATCTATCGGCACAATGCCCCAATAACTTATCCCGCGCCGCAGCGTAAAATGTACTTAAGGTTTTTTAGCGGCCCTGCCGAAGAGAAATTAAGCAGGAGGCTCGTCAAAGATGTCGAACGGTAAATTGGTGCAAATCTCGGATCTCAGAAAAGAAAAACAAGATGAAATGCGTCGCAACTATGAGCGCGTTCTCTTTAAGCAAATTTTAGGTTGCTACACTTTGATTGAGAAACTGGGCTTAAAGGGCGTGGAAATGCTGGACATCTCTCAATCAGGCTGCAGCTTTCAGATGCCCGTTGAAGACGGTGCCTTTAATCCGGGTGAAGAAATTGATTTCCGCTTTTACTTTTCTAATGACACCTTTTTACCCGCTAAATTGACCATCAAACGAGTGGCTAAAGTGAGCCAGTTTAATCGTGACTACTGGCAGTATGGAGCGATTTTTGACAAGAGCCTAAGTTCTTTCACGGCTCTGCAAAAATTTGTGGATTTCATTGGGTCCTACGCTGAAAATGCCAAAGAAGATAAGGGCGACGCGCGGGCTTTCTTCTAGTCTTTGGGCAGCTAAAAAACCTTCGGACTTCCAATATGCATTTTTTCATATATTGGGCACCTAGGAGCTTAGATGAGCTGTCGATTTTTTGAGATGAAAAAATATCCTGAACAATGCGCCTCTATTATTGGCGTATAACCCTGTCATATATAAAAAACTGCATATTGGGACTTTCGCCTCAAATCTATCGGAGCAAAAGTGCGTAAAAGTCCTTGACACGTGTATATACATGTGTCACAGTACATTCATGAAAAAAGTCAACGCACTCCAGCTTCGTCAAAGCCTGGGGGCCGTAATTAAAAAACTTCAAAGCACTGGTGAGCCGATACTCGTAGAAAAGGGACGCGAAGCCGTGGCGGTTCTCGTGAGCCTTTCCGACTATAAAAAACGCTTTGTCGATGTCGAGGCCGATATTCTACGCAAAGATTTTGTGGCCAACATTCGAGCCGCCTCGCTTGAGTTACCCAACGGGACCGAGAACAGCCTAGACTTGCTACGATCACTACGTAATGGAAAAACATGATTCAGGTGATCGATGCCTCCGTGGCTATCAAATGGTTCATGGCCCATGAAAAGGGACGCGATGAATCTCTTAAAGTTTTAGCGCAAATTGAAAAAGGCCCATCTCATTTTGCGGTCCCCGAACTTTTTTTTAGTGAAATGCTGGCTGTTCTCTGCCGACTCTCTAAAGATGAAGAAAAAATCAAATGCTGGATGCATTCTCTGGAGAACTTGGGGATGGAGCGGATTGGCAATGGCCATGAACTTTTGAGCGAGGCCATTCATTTGGCGACTCAATTTAAAATTTCAGGGTACGACGCCATTTATGCGGCCACTGCGAAGCTGATAAGGGGCAAATGGCTCACCGCAGACTCCGCTGCACACAAACGAGTCAAAGACCAAAAGCTCTCTGAGCTTTTGAGCGAGGATTCCTGAGCGAAATCCCTCTTTACTCCCCGCTTCAAGCCACCCCTTAAGACCTTGAATTCGGAGAGGATCTCTGCCATAAGGCCCCCTATCCTTTATGAGTCTAGAAACAAGTAAAATACGTAACATTGCAATCATCGCCCACGTAGATCACGGCAAAACCACGCTGGTCGACGAACTTCTCAAGCAAGCGGGCACCTTTAGGTCCAACGAGTCCACCGCGGATCGCATGATGGACTCCATGGACTTAGAGCGCGAACGTGGAATCACGATTGCCGCTAAAAACACCGCGGTGCTCTACAAAGATTACAAAATCAATATCGTAGACACACCAGGACACGCCGACTTTGGCGGTGAAGTGGAACGTATTTTGTCAATGGTGGACGGCTGTTGTTTGCTTGTGGACGCAGCTGAAGGCCCCCTTCCCCAAACTAGATTCGTACTACGCAAAGCCTTGGAGCAGGGCCTCAAAGTTATGGTCATTATCAACAAAATCGACCGTGGTGATGCCCGCCCCCAAGAAGTCATGAACGAAGTCTTCAATTTGTTCATCGACTTGGAAGCTACCGATGAACAGTGCGACTTTCCCTACCTTTACGCCATCGCGCGCGAAGGAAAGGCCTTTGGTAAACTGGAAGACCGCGCCACTTCCACTTCGCTTGAACCCCTTTTCAACAAAGTGATTGAAGTCGTTCCTCCACCTCAAGTGGACGCCAACGGCAAACTCCAAATGCTAATCTCAAACCTTAGCTATTCGGATTACCTGGGCCGCCTCTGCGTAGGCCGAGTCAAATCTGGAAAATTGAAGGTTGGCGAATTTGCCGCCGTGATCGGCGAAGATGCCCAGGGCAACCAAACCATGCAGAACCTTAAGGTTCAGGCTCTTTTCACCTATCATGGCCTTAAACAAGTCCCCGCCGATGAAGTGGTTGCAGGGGACATCGCCGTTTTAGCTGGGATGGACGAAGTCACCTTGGGCGATACCATTGCCGGAGCGCCTGACCCCCAAACTCCAGCCAATATGAAGTGGGATCCCCGCACTCTCGCGCTGCCCCGTATTCGGGTCGACGAACCCACATTAAAAATTGAATGGTATGTCAACAATTCTCCCTTTGCCGGACGCGAAGGCACTCATGTGACCTCACGCAAACTGCGAGATCGCCTTCTCAAAGAAACCCTCACCAACGTGGCCCTACGCTTTGTGGAAACCGACAGCCCCGATCGTTTTATGATGATGGGTCGCGGGGAATTGCAGATGGCTATTCTTGCCGAAGTTTTACGCCGAGAAGGTTTTGAATTTGCCCTAGGCCAGCCGCAGATTCTTTATAAAGAAGAAAATGGGCAAAAAATGGAGCCCATGGAACTCGCGATTTTGGATATTCCAGAATATGCCCAAGGTACCATCACTCAGATGTTCCAAATCCGTAAGGGAATTTTGCAAAACATCGTGAACCGCGGATCGGGCCGCGTACGCTTGGAAATTTTAGTTCCCTCACGCGGACTCATTGGTTTGCGCTCACGCTTTATGACGGAAACTCGAGGCGAAGGTTTGTTCAACACCACTTCTGCAGGTTACGAGCCCTATAAGGGCGATGTTCCGCACCGCTTGAACGGAGCACTCATTTCAGACCGACAAGGTGAAAGTAATGCTTATGGACTTGTGACTTTGCAAGAACGCGGGCAGCTCTTTATCGGCGGCCAAGTGGAAGTTTATGAGGGCATGATCATTGGCGAGTGCGCCAAGGATAACGACCTGGACGTGAATCCCACCAAAGCCAAACAGCTCACAAACTTCCGCACCGTAAACAAAGACGATGCGATTGTCCTTACCCCCGCCAAGCCCATGACTATTGAACGCGGCTTGGAGTGGATTGCTGAAGATGAGTTGCTGGAGATTACACCAAAGAGCATTCGGGCTCGCAAAAAGGGTTTGACCAAGAATCAGCGGAAGTAGCCTACCGCGCCACGTAACCCAACTCTTCAAAGACTTCGAGTAGCGCCAATTTCTCCACTGCAGAATTCTCCAAAGCAATTTGTAAGTGAGCCTGCACGGTGTCGTGCGTGGACACATTTATAAGACCCTTTTGCTTGTTTTCTTTTACGATTTCTCGATGCGCCGCCGACTTCAGCAAACGCTGAAAGCGCCCCCGACCCACGCTCAACACCGCGTCGATATGATGGTCATTTTGCACATTAATGGCAATTCCGAAGCTCCCCGGTTCTTGTTCATTAACATAGCGCCTCTCGTCCCTAGCGGGCTGGGCGACAGCTTCCAGAACCTGAGCCGCAAACTGAGTGGACTGCATTTTTGCGATCCACTTATCCAAAACTTCTCTCAGTTGTTCCTTATGCAGAGAACTTAATAACGGCTCGTAATGAGCTCCCAGTTCCTCTTTAAATTCATGAGAAGAAATTACGCTTCGGATCCGCCGAAATATTAGATTCCTAGTGTCTTCTTCTCCCTTAGTCCCTAATTCTTCCCTCAATTTTTCCAGTGGCCCCACCCCATTCTCCAAGTAAGTCATAAGCAGCGCGCGAAGGCCTACTCGCAGCCGGCCTATGGGATTCATATAAGCCCAACCCTTAGCGAGATAAGAATCAAGACTCGGTCGCTCTCCTGTAGCTTTGCGATAGAGGGAAGCCAAAATAGTTTGCGATTCCACCTCAAAGAAGTCTCCTTTGTTCCAGAGCTCAAGGAGCTTTAGCGCGCCGATGGGATGATAGGCTGTCAGCCCAGAGCCTACGCCTATGCGCAGCACCCCGCCGGAATATTCCATGTCTCGACCGAGAGCATGACGATTCCAAATCTCTACAATTTTTATTTGAAAGAGGGCGAATTCTTGTCCTCGCATCAACTGATGGTAACGTTTCAAAAATAGGCCGACCTCAAAAATCTGATCTGAAAGAGCATCCACATCGGCTTGGCTAGTGACTTTTGTAAAATGGCCATTGAGCACGCCTCGACATCGCGAGTTGCCTTCCACTGGAAATCGAATCGCATAGCTTTCGCCCAAAGTTTTAATTTTAGATGAATCAATACCCAACTGCTCGAAAGCTTCCTTAAGTTCGGCCTCACGCTGCACACCCGTAATGCTTGCAAAATAGCTTCGGGCTTGTTGATCGAGGTACTTTATATTTTCTGCGGTAGAGGAGCTGGGCTTAAAATATATTGAATGGGGGGCTTCCTGCGGAGTAAGCGCCCCGCTTGGAGTAAAGGACAATGAAAGAGGAATCAGTAACCCCATTACAAGCGCTTGAATTCTCATAGTTTTTGCCCTAGCAGATATCTAACGCCATGCAAAAGAATATGATTGACGCAATGCGCTATTTGTCGTATTATCCCTAAGCTTTTGAGGGGAAGCAGTTGGCGCATTAACTTGTTGGAGGTCCCCCATGAGCGCAAAGATTGTGTCCTTCGCAGAATTACAGAACAAATCCAAAGAGCGTCAGCTCTATACTCGGTGGCAAGATTTCTACTTCGGCCAGCCCCACGAAGAAGTTTTAGAGGCTTTGGTTTATGAGCACGAGAACGACTTTCCTTTGCGCCGCAGTTCCGAACCCATGGATCAGATGCGACACAAAGCTTTAGTGGATGTGCTCCAAGAAAGAGCCCAAACCGAATTCCTCAAAAGCTTGCTCCAAGAAATCCGGAAGTAATTTCGATGATTTTTAAGATTGTATTTTTGTTTGCAGCCTTGTCGACACTTTATTTCAGCATGAGCCACTGTATTAACCGCGGCTCCGAATTGGCCGCCGAAGAAAAGTTGGCGCCTGAAGCCACGAGTGTAAAAATTCAAGAGAGCTTGGTTCAGGTTCAAGCGGCGGTGGAGTGATTACTTCCGATCAAAAAGTTCCTTCGTAATAATCAAGCGCTGAATCTGGCTTGTGCCCTCGTAAATTTGGAATATTTTCGAATCTCGGTAGAGCTTCTCAACAGGATACTCCGTGCTAAATCCGTATCCCCCAAAAACCTGAACCGCATCCGTGCACACTTTGTTAGCTGTATCCGCGGCGAAGGCTTTAGCCATGGCAGCAAACTTTGTATTGCGACGGCCTTGGTCAATCTCACAGGCACAGCGCCACACGAGCATTCGAGCCGCTTCGATATTCATGGCCATATCGGCAATCATAAAGGCTACGGCCTGGTGCTTGTAGATGGGCACCCCAAAAGTCTTGCGCTCTTGGCTGTAGCGAATCGCATGTTGCATAGCCGAGCGGGCCACACCCACGGCACCAGCTGCTACCGGCGGACGGGTGTGGTCAAAAGCGGCCATCGCAATTTTAAATCCTTGGCCTTCTTCGCCTAAGCGATACTTCGCTGGCACTTTGACTTCGTTAAAGGAAATGCCGCGGGTATCTGAGCAGCGCTGGCCCATATTAATTTCTTTTTTACCAATCTCGAGGCCAGGGCTTTTGGCAGGGACAATAAATCCGGTCATCCCTTGTACGCCTTTAGAGGGATCTGTGTAAGCCAAAACAAAAAACCATTCAGCCACTCCAGCATTGGTGATCCACATCTTGGATCCGTTGATCACATAATCATTGCCCACTTTTTTAGCCGTGGTTTTAATTCCCTGGACGTCGGAACCGGCCCCTGGTTCGGTAACCCCGTAGGCCGCCATTAAGCAGCTTTCGGTGAGTGGAGAGAGAAATTCTTTTTTCTGAGCTTCGTTACCCGCCACGATGATGGGGGCTTGGGCAAGGCCATTGGCCTCAAGTGCGGTGTAAATTCCGCTACAAAAAGAGGAGAGCTCCTCGGCGATTAAGCAACCGTCCAAAGTTCCCAGTCCCAGACCCCCAAACTCCTGGGGAATGTGTGTATTCATCAAACCCACTTCGTGGGCCTTTTTTAAAATGGGCCAGGGATATTCCATGGTGCGATCGTAGTGCTCCACGTGCGGCGCCATTTCTTTTTCACCAAACTGGCGAGCGAGGTCGACTAAGGCTTTTTGTTCGTCTGAAAGTTCAAATCCGATCATCCTTAGATTGAAACACAAAAAATCGACTCCACCAACGGGCTGGGGGAGCTAAAAAATTCTTATGCTCGTCCTTGAGAAATTCGTAAACCCAAGGGTTAGCGGCGTCTTGGGATGCCAAGAGTGCTTTTTGATGCAAAGCTTCCGCTTCCGCACGCCGGCCCGACTGTATGAGTTCCACTGCGGATTCTCGGTCTCGCCAAATCTCTAGACTGCTTGAGTAGGCCGCACAGGTTGCGGGCACTCCTAGACTTCTACGACGCAGGATATCCCAAGCATGACGACCCCCACCCTCGTCGGTATGCATCAGGCAATCATCGTTATTGGCCACGGAAGCGGGGGCCCGAAGACCCGCCGATTTCGTTACAAAATCGGGTAAACCGAGAAGGGCATGACCCCACTCGTGGGCCATCAGGTATTCCCCAAGGTAGCGCGCACGTTCAAAGTCGGAATTGAACCTGGGTTTAGAACTTTCTAAGTCTTTTCGATCGGTCAGCATGCGATAGGTGGACACCAAAACAAAGGCTGGTGAACCCAATCCGGAGAGAAGTCCGGCCGGGCTGAGGTGGCGAGTTTCCATTGAGGTTTTTTTACCAGAACGGTGAGCCCAGAGAGGAAAGTTGGAAACAATTACGGGCAAATCGGCCTGAAGGGGAGAGGCTAGACGCCGGGCAAAACGTACGAGCATTTTTTCTTCCCAGAAAGAAAGGTTCTCAAAATCCTCACTCCACGCTGCACTTTCAAATTCTGCCATTTCAGGCGGAAGGGAGTTCTCGCGTATTTCGTAATTTTCGAGACGACGGCCGAAGTGATCTTCAAAGGCCTGAATCGCCAAGGCTATCGCTTGACGACGATAAGTCGAAGCCAAGCTGGGAAAAGCCTTGAAGTCATAGGTGTAGATCACCAGTTTTCGGGAACTCGCCAAGGCCTTAGTGGCCTGGCGCTGAGCCAGATCCTCCAGCAGCGCGATGCTAGCAAAACTCACTACTAAAAGGAGAGTGCTCAGCCCCACCGTTTGGAAAAATTTCTTGCGGTTCTCGAGCTCAAACTTTCGCTCCGCCGTGCTGATGAAATTTTCCGTAGGTGGGACATTGGAAAAGGGGGCCCCACAAGCCTGGCAGAAGGTGGACGTCTCATCGGGCAACAGCTCGGCACAACGTCCACAGCGTGCGGGTCGAGGTGTTGCCTTTCGTTGAAATAACTTCACCTCTGCTTTTCGGCCCGGGGCCGCTAAAGCTTAATCCAATAAATTGACGGTTTTTTTTAAGTCTAAGGGGCCGATTTGCCCAGGTTGCGTTCCACCATTTCCACCGACTTTAAGATCCGCTCCACAAAAAAGCGAAGTTCTCCCATGTCAGAAAGAGGCGGCAAATGCATTTGGTCAAGAAGAGGCTGAAGGGAGAGAATGTCGGGCTCGCCCCCCATGAGAATGGTGGAAGCCACCTCAAAATTTTTACGATTTCGCTCCATAAACTCAATTAAGTATTCTTCATGAGCACCTTCCGTATCCTGGAAAGCCAAACCTAAGCCCGGAAGTTCTTCGGGATTCATAGACTGCGCCACCACACGCACTACTTTGGCATCCAGGCAGATGGGTTCATCCTCATCGTTCAGTTGAAAGACGCACCGACAAAGGTCATCTCGTTTGAGTCTTTCACTTTCAAAAGTGGAAACAAAAATACCGCCAGCCGAGATGTTCACCGAATTGCCCGTGTGCACAGCCTCTCGACTCGTGAAAATAAATTTCCTCCGAAAGGGGAGGCGGTAGCTCCGGCGATTTTCGATCATCTTACAATAAGTTCGAGCTGAGTTCCGCAAGCGGTGAACGCTCACCCTTGATCAGCGAAACGTGGCCCGAAATTTCCTCGTTCTTCATGCGTTCCACGACGTGGGCCAAACCGTTGCTGGCACTGTCGACGTAAGGGTTGTCGATTTGGTAGCAATCTCCGGTGAGCACCACTTTGGTGTTTTCTCCGGCACGGGTGAGGATGGTTTTGATTTCGTGGGGAGTTAAATTTTGCGCTTCATCCACAATTAAATACTGGTTAGGGATGGATCGTCCACGAATGTAAGTCAGGGGTTCGATGTTGAGCATCCCCTGGTTGATGAGTTCCTGAATACCTCGGGCGGAGGCCGTTCCTCGGCGTCGCTGATTCTCCGAACCTCCCATTAAAAATTCAATATTGTCGAAGATAGGCTGCATCCAAGGATTTAATTTTTGCTCGAGGTCTCCTGGCAAAAAACCCACGTCTTTACCCATCGGAAATATCGGACGCGACACAAGCAGCCTTTGATAGCGGCCCTCATCTAAAGTTTTTTGCAATCCCGCCGCGATGGCCAGAAGGGTTTTTCCGGTGCCGGCCTTACCTACGAGAGAAACCAGTTGGATATCGTCGTTTAAAAGCAGATCGAGGGCAAAGCTCTGCTCCACGTTTTTAGGATGCAGACCCCACACGCCTTCGGGACTTCGGAGCAGGGCCACCACGGCGCCGGTGCGCACATCATAACGACCGATGGCCGAGTGGCTGGGATTCGTTTTATCGCGCAGCACGATGAATTGGTTGGGCAGAACGTTTTTGTCGTCAATGGGCAGTTTTTTATCGGAGTAAAACTGGGCGATGGATTCCGCACTCACGTCAAAAACTCCGATACCAGAATAAAGTTCTTCGATGGGTACGTGATGAGATTCGTAGTCTTCAGCTGGGATGCCCAAGGCGTCGGCCTTGATACGCAAATTCGTGTCTTTGGTAATGAAAGACACATTCTCAGCACCATTTTTCTTCACTTCTTGGTGAGCAATGGAAAGGATGCGGTTGTCAGCTTGGGCGAGGTCCATTTCAAAGGGAAACTCAGCGGATTTGTCTTGCAACAAATCCACTCGGATGGAGCCTCCGCTCGGGAGCGGAATTCCCTTTTGCAGACTTCCCTTTGCACGAAGTTCGTCCATCATTCGACTGAACTGACGAGCGTTTCGCCCATTTTCGTTCAAGTCTTTTTTGAAGCGATCGATTTCTTCAATGACCGTAATCGGAATTACAATTTGGTTATCACCAAACTTGTAAAGCGCCTGCGGATCGAAGAGTAAGATGTTCGTATCGATGACAAAAACCTTTTGCATCCAAACTAAGCTTATCCTGAAATTAGCGAAAAGAAAGCGGCGTTATCTTAAGACCGCTTACGCATTGGCTTTGTGACCAAGTTGCGAACAGATCCAGTGCCACTGTTCGGCAATATGCCGGTCTTTTTCGATGTCGACCTCGATGGTCTGCAAAGCATAGCAAACCGTGGAGGGATCTTTTTCTACGTAAGTTGAAATGGAGGCATTGGTAAGACCTAGGAATCTGGAGAGGGCCAAGCACACAAAGCGACGGGCCAAAGACACGTCTTGGCGCCGTACTTTACCCTGTATGGCACTCGACCCCACGCCACAAAGGCGGGCCACTTTTTCCATGAGCTCCAAGGGGTTTTGGCTCCGTCCCTGGATAAAACTCGAAACGCCATGAGTGCCTTCAAGTTCCGCGAGGTCGACCACGGTCAAACTTTGTTTGTGGGAGAGTCGACCGATGGCGTTAATAAAAAGAGTGTAAGCCTTTCGAGCTGTGTCGACTCGAATGTTGAAAAGTCTTTCTTGTACCATCAGATCAAGGGGGTAGTCCTTGAGTCCGTATTGATCAATCAAGTGGCGCCACAAATGCTCCTTGAAGGGGCGATCCGGCGCTGGCATTTCGAAAGTGAGGCCTGAAAAAAGACGGCTAAAAAGTGAGGGCTCCAAGAGCTCACGCATTTGCATGGGGTGAAGAGTCGACGAAACCGCGATATTAGCACCTTTGTCCAGGAGCGCATTGACGGTGAAGAGCACTTCTTGCTGAGTGCCGACTTTACCTTGGAGGTCATCTAGATTCTCGAGAATCAGAAGGTCAGTGTCTTTGCGAAACTTTTTGATAAAGGCGATGGTTTCTTTGCTTTCGATGGCCCGACGCCATTCATGAAAAAAAGAGATCACGTCTATCGAAACAATTCGGAATCGGAGATTCACCCACTCATTGAGTTGCTTTAGCAAATAAGACTTGCCCGAACCGGCGCGGCCATGAATCCAAAGGGCTTGAGAGCTCGACCCACTATTTATTCCAAAGGCCCAACGCGTGCAGAGCTGAATGGGCATATCAAATTGGGGGGAGCGGATGAGAGCGGGGGGGGCTGCTCGACGTTTTTTTTCTTCTTCGGCCGGATCTAGGCTTTGCACCCGCGGCGGCAAGGAGAGCGCCACTTGTTGTTGACTGCTACTTAGCGAGGTGGGCATGGAACGTTGCTCGGCTTCACGACGTTCTACTTCGATGGAAACAATGGAGCCGCCACAGATTTTTTCGAGTGTGGCGCGCCAGGGAAGCAGACCCTTCACATGAAAGGTCGTGGGGACCTTGAGGATGATCCCCTCTTCACTGCGGCTGCCTCGAGCTTGACTCAGATAACGATCGAAAATGGGGGCGATTTCGGGAAAGGCTTTCAAGTCGTCGCGCGTGAAGGAACCATCCCAGGCCGGTGAGGGCGCCAGGCTTTCCTTTGTGACCACAGAACCATGTGAAGACCACTGCAATGACATGTAAAAAAACGCCTCTCCTTCGTTTTTTAGGTATTTTTATGAAAAGAAAATAATTAACCCACTGTTGGCCGATCGACTTTCTGACTTCTGGGTTTTCTCTCTTAAGATTGCGGGGAGCATCATAAGTGCTTCATGCACAAGTTATCCACATTTTTGCTGGTGCTTGGCCCCACACAATTTAAGATGAAGACTTATGCACAATATTTTGTGGATAAGTTTCTGGCGTAGTTTTAGGTATTTTTACCGTGTTTTACCTTGTTTTAACTATTTTCAAATCAAAGTGTTATTTAGAATTTCCCCTAATCCACCACCGCCGGGTACGATATAATCCTTGTCGTTTAAACCACGTTCCTGATCCCAGTATTCCCCCAGCTGCGATTTTAGAACCTTGTCCGAAGAGAGTCCCCGGTCCAGACGCAGCGCAAAAACCACAAGGTCCGGGCAATGTGTGGTTATATTCTTCAAGTATTCTGGGGTCACAATGAGGTGAAGGGCTATCCACTTTCGAGCCTTGCCATGCACTTGATAGGCTTCGCAGGCCCGACGCAGAGTGGATCCGGTAGCTCCCATGGGATCGGGCACCAAAACATAGGCATCTTCGATGCTACCGCCAATTTTGGAACCGTGAATGCTGGTACCCACGACCCGACCCTGGGCATCCACTTGGCGGTTGGAAATAATATGGTCCTGCCGAATGCCTTCGGGTTCAAAAAAGTAATTGAGCTCATCATAACAAGCATAACTGGGCACGGTCCCTGCTCGGGCCAGGTTCACGACCACAACCGAAGTCTGGGGATCTGGCAGATAGGCCTGGGTCTCGGCTTCGGCATGCATGGCTTTCATGCGAGTGGGTCGAGAGATGAGGCGGCGATCGAAAACCGAATTCACGGCGTACTGGAGTAGGGACCTATAAAGCCGACTCACCCAATAATGAAGCTGGGGTTGTTTACAAGCGGGGGAGCAAAGAGCCGATAGTCCCAAGAGGAGGTAAGGGTCATCAATAAGATGAATCTGAGCGCCATAGCGATGTTTGAGCTCAGGTAACTTGAAATCAACCTTGGCAAATTGTGCATCCCTCGGCATACGGACCTCCCTTATTCACATTTGAGAACGCGCCCGACCTTAGATTCCTTTCCCTCTTTAATCAAAAGCAAATATTCTTGGGCCGAAGTGGCTTCCGGAGTTGTCGGAGCAAAATGTGCAAGCCATCGCCAATGCTCCACCGCCCGACCTTTTTCATTATGGCACCAGTAGGTCCGACCTAAAGCGGCTTTCACCTGGGGATCCTGCGGGCGGGAAAATTCATCTTGCTGGAGTTCCGTCAATGTCGCCTGATGGGGGGGCAAAACCGCAGTCTTTGAACTTCGAGTAGGAGAGGCACAGGCACTCAGGAAAAAAACCAAACTAAGCTTCGCGAGTAAAAATTTCATACTCATCAATGTGTAGTTTAGAATCCACTTTAATGGAAAGGCGGCGCCCAATTCTTTTTTCCAGATCTTCCACTGCGGAACGCTCTTCTGAAGCGAAAAACTCCACGATGGCGGGGTGGCAATACACTGCCAAGACCCGGCCCTCAGAAACCGTGAAAGCCTCGCGCTGGCATTCGCGTAAAATTTCATAGGCGATAGTTTCCAAACTTTTGGTATAGCCCTTGCCCTCGCACACCGTGCAGGGCCCGGTCATTCGCTGACGCAAACTTTCCTGAGTGCGTTTGCGAGTCATTTCAATCAAACCCAGCTCACTCACCGGAAGAACATTCGTACGCACCGGATCCTTGCGAAGTTCCTCTAATAAATTTTGGTAGACCCGCTCTCGGTTTTGGGGGCGGTCCATATCTATAAAATCTAAAACAATGATCCCACCCAAATTCCTCAATCGAATTTGGTAGGCGATTTCTTTCACAGCTTCCAAGTTGGTTTGCAAAATGGTTTCCTCAAGATTGCGGCGACCTACGAAACGCCCTGTGTTGACATCGATCGAGGTCAACGCCTCGGTTTCGTCGATCACAATATATCCACCTGACTTCAACCAAACCTTGCGGGCGATGGCGCGAGAAATTTCTGTTTCTAAGCCCTGGTGCTCAAAGAGTGGAGTTTTGTCGGTGTGCATCTCGATACGCTTTTTAAACCGCGGCAAGAAAGACTGAATAAATTTTGTCATTTGCTTAAAGGCACCCATGTCGTCCACCAGAATGCGGTCAACGTCATCGGTGACTCGGTCGCGTAAAATGCGAAGGGCCAAATCGAGGTCAGAATAAACCAAGCCCACCTTTTCTTGCTTCTCAGCGGCTTTTTTAACCGAGCCCCAAAGTTTGACGAGGTACTCCATATCATCTTTGAGATTTTTTTCAGAAGCCCCTTCCGCCACCGTGCGCACGATAAATCCACCTTGGGCCGGTCGATTTTTATCAATAATTGAACGTAAACGATCCCGCTCTTCTACATTCTCGATGCGACGGGACACGCCGAGGTGTTTGGTGTCGGGCAAATACACTAAATAGCGACCTGGCAAGGAAATATACCCAGTGAGGCGAGCCCCTTTGGTGCCCATGGGTTCTTTAATAACCTGAACCAGAATTTCCTGGCCCTCGTGAATCAATTCTGAAATTTGCGGACCGCTCGGACTTCCACCCCGCGTTGACTCGGACTCGTCGGGGCTCTCTTCCTCAGCGGGCTCTTCTTCCTCATCCGCGAAAGAGGCCTCTTCTTTGTTGGGGTTTAAAATATTAGCCACATATAAAAATGCGGTCCGAGACAGGCCCATCTCAATAAAGGCGGCTTGCATGCCGGGGAGGACGCGGGTCACTCGTCCCTTATAAATATTTCCCACCAAACCACGATCTCGGGAGCGTTCGAGATGGAGCTCGACTAACTGGCCATTTTCGATACGGGCAACCCGGGTTTCCCGGTAGGTCTTATTGATTAATATTTCCGAGCCCATAAGCAGAGAAAGATGGCATGGTCGGGACCTTCATTCAATAGGGGCCTCTGATCGCCATTGATTTCAAAAGTGAAACCAGGGTGATTTCAATTTTCTTGACGGATTTTCCTGGGTGCCCCTAGAGCTCCGGTATGCCCGACATCTTTACTTACGATTGCCCCCTCCGTTTTTTGCGAGATGCTTGGGCTGAAAAAAAACAGGCCGACTCGACCTTTACCCTTCGAGCATGGTCCAAGAACTTAGGACTCAAGGGCAATGCTCCCCTCACGTTAATTTTACAAGGCAAACGCCCCCTGCCCCGTCATTACCTTCCTCGGATTGCAGCCACCCTCAAGCTTCCCAGTAAAGAGAGCCAGTACCTGGAAAACTTATTGTCATTGCGACAAACTCGGCGAGCCGACGAGCAACTTTTCTATCTCGAACGCCTCAAAGCTCTCTCGCCAAAGAAACGAGCTCCCTTTTTCGAGGTGGAGTCCTATAAAATGCTAAGCGACCCCCTCCACTGTGCGATTTTGGAGTTGAGCGACCAAAAGAATTTCAAGGGGGATGCCAAGTGGATTCAGGCTCGGTTGGCACCCTCTTATTCGTTGAGCAAAATTGAAGAGAGCATTCAGCGTCTTTTTGACCTCGGTTTTTTGGTTAAAGACACTCGAGGACATTGGACAAAAAAGCATCCTCACTTGAGCAACCGCCCCGACATTGCTGATCGGGGATCTCAAGAGTATCACCGGCGCGTAGCCCAACTGGCTCAAGAGTCTTTGATCCAGGTTGGGGTGAAAGACCGCGAGTTCAATTCCTATGCTTTTAATATTCAGCGGCGCGACCTTCCTCGCATCAAAGCCGCCCTCCGCAAAACAATCACCGAGCTTTTAGGACAGATTGAGGCACCCCCTCAAAAAGGCGATGAGCTTTATCAGTTAACTTTGCAGTTTTTTCCGCTCACAAAAAAAGGAGTCTCTCCATGAAGCATACTTTGAAAAGTCTTTTTTTATTTTCGACCTTAGCCGTGGCCAATGGTCCCAATTTTTTACTGAACCCCTTGGCCTCGGGCTCTGGCAACGGGGGAGATGCCGCTCGTTGGCAGGGAAAAATCTATCTCTTAGATTTTTTGGTGAGCTCGGAGCTTTACCTCAATCCTTATTATGATACCTCGTTGGCCAAACATCCCGACTACGATATTTATTTTCGTATCGTACAGGAATCACTAAGATCGTTTCCTGAACCCATTCAAAAAGACGTGACTCTGAAACTTTTAGAAATGCGCAGGTATAGCAGCCCTCTTGCCCTTCTTCTTTTAATGGGTTTGACGGAATTTAATTTTGGCATGTCGCCCGTTCCCCTATCGCCCATCAACGATGAGAAACTGCGCCAAGATTTTCCTGAGGGTTCGCGGATACAGGCGGCTTCTCGTCATATGGATGAGATTTTAATTTGGGAAGACCTTGTTCGATCCAAAGAGGAAACAAGGCGAATGGAGGCCAACAATTTACCAGGCCTTTTCACCCATGAGCTGCTTTTTGCGGTAGCTCCGCTTGAAGAAAAATCAACCATTACCGATGGCCTCATCCAAAAATGGATGGAACAAGATAGCTTCAAAGCCCAAAGCGTCAACGCCGCCTGGTACCAAAGTCAAAGTCGGGAAGCCAAACGCACGGCGATTCAAAAGAAGCTCCAAACTTACAAATTTTTCCAACCCACTTATGGTTTTGAACAGAGTTTTTCGTCGGGCATACTTTCGGGACCCCACTTGTTTATGAATTACCTGACAATGAGAGTCGAACTCTGCGGAACAGAAAACCAATTATTTGATGATAAAGTCTGTTTCCCATACCCCCCCGACTATCGCATGACTTTCAAAACCCGAGACTTAGGCATCAAAGAGCCTGAAGCCTTCTGTGACCACATTCGTTCGTTAAACTTTTATAAGTACCAGCAACCTTTGCGGATTGCCGTCCGGAAAAATAGAGATGAATTCTATCCTAGAGCCTACAGTTATGTGAACAAAGCGGGGGAGACCGAGCGTAGTTTACTGTACCGAGACGACGGCGGGTGGTCAGATCCTCACCCCCAACTTCTAGAGAGCATTCCCTTCAAACGACTCCATAAAGGAGGGATCTTTAGAAAAGAACTTTGCCTTCTCGAAATAAAGAAGGCTTTTGAAGAACACAAAGAAAAGATCAGCCTGCGGGATGAAGACACCACCCTGTAGCGCGGAGCGTTAACCCAGAGTTCACGCCCTTAAGATTTTCCGAGAAAGTGTCGAAAAGATGGCATGGCAGCCGGAATCATTCAATACCTGCAAGTGCTCACGAAACAAAAAGGCTCCGACTTGCATGTGGCGGCTCATTCTTCGCCGATGATTCGAGTGCACGGAGATTTGATAAAAATCGATGTGCCGCCTTTAGACGGTCCCACGGTTGATAAAATGCTGGGAGAGATTCTCACGGCCACCCAACGCACGGACCTCCAGGCGCAACGCCAAATCGACTTCGCCATCAAGGTGACGGGCCTAGGCAATTTCCGCGTGAATATATTCTACCAACGCCAAGGCCTATCCGCAGTGTTGCGAGCCTTGCCCGAACAACCCCCCACACTGGAACAACTTAATCTTCCAGTGATTTGCAAGACAGTTTGTTCATACCCCCATGGACTTGTGTTGGTCACAGGCCCAACGGGTTCGGGGAAATCCACCACTCTGGCCGCGATGGTAAATCACATCAATCAGACCATGCGGGGACATATTTTAACTTTAGAAGACCCGGTGGAATTTGTGCATGAAAGCAAACGCTGCATGGTGAACCAAAGGGAACTGGGCACGAACTTCAAAACCTTTGCTGCGGCACTTCGAGCCTCCCTGCGAGAAGATCCCGACGTGATTTTAGTAGGTGAGTTACGGGATCCTGAAACTATGGCTCTGGCCATCACCGCCGCCGAAACAGGTCACTTAGTATTTGCCACTGTGCACACTAATACTGCCGCCAAATCCGTGGATCGTATTTTGGATTCTTTTACCCCAGAACAACAACCTCAGATTAGGTCTATGCTTTCTGAAAGCTTGCGCGCGGTTATTACTCAAAAGTTAATTCCCACGGCTGATGGCAAAGGCCGCGTTTGTGTTCACGATATTTTGATCAATACACCTGCGGTCGCCAATCTGATTCGGGAAGGGAAAATCTTTCAGCTGGGATCTGTGATGCAAACCAGTCGCAAAGAGGGCATGCAAGTCATCGACCAAGCCTTGCTGGACATGGTGCGAGCGGGCACCGTAGCAGGTCCTACGGCCTGGGAATATGCCAATGACAAAGCATTGTTTGCCCAGTGGGTGCCCAAGGAACCTCTGAGCGTCACTGGGGTTGGAACCCACACCCGCGCTCCAGGAACCGTTGTGCCGCCCCGAGTGCCGAGTGGGCTGACGGGTTTAAACCAAATGCCCACCGGTCTTACCAATCCTAATAAAAAAACGGGGTAGATTAGGGCCTCGTTCTATCGGGCCCACCTCTCATGTAGGAGTTTGGCATTTTTTTACTACTTGGGTTTTTGCATCTTTCGACAAGGAAAGTTCTTTAGCCAGTTAAGGATTGCTCTGTCGTCTTCTACTCCAGGAAGATGGCGTTTTTTTTCAGTTTGATTTTCTGAGTTTTGCGGATCAGCTATCTTATTCTCAACGGGGTCTTCATATGTTGAGTTTTGACTTTCCATGACTTCCTGAAATTTACGAATAAACTTTGAGCTGGGGATTCTCTCCCCCCGCTCTATTTTCGATATATTTGACGGAGAAACTCCGAGTTTTTCCGCCCAGGCTTTTTGAGTGCAACCCGATTGAACGCGGCAAGCTCGCATTTTCATATTCAAACGAAGGCCATCTTCCAGAGTAATGGGTTTAGCTCCATCGGGAATTTCGTCTACAAAGACCAACTCAAAGTGCTTAGAATTTTGATGGATGAAAAAAAAGGGCCGAGCTACGCCCCATTCTTGGTGCCACCTCTTAAAGAAATTACGAAAATATTGCTTAGAGAATTTGCTGAAATGATCGTGAGAGCTCATATCACGACCCCTGCAAATTTAGGGCCTGCCCTCGCGCACTCATAAAACTAGTAAAAAAATGCCAAACTCCTACATGAGACGACCTCGCGTCCAAAGATGAAGGTTGAAGCGGTCCTGCTAGCGGTTTTTACCAGTTACAACACTATTGGGCAGGGGGCGGCGCCACTGCCGCTGCAGGTGCCGCCGCCGCTGGGAGTACAGGCTTGGGTCGGGGCCTAGGTGCCGCGACTTTCGGAGTGAGGGAGGCCAAATCTTCCGGAAGCGTGAGGGACTTCACATCTCCCCGAGAGCCGGGGGCTGCATAAAGTGCACCATTCCACTTAATCTCAATGGCACCTGCATCGCTAAGAGAAAGCACAATTTTTCGATCGGCCTGAAAAGTTGTACGAGCTCCGGCCTTAAGAGATAAACCTTGAGAGTTGCCATCGTCCGCGCGCACGTTAAGCCAGTTGGCTTCTACCGCATAAACCTCAAGCTGATATTTCTTGGGAGCGACCGGCACCGCTGCGGCAGCCGGAGTCGCGGGGGCTGGAGCAGGACTTGGGCTGAGTTTAGGCGCTTCTTTCGCAGGAACAACAGGAGCCGGAGCTGCTGACTTGGCGGGAATTGTATCGGGCACGACGACGGCATTTTGTGGTGTCGCGGAAGGCGCGGGAAGTGCCGGGGGATTTTTTTGACGTTTGCCAATGGCAATGAGCACTGAAATAAACAACAATAAAACCAGTACACCTGCCGCGCTAAAAATCACGCGGGGAGTAAGAAAAAACTGATTCTTCTGTTCTAAATCTTTGGTGGCCGCGTGTTGAGGACGAGCATTCAAAGCCGTTGTGGGTGCCGCGGCAGCGGGTCCTTGGAGCAAATTTGTAGGTTCTTCGAGAGAAGTTTTTTTGCCCCAACTGTTTTTGTAGCGCAAAAGGACTTCAGAAACATCCAGCCCTAGGTGCCGAGCATAGCTCACGAGAAATCCTCGAACAAAGGCTGGGGCAGGGAGAGCCTCCCGCCGATCTTCTTCGATGTTCTTAAGCTGAACAATGTGAATCTTGGTTACCGCCGCGATTTCTTCCAAACTAATCTTCTTCTTGGACCTCTGATCCCGAAGCCAAGCCCCCAATCCCAGAGTGTCTGATTCTATGGCGGTGCTGCCTTCCCTTTGCTGATTATCTTCCATGCTTGCCGATTCTAGCTTATTCTCGAGCAAAACTCATAACTGGGGTTCATTTAAGACTAATCTTTTTTGCAGTTTTTCTAAATTTCCACGAGCTTGGTCCACCACACTGCCCTTACGAAAGAGTTCAATGATCTGTTCATACTTTCGCTTCGAACTCTTGGGCTGCCCCAATTTGTAGTAGGCGTAAGCCTGCCAAAGGTGCGGCTCCGATTGCAGGGGGCAGCGGTTCACCGAGAGCTTCAAAGCTCGCACGGCTTCTTCGGGATCGTTCAATCGAAGCCAGGTTTTGCCCAAAACAAGTCGGGGCACACAGGAATCGGGCTTCAGTCGAATGGCTCGGTCGAGGTGCTGTTTAGCGAGGAGATTTTCTCCCAGCATCAATTCCGCTTGGGCGAGGTTAGACAAAGCAATCTCGGGAGTCGCATAAGTATTGGTGTCCAAAGCTTTTTGCGCAGCGTCTTTGGCGCGTCGGGCATCGCCTTTTTTGATGTAGATTAAAGAAAGGTTATTCCAGCATTCTGGGTAAACTTTCACGGACTTACACGCCGTGGAAGTTTTGCTCACAGCCTCTTCCCACCTTTCCATCCGCATATACGCCATTCCCGAGTGCATGAGAATCTCGTAACGGCGGGGATCCATGGCGTAGGCTTCTTCAAATTTGCCCACGGCCTCGGGATATCGCCCTTCTTCCATAAAACTCAGGCCAATCTGAAAAAAGGCCTCCGTTTTTTCCGCATTTCTGGGACTTCCCCGATGCGTACAGGCCGCTAAAAGAAACGTCAGTCCCCAACTCAGACTCTTATTTATTCTCACGACTTAAGATGATAGCAGACTTTTTGACTATTGAGTTCCTGCGTGCATATACGAAGGGGTCCCCAGAAACCTTAAGGAGATTTTTATGAAGTTGTGGAATAGATTTTTAGCGCTAGCAACCCTGAGTTTTGTGGTGGCCTGCTCCCCGAAAAAAAACGAATCTAAGGGACCTAAAATTGGATTTATTTTATCGACCCTCCAGGAAGAACGTTATGCCAAAGACAAGCGCTTTTTTGAAGAAAAGGTCCAAGCCTTGGGTGGCGAAGTGGTTTTTGCATCAGCCAATAACAACGAACAAGAGCAGCTTGCGAAAGTCGAAAATATCCTTTCCCAAGGGGTGAAAGTATTGGTGATTCAACCCGTCAACTCCAAAGCCGCCTCAAGCTTTGTGGCTCTTGCCCATAAAGACGGAGTGAAAGTGATTGCCTATGATCGCATCATCAACGATGCCCCCTTAGATCTTTACGTCACCCAAGACTCTTACAAAGTAGGGGTGCTTCAAGCGGAAGCCGCGGCCACCTTCGTTAAAAACAAAGGAACTTGCGTTATTTTACGGGGCGAATCGGGGCACAGTGTAGCGAATGAAATCACTCGTGGCGTGGAAGATACTCTCAAGAAATCACCCAACATCAAAGTTGTCGTGAACCAGGCCCATGCGGGCTGGTCCGGAGACTTGGCCATGAAGACTGTCGAAAATGCTCTCACCGTAAACAAAAATAAAATCGATTGCATTCTGGCCAACAATTCAGGGATGGCCAACGGAGCGGTCCAAGCCTTGGCCGAACAGAAACTCACCGGAAAAGTTTTTGTAGCAGGAGCGGACGCTGATCTGACCGCTATGAAAAATCTTGTGGCCAACCGCCAGCAATTTGAGGTCCTCAAAGCCATTCAACCTTTGGCTGAAGCCGCCGCTGAAGCGGCCATAAAACTTGCCAAAGGCGAAAGCGTGGCCGCTGAAGGCAGCGTCGAAGGCGGAGGCGGAAACAAAGTTCCCGTGGTAAACACCCCCGTTTATCCCATCACCAAATCTGATATTGAAGAGCGAATCATCAATACGGGTTTCCATAGCCGAGAAGAAATTTACGGCACGGCCGCCAACTAGTTTGATTTCATGAGTCAGGGAGATTTTGCAACAGGCCTCATGGAGATGCGTGGCATCTCCATGAGTTTTCCGGGCGTCAAAGCCCTCGATAACGTTAATTTTACGGCTCAGCCTGGAGAACTTTTGGCGTTGATGGGCGAAAACGGCGCGGGCAAGTCTACACTGATGAAGATTCTCTCAGGCGTGATTCCCTACCCTTCTTATGAAGGGCAAATTTTTGTGGACGGCTCCGAACGGCGCTTCAGTTCTACCAAAGATGCCCGCGACTGCGGCATCGCCATCATTCATCAAGAGCTTAATTTATTCCCAGAACTGAGTGTGGCTGAAAACATGTTTCTGGGAATGGAGCCCCTATCCTTTAAAGCCTTAGGGCTGATTGATGAACGGGCCCGGGATCGGCAAGCCCGCCGTTGGCTGCGTGATGTGGGCATCGAAATCGAAGTGCGCCAGCCCGTGAAGGACCTCTCGGTTGGCAACCAACAGCTCATTGAAATTCTACGAGCCTTAGCCACGAATGCGAATATTCTTATTTTCGACGAACCCACCTCGTCTCTCAGCCTCACCGAATCGGAAACCCTTTTTCGGATTCTAGGTGAACTCAAGGCTCGAGGTCACACTCTTATTTATATCTCGCACCGCATGGAAGAAGTTTTTCGATTAGCCGATCGCATTGTAGTTTTACGTGATGGGCAAAGCGTAGGGACTGGACTTTCATCTGAACTGAATCCCGACAAAGTCGTCAACATGATGGTGGGACGCGACGTGAAGGAACTCTATCCCAAGCGAAGTCCTAAGACGGGTGGCGAAGCTTTCCGGGTAGAATCTCTGAATGTTAAACCCGTGGATGCTCACGGTCCTTCGGTAAAAAATGTTTCCTTCTCCGTAAAGTCTGGCGAAATTTTTGGCATCGCGGGCCTCGTGGGTTCGGGTCGCACCGAACTCATTTCAGCGATCTTTGGCGCCCTTCCTCGTCGGCGCATCAAGGGCCACATTTGGGTGAACGGGAAAAAAACTCATATTTACTCCCCGCACGATGCCATCGACCGGGGCGTGGCCTTAGTGACGGAAGACCGCAAACTCACCGGCCTGATCCTAGATCGCAGTGTAGAAGAAAACATGACACTGGCAGCCCTGCCCCGTATTTCGCCCTTTAATGTTATCGACAAGCATCGCTCTCGTGGGATGGTGCGGGACTATATTAAAAAACTTCGAATCAAAACCCCCAATGCCCAAGTGGAAGTGCGAACCTTAAGTGGCGGCAATCAACAAAAAATTGTTTTGGCAAAGTGGTTGGCTGTGGGTCCCCGAGTTTTGTTTTTAGATGAACCCACTCGAGGCATCGACGTGGGTGCGCGCCAAGAAATTTACTCTTTGATTAGCCTCTTAGCTGACGAAGGCGTGGCGATCGTGATGGTGTCCTCGGACCTTCCGGAAGTTTTGGGCATGAGCGACCGCGTGATGGTCATGCGAGACGGTTCGGCCGCAGGAATTTTAGAAAGAAGTGAAGCCTCCCAAGATTCCGTGATGAGACTCGCGGCGGGAGTTAACGGCCGTGAGCAGGAGAAAAGACTATGACTGAAACTGTAAAAGCGCCCCGCCAAGAGGGCGATTGGAATTTTCGTTTGTCGGGAATGGAGAAAAAAATCCTCTCCACGGTCGTGGCTTTGATTGTGATCATGATTGCCTTTGGCATTATGACAGATGGGATATTCTTTGAGGCCCGCAATATCTCCAACCTCATGCGACAAACTGCGATCAACGGAATTTTAGCCGTGGGAATGACCTATGTCATTTTGCTGGGCGGAGTGGATCTTTCCTTGGGTTCGGTGGTGGCGGCCATCGGAATTGTGGTGGCCCTGGCTCAAACTTCTTGGGGCTGGGGAAATTCCGGAGTTCCCGGAGTCCTCACGACCACCACTGTGGCGTTGGGAATGGGCATGCTGATTGGCGCCTTCAACGCCTCCTGGATTGCCGGGCTCAATATTCATAGCTTTGTCATTAGCTTTGGGATGATGGTGATTGCCCGAGGCCTTGCCATGATCATCTCCAATGGCTCAGCCATTTCGCCTATGGGACCCGCGCTCAGTAATTTAGGAGCGGGCTACCTCGGCACCGCTTCCACGGCACTTATTCTTTTTGGGTCGGCGGCCGCCATCATTGCTTACACGCTTTATGATGAGCAGCGCGGCCGACTGCAAAAATCTCGGACTCCCACATGGCGAGTAGCGGCAAAAATTACATCCATAGCCTTGCTTGCCCTCGTGGCTCACTTGGTTTGTATTTCTTACCAAGGACTCCCCATACCTGTTTTAATTTTCGCGGTCGTCGCTGTAGCGGGGGCCTGGATTTTAGGTCGGACTCGCTTTGGTCGCTATATTTACGCCGTAGGGGGCAACGCCGAGGCCGCCCGCTTAGCGGGTATTCCAGTGAAAAAAGTTATATTTATCGTATTCACCGCCATGAGCACTCTGGCTGGTCTCGCCGCGGTGGTTCTCACGGCACGACTCAATGGCGCCACCCCTACAGCTGGAAATCTTTTTGAATTGGACGCCATCGCGGCCGTGGTGATCGGCGGCACGAGCCTCAAAGGTGGAAAGGGTACGGTGATTGGAAGCATCATCGGAGCTCTCATTATTGAGAGTCTTAACAACGGCATGAGTTTGTTAAACGTACCCACTTTTTACCAAATGCCGCTTAAAGGTGCGATTGTGATTTTAGCTGTAGCCATCGACTCCGTAGTGGAGAACCGCAAGAGCTACTAGCCTTCGACACTTTTTTCCTGCGTCAAAATTCCATCTTGGTCGCTTTTAGGATATTTCTAATAGATAGAGGGGATTTTGGAATGAGGGAAAGATCTGGGGCGCTTTATTGTTTAGTATTCTTCGGTTTAGGAATGGGCCTTTCACAAGCCCAGAATATCCACATTCCCATAGCGCCGATAGGCGAAGCACCTGCCGTAGCCAGCACCCCGGGGCCATGGTCTGAGGGAATCAAGCAGTTTTTCGGAACCTCTTATGAAGAATATGACGCCGACAACAAATACACTTCTAGCTCACCCACAGCTCCACTTTCGAAAGTGTGGTTCACAGGGGCACGGGGAGTTTTAACAGAAGTTTACTGGCCCACCATCGATCGACCGCAGATTCGAGATTCCCAACTTTTAGTTTCCGATGGAAGCAGCTTTTTGTTTGAAGAACGGCAGCACTCAAACACCACTGTAGAGTGGGTCGAAAGCGGCGCTCCGATTTACCGAATCAAAAATCGGGATCCCAGAAACCGCTTCACCATCGAGAAAGTGATTTATACGGACCCATCGCGGGACGCCGTCATTATGGACATCACCCTCATTCGAAATGTCGGAGGCCTTAAGTTTTATTGGCTACACAACCCATCCGCGGGCAATAGCCCACTGGGCGACAACGCCGAAGTGGCCACCGGTGGGCCTCAAGAAGCCTTCTTAAATAGTCACCAAGCACGAGAATTCCAAAGTGTGCTTTTTTCGCTTCCGATCAAACAAGCTTCGGCCGGATTTGAAGGCCACAGCGATGGCTATCATGATTTACTTTCGGATTTTGTGATGGATTCGCATTTTCGTTTGGCGCGAAACGGAAATATTGCTCTTACCGCTTGGTTAGATATTCCGGAAGAAATTGGCCAGACTCGGTTCCAAATGGCTTTGGCCTTTGGAAATAGTTCTGAGGAAAGTCTACGATCGGGTCGGACGGCTCTGCAAAATTTTTCCGCATCTAAAGACTTGTATCTGGGCCAGTGGAAGGCCTACCAAGGCAAACTGAAAGATTTAAAATCCGCCTCCACAGATGGCGGCAAACTTTTCCGTTCATCCACGGCAATGATTAAATCTATGGAAGACAAAACTTTCGAAGGCGCATTCATTGCTTCGCCGTCTATTCCCTGGGGCCAACATGCCCAAGATCGCAGCTTAGGAGAGCAAATTCCCTTTGAGGGTGGACCCACTGGCAAAGGTGAGAACAGTCCCGTGGGCGGATATCACTTGGTGTGGGCCCGCGATCTCTACCAAATGGCCAGCACCTTTATGGCTCTCGACGATCCGCGTTCCGCCAAGGCGAGTTTGCAATTTTTTAAGCGTATTCAATTTGGTCCTAACGATGGAGATTGGATGTACACGGGTCGTCGTCACCCCAAAAACGGTTCCTTCACCCAAAATTCTTGGGTGACCGGCACCCCTTATTGGCAGGGTCTTCAGATGGACCAAACCTCCATGCCCATTATTTTAGCTTACCGACTTTGGAAGTCAGGCGACATCAACATCGCTGACTACTGGGACATGGTGAAACGGGCCGCAGATTTCATACAAGCTTATGGACCCTGGACCGCCCAAGAGAGATGGGAAGAAGCTATGGGCGCCTCTCCCAGCACCATTGCAGCAGAAATTTCAGCTCTCTGGTTAGCAGCCGACATCTCCCGCGAAATGAATGACTCCGCAAGGGCGGAGCGCTTTGCGGCGACGGCCAAAGCGTGGAGTTCTGCACCCGGTGACAATCTTGAAGCTTGGACCTTCACAAGCACGGGTGGATTGGGAAATGGAAAATATTATCAGCGCATCGAAGCGGGAGATCACCCCACCCAGGAATGGCGTCCCAACGACTTTGCTTTTATGTCGCTCTCTAACAACGCGGGACGACATATGGAAAAAAACATTATCGACGGCGGCTTCTTAGAACTTGTGCGCTTTGGTGTGCGCCAAGCCCTCGACTACTTTGTGAATGAAACCTTGCACGAATATGATTTGATTTTGCGAACTCAGACGGCTAAGGGTCCTGGCTTTAAACGCTACTTGCACGACCGCTATAACTATGTGAACGATACCAATGAACAAACCGGTGGCATGCTGTGGCCCTTGCTCACGGGTGAACGAGGCATGATGGAGCTTCAGCGCTCTGTCGAACTCCAGCGTCAAAATCCCAGCATCTCCTCCGAATTTGTGGACGGCCGAGTGATTCCCTACGTTCAGGCCATGGAAAACTTCGCCACTTCTTCCCTCATGATCCCTGAGCAAGTTTGGGATGGAGGTGCTTTTGAGGGTCAACCTACCGGTTCGGCCACCCCCCTAGGTTGGGCCCATGGAGAATACATTAAACTTCTCCGGGGAAGACTGGACCAAAGAAGTCCAGATTTGATTGGCCGAGTGCAAGAGCTCGGAAATTGACGGCCCAGGGTTTTGAGTTTTAGAGCGCTCGCCCTAAAATGAAAGAGATGTCGTCAAATCACTTTTCTCTCCTGCTGGCTTTAGTTGTGCCCTCTTATGCTCAAGCCAAAATGGATCCGCCTAAAGTAGGAACTTTAGCCGCTCGGATTTCTGTAAATGACAAAAGCCCGCCCAAAGACATTTACGGAAGTCTCCTCAGGGAATATCGAAGAGTCACCGACTGCCACGCTTTTCTACTAGATGAAATAGAGTCGATAAAAAAAAATGACCTCAATCTTGTAACCAATCTTTCCGACACCCAACTCAAATCTCGCTACGACCGCTACAACGTAAAATATTTGCAATACCTCGCCATCGAGGCCAAAGTTTTCACTCAAGTCAAAGAAGTAGAAAAACGCCTTAAGGAAACTCCATTGAGTGATTTAAAAAATCGGGGCGACCTAGAGATTAAATCTGTAGCCATCAACGCCCGCTATGGTGAAGTCAGAAAATCTTTGTGCATGTTGTCGGTAGAAGCTAACAAAGATATTCAGGCGGCCCTTCAATCTTTGCCTCCAGAAAAGCGTGTGGTCAAAAACACCGGCCCTGAAGTGAAGCCCAAAATGCCCGGCATTCCCAATGAATCCCGCAGCGAGCGCATGAAAAAATCCGAGAGCGAAAAGATTTTCCTGACTCCGGTGGACGATGAGTTTTATGCCACCCAGCTGGGTAAGAAGCTTGAAAAAGATCTGAGTGGGCGTGCCGAATTCTGGTCATACGATTACGAAAAAGACGATTTGTACGTAAAAGTTGGCAACGAAATTGGAAAACTCTCCGTGCGAGAAGACAGCCCGGGCATTCGTTATATCCGAACTCGGGTGGGGCCTTCTTTCGTGGAACCCCGAGGCAAAGACACCCAGGTGGATAATTTGGTGTCCCGCGGAAAGTTTTATTCCAAAGACGCAAATGAAGACAGCCTCTTTGGCCCCATCGCCAAAGATGGACCTAAGTTCACCCAGGAGAAGGACCTCAACAAGGCCAAGCCGGGTTCAGGCGGCGGGCACGATCATAAGCATTAACTGTGCGCGCTTAAGTGGAGCTGACTACGCACAAGTGCCTGATATTTAGGGACTTTCAGCTTTGGCCGAGTGATTTTAAAGGAATTAAACTTTTTATTAATTAAAATCAATTACTTATACAGCCCAAAAGTCTGCCCAGATCCACTTTAGAGCGCACAGTATAAGTGTTAGAGGGCATGAGGGATTGGACCCACATTTCAATGACTTGTGGCGTTTTCTTGACAAATCTTGATATTTCATGAAAAATATCTACATGGCAAAAGCAGTGAAGTTCGCCTCTCAAATCGATGAAAAAGTCCTGAAGGATCTGAAGGTGTATGTTGCTGAAGCCGATCGCAGCATTTCTAGTGTCCTGACTGAAGCCGTAAAAGAGTATTTGGAGCGGGCTCGGGTACGACCTGCCTTTCGAGACGCGGTGGAACTCAGTTTAGCCGCCAACTCTGAATTGCTAAAACGATTGGCCAAATGACCACTCGGCTCACGTTCTACCCTACTTTAAAAGAAGCTCTGTATTTGCACGCACGACTGATTCAAGTGTTCGGAGGTGCCAGCGGAGTGCGCGATCTGGGCCTATTGGAAAGTGCCCTCTCTCGTCCTCGCTCTGGCTACTATTCTTCACTTGTCGAACAAGCCGCTGCCTTGATGCAGAGCCTGACAATGAATCATTGCTTTGTTGATGGAAATAAGCGAGTTGCATTCGCCCTCGCCGATATCTTTTTGCGGCTCAATGGTTACTATTTACAAACGTCTGCCGAAGAGGGGGAACGTTTTTTAATTAATGATGTCATTGAAAAAAAAGCATCCTTGGAAACGATAAGCTCCTGGATCCAAAACCATGTGAGGGAAAGTCCTTGAGAAAGTTAAATGGAATTTGTTTTGTTTCAACCACTATACAAAAACTCGTGGATAAACTTGGCGGCTAAACGAGACGTCGCCCCATCCCGATCATAACGCGGATTCGTCTCATAAATTCCAAAGTGCTGAATGCGCGGACCAAATTCCCGGACAATCTGCAGCACCAAGCGCGGATCCAAGCCGAAAGCCTGAGGGGCAGAAACTCCGGGGGCCACGGCTTGAGCAAAAACATCCATATCCAAGCTGATGGCCAGGGGGCCGTGATTGCGCTTCATTTCAGTTTTATCCATAAAAAGTTTCCACTGATCCTCGAAGGTGGGCGGCATTTCTTCTAAAAACAAAGTGGTGACCGGGAAGGCCCCGGCCCAGTCAAGGTGGGCTCGGGCATTGCAGTGCGATTGCAGACCGATCACATGAAGATGTGAGGGGCGTTTACCCTGAGCAAGGATGCGGCGAAAAGGCGTTCCCGAGTGACCCGCTCTGAGGGCATCCTCGGGGTTAGGTCGCATGTCGAGATGGGCATCAATATGCAGCAAGCTTTCTCCCCAATCGGCAAAGTCAGGATAGGCCCAGTCGTGCCCTCCTCCCAGTGTGATCAGTCGAAGCTTTTTCTCCCGAATCTCTGCAATAACCTTGCGAGCTTCTTCGTGAGCCGAAAGCAGATCCATGCTCCAGCTTAGGAAATTTCCTAAATCATGAAGGACAGGCTCCTTATTTTTGAGCGGAGAGGAGCTGAGGCGGTAGAGGGCTTCTCGGATAGTCTGCGGCGCCTCACAGGCCCCCACTCTACCTCCGTTGCGGTCCACCCCTCGGTCATCCGGGTAGCCAAGTAGCACCACATCCCCCGAATGCAGTGAAGAGATGTCTTTATAAGCTAAGTTGCGCAGGCTTCTTAGCAAGCGATAATCATGAGGATCCTCGGGACGACTTTTGGAGAGATTTTCAAGGCCCTCCGTGAGTTTAAAAGGTGCAAACATTCTTTTTCCTCCAGCTCTTAATGAGTTAATATAGCCCCCTTCATGAAGGTAGGAAACTGGATCGAGATCATTGGGGCCAAACAACACAACTTGAAGAATCTGACCGTCAAGATTCCCAAAAATGCCCTTTCAGTGATCACGGGTCCCTCAGGATCGGGCAAAAGCTCCCTGGCCTTCGACACTCTTTTTGCTGAAGGGCAGCGCCGGTACATGGAGTCGCTCAGCACTTACGCCCGCCAATTCCTCGAAAAACACGACAAACCTGAAGTCGATGCCATCCAGGGGATTTCACCCACGATTGCCATCGAACAGAAAAATCACACCAAAAACTCTCGGTCTACCGTGGGGACAGCAACCGAGCTCTACGACTACCTCCGCCTTATTTACGCCAAACTCGGCTTAATGCACGATCCCACCACCGGCCTCCCCGTAAAGAAAGATTTACTGGCCGAAATTGTAGAGCGACATTTTGAGGGTCATGTCGAGGCCCGGAGTTATATTCTATTCCCTCTAGACTTAATCGCCACGGCGAAAGTGGAAGATCGAAAACGCCTTTTAGCCAATTTGCTAGAACGTGGTTTCTCTCAGCTCTTGTTTCAAGAAGACCTCAAAATGGGTGAGGCGGTCACGGTCTATGACATCCAAGAAGAAGTTCAAAAAAAGAAGAGTCCCATTTGGGGCAAGGCCGGCAAAGCTCAAAGGCTGTTAGTTGTTGTGGATCGTATGTCGCTAAGCCTCGACAACCGAGGTCGCTTCGAAGAAGCCGCCTCCTTGGCTTATCGAGAAGGCTTCGGCCGTTCGCGGGTTTTGATACTCAACGACGACAGTGAGCTCGTTCATGAAGGACGTTACGCAGAATATCCCTCCACCAATGGGGGAGAAGACCGATATCCTGAACTCAGCCCCTTGTTATTTTCTTTCAATTCTCCCCTAGGAGCTTGTGAAAAGTGCCGAGGTTTCGGCAATACCCTTAGCATCGATCCTGAACTCGTCATTCCTAACCCTAGCTTGTCGATTTCCCAAGGAGCCATTGAACCCCTTACCAAACCCTCCGCCAAAGACTGGTTGAAGGAACTTTTGCTCTTCTGCCAACGAGAAAAAATTTCCCTCAATTTGCCTTGGAAGCACTTGAGTGAAAAAGATCGCAAGCGCATTTGGTCGGGTTGCGAGGGCTTCGACGGGATTGAGGGGATTTTCGCACGCTTAGAAGACATTCGTTACAAAATGCAGGTGCGAGTCTTTTTGTCTCGTTACCGTAGCCCCAAACTCTGCACATCCTGCCAGGGTTCGCGCCTACGACCCGAAGCGCGCTTTGTGACTTTCCATAAAAAAACAATCTCTGAACTGACTTCTTTGTCCATTTCCGACTTGTCGGAATGGTTTGGTAAAATAAAATTAAACGCCACCGAAAAAGTGGCGGGCAAAGATCTTTTCCCCCAAATTATATCTCGTTTGGATTTTTTGCTTCGAGTGGGTTTGGAATATTTGACACTAGATCGGCTCGCAAAAACACTATCGGGGGGCGAAGCCCAACGCATTGCCCTAGCCAATCAGCTGGGGGCGCGACTCACCCAAACTTGCTACGTACTTGATGAACCTTCCATCGGCCTTCATCCTCGAGATACGGAAAAGCTCATTGGAATTTTGAAAGACCTTAAAGAGCTGCGCAATACCGTGGTTGTCGTGGAACACGATCCCGACATTATCCGAGCGGCAGACTATTTAGTGGACTTAGGTCCTGAAGCCGGGGAGCGCGGCGGAGAACTCTTGTTTCAGGGTCCCTTTGAGGACTTTCTAAAAAATGTGCCGCCCCAAAGCTTAACCGGACTTTATCTCACACAAAAAGAGCAGGTGCCGGTGCCTTTGCGAAGGCGCCTTGATCGCATGAAAGATCGGGGCCGTCGAGACAACTGGCTTGAGATGACCGGTCTTACAGAAAATAACTTGAAGAAAGTCTCGTTAAAGATTCCCCAAGGAACGCTAACAGCCATCACAGGAGTTTCCGGTAGTGGAAAATCCACAGCTATTCGAAAAACGCTCTACCCCGCAATGGCCAAAATTTTTCTTCAAGAAAATAACGAAATTGGAAAATTCGACAAGCTTTTAGGCTTCGACACTTTAAAATCCGTCGCCCTCATCGACCAAGAACCCATTGGTCGCAGTCCCCGCTCCAATCCCATCACTTTCATGAAGGCCTTCGATGAGGTGCGCCACCTCTTTGCCTCCACAATCGAAGCCCGCAAGAAAAATTATCACGCAGGATTTTTTTCCTTCAATGTACCCGGAGGACGCTGTGAAACTTGCGAAGGGGACGGCTACATCAAAGTCGAAATGGTTTTCATGGAAGATCTTTTCCTACGTTGCGACATTTGTGAGGGAAAACGCTACAAAAAGGAAACTTTAGATATCCGGTACAACGGCAAGAGTGTGCACGATGTTTTGAGCATGACTGTCACAGAAGCTAAGAAATTTTTTGCCGCTGAGCGTCGGCTTTATACCGTCCTTAATTTACTCGACGAAGTGGGCCTTGGTTATTTGCGCTTGGGTCAACCCGCCACCACTCTTTCCGGTGGAGAAAGCCAGCGCCTCAAGATTGCCCGAGAACTTTCTCAAGCCGATCAACATTCCACTTTATATATTTTAGATGAACCCACGACCGGCCTGCACTTTCGAGATGTTAAGGTCCTCATTCGAGTTTTAAATGAATTGGTGGAACGCGGAAATACAGTAGTAGTGATTGAGCACAACACGGACGTGATGAAATGTGCTGACTGGGTCATAGACTTTGGTCCCGAGGGGGGGAACAAGGGCGGGCAAATTGTGGCGCAGGGCAGCCCGGAGGACATCGTCAAAGCCAAGAAGGGCCACACCTGGCGCTATCTGGCCCCCGTTCTGGAAAAATCTCGACGCGCTGGGATCACTGAAATACTCGCGCCCGGCTAAGTTTTTTGTTTCACCCTCTCTTCTGCGCTAAACACGAGTGTGGGAAAGAGGAGGATACATTATGTTATCCATTAGAAATATTTTTTCATCGTTCGTATTGGCCGCTACTTTATGGGGTCCTTCGGCATTCGCCCTTAACGTGGGAGACACCGCTCCAGCCATTCAACTCAGCACTCTGGCTACGGACGGAACCCTCTCGGACGTGAACCTGCTTTCACGAGATCTAGGCGAACAAAGATTCACAATGTTGGAATTTTTTTCAATCACTTGCGGCCCTTGCGTGCGCAACTTACCGACCTACAACAGTCTAGGAAATGAAATCGTACCCACGACAAAAACTCGACTCGTAGCCATCGATAGGGATGTGGGCGCCGTAACCGAATTTGTAAATGTTAATCGAGCTCATGTGCAAATGCCGGTTTCGTTTGATAACAACCGCGATGCACTACGGGCTTATGGGGTGCGAGCCACTCCTACGCTATTCATTCTCGATGCCAATCAGCAAATTATCTACAAACACGTGGGAACGCTGAGTGCGGCCGACGTGAGCGAAATTCGATCTCTCGTTCAATAAAGCAAAGAGCATAAATCTTGGGGAAAAGATTTTTATCACTTTTGTTTGTGGCAGGCTCCCTCACCCTCAGCTTGGGAGCCTGTTCTTCTATGGCAGACCTTGACCGCGCACGTCTGAATCATGCCGGCATGGATATCACAAATGCTCGCCAAGCTCCTCTCTATCCTTATTCTTCCTTAGGCGGGGTTCGAGACTCTGCTCAAAGTGGGGGCTGCGCTGTTTGCGCCAAGTAAGTATGCGGCATCTCATCTTTTTTAGTTTATTTTTTTTTGTCGGCTCAGCCGAAGTGTGGGCGGCTACGTCCCTTATTTTTGAAAGCAAATACACCCACGTCAAACAACCCTTGCGGCTGAGCTCAAACAGCAATGGTCATGACCTCAGCACCCTCTCCGCGAAAAGCGGAATCCGCAGCGATTTAGGTCCAAACTTGAGCTCGGAGTTTTCTCTATCCCTTGTGCACGCCGACTACCGAAATTTGCAGTTAAAGGATAGGGGACAAAACCCCAAGCCCATAAATAATCCACGACCCTACACTAAAAACTTTGAAGGAAGTCTCAGCTGGAACCAGGGGCCCCGCGGAAGCAGCCTGGGATTATTTTCAAATCTGGGCTTAGATATTTACGCAACCCAAGGATTTTCAATTGGCTATTTCGAAAGTTTTTATAACAAGAGCTCAGTGCTGGGCTTCACTTATACCGGCCTGCGCCAAAAGGCGCCGGAAGATTTTTTTATAGACAAAGACTTTCAAATAAAAGCTCGGCCACAACGCATTCATGCTCAGGAACTCAGCTCTTACTTTGAGCAAAGCTTTACAGAAGATTACAAGGCACGGCTTAGCCTCAATGCAGGGGAGCGCAAAGAAGAGCGGCCTTATTTTTACGGGGCCAAACTTCGCCAAGCCCTTGCCTTTAGTGACCAAGTCTTCTCCCAACTGGAGCTGGGCTTCATCAGAGAAAGCCGACGTGACCGACTTAAAAACGAACGGGGTTATTTTGAGGCCAAGTTTTTAAAAATTTCGGGGAGCTTTGAAATCTTCTATGATTTCATTCTTAGTCCGGCCTACACTTTGATGGTGGAACATGAGAGAGACCCCCGCTCTAACACCAAAATGCGGATTGGCAGCGACCAATATAGCTTGGGGGCTTCCTACGACCTAAGTTCATATACCTTACGCAGCGAAGTCCAATACTACGCTACAAATTCTTCAAGCCAAGGCTATTCAATTCAGGGGACTGTGCAATGGAAGCTCTAAAATTTGCCATCTTTGCGCTCGTATTGAGTGGATGCGGTGTAAAACTTAAAAAAGATCTCTCGCCCTTACGGCTCCCTCCGATTTCGCGAGGCGAGAACTTGCGGGGTGCTTTCCTCGGTCTCGATGGACAAAGCCAGTCGTTAGAAAACGACAATGGCAAGCCGACGGTACTCGTTTTTGCCCAATTTTTTTGCGAGGAGTGCATTCTGGAATCGGAGCATTTTCGAGACAGCCTGGCCGATCCCATGGTGGCTCCTTCTCGAATAAACCTTATTACGATACTCGTCGGTGACCGGCAGACTGACTTGAACAACAGTCTCGCCGATGCCGCAGACTTTAAAAGAATCTACGCCCTTCCGTGGACCGTGGGGGCCGATCCGCAGGCGGAGCTTTTCCCACTCTACTGTCCGGAAAACCTCACCCCCTGCACCGTAGTACAGATTCCGGGCCGAGGCATCGTGATGCGAAAAGTGGGCCTTAGTTCAAGATCAGAAATTGAAACTTATACAGGAGCTTGGGAGTAATTTTTATGAGGTTATTGCAAAGGATTCTAGGACTGGGACTGGTGACCGTGGTCATAGGAAATTCTAATCTCTGCGCTGCCGGGCTCGAAGACTTACGAAAGGCGGATGGCTCCGCTCTAAATCTTGAGAGTCCAAAAAATAAAGTCTTTGTTTTATTTTGGGCAAGTTGGTGCACGACCTGCAAAGAAAAACTTGCCACCACTCTTCCGGCTTTGGACCAAAGCCCAGAAGTAGCGGTGCTTACGGTCAACGCCGACAAAGAGATAAAACGTGCCGAGCATTATATCGCTAAAAATAAAGTGCTTCTGCCGGTTTACTTTGATCCGGATAAAAAGATTCGCTCCGAGCTTAAGATATTTTCTGTTCCGCATTGGGCGGTCTATAGCCGGACCCACACGCAAGCCGCGTGGAAGCTCGAGGCCGCAGCCCCAGCCTTTGAAACAGAAAGCATCAATCAGGCCCTCGGTAAAAAATATCTGTGATTTTTTTAGGGGAATAGAATGTTAGAGCTCAAACTATTTACAATATTCGGTGCGGGAATTTTGGCCTCGCTGAGCCCCTGCGTATACCCCCTCCTGCCCATCACTGTAGGTTACTTTGGCAGTACCGGAAAGTCGGGTCGCAAATCTAAAATTACTCTTTATATCTTAGGCCAGGCTGTCACTCTTACAGCCCTCGGTTGGCTCACTGTGAAAAGCGGGGAGTCTCTGGGATTTACCTCGCAGAACCCTTATGTGAATCTGGTCACTGGAATCTTACTTGTCGGGGCTGGAGTTTATTCCCTCCTCAACCTCAACCCGCGTTTTACAGAAAAATGGAACCGAAATTTTTCTGTACGTAATCTGGGGGCCGGACTTTGGGGGGCCTTTCTTTTAGGTGCCAGCTCCGCCCTTCTCGCCTCCCCCTGTACCACACCCATTCTCTCGGGTGTTCTTGCCCTAATGGCTAGTGAGAATTCCGTGGGCGTGGGCCTCCTTTCCATGCTCTTTTATACTTTGGGCTTTTCCCTCTTGCTACTCGCCCTTGGACTCGGCCTGCTCCAAGTGAAAACACTCCCTCGATCGGGTCCGTGGTTGACCTGGCTGCATCGAATCAGCGGTATTCTTTTAATTTCGGCAGGCCTTTACTACGGCACTCTGCCCTGGCGTGCGGAACTCTGGTGAGGGCTCTCCCTCATTGGCAAATCTACAACCAGGCAAAACGCGCCGTAAAGTGCCGCAAGACCTTGGGCTTGTAGGTGAATTTTAGGCCTCGTAATTTTTTGAGTTCTTTATCTTTGAAAGCTGTGAGGGCCTCCACCACATAGTTCATATGGGATTCCGTATAAACCCGTCGAGGAATGGCGAGGCGCACCAACTCTTGGCGATGCGGCACTTCCACCCCGGCCTCTTCGCGACCAAACATCACAGAGCCAATTTCACAGCCCCGAATCCCCGCAAATTCATAAAGACCCACGGCCACGGCCCAGCCAGGATACTGACTTTGAGGTATGTGCGAGGCAAAGGCGAGGGCGTCTAAATAAATCGCATGCCCTCCGGGCGGATTCACAATGGGAATTCCTACTTTAAGCAGAGCTTCGCCTACGTATTCCACACTTCGAATGCGGTAGCGCAAATAATCCTCATCGATGGCCTCATAAATTCCTGTGGCAATGGCTTCCAAATCTCTTCCACTGAGGCCCCCATAGGTGGGAAACCCTTCCGTCAAGATTAGCTGATTACGGCAGGACTGGGCCCATTCTTTGTCCCGCATTGCCAAAAAGCCCCCCATATTTCCCATGCCATCTTTTTTGGCCGATACGGAAATAACGTCCGCGAGGGCAAAAATTTTCTGCGCGATCTCTTTGGGACTTTTTTCGGCATAGGCCTTTTCGCGTAGTTTAATAAACCAAGAATTCTCAGCGAAGCGGCAACCATCGATAACAAAAATCACCCCATGTTTTTTGCAAAGTTCGTGCGCTAAACCAATGTTCTCCAGCGAGGCCGGTTGTCCGCCGCCGGAGTTGTTGGTGATCGTCATCACAAACATCGAGACTTGGCCCTTTTCTTTCTGCAAAAATTCTTCCAGCTTTTGTAAATTCACATTGCCCTTGAAGGGGGTCGATTGCATCGGCAAACGAAGTTCTTCACAGGGAAGGTCTAAGACCCGGCAGCCCGCCGCCTCTGCGTTGGCGCGAGTGGTATCAAAAAGCATGTTGCTCAGAACCCAATGCCCCGGCTTGGCCAGAGTTTGGAATAAAATACGTTCCGAAGCCCGACCCTGGTGTGTGGGAATGACTTCGGGGTGACCCGTCACATCTTGGATTGCTCTTTCAAATCGGTAGTAGCTGGGACTTCCCGCATAAGATTCATCGCCTCGCATCACCCCGGCCCATTGCTCACTGCTCATCGCCGTGGTGCCCGAATCCGTAAGCAAATCAATCAGCACATGGTCGGACTTGAGCAAAAAGGGATTCAGCCCTGCGTCTCGCATGAAGCCCTCGCGCTCCTGCCGGGTCGTCATACGAATGGGCTCCACAGTTTTTATACGGAACGGCTCGATGATAGTTTTAAACTCTTCCCTCATAGCCAAAACGCTATCTCATCCCAAGCTTTGGGGCGAGGGCACCCGTGCTAATACAAAGCAGGCCTCCACTTTAGCCCCCGCCTTTTCTAGCACCTCGCAGCATGAGCGAAGTGAAAGTCCCGTGGTGCAAACATCATCCACAAGCAAGACTCTTTTATTCACAAGGGATACTCCTTTTTTGAGGCGAAAGGGCCGTGAATCCAACGAGACTCTCCGCTGGGCTTTAGACAAGTTCTTGCGCTGCGCCTTCCAGGGCCAGAGGCCGAGGTCGGGATAAGCCAAGACTTGTTTCTGATCTGCGATAAAAAGTCCTTCCGATAAATAATTTTTCAAAAGTCTGCTGAGATCACTTTCAAAATAACTCCGCAAGGGATGCGAGGGCACATGAAGGACCAGATTCACTTCCAAAGCTTGGAGTTCCAAAAGCCAATGGTCCAGAATTTGATGAAGTAGTTTTCGAAGCAAATCGGGCAGGGCGTCTTTGGGTTGACCTTTAAGTAAACGAATCATATTTGCCCAAGCTCCATCATATTCACCGGCATAATAAAGTGTCCGCTCTCCCCAGTTCTCCTGTCCGCCTAAACGGCTGCGAAGTCGATTCTTCATATCTCTCAAACATTCCTCACAGAGGGGGTCGGTGAAACTCGTATAGCCTGTTTTGCAAGTGAAACAGTGACAGCACTTTTCAGAGACAAGGTTTTCGATGGATTCGATTATTTTCAAGACTAAAATTCCTCCTTTCACTATCAAAAAAGTGATTGAAAAATTCTGATCGGGACGCCTCTTCGAAGTAAATTGATAGGGCACTCATCAACTTTTCTTTGAGCATTTTCTCCCTATAGGAGTGGAAGTTTTTCCTGAGTTCTAAGGGGCGAAGACTCTTAAGTCGCTCTCGTCCCGAAGCGACCTCGGCTCCCAGAACACTCGGATTCGCATCCAAGATGTTTTTTATCTTCTCAGACAGGGGTCGGTCCTCGTCTTGACGCCGCAAAAATATTTTGAGTCCCATCCGATCGAGCAAAGGACCCGACAAGCGATTTTGGTAAGTCCGTACGTCCATTTCTCGACACCGACACTCTCCAGGATCGAGGGGATCGTTTTGACCACAAGGGCATGGATTTGAAGTAAGAATGAGCCAGAATCGCGCAGGAACTACACTTTGACCGCAACGTAAATTTTGCTGAATCTTTTTTTGGTCCAAAACTGTACGTAAAATTTCACGGCAGTCTCGATTCATCTCACTAAATTCGTCGAGGACTAAAAGTCCCCCGTGAGCCTGACTGAGAAGCCCTGGCTGCATTCGCCCCCGCGACTGCACACCCATCAGCTCACTTAAATGCACCCGAGAATGGGGATTCACAAAGGGCAGGTCATGAGAATCGTTCAAAGCCATGAGGCCCCGTAGCCGCTGTAGCTCATCCCATTCTTGGGGGCCCAAAGGAGGAAGAAGGGCATGGGCCCACCGAGCTAGATAGGACTTGCCTAAACCCGGAGCTCCCATCATCAAGACGGGTTCTTCCATGATAGCGGCTAAGAGCAACAAAAAGCGTTCCCAGTAACGACCCTGCACTGCCAGGGCGGAGACCGGCGCCGGAAGTGGGGGCGGGAACGGCACGGAGACTAAGCCTTCTTGTTCTTCGTCGTGCAAAAAATCTAAGAGCGCTTCGAGATTTGCAAAATCGCTTGGGCCTATGACTCCTTCAGGATCCTGATTTTTAAAAGCCCGACTCAGCTGAGTGGCTTCCAGCCGCCCTTCCAAACTCAACGCTCCCACAAAGGAATAGCGCTGTATTTTGGCCAAGATTTTCTCAGTTAGGGCTTTCTTCCGCTCCTTCACCTGCAAAACGAAGTAGGCCGCAAGGAAGATGGGTAGCTCCAGGTGGGCCCCCACCTTATTAAGATCTGGCGGAAAAAGCTGAACAAGGACCCGGTCCATGGGTCCCCAACTGACTCGAATTCCCACCAGAGCCCTAATTTTATCCCGACACTCTCGAAGCCAAGAGTCGGGTAAACCGGTGATCGTGAGCTGCCCCATACCTGAGCTTCGAAGGGCCTCAATCACGACTTTTTCTTTTTCCATTCCACTGATTTGCCAAGACTCAATCCGTACAAAATTTTTCATAAGCTGAACTCAGCCTTTACAAAAATCGGGCCAAGCCTTTTGATGCCCCCATGCTCCCCCTTAAAAATTGGAACAAAAACAGCGATCCTTACTTTGAAAAACGAGACGTTGTGGCTTTTGATTTAGACGACACTCTAACCCATCACGGATCCCTACCGGGTGCCGTCATTGAAGCCTTGGAAAGGGCACAGAAGAAGGGTTGGCTCACCGTTCTCGTAACCGGGAGATCCGCGGGCTGGGTCCATGCCCTCATTCGACTTCTCCCCTTTGACGCCGTCGTCGGCGAAAACGGGGCCCTTCTTTATTTTTGGCCACGTCGCAAAGCCAAGCGTAAAGAAAGTGATGAGGCCTCTAAGCTCTACTGGCACCCCGAATCTTACCAAGCCACCCCACCTTCGGGCCTGCAAGACCGCTTCACCCAAGCCTGCGCCCAAGTTTTTAAAAAATTCCCAGGCACACGCCTCGCCTCCGACCAGCCCTATCGTATTTATGACCTCGCCATCGACTTCGCGGAAGAAGTTTCACCGGCGCTTAGTTTCGAGGAAGCCCGCGAGATAAAAATCGAACTCGAAAAACTGGGGGCTACAGCAAAGGTGAGTAGCATTCACGTGAATGCCTGGTGGGGAAAGTTCAGCAAAGTGGAAGGACTTCGAGCCATCTTAGGTCATTACAAAAAGTCCTTAGAGAAAAACCTGATTTATGTGGGCGACTCCCCCAACGATTCCCCCCTTTTTGAGTCGGCCGGAATGTCGGTTGGCGTGGCCAATGTCAAAGCCTTCCTTAAAGATCCCGACTTTATTCAACCTAAGTTTGTGTGCAAAAAAAAATCCAGCGAGGGGGCCCTCGAAGTTTTGAGTCATCTGCCCGTGCGGCGCCGAAGCTAATCCTTAGACAAAGGCGCCTTAAAGCTATCCAATTCTCCCTTGAGGCCCCAAAATTTATTTAAGAGTCGAGGCGAATGGCTGGCCACCCACGCTAAGATTAAATATTTTATCATTCGCCCCAAACCCAGGAGTAAAAATATTTTTGCCACTGGGACTTTAGCAAGAGCCGCTAAAGCCACCGTTGGCTGCTGCATCATAGGTAGCAGACCGGTTAGAAAAATGGCACCTAGCCCCCAATTATTAAAAAAGACCTCGGCTTTGAGCCAAACTTCAGAGTTCATCAATCCGGGCGCCCATTGGTGAATCAGCATCGGCCCATAATGTTGAACGGCCACTGCCAAAATCAATGACCCCAAGAGGGAGCCCAACACCACGGCAAGGCTCATGAGGATCCAACGCTTAGGACTAAAAAATACGGAAGAAATCAGCAGACCATCCGAAGGAATTATAAAAACAAAGGTGTCTAAAAATACCAAGCCGGCCAAAATAAAGGGGTAAAGGGGGTGGTCGGAGAGAAGTCGAATCCGTTGCCACGAACGTTCCAGCATAGGACTATTCTACTGGGAAAACAGAGATTTAACGGAGCGGCGATACATTGTTAAAAGCAATTGTTTTCCTCTTTTTTATTAATTTAAAGAAATTTCAAAGCGCCCGTAGTATATAGACCTATATGAAATTCATGAAACGTATCTTTATTTTCGGACTCGTCAATCTCCTGGTCATAGTCACGATCAGCACTGTTCTCTCTATCTTTAATGTGCAGCCCTACCTCAATGCCAATGGTCTAGACATGGGCTCTTTGGCCATTTTCTGCCTTATCTGGGGCATGGGTGGGGCCTTTATCTCGCTCGGCCTTTCTCGCATCATGGCCAAGTGGATGATGGGTGTAAAAGTCATCAAAGAGGCCTCCACTCCTGGGGAACGCTGGCTCGTTCAAACCGTCCATCGCCTCGCCCAACGCGCCGGCCTCGGCACGATGCCGGAAGTTGGCATCTACGAAAGCCCCGAAGCCAACGCCTTTGCCACAGGCCCCACTCGCAACCGCGCCCTCGTTGCTGTTTCTTCGGGGCTCCTTAGCAAAATGAATGAAACAGAAGTGGAAGGTGTGCTGGCTCACGAAGTCGCTCACATCGCCAATGGCGACATGGTCACCATGACGCTGGTTCAAGGCGTCATGAATGCCTTTGTAATGTTTATTGCCCGAGTTATTTCTTTTTTCATAGCCCAGCAAGTGAAGGAAGAAAGCCGGCGCATGGTGATGTTTGTAACCACTCTTGTTCTTGAAATTTTACTTTCATTCTTAGCCTACATGGTTGTGGCCTACGTCTCGCGTCTGCGAGAATTCCGAGCCGATAAGGGTGGAGCCGATCTGGCCGGTCGCGAAAAAATGTCGGGAGCCCTGCGCGCCCTCCAACGCATTTATGAACAACCTGCTTTCGCCCAAGCTGCTCCCGAAAGTCCCGCCTACGACACGCTTAAAATTTCCAGCCGAAAACGCAGCGGATTAATGCAGCTGATGTCAACGCACCCTCCTTTAGAAGAACGCTTGGCGGCCCTCAATAATGGCCGGATAAACTAAGGCCTTAGGCCTTTGCTGATGAACTGGCTCAATTACCACCACCTCTTCTACTTCTACACGATAGCGCAAGAAGGAGGGGTGGCCCGCGCGGCCGAAAAATTGCGATTGGGCCAGCCGACACTCAGCACTCAGCTCAAACAGTTCGAAGAAAATTTAGGCACCAAACTTTTTGATCGTAACAAGCGCCACTTGGTGCTCACCGAAACGGGTCGAATTGCTCTTCGCTATGCCTCGGAAATTTTTAAACTAGGAGCCGAGTTTATTGAAACGGTAAAGGAGCAGCGAATTCCTAACCTCATTCACCTGCGCGTAGGATCACTCGATAGCATTCCAAAAAATTCCATTTTCGCCCTCACGGAAGCCGCCCACCAAGAAGGAAAATGTTTTATCAGCGTGACCGAAGGTCCTTCGGATTTTCTCATGCGCGAACTCAACGCCCACCGCATTGATTTAGTGCTCACCAATAGTTCGGCCCCCGTGGGACCAGGATCCACTTTTCAAAGTCGCTTAGTGGGAGAAGTTCCCGTAGCCGTTTATGGGGCTAAGAACTTTAATAGGCTTAAAAAAAACTTTCCCAAATCTTTAGAAGGTCAACCTTTCGTGGTGCCTACGGCTCACAGCAAACTTCGGCGTGACTTAGAGCATTACTTTGAAACCCAAAATGTTCATCCCCGCATTATTACCGAAACCCAAGACTCCGCCCTGCAAAAGCTCATGGTCAAAGCCGGCCGAGCTCTGGCCGCTCTGCCTCGGTCTATAGTAGAAGACCTTTTGGTGGAGGGTCACGTGACGAGACTGGGAGTTCTCGAGCATGTGACGGAAAGCGTCTGGCTCAGCGGGATCGATAGAAAAATTCAAAATCCTATTGCGGCCAAGCTCTTCGACAAATTTTCCCTCTGAGTAGGCCGACTTGACAAGTCTCGGTTAAAATTCGACATTCAAGCCTCTTTATTCGGCGTGTAGCGCAGTTGGTAGCGCATCTGCTTTGGGAGCAGAGGGTCGTCGGTTCAAATCCGGCCACGCCGACCATTTTAGATTTATAATTCTGACCGTCAGGTCCCGAAAATCTCGCCAAAGCACATTTAAAGCGGCATTAACAAATACAGAATTGCACTGGCCGCCGTCCTTTGAACCCAACCAAATGGGATGCGAACCACCTTTGGTCATTTCGCCAAAGCAACTATCTGGTTGCGCAACCATTGACTCAGCAAATCCTCTTGCAGCCTCTCGTGCCAAACCATTTTTATCTCTATGGACGGAACGCGCATTGGCAACTCGCAAACTTCCAATGGCGCGAATTGTGCGTAGGTTTTCGCAAGACTCTCTGGGCAAGTAAGGATGAAATCGGAATCACTGATGAGGAATAAAGGGCTTAGAAAATTACCAACCTTTGTATGAATACGGCGTTGACCCAACTTCTTTGAGGTCAGTATTTGGTCCACAGCTGGTGTCGTACCCTTCGGAACATCAATACTAAGATGTTTTGCCTGGAGGTACGCCGAAAGGTCCTGCCTAGTCTTAAGGTAAGGATTTTTCTTTCTGCAAATACATACAAAGGGATCTCGACCAATGATTCGCATTTTGAATCCTTCCGGAAGATCTTCAAAATAGGCCGCAACTGCGAGATCCATTCGACCATCTTCCAGCTCTTGTTTGGGGAAGTCGCCTTGCAGCGAGATGGTCTCAATTCTTGATAGCGGAACCTCGAATGAGAGCTTAGCTGCTAGATGGTTTAAAACGCGAATTTCAAAATAGGTCGTAGCCCCCAATACGATGGATCGTCGAACGGCTTTCAAATCATTTGTCGTTGTTTCCCCGTAGAGACTTTCTGCGGTAGAGAGGAGAACTTTTAGTTGTGGGAGAAGCTCCTGAACCTTAGGGGTCGGGACGAGACCTTTTGATGCTCTCACAAAAAGAGGGTCATTGAAGTCACGACGTAGCTTATTAAGTGCGTGACTTAGTGTGGGTTGACTCAGACCAAGGCGCTTTGAAGCTCGCGTTAGGTTTCGTTCCTCGGCAAGGACAGAGAGGATTCCGAGTACGTTTAAGTCTTTCCCGATGATATTCATATTTTCGATTGCCTATATTATAGCATTCGATTTTTCCTATTTCAATTTCTCTTATAAAACCAACCCAAGAAATAGGAGAATAATTATGAAAATACAGACTATGTTATTTACGGTGGCACTCGCTTGTGCGGCTAACAACGCAACGGCTCAGGCAAGTTCCCGTGTGGGCGGAATTACAGCTCAAGACAGGACAAACGATACCGAAATTGTTTGGCAACACCATATCGACGCTTGGGGTAATCGAGATCTAGCCGGTATTCTTGCTGACTATGACGAGACGAGCTTGATGGTCGTCAACGGAAAGACCTATCGGGGGTTGGCCGAGATCCGCTTTGTTTTTGAGTCGCTCTTTCGCATCTTTGACAACGGCCAAAACCGAATTGATCCGGCTCTAATTGACGGTCGGCTTGTCTATATCATGTGGCATTTTACTACAAACGGGCATTCAGAATTTTTTGGAACCGACACATTTCTGATCGAAGATGGGAAGATAAAAATTCAAACCATTGCCTCGCCTCTGTATGATGCGTTCCCACTGGAAGAAGGTGGCAAATGAGATTGTTTTTAACTGTTCTCGCAACTTTTTCGATCCATATGAATGCACAGGCCTTGAATGACAAAATTGTTTTCAAGAATAGAAAAGATTTGAAGTGGGAGAAGATGCTTCCAGATCTTGGCGACAGCTCACCGATATTTACGATCCTTCGAGTCGATCCCAAAACCAAGGCTACAACCTTAATGATCGAATTTCCAAAAGCGATTTACATTCCAAAGCACACACACAAGAAGTCAGAAACACACATCATTCTTGGCGGTTCACATGTTTTTGAGAATGACGGAAAACGTTACGATGTAAAGGAAAACGGTTATATTTATATGCCGGGAAAATTTATCCACGAGGCATGGGTACCGGCGGGATCCAAGGCCGTCATCATCCTAGAAGATGGTTGGAAAGTTGATTGGTTAAAGAATGGACCGTCGGTTCACGACATTGGAAAGTGGCCGCCGCCTCTCTGATTTTTCGTGCCCCTTAAAGTTTATCTTTCCAGCGTTCATAGATTTTCTTAACCGCTTTGTGGTCCCACTTAGAATTGCCTGCTCTGTTCTTAAACCCGAGCTTTTCAAGTTCCCTGACGATCTCTGAAACCTTCAAGCCTTTTTTATCGGCTAGAATCACGATCGACCGGCAGACTCGCAGCTCTTTGCGATTTACCGCAAGTCTTCCGTCTCGAACTCCGTATCCAAAAGGCGCGACGTGATGGCGGTAGTTTTTTGGATTTGTCAGGCGACCCTGACCGGTACCTAGGCGAATGCCTTTCCGATGGAGCAGAGTGAGCACCGATGTCTTACTCACTCCGAAATGCCGTGCGATTTGAGAAGCTGAACGGCCTTGATTCAGGTAAAAATCGGAGATTTTGTCTAAATTCAGGAGTTTTACTTTTGGATAGAACTCAATAGAATCAATAAAGTAAGTCCGGTTCGTACCGTATTCGGGTTGGTCGACCAATTTGGGTTCTTCCCCGGTTCTTCCCCTTAAAATCACTAGAAGTCGATTTCGAGTTTTCTTAGAATGGCCGTCTCAGCCCGTAGAAGTCTTTGTAGTTCCCTGCCAACCCCCTGCCACCACTGCTTCATGCGAGTCAAATTTGACCGAAATTCAAATTTTGAAAATGCGCGGTCAACTTTGACTGAAGTTCAAGAAAGATAAGATTGGACAAGATAAGTCACGACTTAAAATCATTGGTTTCTGGACGAGCAAGTCTCAGCTCTCTATAAACATTAGGTGACTGCTCACGAAACAATTACCGGTGCCGACATTGCTAAGCTGTTATTGAAGTATTGGGGATTCCCCATTCTCGGGCTCAATGTATCTCAGGTCGGTGGCCACAATAATGATGTCAGGAGAGTTCAAACGGCCGATGGATGTGTTTATTTTCTGCGGCTGAAGTATTGGCCCACTCAGCGACTGGCCAATGAGTTAGCTATTATCTCACATACCAGTCGCCTTCTAAAAAATATACAGCTTCCCTATCCGGTTAAGACGCTTACTGATGAACTCTATGCCGTTATTTCAGAAGACCATGTCCCTTGTTTGGCGACGATGACCCCCGCCTTGCGCGGAACTAAGATCGGGCCGCGTACTCTCGCAACTGCGAAATCTGCTGGAGATGTACTCGGTCAGATCACCCACAAACTGACAAATTTTATCCTTCCTGAGCCTTACTCTCAGAAACAACCATACAGGGACTTTATTCAATCTATTTCCTCTTTTGATCTTATTTCTCGAGCCAAGCAAAGACTGTCTCTTCAGAGTTCTGATTTAAACTCTATTATTCAGGCTATAGATGCGGTGAAAGTGAATAGCGAAAAATTGCTTAAACTTCCAAGTCAGGTCATTCATTCCGATTTTATGGCAGCGAATCTATTATTTGAACAATCGGCAGTTTCCGCTGTGCTCGACTGGGAGTTTAGCTGTTGCGATATAAAACTTTTTGATATCGCTGGTCTAATTTCGACTTGGGTGGACGAGCTGGATGACGTGGAGAACGAAAACCTTCATATCGAAACCATATTAGAAGGATACGAGTCCCACCAACCCCTAGATCGTTTTACCAAAGACCTAATCGGTCCATCGATCTTGGCAAGAGAGTTGGCCATTTTCGATTTCTTTTTGATGAAACATTCGGATCAAATCGTTATGGGACAACTGCGAACTATTGTCGCTCACGCGAAACGGTTTGCTAGCTAACTATAGTTAATCAATTATCCAGTTTATTCGAAAGCTTCACGTTTTCAGTCTGGATCCATTGCGTACATTGGTTTCCAAAAAAGCAAAATAGATTCAAAAAAATTGCCATCAGGATCTGCAGAGTAAGTTATTGCGTTTTCTTAAAATTGCGACCCCAATTCAGTGTATCTTCGAAATATAAAAGTGCAGTCATTGAATTTTTTAGGTCATACTCGTCAGTTTTTAAGTGCGACCCCAATCCACATAGGCCCCTCCAATTTACATCCAATACGGATTGGCAGGGACCGGCCTCCAACTACTTAAAATCGTTAAATTATACTTTAGAAATTTAGGAGGGGGACCACAAAGTAACTAGCAAACTGAAAATCAAAAGTTTGTGCTATCGGTTAAAGCCAAACGCTGAACTTGAGTTCGGCGGCGACAAGGCTTTCTACGATAGCAAATTTAAGCAGCTACATCTAAATGCAACTTTACTCCAAGGCTTATTGCAACATCCATGAGCTTGTCTGTGGAAAGCTTAGTAATATTTCCGTTTACTATAGCCGTAATAACAGTTCGTCCAACGCCCGCTTTTTTGCCTGCCTCTGCATGAGTGAGTGCTTTTTTGCTGATTGCTTCGCGAATGCTGATAACGAGATCTCGACGCATCTCAACCTTAGGCGCGTGAGATTCGGAAAGGCCGAGAGCTTTACACAATTCTTTAAGATTTTTAACTTCAATATATGGCTTTTTCATCAGAGCATCTCCTTAAGCCGCTTTTTTGCGGTTTCAATTTCACTTTTGGGTGTTTGTTCGCTTTTCTTCTTGAAGAGGTGAAATACCAAAATGGCTCCTTCAAATTTTGTAAAATAGAAAACACGGAAATTTCCCGAGCGATCCCTAATTCGCAACTCGTGCACACCATTCTCGACAACTGGCATGGGGCGACTTGATGGCATTCCAAGCGACTCTCCTGCCACTAAAAGTGCAAGAAGGTCACTTAATTCTTCGGCTGCTGCAGTCCCCAAATCTTTCAATTCTTTTGCTACAGCCTTATGAATCAATATTCGCTTCATACGTGATCTCTCTGATTATTATGTCATAAATAAATGACATTTGTCAAATATTTATGACATTGCGCCAAGCAAAGAAGTCATGCGCGAAACGCGTTCCTGCCAAACCCTGCCGATTTTCCGCAAATAATCGAATTTATTGGAACGGTATAACCCCGACCATTTTATTTCAGGGTTCTTGAAATAACAGGTCGGGAATAACCCCGACTATAGGTTCAACTTTACGCTCTGTATTCACACGTTGCATTTACGACAAGCCTTCAGATTCTCGTAATCACATTTCCAGTCTTTGTATCTAAGACAAGTACGCCCTCATCAGTCGCATTCAGCTGCGCAAGTAAACTGCCATCCGAGTTCCATACAGCCGATTTTCCGACACTCTGAAAGTTATCGCAGTGTCCTACCGCATTCGACATAAGCACATTCATAGAGTGGTTTTTTGCAATTTCAGGATAATGCTTCATCGCTTTTTCTATGCCTTCAGAAGGCTTTGCGACGCTAGCTGCATAAATTGTTATTTTATTTTTTGAAGCAGTATTCGAGTGCTCGGGTAGTAACGATTCATAACAAATAGATGGAGCTATTCTTTCACCTTTAACATCCAAGATGATTTCACTTTGCCCACTAGCAAAGAACGGAATCTCATCAGCATGAAGATATCTTTTTGAGTAAAGGGACCTCGGAAGATTTGGACGGAAAATAAGCATTCCGATGAGAATGCCGGTCGAGGCCTTGATTGGCATTCCTACACCAATCATAAGATCGTTGATATCACTCAATTTTTGAAAATCATCGAACCTTGCGTCTGTCGGATCAGTCGCAAGCCCCTTCGCCAAACTGGGCTCATAATTTGTGATAGATAACTCAGGAAAAATAAGTGCGTCGGATTTGATTTCGGCTGCCACGGAAATCATAGCCTTGTGACGACGAATATTTCCTTCAATATCGCCAGCTTTTGATTTTATTTGAGCTACCCCGAACCTCATGTATGTGGGTTTATCAGACTCTCGCCCGAATAGAAAAATTTTCGATTATGTGACAAAACGCCAAGTTCAATATCAGGGAAGCAGCTTAGACAAAGTCATCCTCGGCAGAGCAAAGTAGTCTCAAGGGGTTCTTTTTGGAGCTACAGACGGCCGAGATTAAAGTTAAAAATGCGGCTTAAGATCACTCTTCTTCACTGCATTTTGTCCCAAAACAGGCACACGAATTACTAACGACTTGAAGGTTTGTCGGAAAAGCAAGAAATCGCCACCCCGACCATATTTTATTTATTGGTGATAAGTCGGAACGGGGAGCTCGCTTTGCGTGCCGTCTTCGCCCGTTTTAAAATATTCAGGCTTGTCATTCATTTCCCGAATTATTTTCTTAAACGGCAAAACGGGATCTTCCATAGAAGCGTCTTTGATAACAAAGGATTTGCAGTTTTCCCGATCCAAAATTGCGGAGAGCAAGGGTTCTAAAGATTTTTTTCGATTCTTTGCAATTTGGGTGTCTCGGTGGAGTTTTGTGGCTTCGGCATCCCATCCAGAAGGGTTCCAGTTTTGCCCGGCCTTGTCGGCGGGGATTCCCCTGATGATGTCACCCATAAGGCTTGAAAAATGTTTTTTCATATCTCCACGCGCAGCTTTTTCGCTGGCTTCAATCACCTTGTTTGCCTTTGCTAGCTCAAACTGAAGGGCTTTAATGGGATAGCCATTATCTCGGCCAAATCCTAAACACAAAGGGGCCCCACTGGGGTCCGCTGGAATGTTCTGAGGACGCCGCGGGCTCTTCGGGGCAAAGCACTCTCTAAGAAAGAAGCGATCATCTTTAACGCTGACCTCCGCATAATAGTCTTTCTGTTTTCTAGCGAAAATATCCATGGTCTGGAGTTGTTCTACCGGTTTACATTCCGGCCGGGCAAAAACAAAATGACTTCCTAATAGATTCAATAGCAGCAAGGAGCGAGCTTTCATTGATACATTCACTATATAAGAAAGCATTTGTTTAGAAACTGAGTTCTTCGGGGGTCAGATTTTTGACTGCCTTGAACGGATGCTTGGGGGTGGCGCACGGAGGGCGAGGCCTTATGCTTTTACAGAGCAAGGCACAGCTCTAAACAAACCCAAACATTGCCAAGTTGACTCAGCGCGCACAGGCTGCGCCCCGCATGAAATCCAACAAAATCATCGCCCTGCTCATGTGTTTTGCCTCCGCGGTTTTTTCCCAGATCGCACACGCGCAAGACTACTGGATTAAGAGCGGCAATCTGGTGCAGGCGGGATCCATCCGAGCACCTGATTCTAGTTTAATCGAAGAATGGCAGATCATTCTTTACCGGCCCGGGGAAGCCCACACGGGAAGGGGCGGCTGGGGCCTCCTCACTAGAAAAACGGCGGAGGCTGTTATGAAGCAGCTCCACTCGGCGCAAGAGTTCGACATCGCTTATGCCAGATTCATGGGTGGAAATCCGCACACCGAAACCATGACATCTTTCAACCCCATGGGACCCATCGCCGTTCTTCGAGAACGACTGTCTCCTCCAGCAGCTCAGGCACCGCTCACGAAACTCATGGATGACTTGGCGCGAGCACGTCAAGCCTTTCAACAACTCAAAGGCTCGATCCCCGCTCCCAATCTTGATACCGGAGGAGTGTATCGCGGCTACCTATTAAACTTTTTAGACACCCAAAGAAAAATCTTTCAGCTGCGAAATCATCTGGAGTCGGGGGCATACTCTTCGCCAGATAGTGCGGTACTTTCTCAGTTGGACTCGCAAGTTACAGAGCTGGAGAACTTTCGCCCGGTAATGGAGCGCCCCGTACTGGGTGCCTTTAACGGTGCTTGGACTCAACAAAAGTTTCGGATTCAAGAATCAGCCGGCCAAAAGCAGATCGACATCAAGCAAGAAATTTGGCTGGAGGGAACAAAGCTTCACTACCGCCAAAGCAGCGTTGTCAGTTATTACAATGGCCCCTTTAAAACGGAATCAGATCCTGACGAAGGCTTTATGGATTTTGTTTCAGGTGGAGGACTTGAAGATCGATCCTACGAGGGAGATCGTTACAATGGTGTTCGACATCGTTTTAAAGTCTGGGGTGAGGACGGAAACTGGACAGAATTACATTTTGATTCCACCGCGAATGCACGCGAGGCGATGCGATCTATCCAAGCCGTCATCGACGCGCTCAAAAAAAATAAACCAAATCCTAAAAATGCAGTAGCGCCAACTACTCGCTTCGCAACTCCGAAGCCTATTGAGACGCGACCCACTCTTAGCGCAGAGGATAGCCAGGCGATAGGTTTAGAAATGAGTGGACGCAAGGCCGCGGCCAGCGGAAACTTTTCGGAAGCCGTCCAACTTTACTCGCGCGCTATCGAAGTAAGCCCCAAACGTGGTCAGGCCCTCGTGGGAAGAGCCCTTGCAAAAATTGAACTTAAAGATTTTCAAGGCGCCTTGGAAGATGCCGAAATGGCACGCTCCAAAAAGGCTATACCAAGCACAGTGGCGATAGCTCGCGCGAAGGCCTACATTGGGATCGGGGACTATGAGAAAGCAGCCAGTGCATACAACAGCTTACTTTTGTTTAAGCCCCGACTCGACCTCCCAACTTATGTTGAAGTCGCAATTGCAAATACTAACGCTGGAAATTACCCCACGGCGATTAAACACTACACATCGGCGTTGGCGCTACCCATGGCGGCGACCCAGAGGAGTGCGCTTTTGTATGATCGTGGCAGGTGCAAGCAGCTCATGGAGGATTTCAACGGGGCTCGAGCTGATTTCGATGCGGCGCAAGCGATGAGTGGGCGACGATAGCAAGTCCTAAGCCTCTCTGATCTGTATCGTTAAGGGCATTCTGCACATTCTTCTCAATCCACTTGTGCGGAACTTAGTGGTACCAACTTAGCCCACGGGGGAATATTAATTTGAAGGATGAAAGCCTTTGTAAGGACTTTAATTTTGACATGGTGCACATGTCCAAGAATGTTCTGCCGCCATGCAGCCAAGAGCCTCTCTTAGTGTTTTTTTTGCTAGTTTTCTTATTCCTCTCACGTGCCTCACTCCCAGGGTGGGAGAGGCCCTGAACTCCGACGTGCGCACTCTAAAAGAGGCTATTGAGGGAAAGTCAAAAGTACCCTCCCCCCCTCCAAGGGAAAAGAAGTCTCGACTCACTCCGCGCCAAGCCCTCTTACTAGCCACGGCCGACCCTTCCGCATCCGTTTCGGCTGTTGATCCAGAGCCTTCAATTGCCCTGGAAGACGGGGCTATTCAAGTAAAATTTCTAAGCGCCCCAGGACTCTTTTACCGCGTAGAAAGTTCGTCCGACCTATCAACATGGCTTCCCCTCAACGGCGTCGATGAGGAAATTCCAGGAACGGGAGCCCTCATTACTCGAACCCCCAACTTTGCCATAGGTACGGCAAAAGAATTTTACCGGGTCCGAGCGGGGCTTGATTTTTTTGATCCTCCTGAGGTCCAGATAAAGCAAACCCTATCAGATGGACGAACTCTCACAAATCAATCCCATTATACTTTTCAAAACCTAGCTCTCGGCAGTCCTCCTACAATACAAACCTTCACCATCACCAACATGGGGGATCGCAGTTTAAATATCAATGCAGTTTCGATTGGCGGAAATTTTTCAGTCTTTGGACTTAGCAATAACGAAACAATTATTGGTCATTCGGCCAAGAGTTTTTCCATCGTCTTGCTAAACAATTCAGCGGCAAATTTGGGTTCCTATTCAGGTAGCCTGTCGATTGCAACCAACGACCCCAGCAAACCGACTCTAAATTTTACGGTTTCGCAGTCCGTGGTTACACCTCCCCCACCTCCGATCGAAGATCCCGAGACCCCACCCGAGGTAAATTATAATTTTGATGATCCCAATCTAGAGGCCTCGGCTTCGGCATTGTATTTTGTGAATGGGGGTCCCAATTGGTTAGGACTTTCTTTAAATGAAGAGTATCGGCAAACTGTACTGGTGCCTCGAAACAAAGGCGATCAGCTTTACTCAAAGATAAGTCCCTTCGACGACGCCGACCTTCTCTTCGGACAACACTTCTCGCTCAGTGAGTACACACCTGGTGAAGCGGCTCGAGCTCGTCTCGTCGCAATGGACGGAACCCTCGTGATGCCTTGGACAACGTTGACCTATATCGACTTCCTAAGCAACGGATTATCAGGAACAGCCATGTATAAACTCAAAGTTAGTGGCTGGCCAAATGGGTGGACGCTAGACCCCGCAGCGATGAATCTCCTACTCGCCGGATATCATGTTCGCATTGAGGTTCAAGTGGGTAACCGTCCTCTCTATTATGTAGAGCAGACTATAGAAAGCTGCTTTCCCCTGCGCAAGGGGTCTCCCACCTCTGCCGAGCCCCCTCTAGAGCCGATACGTGATTTCGTTTTTACTCGAGGGATCAATTCCCCCAAACGTACAGCGGCAAACCTTATCCAATATGCGGAGATCATGACGACTCTGGGCTTCGATAAACTGGAGCCGTATAAAAAACATAAAAAACAATTCAATCAGTGGGTTGATCTGAAAGCCATACAAGATGATGCCGTTCATAGTGATATTGCGGGTCAGTCCACCTGCCCTGGCCATGTCTATTCATTGGTTTCAAAATTTAATGTGATTTCCGAAATCTCCCAAGAGGAAGGAATGACCTGCGGCTGGGCCAATGCCGCAGTGGGAACCAGTTGGATTGAAGATCATCCCCAATGCCTAACGCCACGAACTTATATGCACGAACTCGGTCATGCCTTCGGTGAGTTGGCTGATGAATACATTGTTAACTTTGACTCTCTATTGGGAGTGGGCGTTCCTTGGCCGCCCGTGCTCAAACAGTCTCCAAACTGCACTCAGATTCTTTCAACTTATGACTCCGTAGGCGGAGGCATTCCGGGCTGCTCGTTTTATTCAGAAGATCAAGCTGACGGCCGAACTCCGTTCTACCGCCCCCGCGAAGAAAGTATCATGGGAAAGTGGGATAACAGAATTTTCAAACACAACATTGTAGGTTGCGCCGCCATCCGCGCTCGAATGGTATACGGCAAGGGCCAGGGATTACAGCATTGGCCCGAATTTCAAACAGAATGTGAGGGTTTGTTTTAATTTGTTTAAGAAATTAAGCCAAGGCACTTACCTAAGGCTCTGTATAACTTTTAGACATGGGCCCTTCCCCCAGTCGCTATCTCTCCTAAGAACTCGCTAAGTAGTGAGATTATTAAAGCTCCTATATGGCCCACTTCCTGCAAATCCTTAAGGATAATGGACTTTTTTGAGATTTTTCTTAGCCTCTCTTTGCAGCAAGAAATTCTCTGTCTTTCGGCTGTGGTTGGGACCTTCTTTTTTGGGCTTAGTCTCTATATTGAGTATTTTCGTAGAAATCTAAAGATCGATCAGCTGGTAAGTATAAAAATTAAAGCCGAAGAACTTCGCCTTTGCCGTGTGCTCCGAATTCCGGACGACAAAAATTCAGTCGTGGCTGTAGATATTGAAGATTCAAAAGTTTGGATTGTTTCGCGAAATCGAGTCTACTTGGCCGTTCCCGGTCCCCTAGGCAGCTTTTAAACCAGTGGCTTCTTTGGACTGAGGCGCTGCCGCAATGAATTGTAGATCATCAACCCCTAAGAGCTTATTGGAATCGATAAGAAGGGCCAGCTGATCACCCGCTTGGTGAACCCCCACAATAAAATCACTTGAAATTGTAGTGTCGAGCTTAGGGTTCTTTAAAATTTCACTTTCTTTTAGGGAGATCACATTCTCAATAGATTCTACAACCAGACCATAAAGGTTCGTGCCATCCGTGCAGATCACGATTCCACGATCGTGTTCATTGGCGGTGGTCGATTTACTGGTGATCTTAAGTTTCTTAGCCATGTCAATTAAAGGCACAATCGTACCTCGCAAAGACATAAGCCCCAAGAGGTGAGCTTCGCTGCAGGGAACTTGTATGTAGTCTTGGAAGCCAATAGCCTCTCGAACGTTCTTTAGTGAAAGCGCGAGATGCGTATTGCCAACTTGTACAAGTAAGAAGCGTTGAGATTGGCTGTTGTTATCTTCTGTCGTCATATAATTTCCTATGCTGCCTTTTTAATCCGTGCTTCCACTGCGGGATTGAGGGGGCGGCGAATCACAAGACACCACTTTCGCCCAGGATAGTTGTTGTATCCTTTGCCTATAGCATAACTATGATCAGCCTTTTCTTTGTCTTCTTCTTTGGCAAGAATAAGACCTGACTTTTCGTCTTTTTTCTGGCGAATCTCTTGGCTGAGATTTTTAAAACTAGCACTTAGCACGGAAGATCCATCTGAGGTGCCAATCACAAGGCCTTCGGTATTGGTAAGAAAGACCTGGCTCTGAGAATCGACAATGACGGCACGTAAAATATCGTTAAGAAAATTGCAATGAAAGCGGGTCGAAAGGACTCCGATAATTTCACCCTTATCATTCGTCACGGGTGCAGAAAACGTAACTGTAGGAGCACTCACCGTGCGAGAGTGATAGACGTCAGTAAAATTAACTTTCCCTCCGAGGGCTTCCTGAAACCATCCTCGGTCTTTTTGGCATTGGCCGACCAAAGAATGATCTTTAGCCGAACTTACGATATTCCCGTTCACGTCGAGAAGAATAATCTCGTGATAGACTTCATAAATTTGGTGCAAGCGCGCCAAGAGGGCATTGGCTTGACTACGGTTTTCTTGCGAGGCGTTCGCAATGACTTCTCTAAACTGCGCAAATGTCGTCCAAGCCTGAACGTCGCAATATCTTTCAAACAAATTCCGATCCACTTTGTCGATAGCATCTGTGGCGGCATCCACAAGTCGTATATGAACCGTTTGTGCCACAACGGAGGCCAAATCTTCCGCAAGTATATTCACTCGAGCTACAAACTCGAGGCTGAGTTTTGCAAGTTTTGCGATCTCGCCAGCAATGATGGCAAAGCCCTCTCCGTCTTCTCCGGCAATTCCCGATTGAATAGACGCATTGATGGCCAGGAATTTGGTTTCTCGGTTGTTGAGATTGATCAACCTTACGAGACTTTCCACTTCCGTCATAGTTTCGCGAAGGGCTAGATTGGCTTTTTCGGACTCAATCAGACTCACTTCTTTAGCATCGATCTCGGTGGGGGCCACAACTGCTGAACCCCGTTTCAAAACATTGTCGACATGGGCCGAGTCACTCGACACCGCAATAGTGGCCATCACAATGGCCGACCAATTGAGTCCTTTATAAGCATTGTAGCCTTTGGTTCTAGAGTAACCAATGGCAAGTGGAGAACCATTTCGATCTTTCTCAAGACCAAAACCACAGTAGCCCTGTGCTGTCGCTCGCCCAGATTCCAGCCAGTACATAGCATCTTGAAGAATACCTAGGCTTTGAGTGGAGCCCATAACGACAGCTTGGGAATTGACGTAGTAAGCACGAATGTTTTTGTCGTATCCCCCGCTGTCGATCATCTCCTGAGCGTAGTCCCAGTTAAAGCGTGTACTAATAACGCCACAAGGTGTGCCTTGACTGTTGTTCACAGGAGCCGAGTAAGAAACCGAGAAGCCTTTGACTAAGGGACAAAAACCCATGTCTCTGACATGAACTTTTCCAGAAAGAGTTTCTTCAAACCATTCTTCCCCTTTGACCACTTGCCCCACAAGTTCGGGCCTCAGCGCGCTTGCAATAACGACACCGTTTCTATTCACCAAGACAACGTCTCGATAAACTTGGTAGGTACTCACAAGCTTACTCAGGAGGTCGGTAGCTTCCTTGGTCTGCTCCATCGCCGCCAAGGCTTCTTGGGGATTAAGTTCTGTTCCCTTCTCAGCACAGCTTCGAATAGATTCAAAAGTCGCCCAAGCTTGGACATCGCAGTTACGTTCAAAAAGATTTCGGTCCACTTTGTCGATGAGGTCTTCCGCGAGCTCATAATAGCGGGCCGCCGTTGCGCGCAAAGAAACCGTTCTAATTTTGCTCACGAGACTTTCAAGCTTCTCGATAAGCTCTAGATTCTTTTGAGCTTGGGTCTGTACTTGGTGGGCAACAATAGCAAATGAAGGAGCCTGAGTGCGCATGCGCGCACCTTCGATGGCCGCATTAAAAGAAATGAAATTGGCCCGGGTATTAATATCTCGAAACATGCTGATAGCTTGGGAAAGTTCCAAAGCCACCTGCAAAAGTGAATTTTTGTTCTCAGCTGAACTCATTTGTTCTCCACATGATTTTATCGGAGTTTTTGGAGGGAAATTGAGAGCTTTATTTGTGGAATTTGACTCGCTGCACAGCTGGATTTGTTATTAAAAGGTAGAAGTATTGGAAATTAAAGAAGACCTGTTAAATTCTTAGATAAGGATTTCTACAGATATTAGTGTCTTAGAAGGAAGGATTTTCAATGAAACATAGCTTTAAAAGAATTTTGACAGGAAGCCTGGCGACAGCCAGCTTCATAGGTATCGCTGCTAGCACTCACGCTGCCAGTGATTTTGTAATTTCCGGATTGTTCGACGGATATTACTCCTACAATTTCAATCGTCCGAATAGCCCGAATACACCTGCGACCGGAGCCACACCGGCTGCCAACAACGCCAATCGTTTTTACGACATGTATCACAACACAATGTCGGTAAACATGGTTGAGCTTTCCGTTAAGAAATCGGTTCAGGACGTCACTTTCCAAGCCGACTTTGATTTCGGAAATATTGCTGAACAAAACGCCGGTGGCGATGTTACCAAACATGTGGGCCAAGCTTTTGTTACCTACGCCGCTTCACCTCGCCTGAGCTTTAACTTTGGTAAGATGTACACCCACGTAGGATACGAAGTCGTTAAATCCAAGGACAACTGGCAATATTCCAGGTCCAGTATTTTCTGGTACGGAATTCCTCTCTGGCACACGGGCTTAAGCGCCAGCTACACCCTCATTCCTGAGAAACTTGTTGTAACGGGTTACCTCTACAACGGTTGGAACTCCAACAACGACTACAACAAAGACAAGAGCTTCGGAGCTCAAGTTAAGTGGACAGTAGATGATGGCTTTGTTGTGACTTACAACTACATCGGTGGACCCGAGCATGCCTCTGTAAGCGCCGACTGGAAGCAAGTTCATGAAGCCAATGCGACTTACTCCTTTAACTCCGACCTCGATTTGGCGTTGGAACTCTTGCACGGAACAGACAAGAACGGCGTTTTGCTAAGCGGAGCGACAGCTTCCACTGTAAAGTGGATGGGTTCTTCTCTTCATGCGAAGTATCGCCTCAATCCTGAGTGGTATGTCAGTCCTCGCCTTGAGTACTTCAAAGACTCCAAAGGCGCCTTCTTGGGTGGTCAGCAAGAAATGTACAGTGGAACTCTTACCGCGGGCCACAACATGGGCTCCGGTCTTGAGACTCGTTTAGAGTACCGCTTCGACCATTCCACAGAAGCTCGTCATTTCGTAAAGAAAAATGGCACTTCTAAAGACCAAATGTCCTTGCTAGCTGCTGTTCTTTATAACTTCTGAGAAAGTTAAAACTTAGCTTCTCAACATTGAGGAGGGGTGACCGCAAGGTCACCCCTCTTTTTTTTTGAGTTTTTTGCGTATCTTGAAAACTTCGTTATTCTATAACTCGAGATCTATCGAACGATAGAAGTCTTTATTTTCTAGAATTGGGAGGAATGAATGCGATCAATAATGTCAAAATATAAGGGCCTTATGGCTCTGATAGGTGGAGTCCTCGGCACTTCAAGTGCTTGGGCTCAAAGCTCGGAAGTTCCCGCAGTCGCGGCTGCAGCTGTACCAACGATTAACTCTGGTGATACCGCCTGGGTACTTGTGGCTACAGCCTTTGTACTGCTTATGACCCCCGGCCTTGCTTTCTTTTACGCCGGCATGGTTCGGTCTAAAAATGCTGTAGGCATGTTGATGCAAAACTTTATCGCCCTTGCTGTTATCACCCTTGTTTGGGCTATTTGTGGTTACACCCTAGCCTTTGGTCCCACCCAAAGCGGCTTTATCGGGGGAATGAACTGGTTCTTCTTAAATGGTGTTGGAAACCAAGCCAATGCCGACTATTCGGCTACCATTCCTCACAGTTTGTTTATGGTTTTCCAGTGTATGTTTGCTGTGATCACCCCAGCTCTCATCACCGGTGCTTTTGCCGAACGAATGAAGTTTAAAACATATTTAGCCTTCATCGTTCTTTGGTCTCTTTTAGTTTACTCCCCTGTTTGCCACTGGGTTTGGGGTGTGGGCGGATTCCTAAGAGTCAAAGGTCTTCTTGATTTCGCCGGAGGCACGGTTGTTCATATGACCGCTGGATTCTCGGCTTTGGCTGCGGCCATCGCTTTTGGCGCTCGAAAAGACTACGGGAAAGCAGATGCCTCTCCCCACAACGTTCCTTTTATTCTTTTAGGAACAGCTCTTTTGTGGTTCGGCTGGTTTGGATTTAATGGCGGATCGGCTCTTGCGGCAAATGATGTTGGCGCGAACGCCTTAGTAGCCACTCACATTGCAGCAGCCGCTGCGGCTTTGGCCTGGATGGTCTGTGACTGGTTCCTCAAAGGTAAGCCCAGCTTAACTGGTGCTTGCATCGGTGCCGTTGTTGGTCTTATTGCCATCACCCCGGCTTGCGGATTTATCACACTTAATTCCGCTCTATGGTTGGGTCTAATCGCCGGTATCGTTTCTAACTTTGCCTCAATCTTGAGAGCGAAATCTGGCCTGGATGACTCCCTGGATGTCTTCGCTTGCCACGGCGTTGCCGGTCTCTTGGGGACATTGGCCACTGGATTTTTGGCCACCAAGGCCGTGAATCCTGCCGGTGCCGATGGCGGAATGGCTCAGTTTGGAATTCAACTTACGGGTGCAGCTATTGTGGCCGCCTTCTCGTTTGTTGTCACTTTCGTACTCTGCAAAGTCTTGAACGCAGTGATGGGTCTTCGTCCTTCGGCTCAACAAGAAGATTCAGGGCTTGATAATTCTGAACACGGAGAACGCGCTTACATTCAATAAATGACTGTGAGTTCTGTTCCATTTGAAAGCCCTTCTTCCTTCGGGAAGAGGGGCTTTTTTTATGATGCTTTTCGGCTTTTTTTCTGGCTCAAACTTAGCAAAGTGTTGGCCACCGCATCTAAGGGGCACACCACGTCGGCGGCACCCATTTCAATAGCGGCTCGGGGCATCCCAAATACTGCCGAACTTTCTTCATCTTGAGCAAAGGTAGCGGCTCCGCCCTTTTTCAAAAGTAACTGGCCTGCGGCACCATCTTTGCCCATACCTGTTAAAATTCCTGCCACGATTCGATGAGAAGTTAATTTTTTAGCCACATCGCTAAAGAGATAATCCACGCTGGGCTTAAAGCGATTCACCGGAGCGCTGTCTTCTATGCGGATATGAAGTTTTCTGTTTTTAAGCTCCACACCCATTTGAAGACCTCCGGGCGCAATATATACGCAATTTTTTTCAATCGCCTCTCCCGGCTCCGCCTCTTTCACTCGAAAGGGACAGAGCTGATCTAGAGATTCTGCAAAGGCCCTCGAGAAAACTGGAGGGATATGTTGCACCACTAAAGTGGGCGGGATTTCGTGAGGTAAGCTGGTAAAAACTCGAGTGAGGGCCTGTGTTCCGCCCGTGGACGCTCCAATACACCAAAGAAGATCTGGGTCACTTAGGTCCGCCGCTGAGGCCGAATGCCTGACAATGGGACTTGGGGCCCGGGGTCTTAGAACTTTCTTTTGTGAATTCTCCGCTGCAAGTAGAATTTTTTCTTCAAAGTCCTGGCTAAACTGCGCTTTGTCGGCGGCTGCTGGTTTTTGAAGATAGTCAAAGGCGCCCGCTTCAAGAGCCTTTAGAACCAGTGAACCCTCTTCCATATTCAAACTCGAAACAATGACCACCGGAAAATGACTCTGGGCCAAGAGATCTTTAACCACTTCTACCCCGGTTTTCCGGGGCATCTGGATATCCATAGAAACCACGTCGGGCTTGTGGAGGCGAATGGCATCTACCGCTTTTAAGGGATCTGAAATTTGGGCCAGCACATCGACATACCCGAGCTCACTTGTGATGTGGGCCAATAGCTTTAAAATTACCGGAGAATCATCGACGTTCAGAATTCTCAACCGGTCACGCACACTAAAAATTCCGGCCTTGTTCTCAACCTTTAAAAAGGAAGTATAGGAAATCTCAACCAGGGCTGCAGAATTTTTTGCAAAGAGTGTGGTGGCGCGGTGCTTGAGATATGCTGGCAAGAAAAGTTTAAGCCTCCGTCCCAGAGCCGCTTCTTTCTGAAGGCGATTTTGCAAGCGAAGAACAAAGGCTTCATTAAAATCTCGGGGCTCAAAAACACTCAAAGCTCTCGCACAATGATCTTTGTCGTAAGACACCACCATGCCCATTCGAGACACGCAAAAGCTCAACGAACTTAGCCAACTCTGGTTGGCTTCAAGCCACTTGAATAGGTACTTAGAGTCGAGGCTCATGCGGCGGCTTTCCTAAGCTCAGCAAAGTACTCCAAAGAAAGACTGGCAAAGCTTGTGGCGGGACTCATATCACTTAGCCGTAGGCCACTTTGTGACTCAAAAATTTCCTTGGAAAGGCCCGTGGCCTCATCCAAAAGAATTTGGACCTTTTGGCTTGAGGGAAAACTGGGTCGTCCCAAATAGCTAGATTCTAGAACTTGAAATGACAAGGTTCGGGCTTTGTTTTGACTTAGACACTGATTAAACTGAGAGGCGTCAAGGGTGTAAATGTGATTGGGTTTAAGGAGAGGCGTCATTTCCTTTAGTGAAACGACCTTGGCTTCCGTCCAATTCAATAGATCTGACTGGAGCTTAGCCATGCCCTCAGAATCTGGCCAAAGAATAAGCATCGCGGGCGAGCGGTACTCTGCCTTTTGGCCACGGATAATTTGCTCCAGTTGTGTAAGGGATTTTGAAGAAGCCGTTACGACTCGGCAGCACTGAGAGGCATCGGGCACCACAATTTTTTGGGCAATGGATTTGTCGAAGCCCTCGGTCTCATCTGTTGGCTGTGTGATATCGGAATCTTTCGTTTTGCGTAGTGCCATTTTGGCCTTGGTCAGCAATTCCTCAGCACTCTTGGCCATGGTATTCATGGCAGGTTTCTCAACGTAGTCGAAGGCCCCTAAGGAGAGTGACCGTGTAGCCAAATCCAAGTCTCCTCGGTTCACGGAAGACACCATGATGACAGGGGGATCGCTTCGCTTTTTATAGAGACGCTCAAGAAACTCTATTCCCGTCACTTTAGGCATATGAATATCTAAAGTCACTAAGTCGTATTTAAAGGAATCGAGCTTCTGCCGAGCCTCCTGGCCATCGCCTGCTATATCCACGCGTCCGCAGTCTTTGTCCATCGCGAAGATCTTCTTAATAAGAGTTTGAATGACGGGAGAGTCATCGACACAAAGAACATGATACTTTTTGGATGCTAGGGAAAGCACACTCACAGGGGACTCTGCAACTTTTGCCGTTTCATGACGAGGACTGGGCAAAGTTGCCGTAGCTCCTGCCGCCTTAGCTTGGGGCCATTGATAACAAGAAGGCCCTACCGGATTCATCTTCCATTCAGGAAAGCGCAGAGGCTCAGAAAGTCCGCTCACCAAAAGACCATGGGGGTCCAAGCGCTTGGCCAAAGACAGAGCAATTTTTTGAACGCTGGCCTCAGCAAAGTAAATAAAAACATTTCGGCAAAAAATCACATCAAAGTTTTTGCTGTGCTTCCACGCATCAACCTCAAGCAAGTTTAAGGTTTCAAAACTTAGATTTTTCTTCAACTTGGGGTCCACCGCCGCAAAGTCTTTCACGGGTCCACTGCCGCGCTTCCAGTAGCCACCCACGAACTCTCGCGGAATCATATTCACTTCTTTAAGTGGATACACTCCGTTTTTAGCAAAGGCCACAGATTCGGCGTCAATATCGCTCCCAATAATCTGAAAAGGAACTCCCGTTTTTTGACTAAAGATTTTATCCACAAACATAGCGAGGGAATACATTTCTTGCCCCCGACTGCAGGCGGCAACCCAAATCTTGACCTCTTCTTTATTCTTGGCGTAGCGCTCTTTGAGTCGAGTAGAATTTTCGCTTAGCCATTTTTCTAAAACCTCAAAGTGAGCCCACTCCCGGAAGAAAAATGTATAGTGAGTTGTCATAAGGCTTTTTAGCACCTCACGCTCTTCACGCTCGTGCTCTGCAAAGAAGCCCCAATACTCTTCCATGCTCTGGATTTTTAACTTGATAAGTCGACTTCCCATCCTTGATTCAATCATCGAATGATTGTTCTCTTGGACTTGGTTCCCCGTTTCTTCACGGATGATCTGAGCCATTCGGAGAATGTCGTTTTGCGACAGCTTGTGCATAAGTTCCTCGGTTTAAGCGGCTTTTTTAAAATGTGTCTTCTTCAATTGGAGAGAGCTTTTCTTGGCCATCGGCACTAAAGAGGAATTCGCTGATCCCAGCTCCTCTTTTCCGTGAATGAAAAGGGTCAAGGTGTTTACGGCACCATTGAGATCTTGAGATTCCCTCTTGAGTTGGTCTGCCTGGGAAGAACTCTCTTGCGACAAAGCTGTATTCTGCTGAGTCACTTGGTCGAGCTGCGCTATGGCTTTATTAATCTCTTGAATCCCCTGAGCCTGTTCTCGCGAGGCGCTCGTGATCTCCCCAATCATCGTCGAGATGGACTGAGCGTTCTCAGTGACTTTTTCCAAAGCCTGACGACACTTTTCAGCTGTCGACTGACCCATGGTAATTTTGTCTTTGCCGACTTCTACAAGTTCATCCACACGGTGAGTCGTGACTTGTACGATGTCGTTCACTTTTTTAATTGAGTTCGAGAGCATGTCGGTGATTTGCTTAGCGGCATTTCCGCTCATTTGAGCAAGATTCCCAACTTCTTCCGCGACAACCGCGAATCCCTTTCCATGCTCGCCCGCTCTTGCGGCCTCAACTGAGGCATTGAAGGAGAGAAGCTTTGTTTGAAACACGATGTCATTGATGACTTTGGTTTTTTCACCAATCTCGGAAATAATTTTTACAATTTCTCCAAATTCTTTGTTACTTGTTTCCATTTGATTAAGAATTTGATCGTTGGTCACTTTGATTTCCTGAATGGCGCCCAACATTGAGGAAACACTTGCGGAGCCCTCACGGGACGCCTGCTGGTTTAAATCTACTGCGGCCTTCACTTTCTCAGCGGATTCTGCATTTTGATTAACCATTGCCGAGATCTCTTCAGCCGAGGCCATGGTTTCTTGAAGACTGGCGGCTTGCTCTGTTGCCGCTTCGCTCAAGCGACTCGCTGAAGTGGCACTTTCGCCGGAGGCCCCAGCAACTCGTTGGCTAGAATCTCTCAACTGGGAAATAATGGCCGAAAATACTGTCGAAATATTTCGGATAACGAGTGTCGAAAAGAGAATGCCTAGTAGTGTACCGATTGCGAGAGCCCCCCAGCCCAGATAGTGAATAAACTGCGTTTCGGCATCTGCGTGTGAGGTCTGGTCCTCAACTCCTTTTTCAATGAGATCGCCGAGGCTGCTCAGTTCAGCTTCAAGACCAACGAAAGCCTTTTGAAAGTTGGGTATAAGCCTCTCAGCTTCACTTTTTTTGCCCGCAAGCGCCATCGCCACCAGACTCTCTCCAGAAGCCGCGTAGGCATCAATGGCCGGACGAGCCTTCGTGATGGCCTCTCGAACTTGCGGCGAAAGATCAAGTTTTTCGAGTGCGGCCACGTATACTTTGAGATTCTTCACTGTTTCAGCAGAAGCTTGGGCGGCTTCATTTTTGGTCTCTTGGGCCTCAGAAAGGGTTGAAAGATAGAGGGCTTCGTAGACACTAGCTCTTAGCGAATCGTGCATCATGTCGGCCAAGGTCATGTTACGAATCGCCGGAAGTTGCACCTCCGTGAAGTTATGATTGAAATCACTCAACTTCGAAATACCTCGCGTCTCGATAGTGTTCAATACAAGTGAAAGACCCAACAAGCTGCCTGAGAGAAATATTAGCTTCCACTTGACCGACAAATTTTTCATCTTAGAAATCCTCGTTAAAGTTGCCGTCTGAACTCGATGGAACAACTTGGCCCTCGGAAGCCCCCACCGCTTTTTGAGATGTTTGAGCCATTCTCTCTCGCTCGCTAGAGGACACTTGTTTCTTGGCAATATGTTCCTGAATATTCACCACCCGGTCGGAGACCAAGCTCGTGTGAGCTTTTACAGAACGCGGCTCCTCGGTCTTGCCACTTAAGAAAATGGCCAAACCTTGGACAGCCTGTTCAAGAACCTGAGATTCCACACTCAATTGCTCGGCCTGGCTTGAACTTTGCTGAGCCACCGCAGAGTTTTGCTGAGTCACCTGGTCCAGCTGAGAGATGGCCTTGTTAATTTCCTGAATCCCTTGAGCCTGCTCTTTAGAGGCGTTGGTGATTTCGGCAATCATCATGGAGATCGACTGGGCGTTCTCGGAAATTTTTCCAAGAGACTGCCGGCATTTTTCGGCTGTGGATTGACCCATGATGATTTTGTCTTTGCCCACTTCAACCAACTGATCCACTTTGGCGCTGGTGTCTTGAACGATTTCATTCACTTTTTTAATGGAGCTCGAAAGCATATCGGTAATCTGCTTGGCGGCATTTCCACTCATTTGAGCCAGGTTACCTACCTCTTCGGCCACCACGGCGAATCCCTTGCCATGCTCTCCGGCTCGGGCGGCTTCTACGGAAGCGTTAAACGAGAGGAGTTTGGTTTGAAAAACGATGTCGTTAATAACCTTGGTTTTCTCGCCAATCTCAGATATAATTTTCACAATCTCACCAAATTCTTTATTACTATTTTCCATCTGAGTTAAAATTTGCTCGTTGGTCGATTTGATTTCACCAATCGCACCTAGCATCTCGGCCACACTTGAAGTGCCCTCAGAAGTGGCTTGTTTATTAAGGTCGACAGCCTTCTTCACTTTCTCAGCAGAGTCAGCATTCTGATTTACCATTGCCGAGATTTCTTCTACGGAGGCCATGGTCTCCTGCAAACTAGCCGCCTGCTCGGTAGCAGCCTCGCTAAGCTCTGTCGCGGAGGAAGCACTTTGCGTGGACGAAGAACTCACCTTGGAACTACTCTGAGTGAGGTTGTCGATAATGGTCTGCATGGTCTTAGCAACGCTATTTCCGAAGTACCAAGCCGAGAAACCCACGACAACGATAACCCCCGCCAAGACTCCCATCAAAAGACGGTTCAACTCACGAAGGCCGGAGAAGATGTTTTCTTGGTCGAGCTCTGTCACTATGTACCAATTTAAATTGAGAATTTTTATAGGCTGGTAATAGGCAAGTGTTGGCAAACCATCGTAGCTGTTTTGAAGGATGACTCCACTTTTTCCCTCTTGGGCAAGTTTGAGAGCGGGAGTTAGCAAGGATCCGGTCGTTCCTCCAAAGGAAGAAGCCACATTCACCTTATCTTTATTACGGAAAGAATCGGATCGTAGCTTCAAGTCGGATCCCAACAAGAGGACTTCGTCTTTAGGTCCCAATCCGCTGCGGCTTGCTACGACCGCGGAAATTTTATCCAAGGGTAACTGCACGATAAGGCTGCCTAAATAGACCCCCTCTTTAACAATTGGCGTCGACATAAAAGAAGCGGGGGACTCATAGCTAGGGGTGTAGGGAGCAAAGTCTTCCAAGTGCACAGAACCCGCAGCAAGTTTTTTTGAAGATTCAAAAGCCCGCGCCAAACCCGAGTTTGACCAAGATCCGCTCATTAAGGAAGTTGCAAAATCCAACTCTTTGAACACGCTGTAAACGACATATCCTTGTGCGTTTACAATGAATATGTCGTAGAGCCCGTGTCGTATCAAATGATTGCGAAAGTCGGGATGATAAGTCTCGTGGACCTCGGCGTAGAGCGACTTTCGACCCGCTTTTACAAGCTTGTCTTTTTCTCCTAGAGGATTCTCGTTTGCTGCAATAAAATCATACTGAGCGTTGCGACCCCGCTTTGTCAGATTCTTCATGGCAGTTGAAGCGCTCCAATTGCCAAGCTGTGTTTTTTTGGAATAGGTTTCGCTAAAGGGGCCTTTGTAATAGGATTCGATTTTTTCGATATCAGAGTCACTCAGGTCCATTTTGTCGTAGGCGGCGAAGGCTTTTTCAAACTGCACAAGAGCCTCTCGAGTCGATCCGACTTCTGCTAAATCGGCCAAAGCGTCACTTTCTTTGTGAAAGTACTCCTTCACCGCCTCCGCTTTGTCACTGCCTACGGCTTGGACCAAAAGCTCCGCCTCATGATGCATCTCTTTGTTGGATTTGGAGTAAGAAATATACATAGACACCATCATGGGTATCGTTCCCGCTATAAGAAGCATCAAAATCAATCGGGCTTTAAAGCTCATACGTGTATTTTTCATGCGGCATCCTTTGTTTTCTTAAATTTCTCAATTTCAAAGAGCTCGCCCACTTTTACGGTGAGGACGAGTTTTTGTTCTGACTGGATAACAGACTCGATATATTTTTTTGCAGGATCATCTTCTTTAAGGGGTGCCGGGCGAATACTATCGGGAGCAGCATGAAGGACCCGAGTGACCTCGTCCACAATCATGCCGATCATCACTCCCTCTTCTTCAATCACCATCACAACTTCAGGAGTGGCTGAGGATTCGTCTCGACCTTTGGCCGCGAGTTTTTTACGCACCGAGAATACCCCAAGAATCTGACCTCGCAGGTTCATCATGCCCTCAAAAAATCCCGGCATGTTAGGAACGGGTCGAATCTCCGGCTTTTGAATCACTTCTTTAACGGTCAATAGGGGAACAGCATAGAGGTTCTCTCCAATACGAAATTCCATATAGCGATTATCGGTAGCCTTCATGAATTTTCTCCAATTTGTGTTGCAGGAGCCACTGTGCGGATTCTGCCTGTAAGCAGATCCACCGGACTTAGAATCAACGTGGGATAGCCATCGCCTAAAACGCAGGTCCCAATCCAGCCCTTTTGAGCTCGAAGTCCGTTGCCTAAGGGCTTAATAACAATCTGCTGCGAACGAACAATTTCTCCTATCGCAAGTGCGACAAGTTGTTGGTCCACGTTGAAGAGCAGAGCTGTGCCCGTGGCATCCACTTTCGCATGGGGTTGACCCAAAATGCTTTCCAAGCCAACCAATGGAACAACGGCACCTCGCAACTCAAAGCAGGAGCCAATGCCCAGCTGATTGCTATGCACGTGAAAATTCTTGAGATTGAGGGTCTCTTGAACCTGACTTAAGGGAACCACATACCTATTCGTTTCAGTGGTGATCACAAGTCCCTCAATGACCGCCAGAGAAAGGGGAATTTGTATTCGAAATACAGATCCCGCGCCCACAACTGATGTAATTTCAACATGACCACCAATTTTTTCAATATTGGTTTTCACAACATCCATACCCACACCCCGGCCGCTAATCTCGCTGGTCTGAGCCTTCGTCGAAAAGCCGGCATGGAAAATGATTTGGATCAGCTGCTTATCGGTCAATACCTGACCCTCAGAGATAAGTTTTTTCTCAATAGCCTTCTTACGAATGATTTCAGGATTGATACCCTTGCCATCATCTTTCACTTCCACCACCAAATGATTTCCTTCATTGGCGAAAGTCAAAACAATCGTGCCCTCAGCGACCTTGTTGGCTAAGCGGCGCTCTTCTTTTGTTTCCACTCCGTGATCTACGGCATTACGTAGAATGTGAATCAGGGGATCAGCCAGACGATCCAAAACCGACTTATCAACGTCTATCTGTTCACCTACAATTTTTAGATTCACGCCTTTATCAAGGGCTTGAGAAGTGTCTCTCACAACACGCTGGAGCTTTTGCACAAGAGGTTTAACCGGCAACATGCGCAGTCCCATGGCCAGACCTTGTATGTCTTTGGTGAGTTTCATCATTTGGCGGATAGCACTTAAGTTGGCATGGATACCCTGTTGTTGAATCACAGATTGCAAAACAATAAGCTCGCCCACGTAGTCATTGAGAGCATCAATTTTGGAAAGGGACACACGCACCACTTCGTCTTCTTTATCTTTGGGCTGAGAGTTACTTGGCGGGGGAGCCGCGGGAGCGGCAGCCCCAGGAGCGGGGGCAAGGTCTGGAGCTGCTATTGGCGTGGGAGCCACAACTTCAGACTGTGCTACGATCTCTGGTTGTGCCACGATCTCTGGCTGTGCCACGATCTCGTCAGTAGGAGGCACCGTCTCAGGAAAAAAACTATCGGCGGCAGGCACTTGGGGCAAGGCTTCTGCAATGGGTTTATCCACCACAGCAGCTGCGGCCGTACCATCGAGCCAGGCCTGAATCTCTTTTAGCAAGTCAGCATTGTTGTACTTGGCATCCAAATTTCCTTGCAGGCCCGAGAGCATCTCCACCAATCGATCGTTGCAATGAAGCAGAGTGGTGACGACTTGATTATTCAGTTGGATCTCGCCCTTTTGCAATTTCAGCACCATATTTTCCAACTGATGCGTAAATTCAGCAACATCTCCAAATCCAACAGCCCGGGAACCACCTTTAAGATTGTGAGCCAGGCGAAAAATTTTATCGAGGAGGGGTTGGGGAGCGGTAGAGGATTCAAGCTCCATGAAAGAGCCTTCGGCTTCTTCTAAATTAAGAAGAGCCTCCTGAATAAAATCCTTTTTTATCTCCGTCTCGAAATCGTCGCTCATTCTAGAGCTCTATCGGAAGGGTTTTAGATAAAATTAAAGAATTTCGTAACACTTCACATAACGCGCCAAGTCGTCGGCGGAGGATTGGGACCGGATCTGCCGTCCGGCCCCTTTAAACCCCTTTGCGTCAAAAAACCTATATCGATGAGCAAACCGAAGCCGACCGACTTTCCACATAGTCCTGTACCTGATCGAGCATCTTATTACATTGGCTCGTGATCTCAGCTTCTTTGCGATTGATCGGCCCGTAGTGTTTGCGCAGAACTCGGAAAGTGATCATGGCATATTCCGTAGCAAAGGCCGGGCACGATTTAGCCAATCGCTGAAAGTCGGCCCCCGAACCTGAACCAATGATGCTTTGGTTAGAGCAGCTTACACTTTTTGAAAAAATACCAAGATGACATTTTGAGGGATCCGCACGGTATTCATCAAAGAGCTTGCGAAGTTCCGAAGAGGCTCCCATCGAATTGTAGCTTGTCTGAAAGAGGCCAGCTTCCGCAGTGGAAGCCGTTTGGCTTCCTGCCGTGGTGTCGTAGCCTGTGCAGTATTTTCCGGAAGATTCTCTCATGCCCATTCCTACCCCCAAGGTGTAGAGACTGCGCAAGGTATCCGCACCGGAAACGTCAATAGGCAAGCCAAGTGCATCATAACGGCTTTCAAACCAGGAAATGGCATCCACGGCGTCATTACCCGAGTTTTTCTTAGCCATCAGCACGGCTGTACTTTGCCCCGCCCTCAATCGACACAAACTTTTTGCAAAGGTTATGGCCATCCCTTGCATATAGGCCGCCGGCGCTCGGCCGCGGTCTTTCCAACTGTAAGATGCGCAACTAGAGGCTTTGGCAATGTTGCCGATATCCGTGACGGCAACACCCGTGTCCACCACGGGATCAGGGATCGGAGCCGGGACTGGAGAAGGTGCCGGCGTGGGCGCTGGCGTGGGAGCCGGAGTTTTGGACCCCATGCTATAGGCACTGAGCGACATTCCTAAAGGTAAAACCATTGAAAAAAGACGAGTTGAAAACTTAAACATTTAACGTACCCCCCAAGCGAAAGAATCAAGTTCACTGCGCGATTCTCAGGTGCCGGGTACATCCCATTTCAAATTTCGACGCAGGACAGCCCTTCACGTCGCTTTGAACGCGTGAAGAAGCCCCTAGGTCTACGAGCTAAATAATTTTTGCGATGGAGTTTACATGCAGCGGTTGATGACCAAGATGTTTAACTAGCTTTGAGTATGCGAGAGTAAGCTCTTCCTCTCAAGTTAAGTTTGTATGAAGAAGAACTGTGCGCAAGGAAGTGGAGCTGATGAGATGCCTCACGTGTGGTTAGGATCGAGTTTTTGAGATCCGGGAGATTGCCTGGCATACGGGGTTTTACCTTTCTTTATCATTTTCCATTCCGATGGGATTTGAATTTGTCGTTCTGTTTGGGTCTCACAAAAAAACTCTTGGAAGCTAAGAATCTTGGTTTCTAGCCCCACCGCCTGAGCCGGGCTTTCGAGGTGGGCCCTGGGTCGCCGAATTAGCTTCTTTGTAAATTGGGGGGCCATATAATTTTTGTAACTCATAAAAAGAAAGTACTTCTTGCACATGGCCGCATGAGTTTTCGAAAAGGAAATTGTTTCTCTCGAAAAAGCTGCTACATTTTTTCGGATAATTAGATCCACGTGATTCACTGGAAAGAGAATGTTCTGATAATTTCGAGTGGCTTTGGCGGAAATGGTTTTATGGTCAATGAGTGCACCCTTAAGATCTTGCTGGATGGATCTACGGTATTGGAAGTGTTCGTCACTCAGTAGCTCAAGCCTGAGTCCTGATTTTTGCTTGTCCAAAAGACGCCTCAGCAACACTGTCGTAGCCAATCTTATGGCATTTTTTGGAAAAATACCTGATGATTTTGAAAACTCTAAATTTCTTAGCTTTTGTCTTTCGGACATCCTACCCTTACGGTTCATGGGAGAAAAATTGCAGTCATAGGTGAAAAATGTTTCCGCCCCAACCGCTTGATTGATGTAGTTGGGTTCATATTGAGAGCCTGCAAAATTCTCCAACCCATCATAGGCAACGGGCTCCCAAATGCCCTTTAGATTCTTGAGCTTTTCGTAATGAATGAGGATAGCCTGGTCAGCCATTCTGTTAAGTCGATTTCTAATGCACCCTTCGCTCACTCCAAAAAACCTACCCATGTCGCGGTTTGAGGCCCCCACAATAAAGATACTTAAAAGTCGGGCCGACAGCGTTCGGTCAGGAATTTTGAAGCGAAAATAGCTTTTAAAGGCTCTCGCAGAGAATCTTCTGTGGCAAAGAGAACAGGAAAATCTCTGGACCTTAACCTCGTTGCGAACCTTATAGTAACCGGAACGTATCCACCACTGTGGAGGGCTTGACCCTAGATTTTCTTTCAAATGATTAAAGCACTTAGGACTCGTACAATAAGGGGGAACAAAATTAACAAACTCGAACTTTTCATCCATATCCGAGTTGCCCTCGCAAATCTCGTGCCTAACCTTTTTCTACAGCTCCACTTCCTTACTCACAGTTAAAAGAAGCCAAGGGCCGAAACTGGCCGGAGATTTGCATGGGCAAAGAAAAGGGCTAAAATTCAGAAAACGGCGGAATATGTCTCAAATTTCACTCTTAGAAATTTTAAAATCTCGCTTTGGCTTCCATGACTTTCGTCCCTACCAAGAAGAGGTCTGTCAGGCCGTATTCGCTGGCCATGATGCCTTGCTCGTAATGCCCACTGGGGCCGGAAAATCTTTGTGTTACCAACTTCCTGGCTTTGCGCGAAGCAGGACGACCCTTGTGATCAGTCCCCTTCTTGCATTGATGGAAGACCAGGTTTCTAAACTTCAGTCTCAAGGATTTAGAGCAGAGCGCATTCACTCGGGTCGTGACCGAAGCGAGTCGCGCGCGGTTTGCGAAGCCTATTTAGAAGAGAAGCTAGACTTTCTCTTTATCTCGCCCGAGCGCTTAGCGGTGCCTCACTTTATGGACTTTTTAGCCCGGGTGAAGCTTTCCTTAATTGCCGTGGACGAAGCTCACTGTATCTCGCAGTGGGGCCATGACTTTCGTCCCGAATACCGCATGCTGGGCTCTCGCCTCGCCCAACTCCAGCGCGGTCCTTCAGACGAGCTTCCGCCCAGTCCTGTGATTGCGCTCACAGCTACGGCTACACCCATGGTGCAAAAAGATATTGTGCAGCAACTCAAACTACGGGACGCCAAAATATTTATTCATGGTTTTCGTCGACACAATATTGCCGTTGAGGTTAACGAAGTTTCTCCCTCGGCTCGCCCTGATCTTATTGCTGAAATTTTACGTAGCGACGAGAATCGCCCTGCCATTATCTACGCTTCCACCCGCAAAAATGCCGAAGCCCTAGCAGCCGCTTTAAAACCAGAGTTTTCGGTGGCTCTCTACCACGCGGGGATGCCCAAAGAGTCTCGCGAAAAAACTCAGAACAATTTTTACAAGGGCAAGTCGGATGTGATGGTGGCCACGATCGCCTTTGGGATGGGCATCGACAAAGCTAACGTTCGCAGCGTGATTCATGCCTCCCTACCCGCCAGCCTTGAAGGCTACTACCAGGAGATTGGAAGAGCCGGACGTGATGGAGCCCCATCACGAGCCATACTCATGTGGTCATATGCTGATCGTAAAATGCACGAGTTTTTACTTTCTAAAAACTATCCCGAAATCGCCCTTTGTCAGAAAGTTTTTTTAACAGTGCAACGGCAGCCTATGAACAAAGACGAAGTCCAATCTAAACTTCGACTTTCAGACGACGAATTTCAATCTGTCCTGGAAAAACTTTGGATTCATGGAGGCATCACCATGGACAGCTCCGAAATGATTTCTGCGGGCACAAAGCCTTGGCAAAACACCTACGCCGCCCAGCGCCAGCACCGCAGCACCCAGCTCGATCAAATGGCGGCCTTCGCCAGATCAAGCCACTGCCGAATGCTTTCCCTAGTGCGACACTTCGGTGATGAAATGGACTCTGGTGAGGGCTGCGGAACTTGCGACATCTGCTTGCCGCGCCAAGAAAAAATGCGAGCTCCCGACCCAGCAGAAATCTCGGCTATGCAACGAATTTTGGACGGGCTACGGCAGCGCGACACTCAATCCGTAGGCAAAATTCACCGCGAAGAATTCTCCTCTTTAGAGAGAACTGATTTTGAAGTTCTTATCGATGCCTTAGCCCGCGGACATTTTATCTACTTAGAAGATGCTTTTTTTGAAAAAGCGGGACGAAAAATTCCCTACCGAATTGCCAGCCTCGCGGCTTTAGGTGAAAATCGTGCTTCCCTTGCTGAAAATATTTTAATGAATATAGGAAGCCGTCCTGTTTCGAAAAAGTCGGCAGTAAAAAAATCAAGTCTCACTCGAAAGCCTGAAACCGCTCTCTCAACGGTGCCTGATGCCATCATTACTCAACGCGTGGGCGCTCTTAAGTCGTGGCGTCTAAATTTTGCAAAGAAAAATCACATTCCGGCATTTATGGTTTTAAGCGATAAAACAATAGGCCACATCGCCTCTGAAAAACCAGCAAGTCTTAGCGCCCTCCTAGAAGTTCACGGGATGGGGCCCAAACTTGTGGCCAAGCACGGCAAGGAAATCCTCACCGTGCTGGCCCCCTTGAACTAATAGCTTTGGTCTTGAAGTCGGCGATCACGAGTATCTACGTAAAAATTGGCTCGGCAACCATCATCCACCCAAATTGCGCGGCGGTTCCAGCCCCAAGTACGACCTTCTATGCAAGGGGCATCCGACTCGCGATTTTGCACAAAAACATCGCGCACATCGCCGCGAAGTTCGCAACGATTAAAGCGATGATCGTGGCTCTCGCAAGAGATCACGTAATCTGCATGTGCAGACTTTGCGAAAAAGAGGGCCCCACCCAATAAAAATACGGACATAAACATTCTTGATTTCATTTTCCATCCTCCGGTTAATATCTGTTCCCCAACAGATAGGTCCTTCATAGGTGGGACATCACCTTGATGTCATCTCAGACCTTCAAAATTCTTTACAAAGGAAGCGGGGGCTTTTGATACGGTGCTTTCATTGTTATTCAAGACTCATGAGGATCGAATCCGCCGGCGGGAAATACTTACTAATTGCAACACTCTTCTGCATCTCAGCAAATAATGCACACACCCATGGCTTTGAAGCCTGTCTCGACCAGATGCAAAAAATCGTAGCCGCGGATTTGAGTGAACAAAACGAAGTTTACCGACAGACCGACGGTCCGCAGGCCCGTATACTTCCTGAGAATGAGCCCATTTTTCTTCGAGGGCAGGCCAACCGGGGTGCGGTCCTTTTACTTCATGGGATTATGAGTTCACCCCAGGCCTTGAGAACTTTGGCCGAAGATCTCCAACGACAGGGCTTAAGTGTTTACGCGCCTTTGATTTATGGTTTCGGTTCGACAGTGAATATCGAAAACAAAAGCACCTTGGTCAAGTGGCAAAACTCCGTTGACCGAGCCTATCGGGTCATATCTCAGTGTTTTAGAAAAATCTCTTTAGCAGGATTTTCACTCGGAGGGGGCCTTGCCACCGATTTTGTCCTTCATAGATATGAGAAAAAACGCCTCGAACAAAGGGGAGCCGACATTCACTCTTTAATTTTGCTTTCTCCGGCCATTCGTCCCGCCGAGAAAGGGGGAAGAATCAAAGCAGCCTTCACTCTTCCTATTACGGATGCGGTCCCCTTTGCCTTTATCCAACATTTCAAAGATGACCCCGACATCAGAGCTATGATGAAGCATCCCGAAAAGCACAACCAGTATTTTCCCGTCTATGTGGGACTTGGACTTCTGGACTTAGCCGATGCTTTAAAAAAATCAGCTCATCAACGCTTCAACCTCCATCCCCTTCCCGTGTGCCTCGACTACAGTCAGCAAGACACTTCTACTAACTGGCGCTGGACCCGAGAGTTTTTAACAGATGCTTTTTTTAATGTGAAAATTTTTTCCTATGCCAAAGAACAGAATATCCCGCACACGCTCCGCCTTGACGAAAAAAACCCTGTGGGCGAAGAAATTCGTAATGGGGTTTCGGAGTTTGTCCTTTGGTACGACATGAAAGCCCATGAAGAAGCGTCTAGAACCTCACAACGAAGTGGCTTTGCTCCGGTAGACTAACGCCCCTGCGCAATGCATTCGCCTAAACGCACATACACTTCAAAGCCCTCGGCATTTTTTTTAATGATATCAGCCCGTGGAATCACTGCCTGCGCTTCCACTAACATCACCACCGTGGAACCTCCAAAGGCAAAATATCCTTTTTCTTGGCCTCGCTTAACCGGCTCAGAGGCATCAAAGCTTTGGACTATAGTGCCCACATTCATGGCACCCACTTCAGCCAAAACCAGGGTGGAAAAATTCTTACTTTCAAAAAGACTCAACTCCCGAAAGTTTTCACAAAAAAGTTTCGGGATCTTTTTCTGCGCAATGGGATGCACGGAATGAAGTTTCCCAGGTACTTTTAGGCGGCGGATGACTCGGCCCTCATCTGGAAAGTGAAAACGGTGATAGTCTACTGGACAGAGCCGAAAAACAAAGGCGAAGCCACGCTCCAAGGCTCGCGGAGCCTCAAGGGGTGGAGGCACAAAATCCTGCCAGTGAAAGCTTTCACCTTTGATTGATAATGTGAGTTTTCCGTTTTCAACGGGGAAAATTGAGAGTCGCCCCTCAGCCGGTGCGCCCAACTCTTCGGTCGCTCGTGGAAAAACCCGCAAACCCTCCCGGTAAGCCCGAATAAAAAAATCATTAAAAGACTGATAACCATTTTGCGGTACGACAAAGTCATCTAGGGATATTTCAAATTGCTTCACAAAGTCGGCCACTTTAAGACGTGATGCGTGAGAATTTTTAGAAAGTCCGAAAGCCTTTGACAGGCTCTTTTGCACTGGAAAGGAACTCATCAGGCGGCGTACCGTAGGGTTTTCGTAAGCAAGCCTCAACCAGAAATCACCGTAAACTTTTTCTTCAAAATAGACATTTTTTTGACGGTCAAAGATCTTCATCGGCACGCAGGTTATCACGAAGGGGAACGGGGGTTGAGAAAAAATTCTCCCAACCCCCTTCTGTTAAGTCAGGCAGGGAGGGCCCGACGTCTTAGACTGCATCGCTTTTCATGAATTCTCGAAAGTAGATTCAACAAACGGTCTGATACTAGGCTTATCGCCTCATAAAGGTTCGCACTAGTCTTTTTGATAACCACTGTAGGGAATCGCTGCACTTTTACAAAAACTTCACAGGAATATTCATCCTTTCCTGCGTGTTCCGGCGAATTTTTCATTTCCATGCGAACTCGGCTCGAGAAGATTTTGTAGGCCCGAAACTTCTCAAGCACGGACTCTATTCTTTCTTGGGCAAAGCCCTGAATAGAGTCAGTTTTTTGGAGGTGGGAGTAGACGTATTGGATATTTGGCATTTCCTCTCCTTAGAACGAGTCTGGACTAGGATCTTGTAGTGTGATCATTCACCCCACCTTCCCGCCGATCGTCTTCAAAATACGCTATGCCCATTTTGAAGTTCTTAATAATTGATAATCCATAAGACTTACTTCGCTTTGGCCAATGTCAAAGCGACGGCATTTTCCTTTCTACAGCCCCAAGCTATTCTGAAATAGGGGGGAATTAAGCTTGGGGAAAATTCGTCGCGTCTGCACTCCGAAAAATTTACATGGAGTTCTTTTAGGAATGATGGGAGGCCTGGCTGCGACTTCCCATTCCACCTCACTTCAGCCCCGACACCGCCACGTGCAAATCGAGGTTCGACCCGAAATCTTGCGATCCCTGCAAAGCACGCCGACCTTGCAAGTTGTCGTGAACCCCTTGCTTCGTCGCGAATCCCCCATTCACCAGCGTGTTTTTGCCGCACTCAAAGATCTGCAGGCTGATCACGTCCGCTTTGTCCCTTGGATGCCCTACCCACGCTTAGGTGTGGCTGAACTGGAGCCCCCCACCCACACTCGAACCTACTGGGATTTTTCTCTCATCGATCCCTTGGTAGAAGATTTTTTTGCCGCGACCCAAGACCACTCCGTCGTATTTAACTTCAGCACGATTCCACAATGGATGTTTAAAACCGACTGGTACGTTTGGTATCCCGAAGATCCCAACACCGAAACCTGGAGCTATGAACAAGGCACCGAACTTCGAGATCCCTCTTTGGGTGAGCTCGCAGGATATTACAAACGGCTGGCAGAGTGGTACATGAAAGGTGGCTTTTTCGATGAACTGGGTGCCTGGCACCACTCCCCCCACCGTTTCAAAGTCAAAACTTGGGAAATTTTCAACGAAGTCGACGTCGAGCACTTTATGACCCCACAACAATATACCGAACGATATGACGCCATCGTGAAAAGCGTGCGCGAAGTGGATCCCTCCATGGAATTTATGGGATTGGCCCTGATGCGCCCCATGGAGCTACCCCATTACTTTCGGTACTTCTTAAATCCCCAGAACCACGACATCGGCATTCCCCTCGACTGGATTTCTTATCACTTTTACGCCACGGCCCAGGTGGCCGAGCCTTTGCGCTCGGCAGAAATTACCTTTGCCGATGAAGCTCAAAAGTTTCTAAACTCCGTGGATAAAATCGAAGAAATTCGCAAAGAACTTTCTCCTCAAACCAAAACCAACATCAACGAGATTGGCACCATGATGGCTGAAGACTACACAGGCGATGACGCTACCATTCGTCCCGACTATTGGAATCTCTCGGGCGCTACCTTTGCCTACCTCTTTGGGGAACTTGCAAAAAAAGGCATAGAAGTGATTACTCAAAGTCAGCTCGTAGGCTTTCCCAATCAATTCCCCAGTGTGAGCATGGTGAACTGGGACACCGGAGCTCCAAACGCGAGATACTGGGTGCTCAAACTTTTGATTGAACACTTTTCCTTAGGTGACGAAATTCTTTATAGCTCATCTAGTGATGCCGGCCTCTACACCTTTGCTGTGCGCAAGGCCGACCAACGCTCCACGCGTATTCTCTTTGCCAATCGCCGTGGGAGCACGGCCACTCTAGATTTCGGGAAAACAATGCATGCCCTGGCGGAAGTTGTGAGTCCCAGCACGGGCGAGCAAGCCCCGCCGCAGTTTTTTATAGATAGCCACAAAATGGATATCGAGCCCTACGCAGTGGGTGTGCTCAGTGTTTTTGAAAATCAGTTAAGCCTGAACTGATGACGTCCCGGAAGCACCGAAAAGGTATATTTTTTATTGCGCCAGTTTATTTCCAAAGTGAAGCGACGCGCGGCCTCAACCTCCACGACCCTCTCGCCATTTTCTGCCGTCGCCTGTGCCAGAACGGAATAACGACCGGAGCGGCCCCACCAAAAGTTTTGAAGTCCCACCCGGCCTTCTTCTTGGAGCTCCCAGCGCAGGAGCTTGCGATATCCATTAAAGTTTAACCCTAAAATATTTTCTATAAGTAGGGCCACCGGTCCCACACCGGTCCAACCCACAAAATTGGCGCGAGCAAAGGAGCCATTACCCGGCGAGCATGGAAAGTCACTTCGAGGGGCATAGCATTCCCAAAGAGTGTGCAAGGAGCCGGGAATGCGGTCCAGATAGTTCACCATCGCAGGGTCGAGGTCTTTTTTGTAAACCTCGCTCATTAAGCGCAAATAGTTCCGAGCGGCCTCGTTAGCGAGGGCTAAAAATTTTGGATCTTGGGTGGAGTAATTTTGGAGCCCCTTAATCACCATATAGTTTGTAGGAGCCCAAACGCTACCCAGCCAGTAGCCCCCGTGTTCATTAAACTCGGGGTCAGACTTTGCCAAAGTAGGGAAAAGATTTTCAGTATAAAATTCTTCCGAGTTTTTCAAAGAAGCATAGAGTCCCTCGGCTTGCTTAAAATCTGCAACTCCCGAGATGAGGGCCCAAAAAATTCCAATGTGTTTTTTGCGGGCCACCTCACCTGAGCGCTGCACATCGTAGAATAAGCGATCTCGCTCATCCCACATTTTATCTACAATGAGCTGACGCAGGCTTTGATACTCATTCAGCCAAAAAAGCCTTTTTCGTCGGTCGCCCACCTTCTCGGCAATGGCCGACAAATTTCGGGCCGCCAAGGCCTGCTGCATCGACATATCCACCCATCCCGCTTCCAAGGAATCTCCCCGAGGAGCGTTGTCCATCCCGCTGGCAACCTGTGTGTTGAAATAAAGTCCCTGGCCTAAGGGGCCCCGCATATTGTTTTTAATCCATAAGTAATATTTTTCGAGCTTAGGAAGAACTCTTGGCAAACGCGAAAGGTCTCCGCTCATCTCAGCGTAGGAATTTTCCACCCAAACAAAGAGAGGGGGATTCACAGCGGGTTCTGATGCTGTGGGAATTTCTACCATTTCTCCCGTAGTGGCCGAGTAAGAACGTTGAATATATCCATCCTCACGCTGCTTGAGGTAGAAATTATCTAAGCTCTCCATGCCGGGTAAGGTTTTATTGGCGTAACGTGCAAAAAAAGCCATAAAACTCGTATCCCATTGGAAGATTTGCTCATTAAATCCTTCTTCTAAGAATCTTTTTACAAAGCCATTTTGAGGAGATCCGAAAGAGATTTTTTCCCAAGCCAAGTCCCAAGTTTTCCAATAAAGTTCCAACCATTCCGGATGAGAATCTAAAATGGGTTCGGGAAATTCTTCACGGCGCTCCGCTAAATCCACAATTCTGCGCAAAGCAGCTCGGCGCCAAAGGCCCCCGCCGTAGTACCAGGCCCGATCCCAAACCCGAATGGCAAGAGTGTTTTCTTCCCCATATCGAAGAAAAGAACCAAGCTCGGCAAAGGTGGGCCAAAGATAAACACTACCAAAATCAAATCCACCCTTGTGTTCCACGAATTGTCCGTTGATAAAGACGTCATATTCGTCGCCCACGCCGTCGGTCTCGAATCGAACTTTGGAACCCTGCCAATACCAAGGAATCATAACTTTGCGCCGATACCAGGCATAGCCGTCATAGGTGGGGTAACCCTGTTTTTCCCAAGTTTCGCCAGCCGCTATCTTGGGCCAGGAACTGTCGTCAAAGTTGTCTTGTGCGAAACCTTGAATTTCGCCGTGGTTCTGGGGGTCCAAGGAAAATTTCCATTCTCCATCGGTGAAGTCCATAAAGGAAGCTTCGGCTTCCTCGAGTAGGGCTGTAGAGTTCTGGGTCTGGGGAAGAGCCAAGGCCGAGCTCACTAAAAAAACACAAAAAAATACTGCCATTCTCCTGTTGAGCCCTATCCCCATAGTCTAAAAAGTATCGGAGACCGCCACTTTGAGTCAACTGTACCTTAGCGCGCCATGGCGCTTTCCTTAAGAGTGACTTCGGGGGATACTACGGCCGCCATGAAGCCACTTGAAGTCCTTCAATCTTTTTCTCAGCATCTGCCCACTCTGAGTGGCATCCTTCAGAGCCGCTGTGAAAAAAACCCCGGCGCTGAGTTTTTGCTTTTCAACAAAGAGCGGCAACATAGTTGGAAGGATTTTAAAGCTTGGGTGGGAACACTCAGCAAAAAACTAAAGGATGAAAATTTATCTAAAGACGCCCGCATCGCCTGGATATCCGCTAACAGCGATTTTGGTGTCGCCCTGCTTTTTGCGGTCTGCGACCAGGGCCTGAGTTTTGTCCCGCTCAATCCTGAGTTGAGTCCTGTGGATTTGGCTTATGCCTTGAATGAGGCCCAGAGTGAGATGATTTACGTGAGTACCGATTTCCAGGAAAAATTTCCTGAGGTTTTGGCTCTTCTTAACTTTCGGCCCACAATTAAATTTATAGGTGCAGAGGATTTTACAATCGAGTACGGAGCGCCTTTAGAAAATCGCGCTCAGCCGGAAAGTATCGGCCTTATTCTTTACACCTCAGGCACGACGGGCTTTCCTAAAGGGGTCATGCACTCTCAAAACACCATGGTGTTAGCCGGTGAGGCCTTTGTGGAACGAATGCAACTCCAAAGCAGTGACCGGATGCTTTGCATCCTTCCCCTCTTTCATATCAATGCCTTGTTTTATTCTTTGATGGGAGCCGTGGCCGCGGGCGCCACCTTGGTTTTAATTCCTAAATTCTCGGCCTCCAAATTTTGGACTTGGGCTGCAGAGCTCAAGGTCACCCAGGCCAATATCATTGCGGCCATCGGAAAAATTCTTACCCAACGTGATCGCAATGAATTTCGCAGTCACCATGTCTTGAAGAAAATCTACGGCGCCCCCATCTCCATTGAAATTGAAAAGATTTTTAGAGGGGCCTTTCGGGTTCCCGTGATGATTGAAGGTTACGGGATGACCGAAATTCCCGGCGCGATCAACAACATCATCGGGGAAAAGGTGAAGGTCGGGACCATGGGGGTCGCGGCCCGTCATCCGGATCACTCCCGCACTTTCACTGAGTTAAGAGTTGTAGACGATGAGTTCCAAGACGTCGCTCCGGGAGACGAGGGCGAATTGCTCGTGAAAACTCCCCTTATGATGAAGGGCTATTTAAAAAATGATGAGGCCACTCGCGAGGCCTTTGCACCCGGAGGATGGTTTAAAACCGGAGACCTAGTTCGCCAAGACTCCGATGGTTTTTACATCTTCGTGGCTCGCAAAAAAGATATTATTCGAAAAAAAGGCGAGAATATTGCGGGAGCCGAACTGGATCGCATCGCAGAAAAATGTGAGGGAGTGAAAGAGGCGGCGGCCATTGGAGTGCCCTCCGACTTGGGCGAAGAAGATATCTTACTTGCCATTGTGAAGTCAGAAGAGGCTCAGCTTTCTTTAAATGAAGTGCACGAGCACTGTAAAAAACATCTGGCCGCGTTTAAGGTGCCTCGATACATTATTTTTTTGGAGGAGTTTCCGCACACTCCCACAGCACGAGTGGCTAAGCATAAATTAAAAAAACTTATTGATGTGGGAAAAGCCAAAGATTTTTCGATTTATGATAAATAGTTTTTTATTTTTAGTTTTATTTTTTGGAGTCTTCGGCTGCAAGGAGTCGCCACGAGTTTTGCTAAAAAAGCCGCTCATCATTGGGGCCAGTGTAAGTGCGGATGCTTTGGCTCCCAGTCCGGGGAAGACCTTGGCTCTTCGCTATACTTCAATTGAGAATATTCGTACTTTAGCTTTAGGGGGTCGCCCCGGACGCGACACTGTGAAGACGTTGAAGGCAGAGGACTTTCAAGACCGTAGCATTGTACTGGGCCTAGATTTATTTTTTTGGGACTCCGCTCGAGGGCCGGTGGAAGAAAGTGTTCAAGCCTTGCACCAAGTAATATCTGAAGCGAAGAAGCACAATTTGCCACTCGTGCTGGGCGAAATTCCCGAATTACTTTACGGCAAGCAGCCTTTTCGAGGGCGGCTAAATGAGGAGATAATTCAAGCTTGCGCAGCCTACAGAGCTTGCACAATTATGCCGCTAAATGAGTTGCATGAAGAAATTAAGCGGGTGGGATATTTAAAGACCTTGCGAGGGAAAACGCTAAGCTTGAAGGAAATCATTCCGGATGGACTGCATGTGAGTGGAGCGGCATCGGAAGACTTTGCAGATAGGTTAGAGAAGCTGCTTTAGGTGTGGTTCGTTGGGCCAATTGAGGGGACAGTAAAACCAGCTCTTGAGCATTTGCTCAGAAATTCTGGGAATTTCTGATAAAGATATCTGATTTTTAAGATTACAAATCCCCGTGCTATAGTTGAAAGTCCCATGCTTAAGAAATCGCTATTATTTATTCTCTCTCTAGGGTGGGCAAATCTAAGTCTCGCCACCCTCACGCAAATTTCATTCTACTCCGAACTCAGCAAAGACCGCATCCACCCGTCAGCTCGACATTTTCGATATGACAGTGTTCAAAAAAAACTCTGGCTCATAGGCAACAGCAGCTGGAGTGCCTTCCAATGGACCGAACGGACCCTTAATCCAGCACAAGCAGCTTCTCTTGAGTTGAAGCTAAGCAAATTAAAGTACCAAAGACCCGAGGCAAAAAGTGACAGCGCCCCCGACATATTCCGTGTCGTGGTCGATGGAAAACAAACAGAATGGAAAGGCTACTCTGTTGCCGATGCCGGAACTCGCTCGGGAGACGTCTACAAGTTTTTGACCTCTTTCTTTGACACCTTTGATGAAGGACCGGCTTCGGTAACATTTGACGGAAAACTTAGTTTCAATCTGGACATCGACTCACTCAGTAAAGCATGGACGATAGCCCTTAAAGTCACCAATAGCGGCACTCAAGAAGTAAGACTCAATATGATTTCTGACAGTATCAAATCGTATATGGGATATCTTCCGATGAAGGAAGGCGATGCCATTAAAGCACAAATCGTTCCGCCCAAGTCATCGGTAACCTTGTGGCTCAAGCTTGATCGCACTACCTTTAAAAAAGGAAGCTACGGACGACCGATTTTTTATGTGGCTCAGAATCTTGTCGACACTGGAATGCCGCAGGACATGCAACCCCTATTCCAACACATTCAAGGGGCAGGACTGCCGCCTTCATCGAAGATCCTAAAGTCCAAGAGTTAATGCAAATTCCCACTCCAGATTATTTTTATCACTGGGTTAAGCCAGGTAATAAAGTTCCAAGAAACTTGCTCGGCGGGACAACTTTACCGCCGCATAATCGAGCTATTTTCAATGCATTCCTGAGGAACGAACAACAATCAGTGCTTTACTTATGGAGCCATCCGGTGGGCGGCATGGCAGTGGCACAGTCTGAACAGTATGCCTTTGAAGAGCACGGTATTAAGTCCAAATTGTTGGTTCTAAAGCCTAAGGAAAACGCAACTTATGGGGCTTTCATTTCAGATAACAGAGTAACTTGGGTTACAGAAGAAACACCGAAAGCTCCAGAAACAGATTTTGTTCTTCATATCAGAATCGAACGTGGAAAGATTGCCTGGCAAGAATGGATTCTACAGAATCCGCAAGCAGTCTTATGGAGTTCTACAAGACAAAAAGTGATCGAACCTATTGTTAGACCAATTGTCGAAAGTTTTGATGCGAAAACCGCCCCTCGCCAATTCTTTCACAACCCAGAGGATCGGTAGGTTCCACAGGATTTTAGGAAACTTCTAGAGCCTGTTTTGGGTAAACCTGACTGCTCAAAGTGGTTTCGGCTTTGGGGTCGTCGTCGAACGCAGTCTATGACCAATGATTGAATCGCGCAACTTGCTTAGCTAATCGTGAAGTTTTCCGTGCAGACCCATGCCCAAACCCCCATTTCTTTATCCGTTTGGTGCAATTTTGTACCTGCCAACAAGGAAACTCTTAATCGTCCCAGCGCTTTCTATGAAAGACCTCTATCGAGCTAACAGCCCTAGTTGTACTCTGCACACACCGTATAGGTGCCTGTATAAACTCCCGGGTTCTGCCCATTCGCAACGCTCAGACTAGCGCCCACGTTGATAACTTGTGTTCCGGTAGCATCCAAAACTCCTATGGAAGCTGGGTTACTCACAAACGTGTGGGCCGATAATGTGTTTGCGCCACTACTCAGAGTCATCTGATCAGCAGGTAAAACAATAGAATAGGTCGCACCCGCCAAGCCCATCACTTGAAAGAGACCTTGGTAGTGGCTTCCTCCAGAAACGAGCTGCACACCTCCATTGCTTGACCGGACACCTGCGGACGAGATAACCACCTTTCCTCCCGAACCGGGATTAATTTTTCCGAATGCTAAATCTCGAATTAATAAAGAGGTGAGGGAATCATTCTCAAACAGATTGATAGAATTAAAATCGAATAAGCTGAAATCATCTCGTTTTCCCAGAGAGTCGAGGGAATCCTCAATTGAGAGTCCAGAAAAAATCACGGCCGAAATAGAGCCTGTGGAACACGCAGCAAAGCTTCGAGGAGCATTCAAGGCAATGATAGAAAAGAAGAAGGTATTGATAAGTTTTTTACTCATAAAAAAAGCTTAACATCGAATGTCACATTTTCAAGATTGAGGACGGGTTGTTTAGCGCCTCGTCGTCACCTCTATCAAAACCTAGACTCAAATAGTGCAGTATGTTCATTTACTGCATTATTATGCGGGAAAGACTGGCAACATTTTCTCAGGTATTATTTTGTTTAGTTTTAACTTCCTACGCCCAGAACTTAGCAAGTGCCAATACTCAAAACAGCCCAGTAAAGGTCTGTACTGTCCCCCTGAATAACGCCCACCTTCTACATCCCTACAAGCGGCGCAATGGTTCATTCATGGAATGGGTCCGTCACCAACGCAGAGAAAAAACGAGAGATACGTACCAAATTATTTTTCCTGAAGGTTATGTTCCGCCCAAATTAAGAATTCAGGCCCAAACCGGCCCCCTCAGCCTAGTGGAAGCAGAGGCATCAGGTTCGCTTGAGTCCTATCTTTTACTAGCCCAGGTAAAAGAGTGGACTTCTCAAGAAATTGCACAAGTCCAAGGCGTTCTTTCTTCTCTAGTGAGCCTCTACCCTCAATTTTTTGATCGGATTTCAAAAAATGGAATCACATCGCTCATTCGCGTTAAAAGAGACGTAGAGATAAAAGACGACGGCACTATGAAGATCCGCGATAAAAATACGGCCTGGGTAAGCTCTTCACAACATTTCATCTACATCGCCGACCCGTTTTTCGATATCGCGAGTGAACCCTTACCCAAAAGTTATAGACCTCATTCCACCATGGCGGACTATCATCTCATTCACGAGGCGGCCCATGCCTTTGACTACGAAGGTGCCACCGCTCTTCCCTACTTTTCGATGCTCAATGAATTTGTCACCCTGAGTTCCTTTGTCCCGGACCTGAGCCAGAAAGATTATGTAGTTCCACGGGAGATACAAGATGCGATAGGGAAGCCCCAAGACGGCAATGTTTGGAGTCAAAGCTACACTCGCAAGGCACGAGCGTATGGCTTTCCCTCCTTCTATGCCACCACGAACATTCGAGAGTTTTTCGCTGAGGCCGTGACTCTTAGTCATTTAAATCCGGAACTTATGAGAAGCATCAATCCTAAGGTTTTTAGTTGGATAGAGAAGAATGTTTTAAGGTAGTTCCTTCGGTAAATGGGCACAATGACCTCTGGAACCTAGCGATAGCCACCGCCTTAGTTTGATGACTCCGCTCTAATTTGATCAATCTCCCTTTCCACCCAAGGTCCATCGAGAGTGTTCCACCGGCTCAAGGATTCTAGAAGAGCTTGGGGACCCAAAGAAGATTTTAAAGCGATAAGGGCCGCAGATCGAAAGTCATGAACCATCACTGCCTCTTCGAAAGGAGATGTCCCATTGGGGGGAATAAAATCAGGATTGCCCCCATTATCCAAAATGACGGCTACTGCCGATGCTACCGATCCAGAAAGCTCTAGATCATCATGGTCTCCTTGAACCCATAAACACGACCAATTTTTAATGACATTATTCAGAATGGGCGGCCTTCCTGGAATATATCGTTGTTTTGAAAGCCGCTGATCAGGAACCGAAGTGTTTAGGGCTTCCGCATTCTCTGCGGGATTACCCTTCAAAATAGCGAGTAATAGTGTTTCAAGCAGCTTCGCAATATCTTCCTTTAATTTCTCAACTTCTTTAGTTTTTTTGAAAAAGCTTTCGTCCTTCACTCTTCTTTTAAGTAACCGAACGACCTCTGGAATTTCTCGTGGCTCTTTGGAGCTGAGTTCCCAAAGCTTACGAGCCATCTCCTTTACGTCAACCACATTCAGCGAAGCCCCGCAGGCAGCTTTCGCCTTCTTGTTTCTTTCGTTAGGGAGGCCGTGGGCTAAGCTTGATGAGAAAATAATTTGGCTCCAAACGAATAATCCAAGCATAAATTGGGGATACGCCTTCGTCACCTAAGAGTCGTATCAAAGTTGCTACTTCAGCAGCAATTAAAAAGAAGTGAGAGGTAGATGGTACCCAGGAGAGGACTCGAACCTCCACACCTTACGATACTGGCTTCTAAGACCAGCGCGTCTACCAATTCCGCCACCTGGGCACGATGACCCCTGGAACGTAGCAAAAGCCCGCGCCTAAAGCTAGTGCTGGTATTTTACGTCGTACCGTAATTTACTTGCAAGTATTTTACGGTATGGCATAATTTACCAATGATTCAACGGCGACTCCAAGCCCCCCTTCTTCAAGACCTTTCCAAAAAAATGTGCTGGGTCGCGGGGCCGCGGCAATGCGGGAAAACGACGCTTTCCGAGGAAATTCTTAAGAAAGTTCCAGGCCAATACTATAACTGGGACAACACCTCGGATCAGCAACTCATTCGCAGTGAAAAACTCAACCCGGACTCCAAACTCTGGGTATTCGATGAAATTCATAAATACAAAAACTGGCGCAACTGGCTCAAAGGAATTTACGACAAAAACAAAGCCGAAAAAAAGATTCTTGTTACGGGAAGTGCGCGCCTAGATGTTTTCTCTCGAGGAGGGGACTCTCTCCAAGGACGATACTTCTTCCATCGTATGCATCCGGTAACCCTGACAGAACTCCTCAACAAAGATCCCATAGAAAATTTTGAATTTCAAAATCACCCCGGTTCTCAGAAGGCTTTAGAGGCGTTGTTCCACTACAGCGGCTTTCCAGAACCGCTTAACTCACAAAACGACAAAGATGCTAACCGTTGGCGGCTTTCCTATTCTCGTCAACTTTTTAGAGATGATGTGCGAGATCTTGATCTGGTGAGAGACCTAGATGGCATCTCCCTGCTATTCGACCGCCTTCCTCAAACCGTTTCAAGCCCACTTTCGATCAATTCCCTGCGAGAAGACCTATTAAAGAATTTTGAGACCGTTAAAAATTGGATTGGGATTCTTGACAACCTCTACGCCACCTTTCGCCTGCCTCCTTTTGGTAGCCCCAAAATCAAAGCCGTTAAAAAAGAGCAAAAGCTCTACCTTTGGGACTGGGTACGAGTGGAAGATAAGGGCGCCCGCTTCGAAAATCTTATTGCTTTACACCTACTTAGATTCTGCCACTGGACCGAAGATCAAGAAGGGGAACCTTGCGAGCTGAGATATGTGCGTGATGAGTACGGTAAGGAATGTGATTTTATAGTTTTGAAAAGCAAAAAACCTCTCTTTCTTGTAGAATGTAAAAGCTCCGATCGAGAAATCTCAAAAAATCTTAGGTACTTTTTGGAGCGAATTCCCGTTCAACGCGCATTTCAGCTAAGTTTCGACGGGAAAGAGGACTACGAAACAAAATTAGATCGTGGAAAATCAATTCGAGTGATCCCCGCTCACAAGTTTCTTTCTCTTATCCCTTAACCTGCCTACAAAGACCGAATCAGCAGAGCCGCGCCCATGCCCCCACTCACACACAAAGTCGCTACCCCCAAGGAGCCCGGTTGAGTTTTTAAAATCTGGCTGAGAGTGACCGTGATTCGAGCTCCTGTGGCTCCAATCGGGTGGCCCAAAGCGATGGCTCCACCCCATTTATTTATTTTTTCACGAGGTATTTTTAAATCACGCTCGCAAGCAATCACTTGGGCGGCAAAAGCCTCGTTGATTTCGATGGCTTCAAGATCGCTCACCAAGAGATTTTGACGCTGCAAAAGTTTTTGCACTGCGGGAACAGGCCCCACTCCCATATGGCCCGGACTTAGGGCCGCCACTTCAAAGTCGAGAATCTCGGCCACGGCAAAAGAGTGCCGCGTGGCACTCACATGGGCCCAAGCCGCCCCATCCACAATTCCACTGGAATTCCCTGCCGTGATGCCACCTTCCTCGGCAAAGACTGGGCTGAGTTTAGCTAGTGACTCTAAAGTTGTGTCGGGCCGTAGATGTTCATCAAAACTTAGGCCGGGATGCTTTTTCTCAGCAGGAATGGAAAAAGTTTCGGTTTTAAAATATCCCGACTCCCAAGCCTTTGCGGCTTTTTGCTGCGATTCCAATGCAAACTCATCTTGATCTTTTCGGGAGATGCCCCGCTCTTTGGCGATGTATCGCTCTACTGTTTCTCCCATCAGCATCTTTGCCATGGGGCAAAAAAATCCGTCTTGGTACATGGCATCGACCACGGCACCATGTCCTAATTTTTTTCCCCAACGAGCCTCCGTTAAAAGATAGGGAGTGTTGGACATGCTCTCCACTCCCCCTGCCCAAATATTTTCGGCACGACCTGAAGAAATTTTTTCACAGGCTGCGATAATGACACTCATTCCTGAGGCACAAGCCTGATTTATGGTAAAGGCCGGGACACTTTCTGAGAGGCCCGAAAAAATTGTGGCTTGGCGCGCTACATTTGGGCCGGCGCCCGCGGGCCGGGCTTGGCCTAGCAAGACATAGTCAGTGGGAATGGCTTCCACTCCTGTGGCTTTTTTCAAGGCCTCCTGCAGAGTGAGAGTCGCAAGCTGCGCTGCTGTGAAATGCTTTAGCGTTCCACCAAACTTTCCGATGGGACTGCGTGTGGGGGCTCCAAGATAAAGGGGCCTAGGAAAATTTGAAAAGGCTCTTAAACTCATAGCTTTCTTTTAGCATTAGAGAGTAAATATGGACCATGGCAACAGTGATGTATCCCCAAGGCAACGTATTGCTACGAAATCTAAAGAAATCCTTCCCCTTAGTGTCACATGGGCAAGGAATATATCTCTTTGATACCGATGGAAAACGCTATCTCGATGCCTCGGGCGGCGCCATGGTGGTTAGCGTAGGACACGGTCAAAAAGAATTGGCGCAAGAAATTGCCGAGCAGATGGGAAAAGTCGCCTACGTGAACGGGACTCAGTTCACCTCGCCCGTGATGGAAGAAGTAGCCACTCGTCTTAGCAAATTAGCACCCGGCGCACTAAACCGAGTGGCCCTACTCGCCTCTGGATCTGAAGCCATTGAGGCCGCTGTTAAATTTATCCGCCAACTTTGGGTAGAACGAGGCCAAGCCGAACGATCGGTATTTATTGCCCGCTCGCCGGGATACCATGGCAACACTCTTTTTGCTCTTTCGGCCTCAGCTCGACCTCATTATAAAAAGTTCTTTGGCCCCCTTCTGAGTGACGTCGAAATGATTGAGGCTCCTTACGAATACCGCTCTCCTGTGGACTATGAATCTCAAGGGGCCGACTACTATGCTCAAAAGCTCGAGGAAAAAATCTTGGCTCTTGGAGCTCACAAAGTAGCGGCCTTTATTGCCGAACCCGTTATTGGTTCATCGGCCGGTGCTTCAGCTCCCCCTCCGGGCTACTTCGAAAAAGTTCAGGCCATTTGCCGCAAACACGGAATACTGATTTTGGCAGACGAAGTCCTTTGTGGGTCTGGACGCACGGGAAAGTTCTTCGCCTCGGAGCATTTTAACTTAGAGCCCGACGTTGTGGTCTTAGGCAAAGGCATCAACGGCGGGCTCATGCCTGTAAGCGCTCTCATTGTTAAAGACAGTCACTTGGAAGAAATGAAAAATGGCTCGGGTGCCTACATGCATGCCCAAACTTATTTGCAGGTGCCCTCGGCTGCCGCAACGGTATTGGCGGTTTTGAAGTTTTTTGAAAAGAATTCCTTGGTGAAAAATTCCGAAACAACGGGGGCCTATCTTCATGAAAAACTAAGGGCTGAAATTCTGCCTCTTAAAAATGTGGGGCATACGACAGGGTTGGGGCTGCTAGCCGGAGTAGAATTTGTAGAAGATAAAAATTCAAAAGCACCCTTCCCCCGAGGTCAAAAGGTCATCGAATCTTTTCTCCAACATGCCTCCGACCGTGGATTAATTTTATGGTCGAACACCGGCCATGCCAATGGCGTAGATGGAGATCTGGTTATGATCGCCCCTCCGCTCATCATCACACACCCGCAGGTGGATGAGCTCGTGGGCTTACTTAAGGACTGCATCCAAAGTTTTTTTTAACTGTGCGCGGTTAAGTGTTGCTAACAGGGTTGGGTAGGCCCGAAACTTGCGAGGGCAGTTCTCGTGCTAAACCTCAATTCAATTCAAAAACCCATTTATCAACCCCCATTCTGCCCAAACCTGAACTGCTTAAACCATGGAATAGATGGCGGAAAGCCAAGTACTAGCTGGTGCCGATGCTACGGTTTTTATCCAGGCTTTAAAGGGGAGCGAACTCGCAGGTACCGGTGCGGTTTATGCCGACACACATTCTCCCAAAACGCGTTTTCGTTCTATTTTCGCTTCAAAAAGGAAGACAAAGGCCTATCCGCTAAGATTTTAAAGATTTTTCTAATTGGTGCTTCAAATCGTCAAATCGCAAGAATTTTTGGGGTGAGTGAGCACTGTGTACGATCAAGACTTTTTAAAATGTCTGACTGGGCATTCAAGAAGCACCAAAGTTTTTTAAATAAGATGGGGTACCTAGATGAAGCCATTTGCTACGACGGCCTAGAAAACTTTGCTGGCACTCAGTACGATCCCAATTATATAAACCAAGCCGTAGGAGATAAATCTTTATTCATCTATGACTTCAATTTTGCTCCTTTAAACCGCAAGGGGAGAATGTCGGATCGACAGAAGGTAAAAAACAAAGAACTCGAAGTTAGAGAGGGCGCTTATCCAAGAAACGCCATTCAAAAAGCAAGCACGGTACTTTTTAAGCGTCTTCTTAAAAAGGTACGGCCAGGAAAAAGTTTAGAGATCCTTTCTGACCAACATTTTGCCTATCGAAGAGCCATAGAGTGCGATTTAAAAGGCTTTCCGATTGAGCACGGAACCATATCTTCAAAAGCGTATCGTGATTTTAAAAACATCCTCTTTCCGGTCAATCATGCCGATCTTCTTATTCGGCATCAATCGGCAGCCTTTAAGCGGGAAACTATCGCATTTTCAAAAACCCATGCTCGGATGTGCCAGAAGTTCTTACTCTTTATGATTGATAAAAATTATATGAGGCCCCAGTTTACAAAAAAACACGTGCGGCGCCCTAGGGTGCATAGGGAGAGTCCAGCACAATACCTGAAACTCACCACAAAGATTCTAGAGTTCTCTGATTTTTTTGACGAGCTCAGAACACAAAAGCAAGTTCCACTACCGGAGGAGTGGGCACTTATAATCCAGGGATCTGTGCCTTATCCCAGGCAGCTTCATTCGAGAAAGGACCTACACTAATAACCAATCGCAACACTTAACCTCGCACAGTTAAAATCTCGCCTCTTCCGTTTCGAGGTAGTCCATCTCATCAAAAAACGTTTCTCGCATCTTAAAGACCGCTCCAAAAGCCATAAGGGTGAGTGGGACCAGCACCCAAAAAGCGGCGCCCAAAAAACCCAAATTTCCCTTTAAAGCATTGAGCGAAAGAGTCATCAGCACCACGGCACCCCGAACGAAGTTGGGAACACTGGTTGCCACTGTCGCGCGTAAATTGGTGCCAAAGCCCTCGGCAGCAGTGGTGATAAAAACCGCCCAGTAGCCTGAGAAAAAACCTAAGGCGCAGTAAATTCCATGAACCTGGCTAAGGCTTAGATTGGAGCTTTTCAATATAAACGCACTCAACAAAAAAGTGAGGGTAATAAAAATAAACAAGGCCTTTCGTCTAGACTGCAATTTTTGACTTAAAAGTCCGCTGCCCAAGTCTCCTAAAATATATCCAATGTAAGCGTAAAACACTGCGTCTCCGGCTGTGAGGGTCTCACCCAGTCCAATGTTTTTTCCTAACTCTGGAGCAAAGGTTACGAGAATTCCCAGAACAAAGTAAATGGGTAGTCCCGGAAGCAGGGCATAAAGAAAGCGTAAAAAGCGAGGACCGCTACCTAATATCATCATCAAGTCACCACGCTTGACGTCTGTCTTCTCTGCGGTTCGGTTAAACATGCCTGACTCTTTCACGGAAACTCGCAAAAAGAGAAGGGCCAAACCCATGAGTCCGGCCACCACGTAGGCCGCGCGCCAACTCATATACCGAGTCACGATAGAAGCCACCAAAGCACCAGCCACACCTACCGTGGCCACCAGCGTTGTACCCAAACCTCGCTTTTCTTTAGGCAAAACCTCACTCACTAAGGCAATGCCCACTCCCAGCTCTCCGGCCAGTCCCAAACCCGCTAAAAATCTGAGGACGGCATAGGTGGGTACATTATGCACAAAGGCATTGGCAATATTGGCGACCGAATAAAGAAGGATCGAAGAAAAAAGCACCGAGAGTCGACCTTTTTTGTCTCCCAAAACTCCGAACAAGACTCCCCCCACGAGCATTCCGATCATCTGGGCATTGATCAAAAAAATTCCCTCTGTGAGCAGGGCCTCTCCTTCGATGCCTAGGTCTTTCAGGCTTGTGGTGCGCACCACGCTAAAAAGCAAAATGTCGAAAACATCTACAAAGTAGCCCAGAGCAGCCACCCAAACAGCAATCCAGGGATTGAAGTTTTTTTGATTCATAAGTTTCACTGTAAATCTTTTTTTTGCTTTCCAAAACCCCATTCCACCATCTATCTCGGGTCCATGGCATTTAAAATTACCTATTCGGTCCTCAACGCTGACATGTCTCAACTTCATAAGGAATTTGATGGAGTCTTGGCACAAGTGAAAAAAAATCTAGGTGCGGAATTTCCTTCTTGGATTGGTCACAAAGCTTATACGAGTGGAAAATTTTTGGACGATCACAACCCGGCCAACACCGAGGAACTCTTAGCCCGTTTTCATATGACGCCCGCATCAGAGATTGACCGGGTCGTTGAGGTGGCAAGCCGCGCTCAAAAATCTTGGGCTCGCACCCCCTGGCAAGAACGAGCCACCCTCATCCGCAAAGCCGCCGACCTTATCTCAGAGCGCCGCCTGGAGCTTTCGGCCATCATGGCCCTGGAAACTGGGAAGAACCGCCTGGAAAGCTTAGGAGACGTGGAGGAATCGGCTGACCTCTTTCGTTACTACGCTGGCCAGCTCGAAAATACCAAAGGCTTTGATCAGGCGCTGGCTTCGCTTTCTCCGAATGAGAAAACTCGAGATATTTTAAAACCCTACGGAAACTTTGTGGTGATCTCTCCCTTTAATTTCCCCCTAGCGCTCGCAGCCGGCATGAGTGGGGCTGCGCTCCTTGGCGGTAATTCGGTCATCTTAAAACCTAGTCAAGAAACTCCATGGTGTGGGCATAAACTTTTTGAAATCTTACGAGATGCCGGCCTGCCAGAAGGAATTTTTCAAGTTCTGCACGGTAAAGGTTCAGAACTCGGGGCCGCACTGGTCAAACACCCGAAGGTGGATGGCATTGTATTTACCGGGAGCAAAAAGGTCGGCATGCAAATCATGGCGGAATTTTCTGCCAACTGGGTTAAACCTTGTTTCCTTGAACTAGGTGGGAAGAACCCAACAATCGTATGCGAGTCGGCGGACTTGGAAAAGGCCGTCGAAGGAGTGGCCCGATCTGCCTTCGGACTTTCTGGCCAGAAATGCAGCGCACTTTCGAGAGTCTATGTTCACGAATCTCTGAAGAAAACATTTATTGAAAAATTGGTAGCCCGAGGTGAAAAAGTGACCATTGGTGACCCTCTCAATAAAGACATCTACATGGGCCCCGTGATCAACGACACGGCCTTTAGGCGCTTTGAACAAGCCGCTGCGGAAGCCAAAAGAGACGGCAATATCCTTTTAGGAGGCGACACTTTGCGCGGCAAGAAGGGTTACGAGCATGGCTACTTTGTTCAGCCCACGATTGTGGAGATTGAACATGGTCACCGACTCAGCCGCGAGGAACTTTTCCTTCCCTTTTTGACATTGCATAGTTTTAACGACCTCCCTGAAGCCTTAGCGAAAGCCAACGATTGCGAATATGGGCTGACGGCCGGCATCTTTAGCCAGAGAAAAGAAGATGTGGATTATTTCATGGAAAATATCGAGGCCGGAATCCTTTACGCCAACCGTCAAAGCGGGGCCACTACGGGCGCCTGGCCAGGTGTGCAGTCGTTCTGTGGATGGAAGGGCAGCGGAGCCACGGGCAAAGGGGGCTGCGGACCCTATTATGTCTCTCAATTTATGCGCGAACAGTCGCAAACACGAATGGAATAAAAGACCAGAGTCGACTAGAGTTTTGCCACAATGGCACTAGAACTTCCCCAAATCAAAACTTCCCTACCTGGACCTAAAGCCAAGGCCATTATTGACCGGGACGCGGTCCATGCCTCGGCTTCTTACATCAAAGAATATCCTTTGGTCGTGGAGCGAGGAGAAGGTTCGTGGATTTACGATGTTGATGGAAATAAATTTCTTGATTTGATGGCCGGCATTGCTGTGGCCAACACAGGCCATTCCCATCCCACAGTGGTGCAGGCTATCAAAGATGCTGCCGATAAATTTCTCCATATTTGCGCCACCGATTTTTATTACGAAAGCCTCACCGAGGTTTTTGAACGTTTGCAAAAATACGTTCCCAAAATGGGGAAGAAAAAAATCTTTTTATCCAATTCGGGCACCGAAGCTGTGGATGGGGCCATCAAACTAGCCCGCCACCACACTCGGCGCCATAATATCATCGCGTTCAAAGGGGCCTTCCATGGGCGCACCTACGGAGCTATTTCATTAAATTCTTCTAAAGTAGGTCAACGGGCTTTCTTCGGTCCCCTATTACCCGGTGTCTTGCATATCCCCTACGCCAATCCCTACCGCTGTGCCTACAAGAACGAAGAATCTTTCTGCAAAACTTCCTGCGTTTGCGCCACGGCACTTGAAAGCGATTGGTTTTTATCCCATGTGGATCCGCGCGAAGTGGCGGCCATCATCATCGAACCTATTTTGGGCGAAGGGGGCTATGTGGTGCCTCCTAAAAAATTCCTCCAAGATTTGCGTCGCATTTGCGATGAACACAAAATTCTTTTGATTTTTGATGAAATCCAATGCGGCGTAGGCCGAGTAGGAGAGATGTTTGCTGCTGAACTCTTTGATGTGGCGCCGGATATTTTACTCGTGGCTAAGGGTTTGGCCTCGGGCATGCCGTTGGGTGCGATTGTCGCCAAAGAAAGCGTAATGACTTGGCCCCGTGGAAGCCATGGCAGCACTTTTGGAGGAAATCCCGTAGCCTGTGCTGCAGCCGTGGCCACTTTAGATGTGGTGGAGAAATTACTACCCAATGTGCGTGCTGCCGGAAAGCTATTCATGGATGGCCTAAACGCACTTAAGACCAAGTATCCCGTCATTGGGGACGTACGCGGTGTGGGTTTGATGATTGGATGTGAGTTTATTAATCCCAAAAACAAAACTCCGGCTGGGGAATTTGTGGGAGACTTAGAGCAGCTTGCCTTTCGGAAGGGGCTGTTGCTTTTGTCATGTGGAAAGTCCACCATTCGCTTTGCGCCCCCCCTCGTTATCACTCCGGATGAAATCAAAGTAGGGCTACAAATTTTGGATGAATGCTTAGAGGAACTCAGCAAAAAATAGCTGCTATTTTCGAAGGTGAATTTAAAGCGCTGTCGATTTCTGAATTTCTTGCAGACGCTTTTCTAAAATTTGGCGCCTATCGCTCACGGGGAGTTTTTGTAATTTCTCCATCGAGCCCACGGTGAGTTCGTTAAGTTTATCTTTAAGGTGCAAACTAAGTTTTTGGGCCAGGTCTTCTTCGATACTCGTGAGTTGATCAATATTTCGAAGTTCCGCTGGATTTTTTGCAGTTTTCTTTGGCGGCACAAGAGTGCGAGGTTTCAGCGAAAGAGCATGAATCCCCGAGAGTAAAGACAAGAAATTTACCGCATCTTCGATACGATCAATCTCGGGCCTGCTTTTCTGTGATGTTGGGTCACGATTTATTGTCGCAATACCCGCGACCTCCGTAAGCACCGGGACTTCAACAACGGATAGGGCTTTCTTATCTCCTCGAAGCTCCAGGTAACGAGCAAAGCAATTCAATGGCATCGCCGGACGTACATCAGGGCAATATTTTTTAAAATGGCCCGCAGCAAAATCTTTCTTTAAATTTTCAATAGACTCGCTTTCGCGATCGATGGCCTTTGTGTTTTCCGTGTGTATGGAACGAGCCGCCTGCAACGAAGCTCCCAGAAATAAACACGAAACAACGAAAAATTTCATACAAGCTCTCCTAACTCGTAAGCTCGAACTCTCGCCTTCAAGGGCGCCAACTTGGCCGCCAGGGTCAGCGCGCCCCGGGCAAAAAGCGCTCGACTCTCGGCTCGGTGTAAAAACTCCAAGCGCTCAGATTTTCCCAAAAAAATAACCCGATGCTCACCCGCCTCGGTCCCTCCGCGAATGGAAAGCACCGGCAAGGAAACCCGACCTGTGGTAGCGCGCAAAATTTCAGCCAAATACTTTGCTGTTCCACTGGGCGCGTCCTTTTTGAGGCCATGGTGAATCTCAACCAAACTTATATCAAAAGTTTTTGGCAAAAGCTTAGCCGCCACCTTGAGGGCCTCACCTAAAGCAAAAATTCCCAAACTCGTGTTGGCCACTCGAGCCCAAAGACTCTTGTGATGAATCTTGTGAAGCGCTTTCAACTCACTTTCGGTGAATCCCGTGACACATATGAGGTGTCCCACGCCTGCCTCAGAACACTCCTTGGCCGCGGCCAAAGACGCCGTCGGCAACGAAAAATCAATAAGAACTCTAGCCCCGCTGGATTTTAACTCCTTGGCACTCAGCTTTTTTCCTCGTGAACCCTTAGCCACCAGAGAAAAGTTTTTCGCCAACTCGGCATCCTGCACCAAAAGCTCTTGGAGCATTTGGCCCATTTTCCCAGTAGCGCCCAGCAGAGCGATTTTTAACTTTGCCATCAGTCCTTAATGTTTCGGTGAAGCTCAACCGCTTTGTCGAGCAAATCTTTTCTCATGGGCACTAGCGGTTCACAAAAATGGGCCTCGCGAATGAGACCGGTAGCCGCAAGTATGGATTTAATCGGCACCGGGTTCGACTCCCAGTAAATAGCCTCAATCACCGGCATGATCCGATTTTGTTCGGCCGTGGCCTCCGCAAACTTGCCTTCCGCCGCAAATTTCACAATGCGGTTCATGGACTTAGGATACAAATGTGAAATCACGCTGATGCTGCCCACCCCGCCTGTGGATAAGAAGGGTGCCAAGGTTCCATCGTCTCCCGACAACAAAGCAAATCTTTTTCCCAAGAGGCGCGATTGGTCCAAAGCTCGTTGCAAATTAGCTGTGGCATCTTTTACTGAAATGAGATTTTTAGCGGTACTGCGATTGCTGTCGGCCAATTCTTTTATAGTCTCAACCTGCAAAGACACCGACGCACGTCCAGGAATTTCGTAAATACAAATAGGCAGGCCGCCCTCAGACAGCTTCAGGTAATGTTCCCGAAGACCTCGTTGGGGAGCTTTAATGTAAGCGGGAGGAGAAGCCAATACGGCAGAAAAACCGTAGCGACGAGCGAGCTCTAAATTCTTTAAACAAGCTTCCGTTCCACCAATGCCGAGTCCCGCAACCAAGGGCAAGCGTCCCTTCACCAATTTTTGTGCTGTAGCCAGTAAATGCTCATAGCTTGCAGCTGAAAGCAGAGATCCCTCGCCGGTCGAGCCCGCAATCACAAAACCTTTGATGCCGCCCAAAATTTGAGCCTCAATAAGTTTTTCAAAACTCACATCATCCAGTTCACGCTTGGAATTAAGTGGTGTGACTAAGGCCGTCCAAACTCCGGCCCAGGATTCTGCATTGCGAAGATTTTGTGTCATTTCAGATTCCCTTCAAAAACAAGGCGAGTGGGTCCGGCAAGCCAAAACTTTTCCCTTTCAACAGTAACTTTCAGTTTCCCACCGGGGAAGGCAAAGGTTTTCTCGCGCAAGAGGCTTTCCAATTTGTCTTTGCGATACTGATTCAACGCCAAAAAGGCCGCCACGGCCCCGCTTCCACAGGCCAGGGTTTCCGCCTCCACCCCCCGCTCAAAAGTCACGGCAGAATAGCCTCTCAGGCTGAGCCAGGTCACATTGGCGCCCGCCTTGCCCAAGGCAGGATGACTGCGGAATTCGGGGCCAAAAACTTGACGGTCTTCCATATTCCATTCATCAAAGGCAATCAGCACAAGGTGCGGAACCCCAACTTCAAAGAGATAGGCACCTGCTAAGCCGCGCTCATTCAGGTTCAACAAGGAATCCATCAAAGACTCTAAGATGGGTCGCGAGCTGACCTCGGCCAGGGGCCACTGCACCGCCCAATTTTTTTCGGAATTCCTCTTGGCTGAGAAAATTCCTAAGCCACCTAACCATTCCATTTTTTTTGGTTTTTTGAATGCCTTTAGCCAGGCCGCCACGGCACGTGTGGCATTTCCACACAGAAGAGTTTCACTGCCATCGGCATTAAAAAATCTCCAATTCCAGCGGCGCTTTTCTTGCCAGCAGTATATGAGTCCATCAGCTCCGACCCCCAAATGCCGGTGACAAAGCCGAACTACCTCCACGGCGATTTTGGCTTTTAGCGGTTTTTTATTAAGAAGAACGAAGTCATTGCCCGCTGCTTCATACTTCCAGAACTTCATTTCTTCTTGTCCTTAGGGTCGGGGGCCTTGTCCAGTCGGCTATGAGGACCGGCCTCAGAATGATCTGTCTTAGGAGGAAGCTTTACACCGCAACGCGCTAAGACTATGAGAAAGCTAATTTTAAATATTAAAAGTATTGGCTTTGCCCGCACTTGGGAAATGATAGACTTAAAGCAGAGTAATTGGAAGTTGAGGTAGTCGTTATGGCAGATCAAGAAAAACAATTGGTAGGTTTGATCGAATTTGTGGTTAAGGCTTTGGTTGATGTGCCTGAACAAGTCCGAGTATCGGCCGTTCGCGGCGAACAAACGACGGTGATTGAGCTTCATGTAGCTAAAGAAGACCTCGGCAAAGTTATCGGTAAGCAAGGTCGCACGGCGCAGTCTCTGCGAACTATTTTAAATGCGGCTTCTACTAAAATGAAGGTCCGCTCGGTTCTTGAAATTATTGAATAGGCAGATTCTTAATTTTTAAAATTACGGCGCTAAACTTCCTAAGCGCCCATCTTCCAAAACCTGCGATCATTTGCGAACCCGGGTGCGTCTTCAATTCCTCAGAACTTAAGCTTGCCCAAACTTCTTGGTCATCCGAGTCTACTCGCATTCGCTCCGTAATTTCAGGGTGGGACTGCACCGAAAATATAGGGAACCGGTCATGAGCCATGGCCTGCACATCGCAGTAATCGCTCGTGAGCAATCGATGAAAGTTTTGAGGCAAGCGAATCACCTGGTCGGCGTGAGTCACGAGTCCTGGAATAAAATCTCGCCCCTCCACCAAGGGACCCATCACCGGGTGACGGCGTGCCTGCACCAATACCTTTAAATCCACCTGTCCCACCTTGCGGCGAAAAGTAGACACTTCCCCACCTAAGAGCTGCGCCAAGGCCTGGTGACCAAAGCAAATGCCAAAAACGGGAAAGGGCGGGCCCATCCACTCCCGTATTTCTTTGGGCACATCCAATATTTCTCTGAAGGCCTGTAAAAATTCTTGAACCCAACGGTCTTCGGTATCTGTAATATTTTTTTCCGATCCCGAAACGATCAGGGCATCAGGACTTAATTGCCGGATCTGATCGGCCAGATTTTTTAGACCCAAAGATTTTCCATCTTTAAACACATCCAAAGACATGAGTTCACAATTGGCTTTGATAGCTACAGGTGCGAGGGCTTCCCAAACCCCACTTTTAAAAATATCGCCAGTCTTGGGAGAGACCATCAAATTGAGATAAAGAATTTTGGGCATTAGGACTTCTTAAACAAGGCGTCCGCCTTTTTAAAGAGATCATCTTTGGATTTTTCAGTGGGACCGCCAACTTGAGCTGTTTGACGAGGCTGAAAAAACTCACAGAAGTTGGCCCGATCCTTCTCTCTCACATCTTCCGAGATTTCTTCCCCACATTCCCAGCGAGCCGAGGAAGAGTAGTGCTTACAATTAAAACAGGCCTTCACATCACTTTGGCAAGAGGGGCAGCGATCACTTCGCCCAAAAGTCTGGCCAGGACTTTGGGGAATGTCTTTTTTGCATTTAAAACAGAGGAAGGGCATGGATTGAGTCTATCGCGATAGACTGCGCTTTTCCCAGCCTTTGTAGCCCAAAACTTCAATCTCGTATGAGGAGGCCAGGGCGGGGTCGAGGTCGGCCGCCTTGTCCCGAAAGAATTTGAGCCCTAGTTTGCAGGGGCGCGTTGCGTTGAATCTACGCAGACGGGGCACAATAGCGGTGCTGGAGGCGTTTCTTTCCACCACAAATTCCCGAGCATCAAAGCAGTCAAGGTGTCCCCAACCACTTATAAAGACTTCAATAAAGGGGTCGCCCTTTTGAATTTCAATAGTTTGGATCAGCGGACTCACCTCAGAAAAGTGATTCTGCATAGAACTTTGTGAGTGGGGCGGCCCCCCGGAGGCAGCCTTAGCAAAGGCCATTAATAAAATCACAAGACCCTTGATACTGCTCCCCGCCCCTATCCGCACCCAACTCACTAAAAAATTCTGGCACAGTCTGAATATTTTACAAGGGAGAGCCTTGACCATCGCTTCGCCAAACCCTAGAAAAAAGAGATGAATGAGAATCGTTCTCAAAATTGCGTCCTGCCCTTCGCCCTTCTTTTAGGGGCTCTTTGGGCGGGACCCCTTCATGCAGAATGGCAAAAACGAGTCCCGCTTATTGAGGCTAAACTAAAGGAATCCCTAACAGTTTACACCAAGGGCGATATAAAAAATGCCAAGCGCCTCTGTGACGACGCCTATTTCGAAATTTTTGAGAGCTTAGATGCCAATATGGAAATTGCCATCCGTCGCTCCATTTCACTGCGACGAGCAACCGAACTTGAGTCCCAATTTGGTGAGATCCGAAAGGCCTTCACCCAAAAAACCACCTCTGAAAAAATCAATGAGCAGATTTCAAAACTTCTCTCAGGGCTCAATGAAAGTGCAAAAAAACTCGACGCCGATAAAGTGGCTAATGTGACGGGTTCTTCTACATGAACAGACTGTTACTGCTCATTTCATTGGGAATATCTTTAAGTTCTCAAAGCAAAGAAGTCCCCAACTACGAATCGGTAAGCGCAGAGATCTCCCGTGAGTTTCGCCGGGCCTTAGAGGCCTACAAGGGTGGCGAACACCGCGAAGCTCAATCCATTATTTCTGATGCTTATTTTGATATTTTTGAAGGCAGTGGAATGGAGCAAGCGGTAGGCGCTCAGTCTTCTTCCTTAAAAACAGATTTGGAAAATACCTTCAATCAATTGCGTTCCATAGCTGCTAAGGGCCCCACGACGGAAGCCGGCCTCAAAGAACTTTCAACCCGCCTCGACACTTTTCAGGCCCGAATTCAAGCTGTGGGATACCAACTTTCCTCCCCCCAGAGTTTTTGGGAAAGTTTTTTAAGTTCTCTTACTATTATTTTTCGCGAGGGCTTTGAAGCGATTTTGGTCATTGGAGCCATTGTGGCTTTCTTGGTGAAATCTGGGAATTCCCATCAATTAAAAATTGTGCGAGATTCTGTACTATGTGCCTTAGGCCTTAGCTTGGTGACCGCCTTTGTTTTTTCCTATATTTTAAAAATCAGCGCCGCCCAACAAGAACTCCTAGAAGGTCTTACAATGTTGGTGGCCTGCGCCATGCTATTTACCGTCGGCCACTGGCTCGTCTCCAAAGCCGAATCCAACAACTGGCAGAAATACATTCGCAATAAACTATCAAGCTCTCTTAGTGAAGGCAGCCGGCGCGCCCTATGGTTCACCTGCTTTCTTGCCGTCTTTCGCGAGGGAGCGGAGACTGTGCTTTTTTATCAGGCTCTTTTTTCTTCAACTCAAAAATCGGGATATTCGGCCATCGCCTTCGGCTTTGTCTCGGGCACCTTACTTTTGGCCGTGCTTTATTGGGGTCTACGCAAGGGCATGGTAAAAATTCCCCTCAAAGCTTTTTTCCGAGTCACCAGCGCGATGCTTTACCTCTTAGCTATAATTTTTGCAGGTAAGGCCGTCGTCGAACTTCAGGCTGGCGGTTACTTAGGCGTAACGGAACTACGCGGGTGGCCCACACTTTCTGTTTTAGGTTTTTACCCCACTCTGCAAAGTTTATTATTGCAGGCCTTTTTCGTTTTAGCTTTCGCCATCTCGTTAACCTGGGTATGGCTTCAGAAACATTTTTTCACTCAGCCTAAGGAGATAACTTTTTGAAAAATTCTAAATTCTTCGCATTTTCGGCATTCCTTTTTTTCAGTTCACAAATCGTGGCGGCGCCCTTTCGGGAATATCCAATTGGTGACGAGGTGGAGCGAAGCCAAGAAAAGTTAAAAATTGCCGCGGTCTATTTTCCGGCAGTTCCCATGGACCATAAAGCTGTGATGCCAAAGGCGGGACACGCCGATCACGCTGGCCACAGCGACTTCAATGCCGAACTGGCTAAGGAAAAATTCGTCCAACCCGGAAAAGAACTCATTCACATCGAGGCCGACATTCATTCTCTACCCAACAACCCTAGCGGCTTTGGAGCTGGCGAGTGGATTCCCTATCTCACGGTAAATTATAAATTGTTCCGTAAGGGTGAAAAAAAGCCCGTGCTCGAAGGCCCCTTTATGCCCATGATTGCGGCCGACGGACCTCACTACGGCACCACGCTGCGCATGCCCGGCAAAGGCAATTATAAATTGATTTACTCTATCAGCGCCCCGGATCTGGCTCGCCATACCGACGCTAGAACCGGTGTGAAAGATTATTGGAAACCCTTTGATGTGGAATTTGATTTTGAATACGAAGGTCTGGCCAAAGCCAAGTGAAGTCTTGGGCATTTTTTTTAGTCCTTGGTATGACCCGAGTGAGCGCTGCGAGCTCGCTCACTGGAGAGATTAACTTCCCCCAAGATTATCCCGAAAAGGATAGCGCTGTTCTTTGGGCAGAGCCCTTAGGGGAAAGCTCAAAAGCTCCACCCAAAATTAAGCCGACCCAAGCCTTTATTGATCAGATCAATATGTCGTTTCGTCCCTACATTACAGTTGTTCCTGTCGGATCCACCTTGATTTTTAAAAATTCCGACCCGGCCACTCATGGACTCAAGGCCCAAGAAGGTCCTCTTAAAAATTTGCGGGTGGTGATGACGGCCAAACAAAAAGAGTATCGATTTCAGGTAAAGGAAACGGGAGTTTCCGAGCTCCTCTGCCATATTCATGCGCAAATGAAGGCCTGGGTGCTCTCAGTTCCCACCAATAATTTTGCGATATCCACCTCTGAAGGAAAATTTACGCTGGCCGAGCTGCCGGCCTACCCCTTCACTTTAAAAATTTGGCACCCCGTACTACCGGGGCAAGAAATCAAAATTGAAAATGAAAAGGATTTAGTTAAGGGTAAAAAAATCGAGCTAAAAACCTGGAACTAAGCCTGGCGGCGCTTCTTCCACGGAAGTTCTTCGGCTCGAGGCAGGCGAATCTTTTGAGCCATTCCAAACTTGCTCATAAACCAAATAGAAATCCAAGAAACGTCGATTTCCCAGGCGCGCAAGCCATGACGTGCCGAAGTAGGAAATTGGTGATGGTTATTATGCCAACCTTCCCCGAAGGTCAGTAGGGCCACCCACCAGTTGTTAGTGGCCTTCTCGGCTTTGAAGTGCCGGTAACCCCAAGTGTGGGCTGCCGAATTTACAAACCAAGTGAAGTGATACACGCAAACCATTCGCAAACAAAAGCCCCACAAAAAGAGGGGAAGACCACCGGCCCAAAATAAACCCACACCCAAAAGTGTAATGGGCAAAAGATAATATTTATCTAAAAAGCGAAGTACCGGATCTTTGAGCAAATCGGGGGCAAAGGTTTTTTTCTGGCCTTCCTCATACCAAGCCGGAAATCCGCTAAAGACCCACAGCATGTGCGCCCAAAAAAACCCTTTGTTGATATCATGGGGATCAAGCGGAGAATCGGATTTAGAGTGGTGTTGGCGATGCTGGGCGACCCAAAGTATGGGGCCTCGTTGGGCCGCTAGTACACCCATAAGAGCCCAAAAATACTCAAAGCCCTTCCAGGTTTTGAAACTCTGGTGAGATAGCAAACGGTGATAGCCAATGGTAATCCCCATTCCACTCATCACATAGAGTAAAAAGCCGGTAAGCACGTTGGTCCAAGACCAGAAGAAAAGTGCGGCGACCGCCCCCACGTGAATGGCCACCATAAAAAGTAGGGCCCGGGTATCGAAGCGAGTTTTGGCTTCTTTATAGGCTTGTGCGATATCGAATGTTGTCATGACTTCATACTAAAATGAGGTCATTCAATTCCGTAGTCAAATATCCAACATGCCTAGACATCAGCCTTGACGCAGCCAGGGAGTTTTGGGACACCTGGGCTGTCCTCACAACTATACCCCGGAGGGGTAGGATAATTGGTAATCCAGCAGATTCGAAATCTGCCGCCTTAACAGGCTTGCGAGTTCGAGTCTCGCCTCCTCCGCCA